>BOXE01000012.1:0-7349 GCA_019650635.1 Alphaproteobacteria bacterium | reverse complement strand
ATAGTTTTACAGATGAATTTATTAATCAAGAAAATCAAGTAGGGAGTGCAGCTTAGTGAATAAGATCAAAAAAGGATTGGGTAGAGGATTATCATCATTAATAGGTGAAACTAAGATTGAGAAAAACACAAATAAATTGTCTATTGGTGATCTTAATCCAAATAAATTTCAACCTAGAAAAATTTTTGATGAGGATAGTTTGAATGATCTAGAAAAATCAATAAAAGAAAGAGGTATTATTCAACCAATTATCGTTAGAAAATCTGATGAAGATTCAAAGTATGAAATCATAGCTGGAGAAAGACGTTGGCTTGCAGCACAAAGAGCTGGCCTACATGAAGTGCCAGTGGTTGTTACCGAAGCTGATGATTTAAAATCTTTAGAGTTCGCAATTGTTGAAAATGTTCAAAGAAATGACCTTAACCCACTAGAAGAAGCACAAGGTTACCAAAGATTAATAAATGATTTTTCTTATGATCAAGAAAAAGTATCAAAATTTATTGGAAAAAGTAGAAGTTATATCACAAATTGCTTAAGAATATTAACTCTACCTAGTGATGTGTTGACTTATATCGAAACTAAAAAGTTATCTCCTGGTCACGCGAAGATATTGGTTGGTCTTGAAAATGCAAGTTTTGTTGCACAAAAGATTATTGAAAAAAAACTCTCTGTTCGCCAATCAGAAAATTTTGTCAAAATTTTTAAGAAGAAAAAAGGTTCTTATGTTAAATCTACAGATCCAAATATCCAAAACCTTGAAAAATCAATTGCTGAAAAAATTGGTTTAAATGTTTCTATAAAAAATAATAAAAAGAATAAAGGAACAATTACTTTTGTATATCATGATATTGAGCAATTAAATAAAATAATAGATATTATTAAATCTAATTATTAATTTCTTAATGACTTTTCTCTAAAATAAAGTCAGTAACAATAAGCATTGAATTATTATAATTTTTCTTAATCTCAAGCTCAACATTATTAATATTTTTGATAAGTTCTTTTATTTCTTTAGGCTTCCATTTTTTAAGCTGAATTTTTACAACTTCTTTATCCTTCCAAAAAATTGGCGGTCTAGCTGAATTTACTGTCTTGTTAATGTCATTATTTTTTTGAAGTTCTATTGCGAGCTTAAGAATTCTTTTTGCTTTTAATAAAAAAGTTCTTAAAATAGTTATACTTTCCTCTGCACTATAATTGTTATCATTAAGAATATTAATTATCTTCTTTTTATCTTTTGTTAAACAATTATCTATTAATTCTGATAATTTATAGTTTTCAGCTAAATTAATTATCTTTAAAATTTCTTTGTTTGATATTTTTTTTTTATTTTTTGCAAAATTTTTTATTTTTTCAAATTCACTTTTTAAATTTTTCCTATCTCCATTGCATTTTTCAACAATCAGGTTTATATTTTGTTGTGATATTGAAATATTTTCTTCTCTAAATAAAGTTGCAGCTAATCTCGAGAGAGTATCATTATTATCTGGATATGTGGGTATACAAATTAAATCTTTATTTTTTTCAAAAAGTGATCTT
Organism: Alphaproteobacteria bacterium; assembly: GCA_019650635.1. GTDB lineage: Bacteria > Pseudomonadota > Alphaproteobacteria > Methylaequorales > Methylaequoraceae > Methylaequor. The sequence continues at coordinate 5,810 of BOXE01000012.1, read as the reverse complement.
AATTTTGATTTCGTATCAAGAGTGTACAGCGTTTATTATAATTTTTATATTATTTATATTTCTATCAATTAAATCTAAAATAACATTATAAATTTTATCTGATGCTCTATTTATCAATATGATTTTACTGCTTTCAAATAGTGAACCAGATAGTATATTTTCATAGAAAGATTCTTCTTCATCTTTAATCTGGATTTCATCATAATTAAAAACTCTTGCATTATTTCTTTTTAAAATTTCATTTATACACTCAGATTTTAAGCCCTCATTTTTGCCGTATATTAAGTGGAATATTGTATCTTTTGCAATTTTATCAAGCTCAAACGACTTTAAAATCATTAATTTACACTTAACTTAAGTATCAGTTTTTGAGAAATTGAATTGGCAAGATTTTTTTTAATAGTTCGCTCATAATTTTTTTCTTCATACTCATCAGTCATTTTTTTGAAATTAAATTTTTCATTAATTGAAAAATTTTCAGAGCTATTTTCTTTCTGTATAGTAAATTTTGTAATCACATTAGCCTGGTAATCAGTTACTGTTCCAGCAGCATTTTTAGCTAAAATATTCTTTGTATATTTAGTGTCAAAACTAATATTCAAAGTTTTGTTAGAACTTTCATTATTATTTCTTTTAATGGTTGAAGCGATTAAATTATTTATTTCTTTGTCACCATTAAAACTTGTTACAATTATCTTATAATTTACTTTATTTTGGTTTGAATAAACTGGTTTATATTCACAATGATTTAATAAATTTAATAACAAGATTATAAAAAAAATTTTCTTAAGCATTTAAGTAATTATGTTCAAAATTTTATCCTTAATATAGATCTTTTTTTTTATATTTTTTTGATCAAAATATTTGATTATTTTCTCATCATTCTTAATTATTTCAAATAGTTTTTCCTCAGAAATATTAGGTTTTGATTGTATTAAACCTCTTTTTTTTCCATTTATTTGTATAACAATATTAATTGTTTCCTCTTTTAACATTGAGATATTGTATTCTGGCCATGTAAAATTTTTTGCTTTTATAATACTCAAACACTCATTGGCAAAATGAGGAAGAATTGGTGTCATAACAATTAAAATTTTTTGATAATTCTCGACTAATGTGTGTTTAGAATAAGTTTTTTCTATTTCTTTGTTTAAAAAAGAATACATTTCATATAAATTTGCAATTATTTTATTATAACTAAAACTCTCAAGGTTATCGTGAACTTTCTTTAAATACTTATTAGTGTATTTTGTAATTTGATCATCAAAATCTGTGCTGTGATTTTTGTTAATTTCTTCTAAGATTTTTTCATTCAACCTCCAAAGTTTTTGAATAAATTTAAAAGACGATACAATACCCTCCTCAGACCACTGAACATCTTTTTCTGGTGGACTATCGGATAGAATAAACAGCCTTGCAGAGTCAGCTCCATAATTAGAAATAATATTTTCTGGATCAACTGTATTTTTTTTTGATTTTGACATAGACTCTGAAGGTCCGACTGTAATTATTTTTGATTTATCTTTCTTAAGATACTTCTTGCCATCTATGCTTTCAATTTCCTCAGGACTTATCCAATTATTATCTGGATCTTTATAAGTTTCGTGACAGACCATTCCTTGGTAAATAGACCATCGAATGGTTCCGATATATTAATTTATCATTATCATATGACAATGCCCTGCATAAAAAAACTTGAATAAAGTAAATGTAAAATCGCGTGTTCAACACCACCAATATATTGATCAACTGGCATCCAATAATCAATATCCTCTTTTTTAAATCCATACCCAATTTCGTTTGGAGAACAAAATCTTAAGTAATACCAAGATGAGCAAACGAAAGTATCAAGAGTATCCGTTTCTCTTAACAATTTTTTTCCATCAATAATTATTTCTCTCCAATCATTTTGATTATTGAGTGGATTACCTTTAAAATTAATGTCTATATTTTCTGGAAGCTTTACAGGTAACTTTTGATTTGGGTATTGGATATGGATTATCATTCTCATCATATGCATTGGGATTGGGCAAACCCCAATATCTTTGTCTTGAAATACCCCAATCTTTTAATCTAAAGTTTGTTTTTCTTTTACCTAAATTTTTGTTCTCTAAAATTTTAATTGTTTCAAGAACAGACTTTTCTGGTGCAGTCAAACCATTAAGAAAATCTGAGTTAATTAGAACTCCAGGACCAGGATAAGCTTCATGCACAACTTTAAAAGTATCATTTTGATCATTTGGTCGAACAACTGTTTTAATTTCAAGATTATATTTTTTTGCAAAATCAAAATCTCTTTGATCATGAGCTGGACAGCCAAAAACAGCACCGAACCCATAATCCATTAAAACAAAATTTGCAAAATATACTGGAACTTTTGTTCAGATTTAATGGATTAATTGCTTTAAGTTCAGTTTTAAATCCAATTTTTCCCCTACTGCAATAGCTTCCTCAGTAGTACCAGTCTTTGAACATTCCTGTTTAAATTTAATAAAATCCTTATTCTTTTGATAGAATTTAGAAATTTCATGGTCAACAGACAGGGCTAGAAATGAAAATCCAAAAAGGGTGTCAGGCCTTGTGGTAAAGCATTTAATAGACTTGATATCCTTAGAACCTTCAATCTGAAAATCTATCTCACAACCAAAAGATTTCCCAATCCAGTTTTTTTGCATTGTTTTTACTTTTAAGGGCCAATTTTCAAGATTATCTAAGTCTTTTAAGAGATCTTCAGAAAATTTTGAAATATTAAAAAACCATTGATTTAATTTTTTTCTTTCAACAGCTAGCTCCTGATCTCCAACCTTTGCCATCAATAACTTGTTCATTTGCTAGAACTGTTTTATCTACTGGATCCCAATTAACATAACTCTCTTTTCTATAAACTAGACCTTTGTCGTAAAGCTCTAAAAAAAATTTTTGTTGATGTTTGTAATATTCTGGGGAGCATGTTGATATTTCTCTATCCCAATCAATTGATAACCCTAATTGTTTTAATTGATTTTTCATGTTTTGAATATTTTTTTCTGTCCAAGACTTTTGGATCAAGATTATTTTGTTTTGCTGCATTTTCTGCTGGCATACCAAATGAATCCCATCCCATTGGATGTAAAACATTATAATCCTTTTAAAGTTTTATATCTGGATAGCACGTCACCAAGTGCATAATTTCTTACATGACCCATATGAATTTTTCCCGATGGATATGGAAACATTTCAAGACAATAAAATTTTTTCTTTTTTAGATCTGTCTTTACTTTAAAAGTTTTATTCTTTTCCCAAAAATTTTGCCATTTACTTTCTATAGCTTTGAAATTATATCTATTCATTACTAATTGATTTAATTATCTTATAATTAGTTGTCAGGAGAAGATTTTCTATTCTTTTTCTTAAAATTTTTATCTTTTGATTGTTTTTATACACAGCCGCTTTTGTTAAAATTTTTTTGTTAATTGTTTTTTTAGTGGGCCCTCTTTTTATTAATAGAGCAATTATTTATTGATACACAATTTTTATAAAAATATTTATATCAACTGAATCTGACCTTATTTCGTTACTTAAGAATCTAATTGTAATTTTTATAGAGTCGTTTGAATTACCTGCTTCTGAATACCAGTCAGTAATTATAATACCCCACTGTAATTTGCAGAAGTCAAAGGCATAAAATTTAAAATGTCTAAAGATGCTCTCCATAATTCATTAGAGCTTGCAAATTCAAACGTAGTACCCTTAACCTTTGGCCATCAAACAACCTAAAACCTTTACCTTCCTCTATATTTTGTCTGGCTCTTTCAGTACCAGGTTACACTGGTTTTCTTAACATCTACTGGCTTGTAGATACCACATCCGCTGTACAACATAAAAAGAGAATTATTATAAATTTTGGCAAATTATTCATTAAACTATTAGAATTAATTAAAAATGCTTAAATATAACATAAAATGTAGCAAATAAAGGAATAAAAATGTGATAATTATGCAACAGTAGCTACAAAAAATAAAATTCTACTCATTTTAAATGATATCAAACTAAAATTTGTTACCTAATTAGCATTATTATTAATAAATAATGATAAAAACAATAAATAAACAAGGAAACAATATGAACATTAAAAAGTAGGGCTTACAGCTCTAGCAGGTTCATTAGTTGCAACATCTGCATTTGCAGGTAGTTTATCACTAAGTGGTGGTGCTAAATTAAGTTATGTAACTAACGACGGAACACAAGCGGGTAAAAATAACGCTAGTGCGTTCGCTATGGACCAAGAAATATCAGCTTCTGGTTCAGGTGAACTAGATAATGGTTTTGTTGTAACCCTATCACATGGTATGTCTGGAGAAGAAACAGCTAAGTCTGATACATCTTCTTTAACAATTGACATGGGAGATATGGGAACACTATCATACAATGACGCTGATGGTCATCCTGGTTTAGCTGGCTTAGAAGACTTTATGCCAATGGCTTATGAACAAGCTAACGACGGAATCGCTACTCATAACATGGCAAAAATGGCTTCAGGTCAAGGTTTTGGTTACTCAACAAGTGTTGGTGGCGCAAGTATAAGCATTGGTTATTCTGATGGTATGCAGCTACAACAGATAGAACTGATGGAGAGACAGACACTACAGTTAAAAGTGCTACCTCATCATCTTCTGTTGGAATATCATACGAAGTAGCAGATGGCTTAACTATCAAAGCTGGTGCGGGTACAGAAGGTCAAGCAGACAGTAAAAGAAATCGATCATACAACAGTTGGTTTCGTTTATAACTTCGGTCCAGCTTCAGTTGGTTATCAATTAAATGATGAAGATGACTCTGCTGCAGGCGGAACTGATCTTGAAACTGAAATTTATGCAGTTTCATTCATGGTAAATGATAACTTTTCAATTTCATATGGTGAGCACAATACTGATAAAGCAAGTTCAGCTGTTGACCAAGAAATTGAGAGTGTTCAAGCATCTTACTCAATGGGTGGTATGTCAATTAACCTTAAAGACAGTGAGGGAACTGGCATAGCAAATACTGCAGGTCAGACTTCAGAAACTACAGAAGTACTTGTTACTTTTGCGTTTTAATTATCGTAGAGATTATTTAAAGGGCCCCTTTATGGGGCCTTTTTTATTTGCTTAAAAAAGGAAAGTATTTGTAATATTTTTCAGCTTAAGTTAACAGAACTTTTATAAATCTTATCTCTTACTTGCAGAACACTTACTGTTCTTGATGGTATATTGCTATCAGTATAATTAATACATTTTCTTCAAATTCTAAATTGCAAAATTTTAAAATATTTTTGTTTCATTGACTTGTTCTGTCACCAATTTTCATAGTGACTTTCATAAATAAAATCTCCCAACTCTTCTTTCCAAAAGACATTAGATCGTTATAAGAGGTTAACATACTTGATTAAATAATCTTGATTGTAAGCCAACCAAGACCAGGGCTATCAAACATATTTCTGAATATTGAAAAAGCACTATCAGCGGGATTTCTATTACTATGAATTATCTTAGCTTGAGGAAAAAGGATTTTGATAAAACCAATCCATCTAAAATTAAAAGGCATTTTATCTACTATAATTTTATCCTGATCATAAATTTTATATTTTTGATAAAATTTCATTGATAAATTAAGACATAATTTTTATCAGAAAGTTCTTTAGAAACAAAATTTTATAAGAGAACTTTCATTTTTAAATTTTTATTAAAAAATCACTCAGAATATGACTTTCTTCTGCCCCAAAGGTTTTTGAGTGTGAACTTATAATTTGATGCAGAAGGGTGTCCTGATCTTGGCAAGCCAATAAAAATAAA
>BOXE01000011.1:0-7379 GCA_019650635.1 Alphaproteobacteria bacterium | reverse complement strand
ATTTTTTTTTAATAAAAGAGGTTGTTCCCCGCGAATAAAACTGCTGCTTCTGAATTAAAAAATTGGGTTTTACCTGATTTTCGTTTTCGATTTCAGAAACCATGATTTTCCCATAAAAAAAAGTGAAAATTTTAAAAAAATTTTTTACCCAAAATTTTTTTAAAAAATTTTATTCTGAGGGATAAAGGGGAACAAATTTAAACTACAATAAATTAAATGAATCATTAAAAAAATTAAATTCAAAGCAAGAAAAGTACATAATATCTCAATTAATATTAAAAAGCTAAAAAAGCCCCCCATAAAGGTTTCTAATCTTGGGCTTTTTGGTACAGGTTTTAAACATTATACTCTTTTCCCCCTAGCCCAAATAAAAAATCTCTGATTTAACTGCCCACGTACCCTTAAAAAAAAAATTTAAAATTCAAAAATCCTTTGAAAATGAAAAATTAATTAAAATAGTTAAATTTTTTGTAATAATGGAAAAAAAAAGAGCAAATGATGCAAAAAGAAATTTTTTTAAATTTAAAAAAATGTTGAAATGGATAAAGAGAAAAAAAAAAAGGTCAAAGGTAACATTGTTGGTTTTAAAAGAAAAATTGAGGTTGCTGAGATGAAAACCCTCAATTCATTGGACATGTAAATTATGATTCTTGGATAAAACAATATAAAATTTTAAAAGAAATTAAAAACTTTCCATTTCAAAAGGAAAGTATATATTAAAAGTAGGTAAAAAATTTAAATTTAATTCAAAGTCTATCTCTAAAATTCAAAGGAAATCTACTTTTTATATTGAAAATAATCTTATTGAAAAGAAATTTTTTGGATAATTTTTATCATTTCTAACTAATGAATTATGAAAAAAAATTTTTTCTTGATCAAAAAATGGAAAAAAACGTTTTTTTTTATGCATTGGGAGGTAGATAAGAAAATAATTGCCTCTCTCATTCCTAAAAATCTTGATATTGATCTCTTTGAAAATAAAGCATACATTGGAGTAATTCCATTCAGGATGCAAAACGTCAGTCCCAGGTGGGCTTTCCCCCTTCCCTTTATATCAAGCTTCCCCGAGTTTAATATAAGAACGTATGTTAAATACAACAATGAAAGAGGCGTTTTCTTTTTTACTTTGGATGCGCAAAGTATAATTACTTGTATTTATGCACCAGTTGCTTTTGGTCTTCCCTATCACTATTCCATAGGCAAAGTTAAAAGACAAGGAAATAGATATTACTGGAGATCCAGAAGGATAAATAATAAAAATAAACTGAAAGGGTCCTGCGAAGCTATTGGTCAAAAATCCACTGCAAGACCAAACTCTATTGAGTACTTCTTTTTAGAAAGATATACCCTTTTTACCGAACATAGAGGTGTACTAAAGCGGGCACACATTCATCATAAACCATGGGTTTTTCAGCAAGCTAAACCAAAAATATCAAGTAATTCATTTATAGATGGTTTTAGCTTTGATATATCAAATACTTTGAAACCAGCTTATTGTCATATTTCAAAAGGGACCAAAGTAAAAGCTTGGTCACTCGAAATCGTTAATTAAAAGTACGTTACCATTGACTTACATTTTAAGGTAATTTTTGAATTAGTTTAATCAAAAAAATAATTTAAATTAAATTGAAATGAGAATACAGCTTCACAATGGAATAACTATTCAATATTATGATAATGGTAAAAAAAAACTTAAAGGTTTTATAATTGATCATGAGTGGGATGGAACTTTAACGGAATGGTATGAGAGTGGTAAAGTAAAATTCAAAGGAAGTTTTAAAAATTTTAAAAAAGAGGGCCTATTTGAAGAATGGTATGAAAATGGGCAAATTAAAAGCAAAAAATTATTTTTGAACGGTGCTTTAAATGGAAAGTGTATTGAATGGAATGATCAAGGGCAAAAGCTAAAAGAAGAACACTTTTCTAATGGTAGACATCATGGATTATTCAAAACATGGTATGAAAATGGGCAACTCAGTAGCCATGTAACGATGAAAAATGATACAGTTCATGAGGTGATAGGTAAATGGAAGCCAGATGGCTCACCAACTTGAAACTTAATTGAAAAGTAATTTTGTCTTTGGCACGCCATTATGACAAAAATACTAATTTGGTATAATTGTTGTTCTCATTAAAATTAAAGTCTAAAAGGAGTATAAGTTGTCACAACAACCATTTCAAACCGAAGTCAATCAATTATTACAGCTAATCATCCATTCATTATACTCTCAAAAAGAAATCTTCTTAAGAGAATTAATATCAAATGCATCTGATGCTTTAGACAAGTTAAGATATACCACTTTGACAGATTCTAAAATGAAGTCCTATGATTTTGATCCTAAGGTTGATATTACATTCATTGAGGGTGATAAGCCTTCGCTAACAATTACTGACTCTGGTATTGGGATGAGTAAAAGATTTGCAAGAGAATTTTGGAACAATTGCAAAGTCAGGAACTAAAACTTTTATCTAAATTGACAGGAGATGAAAAAGATTCTAATCTAATTGGCATTGGTGTGGGTTTTACCCCTGTTTTATGGTCGCTGATAAGGTTGAGGTTTCAAGCAAAAAAGCAGGAGCCAAAGAAGTTTGGGAAATGGGTTAGTGATGGAAAATCTGGATTTGAAATTACTAAGGACGAAAAAGAAATAAAGGGGACAACAATTACATTCACCTAAAAGATGAAAGGGGGAAAAAGTTTTCAGCAGATGGAAAATTGAAAACCTAATTACAAAATACCTGATCATATTGACTTTCCAATATTTTTAACCTTCGAAGATGTGGATTATGATAAAGAGGGAAAAAAGAAAAGTCGTCAATCAAAAACGGAGCAAATCAATAAAGCTAAAGCTTTTGGAGCCGTTCAAAAAAAGAATTAAAAGAAAGAGTACATTGAATTTTACAAAACATTATCTCATGATAATGATGAACCAACTGACTGGATTCACTTCAAAGCAGAGGGTAATCTTGAATTTACTATATTATTTTACATCCCAAAAAGCTTCCCCAGACCTATTCCGTGCAGATTACCAGTCTCATGTAAAATTATATGTTAATCGAGTGTTTATTACGGATGATGACAAAGAGCTATTACCATCTTGGCTAAGATTTCTCCGTGGAATAATCGATTCCTCAGATCTACCATTAAACTGTAGAGAAATACTTCAGCAAAACAGGATTATGGCTAAAATAAAATCCAATTCTGTAAAGAAAGTAATCAGTAAGCTAAATGAGCTTGCAAAGGATAAGAAAAAGTATGATCCTTTTTACAAGGAATTTGGCCGTTTGCTCAAAGAAGGGGGTCTATCAAGACTTTGAAAATAAAGATAGCCTTACAGAACTCTTAAGATTTAAATCTACTCTTGAAGATGGATATACTTCTTTAAAAGATTATGTAAGTCGGATGCAAACAGATCAGAAATCTATATATTATATTACTGGTGAAAATGAGACATCACTTCGAAAGTCTCCTCTATTAGAAATGTATGCCGAAAAAGGAATAGAAGTTCTAATACTGGATGACGAAATTGATGAAATAATTATTCCCTCAATTCCAAAATATGATGAAAAGGATCTAAAGTCAGTTAATAGGTCTGGCGCTGCAGATGAGCTTGATGATAAAAACCAAGAGAACAAAAAGGATAAAGAAAAGACTTTAAAACCAACAATCAAAAAGATTAAGGATTTTTTAGGTGAAAAAGTTAAAGACGTAAAGATTTCTAACCGCTTAAGTGGATCTCCATCATGTATTTTTGCAGATGAAAATGATCCAACTGCTCAAATGCAAGAAATAATGCGGTCTATGGGACAAATGGATATGCCAGACATAAAGCCAATACTTGAAATAAATCCTGATCACGAAATTGTAAAAAGTTAGCTACGATGAGAAAGGGAAATCATTTGAGAATGCCGCTTTACTTCTTTTCGAACAAGCCATTATTCAGGAAGGTGGTAAATTAAAAGATCCGTCTGGATTCGTAAAACGGTTGAATGAAGTACTCGCTAAGGCTATATAAAATTTAGAACTTACTTAAGCTCTTTTAAAAACAAGTTTTAAAAAAGACTAAACGCGTTTCAAAACCTAAATTTAGTCCTTGGCTTTATTAAACAATCCACCAACTTGGTTGATTCCATAATTAAAGTGAAAAGCTCCTAAATGAATTCCAAAACCAAATCCTGCGAAACTGAATTTTCAATACCGCCATATGAAACGCCAGTCCAATCAGGAGTTTTGTTTTAGGAAAAAGTTCTGCTCCTATAGAAAATCTCGGGTTTACAGAGCCAATAAATTTTGTTTGCATTTGATGTTGAATCGAACTCTTTAAATAAATTTTATCGGAAAGAATGTAATCGATTCCTAAGTTAAGTTTTGCAGGTAAGGATATCGAGATATCCTCATAGGATAAAGAATCTAAAATAGTATAAGATTCGTCTGACAAATCAAATTGTCAAAATCATTATTTGACAGCCTCATTTCTTTTTTAAATGTTGAACCTCTGCACTACTCTTTAAACTACTTCCCAAGCCTATAAATGATATCTGCCCAGAAATTCTTTCATCACATTAAAGAAAATTCCGAAATCTAAACCAAAACCCTGACCTAGCGGAAGAACTATTCAAATCAGGAAGAACTAATCTTTGATCATAATGTATAAAAACACTGTCAGTGCTAGTCATGAGTGATCCTTCAAAAGAATCTAATAAGCAAAGTTTCCTGTGAATGCACGAATACCAAGACCTATATATGTCTCAAAAGGTAAACTTTCATGATCAATAGGCATCCCATAGGAAAAGGTACTGCTGTTAAGAAAGTAAGATCTGAAATCCAGGTCAGATATATCAATTGGCTCATCAAATTTTACGCCATCAAAAACCAAATTGAAAATTGACTTTGGAAAATTAAAATTAGAATAAAAGTAGTGTTAAATAGAGATAATCCGAAATTTTTATACGTTAAATCAAAAAGAGACTATTAAATTCCAATCTTCCCATCTACACCCCCATTTGGAATGCTCTCCAATAAACTTACCTTCAAATCAGGTTGCTCACCATATCTGCTCCAAGATAAGTATTCAACCAAGAAGCATCAAAGAGATTATTTTTAAGCTAAAGAGTAATTAGCAGGAAAAGTTAAAGGGAAAGTTTTTGGTGCTATCATTGAGCTAGATTTCATTTCATTTTTAACAACAAATGCGTCAGGGGAAAGACCTCGCCCTACAATACTATCTTTTACAATAAGTGCTTCTTGTTCATAATTGAAATTCCCAACCGCGAAGCGATACATCGAATCATTAAGTGTCACAGATCTTTTTAAGCCTTTAATAAAAGGTTTTGATTTTTTTATAAATGTTTTTAGTGAATCTTTCTTGTTCGTTGCATACAACTGTATTTTATATTCATATCTTTGCCGATAATAAATCTCAGGTATTGAATCTACTAATATTTGATAATTTGATAATGAGGAAGGTAGATTTCTTGTAAAATTAGCTGCAGAAAACGAATCTTCAAAACCGGGGGCATCTAAAACAAATCGAGATTCTTTTTTAACAATTTCGTAGTTACGATCTATGCCATCTCTTCTCAATTTAGATTCTATATCTTTTAGTTCATTTTTATCATCTGACTCTATTAAGCGAACTCTATATAAAATTGAAAATGTATCTATAGGAGTCATAGATTGTTGCTCTCCTGATTCAAGACCCAATAACGCTGGATTTGTATTTAAGACATGGGTTCCTAAATGTCCAGTCAAATTCCCACCCGCTGTTCCCAGATTTATTGGAGAGTAGAAAATCTGACCATTCAATTCTAAAAAACACAAGATAAAGTAAATTTTAAAAGAGATCGCATCATTAATTCTCATGCTCAATTATAAGCTGAGCCCCCATATATAACTTTATATTAAGGGTATCTGTCGAAAGGAACCTTGTAGGTCCGTTCTCCTTTCCAAGGATATTCAAAATAGTTTTAGTGTAATTTCCACTTTGGTATAATATTTCAAGGGAGTTTTGATCAAGAGTTAAACTATCAATCAAAGAAGTATCAGGAATTATCGTTAAATGAGTTAATGTATCCGCTAATCCATTGTAAAAATTAGCTGTATCTTGACTCACTAGAACCACTGCATTTGCACCAAATTCAAAATTATTTTCATAATCTAAAAAGACTTTAACGCTTTTGATTTGCTCAATAGTGTCTAAACGGTCTAAAGATTGAGCATCAATTTTAATTGAACTTGAATCGTCTATTTCAAAAGCTAATGGAGCTAAAACTTTCAAGCGACCTGATAATGTATCTTGAGTTGAAACTGAACCATATTCAGTCAAAGACCCCACTTCAGCGGTTCCATATGCAAGCAAAGAATTAGGGTTTATGTTTATTAGATCCTGTAAATCGTCTATCATAAAATTTGGTGTTTCAATTATGTTAATCCCATCAATTATTTTTGAAAAAGGATTCTCCTGTTTCATCATTATATGAGGAAAGTACAAGATCTAATACAACTGGTAATTCAATATTTGATAAAAAGGAGAACTCCATTTGAAGTTGATAAAAATTTAAATCTTTAACCTCTGAGGGAAGTTCAATGACTTGCTTAACTGAATCAATATTCACCATAACTGGATCAACATAACCACTTATGCTTGAAAATGAAAGACTATCAATCAAAACATCGATTGCAATACTTTGCCCAAAGGAAAGGGTCATTTCCTCATCAGAAGGAATATCTATTATAGATTTATAATTTATGATTTGAGGGTCTACATCCAAATTAAGATCAAGGTTATATCCTTTTAAATCAATTAGAACTGTCAAGGGCTCATTTGTCAGAGCAAAAGTAGTGTCTAATTTTTCATCATTTTTTATAAACTCATCTATGGAAAAGTTCACCATAGCGTTTATTCCAATTCCATTTGTAAACGATAGCTCCATAATTCCATTTTGCAATGTGGCGATATCTACTTTAGTTTCAGTTTCTAGTTCGATGATATTAGAATCAATCATTGCATCCTGACTAAGGAACCCCTGAAATTCGGAAAATGTCAAATCTTCACCCAAATTTTCACCGCTCAAGGAGATAGTAACAACGATACTATCCTCAGCGTCTATTGGCACTAAATCATCACCACTATCAATTGTCAATACCGTGTAATTATAATCTATACTTTGATTTTGAGCATCCATGACTAGAGTATGATTTTCCATATTATTTTGATCACTTTGGTCAATCATATCTCCTGCAATATCTAAAGTGGTTTGAAAAGCAAGTCCACTAGGAGTTTCGATAGATGGGATTATAATAGATAATTGACTCCCTAACGACATGTAATTGTCTACATTTAAAATTTAAATTTCCCTTTTTAATAACTGCTCGTACT
>BOXE01000010.1:0-8217 GCA_019650635.1 Alphaproteobacteria bacterium | reverse complement strand
ATTTAAATCAATCAAGAGAGTATCGAAATTAAAAAGAAGATAAGATTAAATCTTTATAGATCTCAAAAGAAAAAATATAAAAGAAAATAATTTTGTTTCTGCATTGAAAAATATAGTTCAATCTTGCAAGAAAATCCTCAATTTGAAAAGCATTGTTTCTTAGAGCATTTGCGAAATCAAAATTAAATGATCATAGGGAGCAATAGATGACTATGAAAGATCTTTAATTATTAATCCTATAATGAAAAGGGCGTTGCTATATTTGGCATTTAAAAGAGCGATTATTAATGATCATGAAGGGGCAATTACTGCATACAACGCAGCATTAAATAAAATTCATCAATGCCAAAAGCGTTTTTGGTAGAGAATAGCAAAAGAAAATCTTAAAGATTTTATTGGTGCAAAAGTTGATTATAAAAAATCGTTAGTATTAGACCCTAATAATGTTGAGCTTTAATAAATTTAGGGAATTACAAGAGCATATTTAGAACAAAATGAAGATGCTATTCTTGCTTTTACAAAGGCATTAAAAATAAACCATCAAATCTAGAAATACTTATTTCAATGGAGTTTTTAAAGTCTGCTCTAAATGACTTAAAAGGTGCATTAGAGGATTTTAGTCGAATAATCAATATTGATAAGACATTTAAAGATACAGAACAAAAATTTAATACTTTAAATAAAAAATTAAATAAACAAGAACCTATAGAAGATCCTTGGGGAAATGATAGCAACTTGAAAAAAAACCCCTTCCCAAAAACTTAAAAGAACATTGATAAAGAACAAAAGGAGAAAAATTTATAAAAACAAATAAAGATAATATGATCTAAAAAAAAAAGATGATAATGAGGAAAATATTTTTTAAAAATCAAAAAAAAGAAATTAAAATTTTGTAGATATTGATTCCTTGAAAAAGAAATTAAAAAATTAGGATTCAAAAAAAATTTAAACGATTAAAAATAAATTTTCACGAATTGATTTATTTAATTTAAAAATCCGGAGATTGGATTTCTTCTTTTCAAAAATCTTCGGATAACAATGAAGATCTAGGATCCTTTTATCAGAACTGATATTATGAGGACTTCAACAGATAAAGAGGGGATAAAAAATTAGTTAATTTTCAAAAATTCAAAAAGAGAGGAAAACTCATGGTTACTCCAAACAAACTGTAGGGAAAACATATGGTTTTTTATGGACCGCCAGGGACGGAAAACAAGAATTGCTAGGTTAGTTGGAAAAATTTTTAAAAGTCTAGGAATTTTATCCAAAGGACATTTTAAAAACAGATGATCATATTTTGTAGGTCAACATATTGGAGAAACTACATAAAGACGAAAAAAGGGTTTTTGAAAGTGCCTTTGGTGGAGTTTCTGTTTATAGACGAAGCATACAGTCTTTGTTCTTTAAACAATCTCAAAACGATTTTGGTCCTGAAGCAATCTCTACTATTTTGAAATATATGGAAGATAAAGAGATGACTTAATTGTGATAGTTGCAGGGTATGAATATGAAATGTTTAATTTCAGAGAAAAACCAGGTTTTAAAAGTAGATTCAATTTTTTTAACTTTCCCAGATTATTGAGAAAAAATTTTTAGAAATTTATTAAAACTTTTATCAGATCAGGTTATCTAAAATGATGAAACAAAAAAAAATTTTTGAAGAACTTTTATCTAAAAAATCGAATTTAGACAATCCGGGGAAAGCCCGTCATCGAAATTTTTAGAGATAGCAATTAAAAATCAAGCAAATAGACTTATGGAATATAAAAAAAAAGATCGAAAAAGACTTATTATATTTTTAAAATTTAAGCTTAATTTTGACATGAGGGAAATGCGGAAATTTAAAGTGTCTTTTGTGTTTTTTTTGATGAAAAAAAATAAATAAAAAAAAAATTTTTAAAAAAGGGTTAATTAAATGGATAAAAAATTTAACCTTAGAAGAAGAATTAAAAAACTTGAATCAAACCTAGTCGTGGGTTGGTGATTTTATGGACCAATCTTTAACTGAAGATGAAAATTACTTTAAAATAAAAAATTATTATCACAAAAAGATTTATTAAATATATTTTGGGGGTTTGGATAATGCTACTGAAAAAAAAAGGTTATTTAAAAAAAAAAAAAACTTTAGAATTACAAAAAATTTAAAAATATGCTGATGAATTTGCAATAACGAACCTAAAAAAAAGAGTATCCCCCACTTCAATTCATTGAAGATGAGAAATGTTTTCCGATGAAAGTTCATACCATTTTGATAATGATGATATTCAAGAAAACTTTTCAGTAATTCGGGGCTTTAAATTTGAAAGTCAACGAAATTCTTAAAAAAAATATAAACGATGGATCCTTCCCTCATAGATGGGATCAAATCAAAACCTGAAATTATTTCATATAAAAAACAAACTAAAGATATTTCTGAAAACAAAAATAATAGAGGGATAAATTACGACGATGTTATCAAAGATATAATCTCTTTTTATCCTGATGATGAATATAACAAACTTTTTAAAAAATATAATTTCACAATTGAGCAACCTGCAGATATGGTGCAAAACATTCTTAATCTTATTCAATGTGAATTAATGGATCTAATACCTAAAGAAGATTATGAAAAAGAATGTTTAAGAGTAGGAGAAAGATTTTTTGCAAAAAATAACATCAATAAACCTACAAGAGCGTACAAATTATCTGTGAACGATATAAATCATTTTGTGAAAATTAAGGGTTATTTACATTTTGATACTAATAAACCTAATCCTTTCAAATTATTAGATGCTGCAAATAACCTTAGAAACAAAATTTTAAAAAACTTAATAAAGAAAGGACTTAAAAAATTTTTAAAAAAGACTTTTTTCCCAAATTTTTGTCATATTTGACACGTATAGCAGGGGGAGATGATAACAACCAGAGAATAATTTTTATTCAATGAACCCCTTTTTACTACTTCAACACCTTAAGAAGGGGAATTTCAATGTAAAAAATAAAAAATTATTGGTTTATAAAATGATTAAATGGAATCCCAGATGGCGAAAGATTTTTTAAAACAAAAAGTCACATTCTCCTTCAGATGCGAAACTCTTAATGGGAGGAGAAAAAAAGGATTAAAAGATGCATGGCGTCTTGGTGTTCTACATGTTGAATACAAAAAAACAAAAAGAAAATACAGGATGAACAGCAATGAAAGAAAAAAAAAAACTGGCAGAAAGAATTATTAAAAAGTGGAAAATTTAATAAAATTTTCCAAAAAATCTTCAAAGAACATGGGGAAAAAAAATTTATGCAAGGAATCATCTTGGATATATGTTTCCCAGATGGAAAAAAAATAAGGGTTTTGGAAAAAGATGACCCAGTAGAAAATAAAGGTCAAACCCCAATCATCATTCGGGGGTTTTGAGAATAAAATCAAATGAAGATGATACCTAATTTCTTGTAGAAGAATCAGAAACACACCATTATTGACAATGGATCTTAAGATATCCACCACCACCAAACTTTGTCAAACAAATATCCACCACCACACACAATTTACCCACCACCACATCCACCACCACCATTTTTGGCATATACTGGGAATGTGGGGTCTATATGAAACTCAAAACCCCGTTGTTGCTTAAAATTCGTAAAAGACCCATACGGGTCTACAAAGGGACTTAAAAACGGAAAGGGTGGGATTCGAACCCACGAATAGTTACCTATTAAACGATTTCGAATCGTTCGCTTTCGACCACTCAGCCACCTCTCCTGTTTTATTAGTATGTATCGAAAAAATTAGAATTTCATAATTTATTTAATTATCTTGATTTTCAATCCCAACCTGCATCTTTCATCATTTTTATCGCAAGAGAGTTGTAATCCCCGAGATCTTCTACGGTAACCATATCAGGGGTAAATTCTCCAAAGTCTTTAACAATAGAATTTTGATTAACCTCTTTTAAGGGATGCTCAAAAGTAGGGGCTGCTAGGCCTTTGCTTCCAGTTGGAGATGCTAAATATTCAAGGAGCTTTATAGCTTCAGCTTTATTTGTTGCGTACTTTGCTACACCTCCAGCACTAATATTTACATGTGCAGGATTTGGAGTAATTACTGATGTTCGTTTTGCATATAAAGCATCTCTTCTTCCATTAACACCTGCTAACATTCTTGCAACATAATAATGATTAACTATTCCTACTCCACATTTTCTCTTTGAAACTGCCCTAATTATTGAAATATCTCCAGGGAAGAAAGGTTGGGAAACATTTGAAATCATTCCGTTTAACCAACTTTTAGTTTTTGATTCACCTTTGTTAACTATTTGATTAGCGACAAGAGATTGATTATATGGACTTTTTCTATTTCTTAGGCAAACTTTACCTTTTAAGGATGGATCAGCTAAATCTTCGTAATCCTTAATCTTACTGATGTCTACAACTTTTGGATTGGCGACCATAACTCTTACTCTTCTAGTTAATGCATACCATTCCTTATTTTTATCCTTTAGACCAACTGGAACATCATTCTCTAAAGATGAAGATTCTACACTTTGTAGTAAACCAGCTTTTGCAGCATTAGTAATTCTTGCTGCATCTACTAACAATATTAAATCTGCTTGAGAATTCTTTCCTTCTCTCTTCAACCTTTCAATTAAAGATATTCCTGCCGCTTCAATCAGTCTAACTTTAATTCCTGTTTCTTCTGCAAACTTTTTGAATACAACTCTGTCAGTATTGTAATGTCTACCTGAATAAACTTTGACTTCTTTTTCTGATGAATTAACTGGAAAATTTACATTCAATAAAAATGTACATGTTATTGCTGAATAAAGTAGTTTTTTTAGATTTTGCAATTTTTCATAATAGTATCTATGGTTACTTTATATCCATCTTCATTACAAGACCTCTTAAAAATAATTTCTATACATCAACTTGTATCATTTTTTATATCAAAAATGAATTATTTAACTCATCAACTATTAAATACTGACGAATTAAAAATCCTCAGAAAAAATTTAGACAACAAAGAATTGCCTTGGGAAGATGGAAAGCAAACTGCTGGAGAACATGCAGCCAAGGTAAAAAATAATTTACAACTTAAGAGAGATTCAGATTTATCAAAAAGTCTTTCAAAATTGATTACAAAAAAAATCCTTAGCAATGAAATAATCAAAAGCTTCGCTTTACCAAAGAAGATTCATGGAACAATCTTCTCAAAATCTAAATATGGGATGAAATATGGACAGACATATTGATAATCCTTATATGTCATCTGGTAGAGCAGACTTGTCTTTTACAATTTTCTTAAATAATAAAGAAGACTATAAAGGAGGATTCTTATCAATTGAGAGCTTCAACTCAGAAGAAAAGTTTAAACTAAACGCAGGTGAAATAATAATTTATCCAAGTACATATTTACATTCAGTAGAAGAAGTTATTGATGGTGAGAGATTAGTTTTTATAGGTTGGATTGAAAGCTATGTTAAGAGCATTGAAGAAAGAGAATACTTATTTGATTTAGATGCCGCTGCAAGATCATTACTTGCTAAATATGGAAGATCAGATGAAGTGGACCTTATCTTTAAATCGTATTCGAATCTTTTAAAAAGATTAGGAAGTTAATTTGAATCATTTTATACATCAATTAGAAAATTCTTTCTTCATTAACTAAAATAAAAATACTATAAATTAATATATGAAAAAGAAAAACTCTATTGCAATTTTTCTTGCAGCTACTAGTGCACTAGCGATATCAACAACTGAAAATTATCCTTTGAAAGCTGGAGAAAATGATTTAGGTGGATTAAAGGAATGGAACACAGATATGCCCTTAAGTGCTGATTTCGTTCTAGATGATGAAGCACAAAGATTAGCAGATGAAGCTGCCGCTTCAAGTGCTTGTATACCTATTGGAGAAGGCGAAAATTGCTGGTAAAAAACCTCTGTATAAAGTGTTTTTATATCTATTGAAGAGTGAATCTACTGGGAAAAACCTTTTAAAAGAAAGTTTTTATAAGAGAAATTAATAGTCAATAAAAAACCCCTTTTAAAAGGGGTTTTTTATTATGTGTAGGATTTGTAAGAAGCTCCTAAATGAAAAGGGCTTCTTACAAAATATCAAGTTAGAACTTAAATGTTGTTTGGAAAACTACACCAGAAATGTCATCATTTGCTGTTCCATTTCTATCTGTTCCACCAAAAACAGTTGTTCTATACTCGGTGTAATCATTAGCTTTGAAAGCATAATATGCTTCCCAAGCAAATGGATCAGAAGTCTCATCCTCTCTTTTTTGAGGCTGACCAAATGCTACACCAATCTTGTCATCAGGTTGGAACATATCAGCCCATCCGAAACCTGCGAACCACATATCAGTTGAGTCAACATTATCAGCTCCATACTGAATGGAAGAAGTATCATAACCAACTGAAATAGAAGGAATTACAGAACCTGACTCCTCAGGTCTTAACCAAGCTCTAAGACCAATGTTTGTACTATCACTTGCAGGACTTCCACTTACAGAAGCTCTTGACTGACCAGTTTGAGTTGAGAAATACTCATCTTCCCAACCATTGTACTTCATGTTAACAATGGCTGAAATAGAATACTGATTCTGAGTATAACCAACTTGAGTAGCCCAACTGTGTTCACTTTCTTTAGTTAGGAAACCCTTGTTAGTAGTGCCATTCTGTTTTGAAACAACATTAGAACTAACAGCAAAACCATTATCAAATTTGTATGCCCAACCTAAACCAGAGTTAGTACTAGCACCATAAGCAGCGGCATTACCACCAAGAGTGAACTGCTTCAATGTTGGACTATATAATGAAGGAGTAGTTGCATGCATGTAGTAGTTTTCAATCCTTGGTCCAATCCAAACGGTTTGTCTTTCACCTATTGGAAATGTGTACCAAATTTTGTCGACCTTAATTTCATCTGCACCTGTATTGGTAGAACTTAAGTATCCACCTTCATCCTTTTCAGCCATCCAGCCAGCACCGTTACCAGTTTTAAGTCTTATATAAAGATTGTCATCTCCAGTAAAACTAGAATTAAGATTCATAGTGTATGAATACTGAGCCTGCACCCCTTCATTTCTATTATCAGCTGCTGCTGGGTGAGTACTGTATTACCTGATGACTGAGGATCATGCTCAGCAGCACCAACAGAGAAAACAACTTTTTGATCTAGAGTTGTAGTATCAGAGAAGCTACCTGCTTCAAGAACATTTTGTCTAGTCTCAAGGCCATCAACACGACCTTTGAGAACTGCAATATCTTCACTAACTTCGTTAATGAATGTTTTACTGTCAAGTACTGAAGAAGTTTTGTTGCTATTTGAATAGCTTTTCATTTCTTCAATATTGACAACATCGGAAGCCTGAGCAGCAATTGGAGCTATTAAGCTCAAAGATGCTCCTGCTACCAACATTTGTTGGAAGAGTTTCATTTTACCTCACACTAAAAAAGCCTAATAAGGCTCTCTATACTGTATCGATAGTAACAAAAAAATAACTACCTAAAAGTTTCAAAAAGGTGTAACTTTTTATACACTCAAATCCTTCAATAAAAAAATTTTTCTATATTAATTTTTCATTAATGGAAAGTTTAAAGATTCTCTTTCCTCTACCCAAGATGATGCTACTTCTCTTGCTAATTTCCTAATTTTTTCAATATATTGGGCACGATCTGTAACTGAAATAACTCCTCTAGCATCGAGCAAATTAAAAGTATGACTACATTTTAAAACATAATCAAGTGCAGGGTAAGTTAGCTTCTTTTCAATTAGAAGGGTTGCTTCATCTTGATATATTTCAAATAATTTTCTGAGATTTTCTGGATTAGATTCAGTGAAATTATATGAGCATTGACCTTTTCAAATTGAAGCCAGATATCACTATATTTCAGGTTTTTGTTCCAGTTGAGGTCCCAAATACTTTCTTTATCTTGCAAGAACATTGCAATTCTCTCTAAACCATAGGTAATTTCAATTGGTATTGGGTGACAATCAACTCCCCGCATTGTTGGAAATAGGTAAATTGAGTAACTTCCATCCATCCAACCAGACTTCCCATCCACTCCCCAAGCTCCAAGAGTTGGCGACTCCCAATTATCTTCAACAAATCTTATGTCATGATTTTTAGGCTCTATTCCAAGAGATTCCAGAGATTTTAAATATTTTTCTTGAATCCCATCTGGGGAAGGTTTAATTATTACTTGATATTGAAAGTAATGTTGTGCCCTATTAGG
>BOXE01000009.1:0-8911 GCA_019650635.1 Alphaproteobacteria bacterium | reverse complement strand
TAAATAAAAAAAAATTTTTCCTTCAAATGGATTCAACAACTATATATGGCTTGCAGGACTTTAATGGTAACTTAAAGAAGAAAAGATTTGAAGATTCTTCCTTATATAATACATATATGCATAAAGGATTACCGCCAGGCCCAATTTCTAATCCATCAAAAACTCAATATTTGCAGCTGCTCAGCCAGAAGAGCATGACTATTTGTATTTTGTAGCTAAAGATAAATGCAGTCATGAATTTTCAACTAATTATGAGATCATCTGAAAGCGGTAAAAAATATCAATTAAATCAATAATGTTTATTACTTTAGAAGGAAGTGAGGGAGCAGGTAAATCCACCCTGATAGAGCATTTAAAAATATTTTCTAAATAAAAATAGAATTTATTTTACAAAAGAACCGCGCCACAGAAGAGGGTGCAAAATTGAGAAAAATTCTTCTAGATAAAACTATAGAGTTAGATCCGCTTTCTGAAACCTTTCTTCTTCTTGCAGACAGACTTGAGCATGTCAGAAAAATTATAAATCCAGCTTTAAAACAAAATAAAAACGTTTTATCTGATAGATACTTAGATTCAACTTATGCATATCAAGGTGCAGGAAGAAAAATTAATAAAGATGAATTAGATAGATTAATAAAGCCACTTAATTTTCCGAAACCAGATTTGACTATTTATTTAGATTTGCCTGTTGACGAAGGGCTTAAAAGAGCAGAAGGGAGATAAATTGGATAGATTTGAAGAAGAAGAAATAAATTTTTTGAAAGAATCAGAAATTCATATCTTAAGTTTTGCTAAAGAAAATCCCACCGCATTTTTACAATAGACTCAACTTCTAGCGAAACTGAAGTTTTGAATTAGCAAGAGACCGTATAGAAAAAAAAATTAATGAAAACGATTTTTTTTGTAAAGAATTTAATTCACAAATATCTCGCATGCATACCTTTTTTGAATGCAAGGATTCAAAGAAACTCATCAAATAATTAATAGCTTTATAAAGAAAATTTTATGCACTTCTAATCAAGAAAATTTCATTTCTTGTGATGAATGTAAATCCTGTAAATCATTTGAAGCCAATTCAAATCCAGATTTTCTTGAGATTATGCCAGATGAAAAGATAAAATCGGGATTGGTTCTCTTCGAGGTGATTCAGATAAAAACCGTGGGCTTATAAATGTTTTCAAGAACTTCTTTAATTTCAAAAGCAAAAATAATTAAAATTAATAGCGCAGAAAAAATTTAAAAGAAGAGGCTCAAAATTATTTATTGAAGATACTAGAAGAGCCTTCTAAAAATTCTCATATCATTATGCTCTCTTCAAGACCTATAGACTGAAAAACAATTTTAAGCAGATTTGGGTTTGAATAAATATTCAACAAACAGTATTACAAAAGAATTTAACGGAACAAAGATTGATCCATTATTTTCTGAAATTCTCTCGAGAGAATATGATTTAAACTCAATGTCTGAGAAGGAGTTTAATTTATTATCAGATCTTTTTAAGGAAACTCTTGAATCTCTGGATAAATTTAGCTTTTCTAAAAAAGAATATTAGATACTTGGAATGATGATTATTTAACTTTCGTTTGAACTCTTAAAGCAAAATATTTTTATAAAAATATCAAATGATTATATAAACACAAAAGATAAAAACACTTATAACTTCTGCGCTTGATGAAGAGAGACTTTTTTTATTTCTAGAAGAAATCATCTCGCTACAAGCTATGTTAGCCAATAAGGTTCCTCTAAATAGAAAAATTCAATTAGATGCTATCTTTGACCTCATTTGATGATTGTCTTTTATATAAAACTAAAATAGGAAAAGATATAAGACATACTTGTATATAAATTGCAAAACTACTTGAAATAATTGTATATATTTGTGAACCTGACCGATCTCATCATATCTACCTGAAATTGTAGACAAAAAGGATGGTTAGAATTGAAATGAACCAAAAAAAGCCAGCCATATAAATATACATTGAAAAAATTTAACTTTATTTCTCCCAAGAAAGATTCAAAGAATCAAGAACTGATTTATTTTCTAAAATTGCAAAATAATTCACAAATAGAAGTAATCCAGCTATTAATATTCCTGGGACAACAAATAAAAGTAGGCCAATCCCAATACAAAGGGTAGAAATTAAAGAAAGTATTAAAACTTTTAAAAGAAACTGCCATGAAATAGCGTAATAAACTAAAACATCTCTATTATTGTTTTCAATTAAGTCATTGGCTATGAAAATAGCGATAATAGTTAATAGGGGTGATATCAAAAAATTGTTTATCAACAACAGAAAAATATCAAAATTTGATATTCCATCTGACAAGCTTGATGAAGAGCCAACACTTGCTAAAAAACCAAAAAGAAAAATTAATGGAAGAATCTTAATAGTAAAATTCAATCCAAATTTTTTGTAATACTCAAATCCTTTTGATATTGCTTGAAGTGTCATAGAATTAATAAGAGGTTAATTATGATAGAAATTTGGTCTAAACCGCAATGTCCTTTTTGCGACAAAGCAGAAAATTTATGCAAACAAAAAAACTTTGAATATAAGAAATATATGCTGGATGTAGATTTCACTAGGGAACAAATGTTTGAAAAATTTCCTTCAGCAAGAACATTTCCACAAATTACTGTTAATGGTGAATTAGTTGGTGGCTATACTGAATTTGAAGCAAAAGTAAGATCTGAAGAATAATTGGAAACCCTTAACAACTATATTCTTTTAGTTGATAGCTACTTCGGGAGCGCTGCCTGGTTTCCTTTCCTTTTGCTCTCAGTAGGTATTTTTTTCACAGCATACCTAGGAGTCCCTCAATTTAAATATTTCCTACGAGGATGGAGAATTCTATTTTCATCTGGAAAAGGTATCGAGGGACAAACGTCTCCCTTTCAAGCTTTAAGTACAGCCTTGTCCGGAACTATTGGGACAGGGAACATTGGCGGAGTGGCAATGGCTATTTTTATAGGTGGCCCAGCAGCTTTATTTTGGATGTGGATTACAGCTTTTCTTGGGATGACCACTAAATTTGTTGAGGTATCCTTGTCCCATGCATATCGAGAAAAAAATAAATCCGGAGATATATCGGGTGGTCCAATGTTGTACATGGAAAAAGGCTTAAACATGAAGTGGCTAGGAGCGATCTTTGCATTTTCTCTCTTAATAAGTACTTTTGGATCGGGAAATATGCCTCAAATAGATAACATCTCAAGCACCATTGAATCAAGCTTTGGAATAGATCCTTTAATGACTTCTATTGTAATGAGCTTACTAGTGGCTCTTGTAATCATAGGGGGTATAAAAAGAATATCAACAATAGCGGCCTCAATAGTTCCATTTATGGCTTTTGTATATCTTATAGGTGGATTGAGCGTTTTAATATTTAACTATGAAAATATCATTCCCTCTTTTCAAATAATCATTCTTGATGTGTTTGAAGGCACTTCAGTTGTTGGAGGTTTTCTTGGAGCATCTTTCTCACTAGCTTTTACTTATGGGGTTGCAAGAGGTTTGTATTCTAATGAAGCAGGGCAGGGATCTGCTCCTATTGCACATGCAACTTCAAGAACTAAACATTCTGTTGAAGAGGGGTTCGTATCAATTCTAGAGCCATTTATAGATACAATTGTAATTTGTACGTTGACTGGTTTAGTAATTCTTTCATCTGGAGTTTGGACAGAAAAATTCAATAATAGTTTTGAAAGGACTTCAATGTATGTCGTTAATGGTACTTTAGAAGAAGAAAGAGATGGTAAAGATATCTTAAATTTTTTATCTGGAGAAAATTCATCTTTGAGAAGCTTTTCAGGGGACCTAAATGTCATTTCAGGCAAAATTCAAAATAAAGTAACAATTCTAAATAATAGATCCATAGCCGAAGAAGTTACTGTTAATAAAAATGGTATTCCTTTCACAGGAAAAATTAGTATCAATAATTCAGAGATTGATTCAGATTATGAGTTTGTCGGGAAATCGCTTGTAAAATCTGCTGTTTTAACAAGTAAGGCATTCAATAAAGGATTTTTTGGAAGTTATGGAGAGTATATAGTGTCAATTGGATTATTATTATTTGCCTTTTCTACAGTAATCACATGGGCTTATTATGGCGATCGCTGTTCTGCCTATTTATTTGGAGAGTCTTCAATAATCTATTACAGAATTCTTTATATTTTAGCTTTTTTTATTGCTGGTAGTGGATACATAGATACTGAAATAATATGGAACTTTGCATTGATTACAGTAGCAGCAAGCACATTACCAAACTTAATTTCAATTTTTCTTCTGAGAAATAAAATGAAGAGTCTTATTGATTCCTTTTAACAATAAAACTGATGACTGATGTAATTGTAATTGGTGGCGGTGTAATTGGATTAAGCATAGCTAGACAATTATCAATTTCAGGAAAAGAAACAATTGTTTTAGAAAAAAATGAAAGGGCAGGGGATGTAACTTCATCTCGAAATTCTGGAGTAATACATGCTGGTATTTACTATCCAGAAAATTTTTTAAAAACAAAACTTTGTGTTGAAGGAAATAAACTTATTTATAAATATGCCAAAGAAAAAAAAATAAATCATAAAAAATATGGAAAATACATTATTGCTTCGAATAAAAATGAACTTTCAAATTTAGAAGCGATTCTGATTCAAGGAAAAAAAAACAATGTTGAAATAAGTAAAGTGCTAAATGAGAAAGTTCTAGAACATAATCCAGGTCTTATATTTCATAAAGCACTTTACTCTCCTAACTCAGGAGTGATTGATGTTCCTGAATATGTGACTGCACTAGAAGGAGATATACAACATTTTGGTGGCCTGATATCTCTTAGAACCTCTTTTATTTCAGCTAAAAGCAAAGGAGATAAGTTTTTAGTTTCTTGTTCTGCAGAAGAAGAGTTTTTAATTGAAAGTAAGTATCTAATTAATTGCAGTGGTTTAAGTAATGAAGCAACTCTTAAAAATGTAGAATCTTTTCCAAAAGAAAATATTTATAAAAACTATTTTGCGAAAGGCCATTATTTTAAATATTCTGGAAAGTCTCCCTTTTCAAATTTAATTTATCCAGTTTCTGGGCAACATAGTTTGGGAATTCATGTTGGCTTTGATTTAGCAGGAGGCGTGAGATTTGGACCAGATGTCGAATTTGTTAATGATATTGACTATAGCTTTAATGAGTCACTAAAAGATAAATTTATTAATTCAATTTCCCAGTATTGGCCAGATATTAATCCAGATAAATTACATCCTGACTATACAGGCATAAGACCAAAGATAACAAAACCAAATGAAGCAATGAGAGATTTCAGTATTCAAACTTCACATGATCATGGAATTGATAATTTTATTAATTTACAAGGCATTGAAAGTCCAGGTCTTACTTCATCACTTGCTATAGGAAAATACGTTAATGATCTTTTGTAGATAGAGCTTAAAGAAATCCCAATTCTTCGGCAGTCTCTTTTAAAGATGATAGTCTTCCACTTTTTCCAGCATGACCTCCAATCATATTCATTTTTAAAAGAATTGGATTTTCTGAGGTAGTATGTTCTCTTAATTTTGGAACATATTTTGCTGGTTCAAAATACTGAACTTGAGAATCATACAAGCTCGAAGTTACCAAGATCGAAGGGTAGTGTTTAAAGTCTATATTGTCATAAGGGGAATACTTTTTAATATAGAAATATTCTTTTTTTATTTTTGGGTTACCCCATTCTTTATATTCAAAGGTTGTTAGAGGAATACTTTCATCAGACATTGTCGTTAAAACGTCTACAAACGGAACAGCAGAAACTATACCTTTATAGAGTTTAGGCTCTAAGTTTATTATCACACCCATTAGAAGACCTCCTGCGCTACCCCCCATGGCATAAACTTTATTCTGATTGCCAATATTTTTTTTTAAAAGTTTTTTTGTACAATCAATAAAATCATAAAAGGTATTCATTTTATTCATCATTCTTCCCTGGTCATACCAATCTCTTCCTAAATCTTGACCTCCTCTAATATGAGCTATGGCTAAAATAAACCCTTCTTCAATTAACGGCATAAAGGAAAGTTTAAAAGATGGTTCTATTACCAATCCATATGATCCGTATCCATATTGTAATAAAGGGGCATTCTTTAAATTAATTCCTTTTTTATAAATCAAAGAAATAGGAACTTTTGTTCCATCTCTTGCAATGATAGTTATTCTTTTTGTTTCGTATTTATTTTGCCTATGATTTAAAACTTTTGACTCAGTTTTTTTTCTTTTTTTGATATAAATCTTGAAAATATAGAAGGGGGAGTTTTAAATTTGAAAATAAAAAACAAACTAGAAGCCTTGTAATTTTTTTGTTTGTTAAGCTGACCGTATAGACTTCATCTTTTAATTCTATGTATTTTTTTTTTTTGGTTTTTCTATTTACCTGTATCAAGCAAGGTAAGCCATTTTCCTAGTTTGCAGTAATACGAAGTCTTTAAAACATAAGAAATCCTCTATTAATTCTTTTTTTTTGTGATTAATAAAAATTTTCCAGTTAAGTTTCAAGTTCTATTTAAATCATTTTTTAAAAAAGAGCATAATTTTTTATTGTTCTTTTTACTAAGAATAAAAAAAAAATTCTGGAGTGTCATCTATAAAATATTTATGCTTATTTTTCTTTTAAGAAAACACTTTAAATTAAAATTTTTCTTTTTAAAGATCAAGAAACCTGTCTCATTTGATTCTTTTTTTAGATGCTTAAAAAAAAAGGTTTTTTTGGTTTTTTAAAAGAAATATTAAATTAAATTGATTGTCCTTTTCTTTGTAAATAAGTTTACCCTTTTTTATGTTTAGTTCATTTCATGAAAAAAAAACGAGTTAGTGACTAATGTTTTTGGATCTTTTTTAAATAAAAGTCCCCGCTGATTTTTGTTCCAAATTAAACTTCCGTAAAGGGAATTTTTTTTTTTTTCTATGATCTTATTTTTTTCTAAATCTTTAGTCACAATATAAAAATCTCTTCTACCTTTTATATCTTCCAAAAAAAGCTAAATATTTATGGTTTCTGGATGGGAAAACAGACGTATTTTATAATATTTTTATTTTTACAAATCTATTTACATCAAAAAATTTAATTTTTTTTTCTTATTCTTAAATTTTGGGAATACTTATTGTATTCTGTTGAAATTGATGTTTGATAAAAATAGCTTACGCCATCAATGATTGTTTCAATACTTTTTTCGGTTTTGGGAAAAACTCTTTATACCCAAAAATTTTTTTTAATTTCTTTTTTATCCTTAAACCACTGATCAGTATATTTATTTTCCTGTTTTGAAATTTATTGCTTTATTCTTTCTTTTATCGTCTCTAACTAATATAATAATTCTTTCATCTTTTGACGACTAATTTTTTTTTAATTTTTTTTTGGGAAATTTGGGGCAATTTTCATTATAATTTCCGTGTTTCCTTCCTTGATTCATATTCCCAATAATTTTTATGTTAATAAATAAAACAGATCAAAAAGTAATAAATAAAGGGAAAAAGATCTAATAAGTCTGATATCTGTCTTTTTTATAACTTTTCTTTTTTAAATTTTAATCTTTCTGTCTTCTACACTCAAAAAACTATTTTTATTTTTCCCCTTCTAATCAATATAGTTCAAATTCTTTACTTGAAGTGAAGAAAATGATACATCCTTTTACCAGAAAGTTTATCAACTGGTTTATCTCTTAAGTCTATAACTAAAGAATCTCTCAAAGCAGAAATAGAAATATATAAATCTGACAACACAATAATTGATGCTTTAGAAAATCTTAAATTTAAAAAATTTATATGAAATTGAAGAGATACCATCTCCCAATGATGAAAGGAATAATCTTTCTTTAGAAAATTCATCTAAATCCTTAAGGGAAATAAATTATGTAAACAGTAAAAAAGCTCCCCAAAAGGATTTATTGGATCTTTTAAATAAAAAATTCATAGATGATAGAAGGACTTTTTTAGACAATCAAGCTCAGCAGGAAGGAATTCATTCAGAGTGAAATTCCTCGAAAAAAAAGAATTTTAAAAAAAAGCTAAAGAAAAATCTTAACAACTTTAAAATATCTCTAATATCGGATTGATTTTTTATACAAACACTAGGAATCTTAAATTAGAAGATCTTAAAAATAATACAATGATATTATCTTTAAAGAACTAGAACTTAAGGGAAATTTTTTAAAGAAAGTCATCCGAAATTTTACCCCTCTGAGCAAAAAAATTTTGTCTTATCTCAGATCAATGAAATAAAGGGAAAACCTACCAAATGTTCCTTCAACACAAAGAACCTGAGAACTATAAAGAAGTTGAAATTTATTCAGGGTTCTTGGAAATTATCTTCTCAGGGCAAGTCAAGTATGGCAGAAGCATCTGTTTGGTAAAGTAAGAGTAATAAATAGTGCCCCTAAACCTGAGAAAATTTCTCCAAGATCAATTTTTTTCTTATTTACCTTCTTTTGTGTTCCTTGTTTTGGAATTTTTTTAGTTATGCACTTTTTTGGTGACAAAAATTTTAACATGATGCTTTAGTTGATTATGTGAAGAAAGAAGAATTATTGGCGAACTTTTTATTGATCCCCGATCAGATGAAAAAGTAATCTTCTTGAAAGGCTGACGAACTTCTTAAAAAACTGTTTAGAAATCACTCACGATGAAGAAGAGGGAAGTTCATATTCTATAGTGAGTTCGAAAAGGGGCAGGAAAACTGAATTATCTTTTCGTTTGTATGAAAAAATTAAAAAAAAAATACAAAGTATGCCTTCTTGATCTTGATTACCGAAAACAAAGGGTTAACAAAAAAATTTTCTGAAGGGGCTAATTTCAAATCTTTTGATGAATTTGATACACAAAAAAAAAAATTTTATTTCAGAAAATGAGGTTTTTGTTCCTCTCTAAAAATTTATTCT
>BOXE01000008.1:0-17542 GCA_019650635.1 Alphaproteobacteria bacterium | reverse complement strand
AAATGATTTAATAAAATTTTAACCCTTCTTCGGGTTTTTTTTCATATGTAAAACCAGAAAAATTTAAAAAAGTCAAATTTTTTTTTAATAAATTATATTAATATATCCATATTAAAAAATTAAATTTTTTTTTCAAGTTCAAAGCAGTTCTTTTACAAATGATAGGCTTGATAAACTTAAATAAATTACAATATTTGAATTTTTTTTCCCTGAAATTGAACAACCTGATGACCGTTCCACATCCAGAAAATAAAAATTTAAAATTAGTCTTTGGGGATTAAGAAAGTTTTTTTAGATTTTATGAAGCCAAAAAACTTTGTTTCGGGAAATGATTATATCCCCTGGGATATGGATTTTCTTCATACTGTGTTTTTAATTTAATTAGAACATTTATCTTTTTTTTTTGGTTGCTAAATTCCCTTTATTTCTTTTCAGTTATTTGTTTTATTTTAAATCTAAATTTGATTAAATTAAAAGAATTAATTTGAAATTTTTAAGTTTTTTTTAACATTTTAATTTCATCGGTTTTTTAAAAGGGTCAAAATTAAAATGACAATTCACAGAATTCAGAATCATTTAAAATTTGTTTTTATTTTTTTAAAAGTATATTTTTCTCCTGATTTTCAAAAATTTCATTAAAGAAACATTGTTCAGAAGAGAAATTAAGAATGAAAAATTTTTTTTAATTTCTTTTTTTTAAGAAATATATTTAAAAGAGGCTCTTTTTTCTTAAAAACCTAACAATTTTCCAAACTTTTTTTTAAAATTAATTGAAAAAATTTCATCATTCAAATGCTTATCAATTTTTATTAAAAAGTTATTAAAATTTTTTAATATTTTTTTCTTTTTTTAATTCAAAAAATTTTTTTGAATTGGAATGCATTATAAAACTTTAAAATTTGTTAAACAGATTTTTGTCTTAAATAAAATAAGAAATATTTTTAAGAAATTGATTATTTTTATTTTTATTTTCCAAAAAGAATAAAAAAAAATTTTTAAAAAAAATTTATTTTTAAATTTTTTTAATTTAAAAGACTATATAATGGAAGATTCATTTCTAATTCTTTTTTGTTTTAAAGTACAAATCACCTAAATAAGATGATATTATATAAATTTTTTTAAATCTTATTTTTAAAAGCAAAATTTTTTAAATCAAAGTCTCTAGTATGAAATTTATTTTAGTAAAAAATTAATGTTTTTGAAAAAAATTTTTTTATTTTTATATTATAAATTTTTAATTTAATAAAACCCTTAGTAAAACTAAAGGGTTTGAGATAAAAATATAGGTTAACTACTTCCCACCATGTTAGGGTCATCGGGGCGGGGCATACCCCGCATTTTTTGGTCCCATGTCGATTCGGTCCCATATCTTGTTGGCGCTTGATGTGCCCAGCATCACCCATGTGGATTGAAATCACCATTCCATCGGTTCCCCAAAACCAGGTTTTATCGTGGGCCCCATATTTTGGGTTAGCCTCAACGTTTCCCCTTTCCTTGCCCATTTCATCGGTGGTGTTTCCCTATTTTGGGTTGGCAATTTCTCCAAAAGGTTTTTGGTTCCCATAGTTTTTCCCCGTTTCTTTTGAGAAACTTGTTGGTTTTTGAGGCCCCAAGGTTTGGGCCCCATTTTTGTTTTTCCCAACTTTTCCCCTTGATTCAATTTATTGGCCCTTTTTGATTGGTCCCATTCTTGATTTGGCCCCATTCTTGGGGGGCCCTATCTTGTTTGGCCCATTTTTGATTTCCCAACTTAGGGGTCCCATTCATTCGGTCCCATTCTTGAGGCCCATTCTTGATTTTGGCCCCATATCGATTTGGTCCCATATCGTCAGGTCCGGTTTCCCCTGCCCGGCAAAACCCGGTCAATTTTCCCACCGGAAAAATCCCATGGGGGCTCCTCCATATTACCCCCCCTTTTGGGGGAGGGAAATGCCGCCATTCCTCCAAGGCATTCGCGGAAAATTCCCAATAAATTCAACCCCCCAACAGCATCAAATGCCCCATTGAGGTGATCATTTGCTGCCGAGCTCCCCCTTTAAATCTGCATATTCCCTCTATCGGGGCATCCGCACCGCATAAAATCCATTCGCCCCTACCTTCTGGGGAAAGGGTGCCTAAAACAGCGGAAAAACAGCCGCTTGAAAAGGACCCTGCCCCATCGCCAGCGGCTTCAGCAAAGCTTCCATTTCAGGGGGAAAACAAATTCTGCCATAATAAATTCCCCTTTTTAAATTGTAAAATTAAATTTGTTAAACTTTTAAAAAATCAAAAAGCAATTTTTAATTAAAAAAAAAAAAAACAAGTAAGATCTAAATATTTTTTTTTTAAAAATTTTTATTAGTTTTCGAAAATTCGGTCCAAAGCATCCTAAATTCTCCGCAGCGTCAAGGCCTCCATTGGGTCTCCATTAGGGTTTTCATTAATGAATGATTTGTAACCATTAATTGCTGCATCAGCTAACAAATTACAAATATCTAATGGACAACCAGAATCCATCACATATTTTTAGCAGCTAGTGCTGTAGAAAATGCGAACGTCTGTTTAGAGCCTTTATCCAGTTGAGCTCTATAAACTGTGAAATCTGGCCTCCCAGCATGCTCTGCCAAATCTTCAATAGATTTAGAAATATCTTCACCAACAGGTTGTATATTCTCTGCCATACAAAATCCTTATTATGGTAATAGTAAATAACAATGATTATTTGTAAAATTTAATCTTAACTTTATAATTTAGTATTACAAATAATTTAATATATTTGAATTTTACTCTCAAGAAATCTAATTTGCATAAATTTAATAATCTATATATATTCTGGTTATGGATGGACTAAATAAATCAATGTATGACATAGTGATATTGCGTTTGCTATACTTGCAAGGAAGTCAAGAATTAGAAAAAAAAGGAAATTATTGTTATTAATCTTGGCATCGGCCAACCAGATTTTCCTACACCACAAAATATTGTCGAAATACTGCTATAAAAAGCCCTTAAAGACGGAAACCATGGCTATACATCGTCGAATGGAATTAAAAAATTAAGAACGGCAGTAGCAGACGATTTTACAAAAGAAATAACGTAGAGTAGATCCAGAAGAAAATATATTAATAACACCGGGAGGCAAATCCGTTATATTTTTATACTCTGTTAATGTTGAGGTAGAACCCGGTGCGGAAATAATAACCCACACGGATCGGGGGTTTATAGCATGTAAAAATCTATGATAGATTACACTGGTGCTAAAGCTGTTTCACTTCCACACAGAATGGAAAACAATTTTCCTTTGATGCAGATGAGCTAATTCCTTTAATTAACAATAAAACAAAAGCTAATTATTTTAAATTCCCTGCAAACCCGACAGGTGGGGTTTATTGTTTCTCAAGTAGAATTAATTAAATTAGCGGAGTTTATTAAAATTTCCAAAAGTTTATACTTTCAGATGAAATATACAGTAGAATTTTATTTGATAATCATAAACATATTTCACCTTTAAAGTTTAAAGAAATTAGGGATAGAGTTATTGTACTCGACGGTTGGTCAAAAACTATTCAATGACAGGCTGGAGGCTTGGCTTTGGAATTTATCCAAAAGGAAATTTTTGGTTTCGCAGAAAAATTAGCAATAAATTCTCATTCTTGCGTAAATTCGGCACGGTTGCTGGAATAAGTTAACTGGAGATCAAAAACCTGTTGATGATATGATAATAGAATTTAAGAAAAGAAGAAATTTTTTAGTTAGTGAGTTAAACAAAATTGAGAATATTCAATGTAAACAACCTGGCGGTGCATTTTATGTCTTTCCAAAAATAAAAAAAGAAAACATGAATTCGGTTGAAATTTCTAAATATTTACTTGAAAAAAAATTCATAGCAACTGTTCCAGGTTCCTCATTTGGAAAAAATGGGGAGGGTTTTTGAGAGTTTCCTATGCTAGTTCTTTTGAAAACCTATAGAAAATTTATTGTTTGCCCTTAAAGACTTTGAATGAGTAGAAATTAAACTTTTTTATGATTAAAATTTAAGCAATTCGAATTTATCTAATATTAAGGCGCCTCGGAATCTCTGGGTTTTTTAATTGTGGCATGATTCTTGCTTCATTGTAATATGAAAAAAATTGAAGCTATAATCAAACCTTTTAAGTTAGATGAAGTTAAAGACGAACTCAATAAAATTGGTGTATTAGGTCTGACCGTTTCGGAGGTAAAGGCTACGGAAGACAAAGGGTCACACTGAACTGTACCGAGGTGCCGAGTACGCGCTATTGACTTCTTACCTAAAATTAAAATTGAGATAAAGTAATATCTGATGAGCTTATAGATGACGTGATAGACGTGATAAAAAAAAAAGGCTCAAACTGGAAGGATTGGAGATGGTAAGATTTTCATTTCAAATATTGAAGAAACGGTTCGAATTAGAACCGGTGAAACAGGAAAAAAAGCTATATAAACAAAACTATTTTAATTAACACCTTGGAGGAAATATGAGCGACATATCAAAAGTAATGAAAATGATTAAAGACAAAGAGGTCAAATTTGTTGATCTAAGATTTACTGATACGAAAGGAAAGTGGCAGCACACAGCCCAAACAGTAGAAACTATCGATGAAAGTACATTTGAAGATGGGATTATGTTCGATGGTTCGTCCATTGCAGGTTGGAAAAGTATTGATAAGGCTGATATGATTTTAAAGCCAGATCCATCAACGGCCGTGATGGACCCTTTTACTGCTCAGCCACAACTTGTTCTTTTTTGTGATGTAATTGAACCAGACGATGGAAAACCCTATGAATTAGACCCAAGAAGTACCGGAAAAAGCAGAAGAATATTTAAAAGCAATCTGGTATTGGTGATACTGCTTTTTTTGGTCCTGAAGCTGAATTTTTTATCTTTGATGATGTCAAATGGGCAACTAATCAGGAATATACTTTTTACAGTATTGATTCAGAAGAAGGGGCATATAACACTGGAACCGAGATGGAAGGTGGAAATATGGGACATAGACCAAAAGACAAAGGTGGATATTTTCCTGTTCCTCCTGTAGACTCTGCTACAGATATTAGAGCAGAAATGGTATCCACAATGTCAGAAATGGGTTTGGAGATGGAAAAGCATCATCACGAAGTTGCACCTTCTCAACACGAGTTAGGAATGAAATTCGGACCATTAATAAAAAGTGCTGATGATCTACAAAAATATAAATATTGTGTTCATATGGTTGCGCAAGCTTATGGCAAAACAGCGACATTTATGCCTAAACCTGTATACAATGATAATGGCTCAGGTATGCATGTCCACCAATCGGTTTGGAAAGGAAACAAATCAGTTTTTGCAGGGAATGGATATAATGGATTATCCGACGAATGTCTTTACTACATTGGTGGAATAATAAAGCATGCTAAGGCTATTAACGCATTTTCCAATGCGACAACTAATAGTTACAAAAGACTCATACCAGGTTTCGAAGCACCTGTACTATTAGCTTATTCATTTAGAAATAGATCAGCTGCTTGCAGGGTTCCTTATGTAAGTAGTCCAAAAGCAGCAAGATTTGAAGTTAGATTTGGCGATGCATCTGGTAACCCTTATTTTACATTTGCTTCAATGTTAATGGCTGGTATAGACGGAATTAAAAATAAAATTCATCCTGGTGAAGCTATGGATAAGGATCTTTACGCTTTATCTGAGGAAGAACTTAAAGGTGTTCCTACTGTATGCGGTAGTCTTCGAGAGGCTCTTGATTCTCTGGATAAAGATCGAGATTTCTTAAAAGCTGGAAACGTTTTTACAGATAATTTAATTGATTCATATATTGCTTTAAAAATGGATGAGGTTTTACAATTTGAACATACACCTCATCCAGTTGAATTTAAAATGTATTATTCAGTGTAGATTACTTAACAAGACTCGATAAAATTTTGAAATGCTTGTTTTTTGAATCTCTCAAGAAGTTCAAATAACATCATTTCAAAAGTTATAACTTGGATTCCGTTGTTAATCATTCGCTTTATAGAAAATTTCCCTTTATCGTACTTTTCTAGACCCAACAGCTTCAAAAATTACAAAAACCTCATGCCCTTTATTTTTAAATCCATAGCAGTTTGTAAAACACAAATATGTGTTTCAATCCCAATTAAGATTACTTGTTTAGTTTTAAAAAGTTGTACCTGCATTATTGGGTTCCGAACTATTAGGGAAACATGAAAAGGAAGTTTTTTCAAATTTATAAGCTTTATAAGATAATAATTTCTCAAGTACTTTATCAATTGTAAAGCCAAGTCCTTTTGGATACTGTTCAGAAAAAAATATTGGAACATCAAGAGTATAAAAAACTTCTAGGCAATCTAAAATTGAATTTTCTAAGCGTTGAGCTTCCGAAATTTTAGGGAAAAGCTTAGTTTGAACGTCTATAAGTAAGAGTGAGGAGTTCGAAGAATCAATCAACATTAGTCATATAGAGCAGTCTCTATTTGATTAATTAAACCTTCTGATGTTGGACTAGTCATTGATGAAAACCAGTTAATGATTTTACCATCCTTACCAATCAGATATTTATGAAAATTCCATCTAGGCTGACCAATAACTGAGACATTGGATTTTATCCATTTGTAAATTGGATGTGCATTTTCTCCACGAATTGGTTGTATTGAGGACATTGGAAATTCTACACCAAATCTTATCTCACAAAATTCTTTTACATCGCTATCTTTAGAAAATTCTTGATTAAAATCGTTTGTTGGAACACCTAAAACAACAAGACCATCATCTTTATATCTTTCATAAATTTTTTGAAGTCCTGAATATTGAGGTGTGAATCCGCACTTAGATGCTGTGTTAACAAGCAGTACCACTTTACTTTTATAATCAGAAAGATTTATTGTCTCACCAGAAATAGATTCTATAGTGAAGTCGTGAAAAACCTTTTCAGATGCATCAGCATTAGACATAAATAAAATAAGAAAAAAAAAACTTAATAATTTCATAATATTAATTTAATATTAAATATTGAAAATAAAAGAAAAATTTTTATTATTAAATATGCAAATTAAAAAAATCCTTCTTAACATACTTTTAGTATTTTTTTTATCATCCTGTATGGGAGAAAGTCTGGTACCTGTTAAAGGCCCAAAAGGGGAAACCCCTGACCTGGAACTAAATTTTCTCAGTTCTTTGACATTCCTTTTCCCCTGTAAATTCAAAACTTCAAAGAGAAGAATCAATAATTATTTCGAGAAAAATAGGCTGGTCAGGTCGACTAGTTTTTGAAACAACCGAAAGTCAAATAGAAGTTTTCGATTTTTTCAGAAACGAATTACCAAAATTTGGATGGAAAAAAATATCTGAAATCAGCTCTGAAAGCAGTTTACTCAATTACCAAAACAGCCAAAGATTTGCTTCAATTCAAATTTTCGAAAAAACTTTTATTGGATCAAAAGTTAAAATAACAGTTACAGAAGAGTCGAATAATTTTTTCTTTAAAAAAAATAGTATGAGTCTTAAAAGGTAAGTACATTTTATATAAATTATTGCATACTATAAATATTTACAACATTTTAATTTGATCTAACCAACTTGACTTTATATCAAGTGTTACATCATTACTATAGAAAGATTCCCTTTTTGCCATTCCTATGAGATCACAAATAACAGATTCAGGACAGTTTATTGATTTTAATCTTTCTATTAATGAATATTTAAATGAAATCGAAGTTTTGCCGTTTGACAAAGTTTTTAATTTATTATTTAATTTTTTTTCAAACTTAAACTTTAATAGTTCAAGGGAATCTAGAATAATCTTTAAATAAGAAGCCTTTGTTATTAATTTGATAATTTTTTTGAATTTTACTTAATGAAATGCCAACCAAAGGTATTATTCTTCTTCTATATATATTCTTAATCTGCCTAAAAGAGTTTGATCTAATTACAATATATGGATTATATTTATTTAGATCAACATCCTCTGATTCCAAACCAATAATTTCAGAATATGAACACCCTGTCTCAAACATTATGCCAATTATACAACTTGTGAAGGAATTCTCTTTTACACAAAAATCTTTTATTCTAATTAATTCTTCATCTGAGAACTTTTGATGACTAACTTTGACAATTATATTTGGCCATTTAAGGCCAGCAAATGGGTTTTTTTTATCTATTAAATATTTTTGGAAAATTACTGAAAAGAAGTTTTGCAAATTGGACTGATTTCTTTTACCAGTAGAAATTTTATTTATTTTAATGAAATAGTTTTTAAAAGAGTTGGCATCATTAATATTGTATGAATCTATTGGTTTGTCTCCGCAAATCTCGATCAGAAGTGAAAGTGATTTTTTTATTGAATATAGCTTTTTCTTATCATTTAAAACATTTATGGCTTCTAGATATTCATCAATAAGCAAACTTAAAGACATTTCTTCGGTTGAACTATTATCTAAAAGAATTCTTTCAATAGAAATATTAGTGACATTGCTAAGCTTTTTATTTTTTAAAAGATTTATTAAGTCTTTTTTACTAAAAATTAATTTATTAACTAAGTCATCAAAATCGTCAATAAAGCTAAGTGTATATTTTTGTGAATCAAATTCATTATTATTGAAGAAGTTTTTAAAATATTTATTCAAACTATTTTCAGCAATTTTAAACATTTTTTTATGTTCCAACGCTTGAAGTTTTGCTCTTTTAATTGCTGTTGGAACTTTATTTGTTTTTAATGAGACTTTGAGTGTTTTTCTTCCTAATAAATTTGAAAGTTTGGAAGGGACAGCTCTTTGATACCAATATTGATTTCCATGTTTATATATATATTTCATAATTTTAATGTCGCTAGCTGGTGCGGTCGAGAAGACTCGAACTTCCACAGGCAATTAAGCCTACAACGACCTCAACGTTGCGCGTCTACCAGTTCCGCCACGACCGCATGAGTTTATTCAAATTCCAGGATTATTTGGTCAACTTCAAGACTATCTCCTTCAGAACAATTTATTTTTTTTATCTTTGTTTTTTTTTCTGATTTAATAATATTTTCCATTTTCATAGCTTCTATAACAGCTAATGGTTGATTTTCTTCTATTTCTTGATTTTCTTTAACAAGAATTGATACTAATAATCCTGGCATAGGAGCCATTAAATATTTGGAATTATCTTCTTTCTTTCTTGGTATCATAAAATTATTTAATTCTGAATGTCTATTTGAAAGTACAAGAATATCGTGTATTGCACCTTTGTGATTTATTGAAAATTTAGGGCCATTTCTTTTTATACTAAAGTACAACAAACTATTATCAATTATTGCTGAAAATAATGGATAACCTATTTTCCAATTGCTTTTAAGGTTAAGATATTTTTTATCTACGTAGATATCATAACTTTTATTAAAATTATTGAATGAAATTGCAACGTTAGATTTATTTTCTTTGTCAATAACGTACCAATTATTATCAACAGTTTTGTTAAAACCTTTCAATTGATTTGAAATAGATGCTGCTCTCAAAAGATATTTATAATTTATAAAAGTTGCAACTGCATATAATTTTGTTTTGTCTTTAACTTCTGTCATATATGGATCAAATCCATCAGCGTAATTATCTGCAATAAATGATGTGGAATAATCTCCATTCAAAAATTCTGGCTTTTGAATAATATTTGATAAAAAGTCTCTATTAGTTTTAACTCCTTCAATAAAGTATTTATCTAAAGCATTGACCATTTCTAAAATTGTTTGTTTTCTATTGTTAGAATAAGCGCATAATTTAGAAATCATTGGATCATAGTACATACTAATTTCTGATCCTTCGACAACACCAGAATCAACCCTTGTATTTTTTCCTGATGGTTCAATATATCTTGTCAACCTTCCGATAGAAGGAAGAAAGTTTTTAGAAGAGTCCTCAGCATAAATTCTGCATTCCAAAGCTGAACCTTCAAATTTAATTTGATCTTGCGACATTAAAAGTTTTTCTCCAGATGCAATTCGAATCATCTGTTCAACTAAATCAACTCCAGTTATTAGTTCAGTTACAGGGTGCTCAACTTGGAGTCTAGTATTCATCTCAAGGAAATAGAAGTTTTTATCTTTATCAACAACAAACTCTACAGTCCCTGCAGAGTAATAACCAACTGCTTTGGCTAATTGAATAGCTTCATTTACCATTCTTTCTCTTAAATCCTTTGTTACAAATATACTTGGTGCTTCTTCAATAACTTTTTGATGTCTTCTTTGGATTGTACATTCCCTCTCACCAAGATGAATAAAATTTCCAAACTGATCTCCAAGAACCTGAATTTCTATATGTTTCGGAAATTCAATAAATTTTTCTATGAATACTCTTTCATCACCAAAGCTTGACTTGGCTTCATTTATGGCAGAATTGAAATTATCTTCTAGCTCTTTTTCATTAAATGCAACTCTCATTCCTTTCCCTCCACCTCCTGCTGATGCCTTAACCATCAAGGGATATCCTATTGTTTTTGCCTGTTTAACTGCACTTTTTATATCTGGAACAACTTCAAGGCCACCAGGTACAACAGAAACTCCAGCTGCTTTTGCAATCTTTTTCGATCTAATCTTATCTCCCATAGATGATATAGCTTCACTTGGTGGGCCAATGAAAGCCTTACCAATTTTGTTTACTTCATCTCTAAAGTTCACATTTTCTGACAAAAAACCGTATCCAGGGTGTACAGCTTCAGCATTAGACTTTTTCATTGCAT
The DNA here is from genome assembly GCA_019650635.1 of Alphaproteobacteria bacterium. GTDB lineage: Bacteria > Pseudomonadota > Alphaproteobacteria > Methylaequorales > Methylaequoraceae > Methylaequor. The sequence continues at coordinate 6,840 of BOXE01000008.1, read as the reverse complement.
CAATAATTTTGTCAATTCTAAGATAACTATCAATGGAAGTGTCTCCTCCTATACTTACACATTCGTCTGACATATTCACATGAGGAGCATTTATGTCTGGGTCAGAGCAAATAGATACGGTTTTGATCCCCATCTTATGAGCAGTTTTAATTATTCTGCATGCAATTTCGCCCCTATTGGCAATTAAAATTTTTTTCAACATGTTAAAGAGGGATATTGTCGTGTTTTTTCCACGGATTATTAAGTTTTTTATTTTTAAGCATTTCAAGTGATCTACATATTCTTTTTCTAGTTGTATTAGGCATAATGACATCGTCTATGAACCCCCTACTTCCAGCAATAAAAGGATTAGCAAGTTTTTCTCTATACTCATTAGTTTTCTTTTCAATTTTTTCTTTATCTCCTAACTCTCCTCTGAAGATAATTTCAACTGCTCCTTTTGGACCCATGACAGCTATTTCAGCCTGAGGCCATGCATAATTAACATCACCCCTTAAATGTTTAGAGCTCATTACATCATAAGCACCCCCGTAAGCTTTCCTTGTAATAATTGTTATTTTTGGAACTGTAGCTTCTGCAAATGCAAACAAGAGTTTTGCTCCGTGTTTAATAATGCCATTATATTCTTGAGAAGTTCCAGGCAGAAACCCCGGAACATCAACAAAAGTTATTATTGGTATGTTGAAACAGTCACAAAATCTGACAAATCGTGCTGCTTTTCGAGCAGAATTATTGTCAAGGCAACCAGCAAGTACCATTGGTTGATTCGCTACTATTCCAATCGGAGCTCCAGACATCCTTGCAAATCCAGTTATAATATTTGCAGCATAATCAGGTTGTGTCTCAAAAATCTCTATCGTCTACTACCTTTGTTATCAACTCTTTCATATCGTATGGCTTATTTGGGTTTTCTGGATTAAGGTGTCAAGTGATTGTTCCAATCTATCTACTGGATCCTCAGATCTTCTTGTAGGGGGTAATTCTTTGTTAGAGGATGGTAAAAAACCCATAAACCGCCTGAGTTGAAATAATGCTTCAACATCATTATCAAAAGCTAAATCCGCTACGCCTGACTTTTTCGTATGAGTGGAAGCACCACCAAGTTCTTCATGACTTACTTCCTCATGAGTACTGTTTTAAGACGTCAGGACCGTTACAGAACATATAAGATGTATCTTTTACCATAAAAATAAAGTCGGTCATGGCAGGACTATAAACAGCTCCTCCAGCGCAAGGTCCCATTATAACAGAGATTTGAGGAATTACACCTGACGATAGAACGTTCCTCTGAAATACTTCAGCATACCCTGCCAATGAAGCAACTCCTTCTTGAATTCTTGCTCCTCCAGAATCGTTAAGTCCGATTACAGGAGCACCAACTTGTAAAGCCTTATCCATAATCTTTGAAATCTTTTCTGGCGTGTGATTCAGACAATGATCCTCCAAAACTGTGAAATCTTGGCTGAAAACAAATGTAGAGTCTTCCATTTATAGTTCCGTAACCAGTGACCACACCATCTCCAGGAATCTTCTGTTTTTCCATATCAAACTCTGAACATCTATGCTCAACAAACATGTCCCATTCTTCAAATGTTCCTTCGTCTAATAAAATTTCTATTCTTTCCCTTGAAGTCAACTTACCTTTTTTATGTTGACTATCCTGCCTGTTCTTTCCGCCACCAAGAATAGCTTGATTTCGCTTTGAATCTAATTTTTTTAAGATATTTCTCATATTTGCTTGTATAAATTATATTGATATTTATAAACTAATTAACTTATATTTTTAAAAAAAAATGAAATATTTTTTATTCTTTCAACAAAATCATCGTTCATTAATAAATGTTCTTCCACAGTACCCCATCTTTTTTGCTGATAATTATACTCTATGTTTGTTAATTTATATAGAGTCTTATAATTGATTTTTTTATTTACAAAAAAATAACTTAGAATCACCGATTTAGTAAGTGATGAAAGCTTAAAAAGTGTTGTTAATTTAAAATATCCACTTATCAAATATGATTTAAAAACAAATGTTTTAGGTTACTGAATGTACAATTGAAAGATTTTTCAAATTTACAATCAAATAAATCTCAAATTCACAAATAAATGGATCAAATTCTTTTCCATTGTTTTAACTAATTCGATCTCATCAAAAGATCTAAAACAACAAAGATCGAAATTGAGTAATTCTATTATTTTTTTTTTATTTGTTCAATCTCATCTTTACTTAGATTACAGGAAAAAAATGTTAGATTAAGTAATGTATTAGGGTCCTTTGATTTATCTGTTGGAGAAACTCTTGATGATTAATTCAGCATGTTTTTTTCTTTTAACGAATAGTATATTACCGTTTTCAGTTTTTAAATTTTGATTATTCTTGAGAAATCTATAATTGTTATTAACTTTTATAATTTTAATCATTTCTCGATCAATTTAAAGTTCTCTGAATCGGCAAATTCTAAGTCATAATTACTTAAGTCATTTTCAAATCTATTTTTAGTGATGGTAGCCGTAAAAAAATCTGGTAATGGGGCAACAATTTTTTTTATACTTTTATCTTGCTCTTGAAACTTTAGTGAGTATGCATGCAAATGTAGATCTTTTGCATTAGAAATTAATTCTGAATTGTTTAAAGATTTAAATTTTGTTTCTCCATAAATTTGATTTCCAAGTGAGTTAAAATGATCTCTTATTTGATGTTTTCTTCCAGTTATAGGTTTTATTACTAAAAATGAAAGTTCATTATTTTGATCTAAAACTTTATACAAAGTTAATGATGACAAACTTTTTTCCTTTCCAATTTTGAAACCTATTTTTCCCATCCTTGTGTTTTAATTTTCCATGCACTATAGCTAGATAAACTTTTTCAATCTTTCTTTTTTTAAATAATTCCCCATAGTATCTTGAGGAATTTAATGATCTAGCAACCATTAAAAGTCCTGAAGTTTGCTTATCAATTCTGTGAACTAATTTTGGTCTTTCATCTAAATTAAACTTCAATGAATCAAGCATTATATCAACATTTAATTTAATATTAGTTCCACCTTGGACGGCTAAACCAGCTGGTTTATTTAATATTATTTTAAATTTGTCTTTATAAACAACAAGTTTCTTTATAAATTCTTCAAATTTTGAGTTGTATTTCTCTTTTCTATCAAAACTTGGTTCTTGTTGAATGATTCTTGTAAAATTGATTTTATCTCCAATTCTTAAAACAGTATTATTTTTGGCTCTTTTACCGTTTACCCTAACTATTCCTTTTCTTAATAATTTACATAGAGTTGGATATGTAACGAAAGAAATGTTTTTTTTTAACCAATAATCAATTCTATGACTGTTATAATCACTGGAAACTATCCATGATTTAATTTTTTTTTTGATAACCATCAATTGGTTGTAAAAATAAAATTACTTGTCTTTTTTAATGGAATTTTTATCTATTGCTTCATCTTTGGTTTGATCTTTGCCTTTTTTTAAAGCTGAGTTATCTGGCTTTTTTGGCTCAACAACAGAAGTATTGTCCTCAGGGATTGGGTTTTCAATTTCTTTTTTACTATTTTTTTCTCTTAATTTGTCCTCTAGACCTTTAACATTTACATCTCTTTCAACCAATTCAATTATTGCTTTTGGTGCAGAATCTCCATACCTAAATCCAGATTTTAAAATCCTTACATATCCACCATTTCTTTTTTGATACCTTTTACCTAGAACACTAAACACTTTTTCTACAAGCTTTTTATCACCAAGAAATGAATATACTTTTCTTTTTGCAGCCAAAGTATTTGTTTTTCCAATAGTAAGAATTTTTTCTACAAAAGGTCTTAAATCTTTTGCTTTAGGAAGTGTAGTTTCTATTTGCTCATGAGTAATGAGTGATTTGCTGAGGTTTTTCAGCAAAGAGAGTCTATGACTTGTTTTTCGATTTAGCTTTCTTCCAGAAATATTGTGTCTCATAGTCTTTCCTATAAATTAGTAAGGGTCATCAAGCTTTCTTCGAATCTCTTCGATATTTTCTGGAGGCCAACCCTCAATTTTCATTCCAAGTTCTAAATTCATTGTTGAAAGTATCTCCTTAATTTCGTTTAGAGATTTTCTTCCAAAGTTAGGAGTTCTTAACATTTCAGATTCAGTTTTTTGGACTAAGTCTCCAATATAGATTATTTCATCATTTTTAAGACAATTTGCTGATCTAACGGACAACTCTAGCTCCTCTACTTTGCGAAGAAGATTTACATTAAGAGATGGCTCTTCAGATACTGGCGCTACAACTTCATCGTCAGGTTCTTCAAAATTAATAAATAACTTAAGTTGTTCATCTATTATTCGTGCTGCATAAGCAACAGAGTCTTCGGGAACAACAGATCCGTTGGTTTCAATATTCATTATTAATTTGTCATAGTCAGTAACTTGACCTACTCTTGAGTTTTCAACTCTAAATGAAACTCTTCTAACTGGCGAAAAAAAGGAATCAATAAATATAGTGCCCTAAAGGAGCTTCGTTTTTTTGCTTCAAAGCCGGAACGTATCCCTTACCCTCTTCCACATTAAGAGTTATACTCACTTTAGCTTTCGAGTCTAAAGTTAACAGATGAAGATCTTTATTTAAAACTTCAACATGAGCTCCGCAATCAATATCTCCGGCTGTAATTATTTTTGGACCGCTGGCTTTTATATATATTTTTGTTGATTCAACATCATTAAGTTTTAAAGCAAGTTGTTTGATATTTAATATAATATCCGTTACATCTTCTATTACTCCAGGTATAGCTGAAAACTCGTGAGTTACACCTTCCACTTGAATCGAAGTGACTGCTGCTCCACGAATTGAGGAAAGAAGAACCCTTCTTAACATATTACCTAGTGTTTGTCCGTAACCACTTTCAAGTGGTTCTGCAACAAGTTCAGCGGATTTAGCATTGTCCTGATTCTTGGTAAATTCTATTTTTTTAGGTTTAATTAGTTCTTTCCAGTTTTTATTTATCACGTATTACTTCCCTTTTTAATATTAATTCTATACTCTTCTTCTTTTTTGAAGGTCGACAGCCATTGTGTGGAATTGGTGTTATATCTTTTATAACGGTTATATTTAGTCCAGTTGATCCCAGGGCTCTTATTGCTGACTCTCTTCCATTTCCAGGTCCTTTTATTACAACTTCCACATGTTTCATACCATGTTCCATTGCTTTTTTTCCTGCTTCTTCGGCTGCGAGCTGCGCAGCAAAAGGAGTTGATTTTCGAGAACCTTTAAATCCTTTATTACCTGATGATGACCAAGAGATAGTATTACCAGTTGTATCTGTTATGGTAATTATAGTGTTGTTAAATGTAGAGTTAATGTGTGCAATGCCGGATGGAATGTTTTTTTTTGTTTTCTTTTTAGATTTTGTAGCTTTGGTTACCATTTCAATTATACTGCTTTCTTCTTCCCAGCAATAGGGATAGCTTTACCTTTTCTAGTTCGAGCGTTAGTATGTGTTCTTTGACCTCTAACAGGAAGTTTTTTTCTATGTCTTAATCCCCTATAACAACCAAGATCTGTTAATCGTTTTATTCTAACGGAAACCTCTCTTCTTAAATCACCCTCTACTAAAAAATTCTTATCAATAAATTCTCTTATTTTGATAATTTCATCTTCATTAAGGCTGTTTACTCTTTTACTTCCGTCAATCTTCACTTTTTCGCAAATATCCTTTGAATACTTTGGACCTATACCATATATATACGTCAAAGCTATAATCAATCTTTTATTTGTTGGAACGTTAACTCCTGCAATTCTTGCCACTTAATTCCTCTTGTAAATCCAAATCTGGATTATATTTTTTTTTTATTTTAAGTCAACACACTAACAAATAATCTTTGTTATTTCAGCGTAAACTTCATTTACCTTCTGCATACCATCAATTTTACTAATTATACCTTTTTCTTCATAATATTTGACAATAGGTAATGTAGACGATTTAAAAACTTCTATTCTATTTAATAGAGTTTCAGAATTATCATCCTTCCTCTGTTCACTCCCCTTAGTTTCACTTATTCTGTTGTTAATTCTTTCTTCAAGAATTTTGAAATCAATTTGAAAAAGTATCGCATGATCAAGTTTTACTGATACGTTTTCTAAAGACGAATCTAACGCTTCAGCTTGTTTAAGATTTCTAGGAAAACCATCAAAAACAATATTTTTGTTTTTATGTTCTTCAACCTTATTTATAATAATGTCTATTACTATGTCGTCTGGAACCAATTCGCCAGATTCCATAAGATATTTTACTTTCTTACCTAGATCTGAACCACTATTGGATGTTTCTGATCTAAGAAGATCGCCAGTAGATAACTGAACAAAATTATTTTTTTCAACTAATAGTTTAGATTGAGTACCTTTGCCGCATCCTGGAGGGCCCAATAAGACAATTTTTTTCATCTTCCTCTTCTAAGGTTTGATTTTTTAATTAATCCTTCATACTGATGAGCTAACAAATAAGACTGAATTTGATTTACAGTATCCATTGTTACACTCACAACAATTAATAAGCTCGTTCCACCAAAATAAAATGGGGCTTTATATTTAGATATTAACAACTCTGGTATAAACAAATTAGTGAAAGATATATTGCACCCAGAACGTTAGCCTAGTAAGTATATAATCTAGATAGTTAGCAGTATTTTCACCTGGTCGTATCCCAGGAACAAAACCACCATACTTTTTAAATTATCAGCTGTATCGGTTGAAAACAATTGCTGTTAGAAAAAAACAAAAAAAAATTATCATTGAAATATATACAGTTAGTATACAGGATGCCTCCTAAAAATAAACTATTGTATTTAGCCATCGGTCCTCCCCCG
>BOXE01000007.1:0-68545 GCA_019650635.1 Alphaproteobacteria bacterium | reverse complement strand
GGTAATAAGTTACTATGAAAATTTGATTAAAAACTATCCAATTATTTCAATTGAAGATGGACTAGACGAAAATGATTGGAACGGGTGGAGAGCACTTACAACAGAGATAGGTAACAAATGTCAACTCGTAGGTGATGATCTATTTGTAACATCAACAGAAAGATTAGAAAAAGGGATCAAAAATAATTGTGGTAATTCAATTTTAATCAAACTTAATCAGATTGGGACAGTTACTGAAACTGTAAATACAATAGCGTTAGCTAAACAAAATAATTTTAATTCTATAATTTCACACAGATCAGGAGAAACTGAGGAAACGTTTATTTCTGATTTTTCAGTTGGGATGTCAACCGGCCAGATAAAAACAGGTTCTCTCTGTAGGTCTGAGAGAATATCTAAATATAATCAATTATTAAGAATAGAAGAAAGAGATGAAAACTTGAAGTTTTCAGGAGTTGATCCTTTTCACAAATATTTATGAGTGTAATTAAATCAAAATTTATTTTTTTTATATATTATTCAATTTTCTTTTTTTTTATTATTTGAAATATTATTTAGTGAAAAAAATATATTTACATTCTTTAATAATTTTGATTTGATTAATGAACATGAAATTAATTTAAAGAATAAAAAAAAAGAATTTGAAACACTTAAAAATTTTTTAAATAATTTTGAGAGTTCAGACGAATTTAAAAAAATCGTTATAAAAGATAAACTTTTTTACAAGGATAAAAATGAAAAAGTTTTTTTATATGACTAAGCTTGAATAATATCTAGACAACTATTTATCATTTCCTTAACTGTTGAATTTATTATAGATGTCCGATCTTTTTGGTTAAAACACTTTTTAAAAGAGAAAATTTTTTGCTTATAAGATACTCCAATGAATACTGTTCCAATTGGGAAGTTTGTATTCAAAACCGTTGGGCCAGCTTGACCAGTGCAGGAAACTGCTAATACTTTTTTGTGGATTTGAAAATTTAGTTACTTCTTTTACCATATATTTTGACATTTCTTTACTTACAACATTGGTTTTATTTATTTTATCTTTTAGTCCTAAAATATTTGATTTAGAGTCATTGGAGTAAGTAACAAGTCCATAATCAAAAATTTTTGAAGCATTTTCATTTTTTATAATTTCAAATGCAAATCTACCGCCTGTTATAGATTCAGCAGCACAAATTTTTACATTTTTTTTTAATAAAATATTAATTAATTTATTTGTTTTATTTTCATGTTTCATAATAAATAAAAAAAATTGTTGCCACAATTAAACCGGCAATAATATCATCAATAAACACACTTGAAACACTTTTTTTGTTATCAAAATGACTTATTGGAAAAGGTTTTTTTATATCGAGTACCCTAAAAAGAAAGAAAGCAACAAAATAATCTATAATTTTTTCATTACAAAAAATTAAGGATATAGATTGCCCTATATATTCATCACAAACAATATATTTAGGATCTTTATCTCTTTTATTTAATAAAGTTATTTTTAATAAAAACATTGATAGGACACTGTAAAGTATGATTCCAAATATTAAAATTTCTAAAGAAAAGTTTAATTTTACAAACCATATCACTGGTAAAATAGCTAAAGATGCAGTTGTTCCAGGAAATAACGGAAAAAATCCAATTCCAAATCCTGTGCAAAAAAAAAGTGGAAATTTTTTAATCATTTTTTGATAATGTTACCGAAACTTGACAGGCAATACCTTCCTCTCTTCCAAGAAATCCAAGTTTTTCTGTTGTTGTTCCTTTTATGTTAATTTTTCTACAATCAATATCAAGAGCTTCTGCAACACTTTTTATAAACTTTTTCTGATATTGTGATACTTTTGGTTTCTCACAAATCAAAGTAACATCAAGATTATTAATTTTAAATTTTTCATTCTTAAGTAACTTTTTCACATGCTTCATAAAGAAAATTGATTTTTTGTTTTTCCACTTGTTATCAGTTGGAGGGAAAGTGATTTCCTATATCACCTAGGCACAAACCTCCTAATATAGCATCTACAATTGAATGAAAACCAACATCAGCGTCGGAATGTCCTTCTAAACTTTTATCAAATGGAATAGTGATTCCAAATAATTTAAGTTTTTTTCCTTTTTTAAATTTATGTACATCAAAGCCAGTTCCTACTCGTATATCACTCATATTATTATTTTCTTTTACAATCAATTTACCAATATTATAGTCTTCTTTGGTTGTTATTTTAAAGTTTATTTTCTCACCTTTAATCAACTTAATTTTATTTTTTAATTCATATAAAATCATAGAATCATCTGTATGAATACTTTCTTTATTTTTTTTGTGAGCTTCATAAATTGAATTAAAACAGAAACCTTGTGGTGTTTGTATAAGTTTTAAGTTCTCTCTAAATACATTTGAATATTTTTTATTTTTAAAGTATCTAACTGAATCATATACATTTATTGATGGAATAACGCTAATTTCACCCTCAAGATTCTTTAAAACTCTTTTAAGCAAATTCATCGAAAAAAAAGGTCTTACCGCGTCATGAATTAAAACATATTTTGGGTCTAAAGATTTAGCAGCACGTAAGCCATTAAAAACAGATTTTTGTCTATTTTCTCCACCAAGGACGACTTTAACATTTGTATTATTAAATAAATTTTTTTGTAAAATTAAAAAAATCTTTATGACTTACTACTATAATGTAATTAAATAAATTTGAATTAACAAATTTTTCAACAGTTGTTTCTATAATTGTTTTTTTATTCAATTTATAAAATTGTTTTGGTTTAGATATATCAAATCTTGTTCCAGTTCCTCCACTAAGTATTATTGCTAGATTATTTTTTTGCATTAAATATTATAGTATAGGTATTATATGAATATATATACGTCAATTGAAGCCATTTCTATTTTAAGCTTTATTCTATTTTCTCTTTTGTGTTTTACAAGGATAGAAAATAATACAGATATTAATAAAATTTCTTATCTATTTACTTTATTTTTTCAGGCGTTTTTAGGCTTCGTTTATTATATTTTTGTTTTAAACTTTATTTCAAATAAACTTGCACTTGTTGCTTCTCTTTTGATTGTTATTTTATTTTCAATTTTTTTTATTTTATCTATATTTTCATTCCAATTTATTAGACTACGTGTACTTTTTGTTCCGTTCTTTTTAATAATTATTATTTTTAGATTTCTGATTTGTATCTCATCACTAGATAAAACTAGTGAAGTGCAACTGTTCGAAAGTCAGTATCTAGTAATTCACATAATTACATCATTATTATCATACTCACTGATAACAATTAGCCTAGTGACCTCTTACTGTATTGTTATTCAAGATTCAAATGTTAAGAAAATGAAGTACAACAGAATAATGAATAATTTTCTTCCTTCTTTGTATGAAAGTGAAATTCTAGCAATAAGGTTTCTATATTTAACAATTATCTTTTTAATAATTTCATTAGTATCTGGACTTTATTATTTTATTGAAACAGGTGATAATTTAATTTATTTTTTAACGAAAAGGTTGTTTTTAGTTTAATTTCATTATTCCTTACTTTAATGATAATTATCGTAAGAACGTATAGGGGGTTATCAGGAAAAATGGTTTTCAAGATGGTTTTATTGAGTTATTTTTTAATTAGTTTTTCTTATTTTGGGGTTAGATTACTAAACTAATGTTGAATATTGGCAAGTTACAAGTAAATTCAAACTTTCTGTTGGCACCAATGTCAGGTGTTACTGACTATCCATACAGAGAAATAGTTAAAAAATTTAAACCAGGATTAGTATTTTCTGAAATGATTGCAAGTAGAGCATTACTAGCTCAAAACTCAAAAACAATGAAAATGATAAAAAAAACTGATAATTATCTGTCAGCAGTTCAAATTGCAGGTTGTGATCCAGAAATTATGGCAGAGGCTTCAAAAATTTGTGAAGATAATGGAGCAGATATAATAGATATCAATATGGGTTGCCCAGTAAAAAAAGTAGTTAATGGCTATGCAGGATCTGCATTAATGAAAGACGAGATATTAGCAACTAAAATTTTAGAATCCGTTGCTAATTCAGTAAAAGTTCCAGTTACATTAAAGATGCGAAAAGGCTGGGATGATAATTCCTTAAATGCTCCAAAGATTGCTAAGATTGCTGAGAATAGTGGAATTAAAATGATAACTATTCATGGTAGAACAAGATGTCAAATGTACAAAGGCAAGTCAGATTGGAAATTTGTAAAAAATGTAAAAAGTAATGTTAAAATACCAGTTCTTGTTAATGGAGACATAACAAATAAAGAAAATTTAAAACAAGCACTCAAAGACTCTAAAGCAGATGGAGTAATGATTGGAAGAGGTTCTTACGGAAGACCTTGGATATTTGAAGAATTATGTTCCAATAAAAAAAAATTTAAAATCGATAATAATTTAAAAAAACAAATAATTCTTAATCATCTTCAACTAAGTTTAGATCATTATGGAAAAGATATTGGTCTTAAATCGTTTAGAAAACACCTAGGTTGGTATTCAAAGTCAATAAATAATTCCAATGAATTTAGACTTAAAATAAATCAATGCACAGACGAAATTATTTTAAAAAATTTAATTAATGATTTCTTTTAAAACTTTTTATGTCTGAAATCACTTCTTCACAACTATTCAAAACAATATTTGAACTTTTACCGCAACCAATTTTTCTATTAAAAAAAAAAAATTTAAAAATTGAATATTGTAACTTAGAAACACAAAATTTATTAGGAAAAAGTAATGAATTCTTAGAGGGTAAAGAACTTGAAGATATATTTGCAAAAGAATTCAATTTTAATTGCAAATATTTCAGAAATAATAAAAAAAAATGGAGTTTTTATAATTAAAGATAATATTAAATTAAAAAATTTTTTTTTTGAAATTCAATGTATTACTTCTGAAGAACTTAATAATAAATTCTTTATTGTTTTAAAAAAAGTTACAAAAGAAAAAAGTATTTTTGAAAAAATGAACTATCTTAATGAGATATTTTCTTTTTTGTCTCATGAGATTAATAACCCAATTTCATCAATTAAACTTGCATCTGATTTAATAAAAAAAAGGTATACCAATGTAGATGATGAACTTTTAGAAATTATTAAATCAGAAGCATTAAGAATAACTCGGCTTTTTCATAATTTCACTCTTACTGAAGCAAAGAACATTTCAATAAAAAAAAAAGAGAACATTCACGAATTAATCAGACTATGTTTATTCAAAATTAAACAAATGCCTAACAAATTAAATATTTATGAAGAATTTGATCCTTCTCTTCCTTTAATTGAAATTAACAGAGATTTAATAATTCAAGCTCTTGATAATATTTTAATAAATGCTTACGAATCATCTTTATTTAATAAAAGTTCATATTTAAAAATTCAAACAAGGTTTGTTGTTGGAGAAAGCATATCAATTCCAAACATAAAAAATTCTATAAAAAAAAATTCATTAAAAATTAGTATTTGTGATAATGGAAACGGAATTCCAAAGGAATTAATAGACAAAATATTTCTTCCATTTTATTCAACAAAAAAAAGAGGTTCAGGAATAGGATTATTTTTGGTAAAAAGAATTATTGATGATCACGAAGGCACAATATCTTTAGAATCTCAAGAAGGAGTTACAACAGCACAAATCACACTACCTTTTTAAATTTTACAATATGCAAAAAAAAATTCTTATTATTGACGACGATTACGCATTGAGAACTGTGATGCTAAAAGCATTACGAACTTCGAAAATTACTATTAAAACAGCTTCAACTATTTCTGAGGGTTGGTATTTACTTGAAAAAGAAGATTTCGATTTAGTAATTTGCGACGTTGTTCTTCCAGATGGTGATGGGCTTGAGTTAGTAAAGAAGCTTAAGAAAAAATTTAATCACCTGGAATTTATTATTATTAGTGCTCAAAACAACATATTAACTGCAATTAAGGCTGATCAACTAGATGTTTTTGAATATATTCCAAAACCACTTGACTTGAATGATTTAATTATTTCTGTTGATAGATCTTTAAAAAAAAATTCTGAAAAAAACAAAGAAATTAAATTTGAAGAGAATCTTCCAATGATCGGTACATCGTCAGTTATGCAGGTTGTTTATAAAAATATTGCAAAAATTACCAAAACAAATTTTTCAGTTTTCATTAATGGCGAATCTGGTACAGGTAAAGAACTTGTTGCAAAAACTATACATAATTTTAGTGATAGAGCTGATAAACCTTTTATTGCTATTAATATGGCTTCACTTCCAGAAAATTTAATTGAAAGTGAATTATTTGGGTACGAAAAAGGAGCTTTTACAGGAGCTGAAAAGAAAACGTCAGGTTTTTTTGAAAAATCATCTGGTGGAACACTTTTTTTAGATGAGATTGGTGATATGCCATACGACATTCAATCAAGGTTACTTAGGGTTCTTCAATTTGGAGAATTTACAAGAGTAGGTGGAAGAGAAGTTATCAAAACTGATGTTAGAATAATTTCCGCAACAAATAAGAATATCCAATCCTCTATTGAAAAAGGAGAGTTTAGAGAAGACTTATTTTATAGATTAAATGTTATAAATATTTTTCTTCCACCACTAAGAGAGAGAGAAAATGATATTATTTCTCTTGGAAGACATTATCTAAACCTTTATTCTGATGGTAAAAAACAATTCGATAGCTCTGCTGTTAATTTTTTAAAATCCCATCTTTGGCCAGGAAATATTAGGGAGTTAGAGAATCTATTGAAGAGAGTATCTGTATTAACATCTGATACAATAATTAGTTCTTCAATACTCCAAGATTATATAGATTATGATAAATTTGAACCATTTGAAACAAAAGAAATCTCAAATAATAAAAACGAAAAAGAAAATTTACGTTCTTATCTAGAAAGTTTCTTAAAAAACTTTTTTGACAGTCTAGATAGTAATGATCAAAAGATAGGTTTACATGATAAATTTATGAATGAATTTGAAAGACCTTTAATATTAAAAGCACTTGAATTCTGTAAGGGAAATCAGATTAAAACCTCAAAAATTCTTGGGTATAAACAGGAATACTTTGAGATCAAAATTAAAAAAACTTAAAATATCTTCCAAACATGGAAAATAATGATTAAAGAAAGAATATTACAGTTTGTTGATAAAAAAGATTTAACTAATATAATTTTTTTAATACTCTTTTCATTATCTTTCATACTTAGTTTATTAATTTTTCTAACCTTGACAGGAAATCTTTCAAATTTGGAAGAAATTGATAATGTTTCTAATTTAATTTCAATTAATTTTGCTATTATTGTTTTTCTTATTTTAATTTCTGTAGGAAAAATAAAAGAGAACTTTGATCAAAGAAAATTTAGATCTAAATTTAAAGTACATTTTACATTATTATTCATTTTTATTACTCTAATTCCTTCAACATTAATTACAGTATTCTCTTTAATTTTTTTTGATCAAGGTATAAAAATTTGGTTTAACGACAAGATAAAGCAAGTAATTAATGGTTCCAAAAATATTTCTGAGTCTTATTTTAACGAACATATAAGTAACATTAAAAATGATGTTTTATTTTTACAAAGTGAAATAAATAATGAAAAGATTGTTTTTTTTACAGATAGAGAAAGACTTACAGAATTTTTGAGTTATTTTGCAGAAATAAAGGATCTAGAGGAAGCAATAATTTTTGAAGGAACTGGTCAGTTGCTCGCAAAAGTTGGAAGTTTTTTGATTGAGTCTGAAACAGCACCTCCGCTATGGTCCTTTTTAATTGCTGATGATGGTGACATTGCTGTTTTTCCAAATAATGAAAAAACTAAAGTTAGAGCTTTAATTAAGATACAAAGAGCAATACCTACTTATTTATTTATTGGTAAAGATGTAGATTCAAATGTTTTGGGGAGAGTTGAGTCTGTTGATAATGCTGCAAATGAATATTTGAATATAACAAAGAAATTAGATAGCTTTCAATCTCAATTTAATCAACTTTTTATTGCTATTAACTTTTTGATGATTCTTCTTTCAATATGGTTTGGCCTGAGGTTTTCAAATAGAATAATAGAGCCAATTATGCAAATAATTCTTGATTCTGAAAAAATAATAAAAGAAGATTTTTCAACGAGAATAAGAGTGTTTACTGGTAATAATGAATTTAATATTTTGTCAAATGTTTTAAATAAAATGCTTGATATTTTAAACGATCAAAAAAATAAATTATTAAAAGCAAAAGAGATAATAAATTTAAGAAGAAAGTTTACAGAAAATATTATAAATAATATCAATACAGGAATAATTTATGTTGATTTAAATGGTAAGGTTCTTTTAAGTAACAAAAATTCTCAGGAGATATTCGATAAAAAAATTACTAAAGATTTTTTAGATAATCACAATAACATTAAGCAAATAATAAAAAAATTCAATCTTGATAAAATAAAAAATAATGAAATTCAAATAAAATACTTAGCAAACTATAAACTTAAATTTTTAAATATTAAGATTTCAGAAATTATTGAAAAGAACTCGGTTAAAGGTTTTATTCTAAGTATAGATGATGTGTCTGAATTAGTTTCAGCACAAAAACATGCTGCTTGGTCCAATGTTGCAAGATATATGGCTCATGAAATTAAAAATCCGTTAACCCCTATTAAGCTATCTGCGCAAAGATTAGAAAAAACATTTATAGAAAATAAAGTCAATAAAAAATCGATTTTAGATTGTACTGATACAATTAAAAGACAAGTAAATAATATTCAAACTTTAGTTTCTGACTTTTCAAACTTTGCAAGAATGCCAGAAAGTGTTTTTAAAGAGGTAAAATTAAGCAAAATAATAGAAACCCAAATTAAAACAATAAAAATTTTAGACAACAAAATTAAATTTATTTACAAAAATAAATTTAAAGAATTGAGAATTAATTGTGATGAAAATCAAATAGGAAGAGTATTTCTGAATATATTAAAAAATTCATATGAGTCATCAGAAAAAAAGAATAAAGTAATATCAGTTCAAGTTTATATAGAAAAAAAATTAATTGTAATAATTATTGAAGATAATGGTACTGGTTTCCCTGAAAATAGAGATAAATTATTTGAACCCTACATAACGAATAAAATTAATGGTACTGGTTTAGGACTTGCAATATGTAAAAAAATTATTGAAGATCATGGAGGTGAGATTAATTTACTTGATAGCGAAGAATATGGTGGAGCTTGCGTGAGATTGAAATTTATAAGAGTTTAATTTTTCAAATGAAGATATGAAATTTAAAGATAGTAAAATTTTAATCATTGATGATGAACCAGATATTTGTAACCAACTTAGTGGTCTTCTGAATGATATTGGATATTCATGTGATAAAGCTAATACTTCAGAAAAGGGTTTAGAGATTTTTAAACAAAAATCATTTTCTCTTGTTCTATTGGATATTTGGTTGAATAATTCAAAATTTGATGGTTTTCAAGCTCTAGAAAAACTTCAAAGAATTGATCACAATATTCCAGTCATCATGATTAGTGGTCATGGGAATATTGAAACAGCAGTAAATTCTATTAAAAAGGGAGCATATGATTTCATAGAGAAACCATTTGATAGTGATCTACTTATTTTCAAAATTAAGAAAGCAATAGAGAATTATATTTTAAAAAAGAAAATTGAAAAATTTTCAAGAAAAGATTTGGATTCTGAAATTGTTGCAATTTCAAAATCTTCAAAACTCCTTGAAAAAAAAATTAAAGAAGTCAGTAAAACTGATTCTAATATTGTACTTATTGGTGACGAAGGAAGTGGTAAAGAATTTGTTGCATCAAAAATACATGACTATTCTCATAGATCAAAAAAATATTTTAAATCAATAGATTGTAGATTAGATAAAAAAATATTTGAAGAACAACTTTTTGGATCTGAAGATAATCAAGTAATCAAAGAATTAGGTTTGCTAGACGAAGTAAATAATGGGACTATATATTTTAAGAATATCACATCTTTAGCAGATAAATTACAAGGACAAATATTAAGAGTTCTTGATGAAAAAAAATATTATAGAATTGGAGCATTAAATCCTAATGTTTTAGATTTAAGAGTAATTGCTTCGTCAAATAAAAATCTTGCAAGCAAAGTTTAAGAAAAGATTTATTAAAAAAATTAAATTTTACAATCATAGAAATACCAAGTCTATCTAATAGAAAAAATGATATGGGAGAATTAATAGAAATTTTTGCATCTGAGATATTTATTGAAAAAGGTCTGAAAATAAAGAAATTTTCCACTGAAGTTATTTCATATTTGATTGATTTAGATTATTTTAGAAATATTTTTCAACTTAAAAAGTTTGTAGAGTGGATAATTGTAATGTTGAATAATATAGATAATGACGAAATTAATTTAAGTGATGTTATTGGTTTAGGTACCAATCTTGTTGATAAAAAGAATATTTTTTTTGAAGACTCTATGAATATGTCTATTAAGAGTGCAAGAGAAGATTTTGAAAAAAAATATCTCCTATTTAATTTAGAAAAATTCAAATATAATGTAACAAAAATGGCTAAAGAAATTGGAATGGAACGAACTGCAATTTACAGAAAACTTAAATCACTTAACATCAAAACAGAATTAGAAAAATGAAAATTATAGTTTGCGGTGCGGGTGAAATTGGTTCTAATATTGCTAAACAGCTTGTTTACGAGGATAATGATGTAACAATCATCGACAAATCAGAGTCGAGTTTAAGGATGTTAAATAAAAGTGTGGATTTGAAAAGTGTTTGTGGAAAAACAACCCATCCAGAAATTCTTGAGAAAGCAGGTGCTGATGAAGCTGACATGATTATTGCAGTTACAGAAAGTGATGAACTTAATATTATTTCATGTGAACTTGCAAATCATTTATTTAAAATCCCTTTAAAAGTAGCAAGAATTAAAGAATCTGAATATTTAAAGTCAAATTATGCAAAGAAAATTTTCTCTCCAGGAAAAATTGATGTTGATGCAATAATTTCACCGGAGTTAGAGGTTGCAAAAGATATTATAAGAAAATTAAATACTCCAGGTGCTTTTGATTCATTCTATTTAGGTGATAAAATAGCAAGAATAATTGGAATATCGATAAATGATTCGTGCCCAATAATAAATACTCCTTTACGAATGCTTCCAGGAATTTTTTCTGGTCTAGAGGTAAAGATTTTATCAATTTTTAGAAAAGACGAGATTATAATTCCTACTGGAAAAGTTGAGCTTTATCCTGGTGATGATATTTATATTTGTATTAAAAATGATGATATTTTAAGAGCACTTAGAGTCTTTGGAATTAAACCTCAAGAAAATAGAAAATTAATTGTTGTAGGTGCTGGAAATATTGGTTTGAATATTTTAAAAATTTTAGAGAAGGACTATCCTGATATCAATTGTAAAATTATTGATAATAATTTAGAGAGGACAAAAGATATTTCTTCTAAGCTCTCAAAACAAAGTACTATTTTATGCGGAGACGCAATCGATTCTAATCTACTAAGAGATGCTGGTGCATCCGATTCGGAAGCAATTATAACTGTAACAGATGATGATGAGGTAAATATTTTCTCTTCACTTTTGGCTAAAGATCTTGGATGCAAAAGAACAATGGCGATCGTTAATAACACAAATTATAGAAATTTGTCAAAAAAGCTTGATTTAGATGTTCTTATCCATCCTGGTAATATCACAACTTCAGCCATTTTACAGTATGTGAGAAGAGGAAAAGTAAAAGAGGTTCACGATTTTGGAAATGACAGAGGTGAAATAATGGAAATAGAGATTTTACCTACTACCAAATTTGCTGATAAAAAAATAATTGATTTAGATATGCCAGATGGTGTGGTTATTGGTGGTATCGTTAGAAATAAGAAATTGATTTTTCCAGATGAAAACACAACTATATATGTAAATGATAAGTTAATAATTTTTTCTAAACCGTCATCTATCAAAGAAATAGAAAAATATTCAGAAGTAAATATAGAGTTTTTTTAATGTCAATTTGTTATGTAAATGGTTCATATGAAGAAAAAAATTCAGCAATGATATCAATTCAAGATAGGGGATTTAACTTTTCTGACGGTGTGTACGAGGTTATGTCTTTTTTTGGAAATCAAGTAATCAATTTTGACAAACATGTGAAAAGACTATCACAGTCACTTGACGGTTTAAGGATTCAAAAACCATTGACTAATTATAAAAGTCTAGAATTAATATTAAAAAAACTGATTAAGTTAAATAAACTAGATAAAGGGTTTGTGTATCTCCAAATTACAAGAGGAAGCTCGTCTAGAAATCATCTTTTTCCAAAACTATCTAAGCCCAATATAGTCATTTTCACTTTTACTGCAAAATTAGATAAAAAATTGATCCTGAGTGGAGTAAAAGTTCGATTAACTGAAGATCTTAGATGGAAAAGATGTGACATTAAGTCCATTTCTTTATTACCAAATGTTTTAGAAAAACAAAATGCCTTCGAAGAGGGAATGTATGAATCATGGCAAAAAAGAAATAACTTAATCACAGAAGGATCGACATCAAATGCCTTCATAGTAAATAGAAATGGTTTTATTCAAACACATCCAGCTAACAATTTTATTTTAGGTGGGGTAACACGAGATACACTTATTGAGATTGCAAAAAAAAATAAAATAAAAGTCATCGAAAAGGCGTTTTCTTCAAGTGATTTATTTTCAAGTAAAGAAGCTTTCTTAACTAGTACTACCGCAAAAATACTTCCAGTTGTAAAAATTAATGAAAAAAATATAGGTAATGGAAAGCCAGGAAAATGACTCAAGTATTAATAAAATGTACAATGAACTCGTTAAATGTCAAATTCATGAATGATACACAAACGATAGTTATTCATCCATATATAAAAAGATCCCGAGGCTCAAAAGAAATACTTCTAGAAGAAGCCATAAGGTTGGTTCAAGCAATCAATTTAAATTGCATTGATTCGTCTCTAGTTGGGATAGACAATGTAAATCCAAAAACCTATCTTAAATCTGGTTATGTTGTTTTTTTGAAACAAAAAGTAATTGACCTTAATGCCGAATTGATATTTTTAAATACAAATCTGTCCCCTATACAACAAAGAAACTTAGAAAAAGCAACAAACTGTAAAATTATAGATAGAACAGGTTTAATTATAGAAATATTTGGTTCTCGAGCCAAATCAAATGAGGGGAAACTTAGTGTTTTATTAGCTAGCTTAAAATTCCAAAAGAGTAGACTTGTAAGATCATGGACTCACCTAGAAAGACAAAGAGGTGGAGCTGGATTTATGGGAGGCCCTGGTGAAAAACAAATTGAATCAGATAGACGCCAATTAACAGAGAGAATTAACAGACTAAAATTAAAATAATAAAATTGATAAAATAAGAAATATTCAAAGATATAGAAGAATAAAAAATAAAATACCTATTATTTCATTAGTAGGTTATACAAATTCTGGGAAATCAACATTATTTAATCTAATTACAAAATCTAAAGTATTATCAAAAAACATGTTATTTGCATCTTTGGACTCAACTATAAGAAATGGTTACATAAATGGTTTTAATTTAAATTTTATTGATACCGTAGGTTTTATTAGAGATTTACCAACAACTTTAATTGACTCGTTTAAATCAACACTTAATGAAATTATAAATTCTGATTTGATACTTCATGTCAGAGATATTTCAGACTCAGAGTATTTTGATCAAAAAAATGAGGTTTTAAGAATACTTGAAGAAATTGGAGTTCAAAAAGATGATGAAAGAATAATAGAAGTAATAAATAAAACTGATTTAGTCAAAAATAAAATAAATTACCACAATTCGTTGAGTGAGAAATCTGTAATGATTTCTGCAGTTGACGGTAGTGGTATTAGTGAATTAAAGAACGTAATTATTAAAAATCTAAGCAAGTTCAATTTAATAAAATTTTTACAACAACAATCTTATCAAGTTTGAAGTATCTTCTTTTTCAAAACCAAGTTTAATAAGTTTTTTATAATTGTTTTTTTATTATTTTTGTTACCGGAAGTCTAATATCAGATTGACTTATTTCTTTGATAATTATATCAAGGTCTTTAAGCATCAATTTATTCATAAATCCAAAGTCGAACTCTGATTTCCACATTGTTTTTGCCCTATTCTCTAATTGCCATGATTGACCAGCTCCATTTTTTAATACTTTAATAAGGCTATCAATGTTTAGTTTTTTTTTTTTAGCAAATTCAAACCCTCAGCTAACCTTGAATAATTGTTGCACACATATTTGATTAACCATTTTAGTAAGTTGTCCGAACCAGATATACCCATATAAATTAATGACTTAGAGTATAAATCTAAAATTTCTTTTATATTATTGAATTTTGACTTTTTTCCACCAACCATAATTGACAATGTTCCATTTATTGCACCAATTTCTCCACCACTAATTGGTGCATCAAAAAAATAGCATTTCTTACCTAAAGTTTTCTCATACAATAACTTCGATATATCGTACGACGCAGTAGT
Organism: Alphaproteobacteria bacterium; assembly: GCA_019650635.1. Classification (GTDB taxonomy): domain Bacteria; phylum Pseudomonadota; class Alphaproteobacteria; order Methylaequorales; family Methylaequoraceae; genus Methylaequor. Next base: position 54,044 of record BOXE01000007.1, on the reverse strand, counting down.
ATGGTCCACGATTAATGTTTTTGGACGTAAACCTTTCAATATTCCATTTTTTGATAGATATACATTTTTTAAATCTAAATCTTTGCCAACACAAGATATTATAAAATCACATTTATTTGATAAGTGATCGTATTGATCATATGTAAAAAGTCGTCCAGAGTTTTTAAATTTTTTTATAAATTTTAATGTATTAACTGAATTTCTATTAATTATATGAACATTTTTATTAGCATTAATTATATGAAGTGCAATATTATAACCCATTACACCAAGACCAATAAATCCAACGTTTTTAATCATAATTTATAATTAATTCATTATTTTCATTTACAGTTACACTAACTTGTGAACCTTCCTTAATATTATTACTTAAAATGAGATGTGCTATCTTATCTATAATCTCTTTTTGTATAAGTCTTTTTAATGGTCTTGCTCCATATAAGTTGGAAAACCCTTCATTTACAATCCAATTCTTTGATTTTTCGTCAAATTTAGCTGAAATTTTTTTAGGTTTCAAAATTTCTTCAAGAAAATCCAACTGAATATCAATGATTTTTTTTATTTCTTTTTTTGTAAGCCTATTAAATATTATAGATTCATCAATTCTATTTAAAAATTCAGGTTTAAAATGCTTTCTAACTTTTTCCATTATTTTTTCTTTTGTAAAAACCTCCACCTGATTCTTTTGTTCCTCAGAAAACTCGATTAATTCGGCACCTAAATTTGAAGTCATAATAATAATTGTATTTTTAAAGTTTACAAATCTGCCTTTGGAGTCAGTTAACCTTCCATCATCAAAGACTTGTAATAATAAATTAAAAACATCTGGATGAGCCTTCTCAATCTCGTCAAGCAGAACTAGTTGATATGGTTTTCTTCTAATAGATTCTGTTAAAATTCCACCTTCCTCGAATCCAACGTAGCCTGGTGGCGAACCAATTAATTTCGAAACTGAATGTTTTTCCATAAATTCAGACATGTCCAATCTAAATAATGATTTTTTATCATTAAAAAGAAATTCGGAAAGAATTTTTGTCAATTCCGTTTTTCCTACACCTGTAGGCCCTAGAAATAAAAAAATACCTATGGGTCTATTAGGGTCTTGAATTCCGGCTCTTGCTCTTAGTACACATCTAGATATTTTTTGAATTGCTTCAGTTTGTCCAATGACTTTTTTTTGAAGTTCATTCTCCATATTGATTATTTTTTCTTTCTCTCCCTCTAGCATTCTTTCTACTGGGACCCCAGTTGATTTAGATATTACTTCTGCAATTTCATCTGGAGATACGAACTTTCTTAAAATTTTCTGCTCTTTCTTCGATTCTAGCATTTTAAGTTTATTCTCTAGTTCGGGAATCTCACTGTAAGCCAATTCCCCTGCTTTTGATAATTCACCCTCTCTTTGTAGGATGTTTAACTTATTTCTATTGAATTCAATTGTAGATTTGAGTTTTTGAATATCGTTAATTACATTCTTTTCTCTATTCCAATTATTATTAAAATCTTCAAATTCTTTCTCTAATTTTTTAATTTCTTCTTTAAGGTCATTTGTTCTGTCTACAGACTTTTTATCGTTTTCTTTTTTTAAGCTTTCATATTCAATTTTATTTTGTAAAAGTTTTCTCTCAATTTTATCTAGCTTTTCCGGCTTTGAATCAATTTGTAATCTTATACGTGATGCTGCTTCATCCATAAGATCAATTGCTTTATCAGGTAAAAATCTGTCATTAATATATCTTTGAGATAATTCAACTGCGGAGACTATTGCTGAATCTAGAATTTTTACTCCATGATGAACTTCATATTTTTCTTTTAATCCTCTTAAAATAGATATTGAGTCATCCAAGCTTGGTTCCTCGACCAATATTTGCTGAAATCTTCGAGCTAGAGCGGCATCTTTTTCAATATGTTCTCTGTATTCATTTAGTGTAGTTGCTCCAATACAATGAAGTTCTCCCCTAGCCAAGGCTGGCTTTAATAAGTTTGATGCGTCCATTGCTCCATCAGTTTTACCAGCACCTACTAAAGTATGTATTTCATCTATAAATAAAATAGTTGAATGTTTATTATTTTCGATGTTCTTAAGAATTTTTTTTAATCTTTCTTCAAAATCTCCACGAAATTTGGCTCCTGCAACTAATGAACCTAAATCTAAGGAAATAACTTTCTTTTTTTTTAATGAGTCTGGAATATCATTATTGATAATTCTTAATGCTAATCCTTCAACAATAGCGGTTTTACCTACACCGGGTTCTCCTATCAGTACTGGATTATTTTTTGTTCTTCTTGATAGAACCTGAATACTTCTTCTTATTTCTTCTTCTCTTCCAATTACTGGATCTAATTTTCCTAATTTTGCCAATTCTGTAAGATCTACAGAATACTTTGATAGTTCATCAGAACTAGAATTTGAATTTTTTTCGTTAATAGTTTGGCCTTTCCGTAGTTTTAAAATGACTGATTTAAGTGTATTCTTATTTAATTTATTAGTATTCAATAATTGTGTAATCTTTAGATCTTCTAAACATAAAATAGTATACAATAAAATTTCAGGAGAAATAAACGAATCATTAAATTCATCTTTTGTTGTTTTTGATAATTCTAAAACCTTAACTAGTTCATCTGAAAGAAAAACATTAATATTCCTTCCAAGAACTTTAGGTATATTAGTAATTTCTCTTTCAACTAAATCTGTAAGATTCGATTTTTCTAATTGGCAATTTTCAATTATATCCTCGATAAAACTATCAGAATCATTAAAAATACTAAAAACTAAATGTTCAACTGAGATTTGTTGATTGTTTAGTGATACCGCTTTATTTTGTGCTTGATTAATTAATAATTTACTTTTATCGTTGAATTGATCAAAATTCATGATTTATTTTGATGATATTAAATCAAAATCTCAAGTACTTTATTGGAAAAAAAAAAAAATAACTTACCCTTAGATGGAATATTAGTATTGGACTTAACAAATGTGTTATCAGGTCCGTTTGCTACCTTAATATTGTCTGATTTGGGAGCTAAGGTAATCAAAATAGAAAAACCTGGTGGGGACGATTCAAGAGGTTATGGCCCTTTTGCAAATGGAAAATCTGGATACTTTATTTCGTTAAACAGAGGGAAAAAAAGTATTTGTTTAGATTTAAAAAAAAAAAAGGAAAAGCAAATTTTTGAGAAAATTCTATCTAAATCAGATGTTCTCATAGATAACTTTAAGCCTGAAACTCTAGAAAAACTCGGTTTTTCTTGGAAATATTTGTCCAAGAAATATCCAAGATTAATTTACAGTAAAATTTCTGGATTTGGAGAAACGGGTCCACTTAAAGACCTTCCAGCTTATGATATAATTGTTCAAGCCATGGGAGGGTTAATGAGTATTACTGGAAAGGATGAAGAAAATTTAGTAAGAGTTGGGACTTCTATCGGAGATATTACTGCTAGTTTATTTGCAGTTATTGGAATATTAAGTCAATTAATTAGACGAAATAAAACAAATTCTGGCTCTAAACTAGATTTAAGTATGTTAGATTGTCAGGTTTCAATTTTAGAAAATGCAGTTGCTAGATATTCAATCGAAGGAAGAAATCCTAAACCATTAGGAACTGATCACCCATCAATTTCACCATTTGGTGCTTTTAAAACAAAAGATGGGCTATTAGTTCTGGCAATTGGAAATGATAGATTATTTGAAAAATTTTGTAATGTTTTAAAAAATAAAAAATTAGCTGAGAAATATTCTACTAATAAAAAAAGAAATGATAATCTTAATAATTTTAAAAAGGAATTAGAGTTAATTTTTAAGAAAAATAAAACGTCATTTTGGATCAAGAAATTAACAATCAATAAAATACCATGTGCAAAAATTAATTCAGTCAGCGAGATAACGCGTAATAAACAAATATTACATAGAAAAATGATTTCTGACTATCCGGAGAAACTCGGTAAATTAAAGATTGCTCACACTCCATTCAATTTTGATTTTGTTAAAGATAAGCCACAAATAAAGTTAGCACCAAATTTAGATGAGCATAGAAACGAAATTTTAAAATTCTTTGGAATAAATTAATCCCAAGGGCCTCTTTTTAAAAAAACTGATTTTCCTTTTTTAGTGATAGTTTTTTTAATTTTATTATTGAAAATATATGAATAAAACAATCCAAATACAAAACCACCAATATGAGCAACCCATGCAACATTGGATTCTTGATTACCAAGATTAAGAAATTGAAATAAAAACCAAAAAATCAAAAGTATAAAAGCTGGGACTCTAATCGTAAAAAAAATAAAAAAAGGGATTAAAACAAGAACCTTTGCTTTTGGAAATAAATGAAGATAAGCACCGAGAACTCCTGCGATTGCTCCGGAAGCTCCTATTAATGGAATATTCGAGTTTATGTCCAATAATCCATGACTTATAGAAGCAACAACACCAGATAAGATATAAAACAATATAAATTTTTTGGACCCCATTTTATCTTCAACATTATCTGCAAAAATCCAAAGATAGAGCATATTACCTAAAAAATGCATCCAACCACCATGCATAAAAATAGAGGTTATTAGGGTAAATGTAGGTAAAAGAAAAGGTAAATCTGAACCTAAAAAGAAAGATTTTGGCTTAAAACCAAAATAATAGGTAAAATAATTTGAATTTTCTAAAGACAATTGAATAAAAAATACAATTGAACATAAAATTAATATTAGAGACCTTATGTGTGTTTTATTTTTTGTTGGATTGTCGTCTTTTAAAGGTATCATTTTATAACTTTCTGTTGTGCTATTTTGGTTTTACCAAGTATTATTAAAAAGGTATTTTTATCGATAATATCAGAAAAAACTTTCGATTTAACATCTATTCCTCCAGTGAAATGACCGAAAGAGGGTAGAATACAAAAATCTCTTGAAACTACAAAACACTTGTATGAATATGAAGAGTTATTAATTTTTATAATTGTTTTGGGATGAAAATGTCCAGAAAATTCAAAAATATCCTTTGAATTATTTTTGCTTTTAATGTGCTTAAAAGTTAAATCATTGTCCTGAAAACTATTAAAAAATTTGCCTCCAATCTTGTCTTTACTCAAAAGTTTTTTATCGTGATTTCCTGTAACCCATTTAAAATCAACTGTTTCAGTAATTTTGTTTAACTCTACTATTTCTTGGTTATTCATATTTAAAATTGAAAATTTATCATGAAAATTATCGCCCAAAGTTATAATTCTGTTCGGATTATAAATTTCAATAACTTTTTTTAGTTTATACAATGTCTCTTTAATATCATAAGGTGGAATTTGGAATCCACTGATATTTAAAGATTTAGCTTTGCCAAAATGGAGATCAGCTAAAACTATCGTTTTAGTTTGCTCGATGAATAGAACACCTGTTTTGTCAAAATAAATATCATAATTTAAAATTTTTTTTTTTAAATTATTTTGCATTATAAAATTTCATTCGCTTTGGTTTTTTCTTTTTCCATTATTAATGATTTTGAAAATTCAGACACTTCAGAGAGTCTTTTAAAAAAAAAATTCAAATTTTTAATCTTATAAATCTGACTTGATTGTATAAAATAATTGTTAATTTCCTCAGCTGTTATTTTAAGGATTATGTGATTTGGTTCATATTTCATCAAAGTATCAAATATTAAATCACAATTGATGAAGTTTTTTCTTGTTTTGGTATAAATATTATTTTTCAGCACTAAACCGCTAATCAAAGCAATTTCTTTAAAAATTCTTTTAGCTAATGCAGTATTTAAAAAATTAACATTATTAAATTCTTTTTTAAAAAAAAAAATCAAATCTTCTTTTTGAATATTTATTTTTCCATTAAAAAACAAACCAAAGGAATAATCATTTAATATATAATTAATTGTAAAAATTTTTTTTTCATTCAAATAATCTATTAAAAAGTTTGTTAAAGTTTGGTTTGTTTCTCTCCCTAAAAATGTATGGAAGAAAATATATTCTCCAGATTGATAAGGAAATTTTTCAATTAAAATTTTATTTTTTGTTGGAATTTCAGACATTTTTTTTTGTTTAAGTAAAAACTTTCTAATTTCATTGGGAAATTTAGAGAATTGCTTATCTTGAAGAATTCTTAAAATTTCTTCAGACAAATTGGATTTTAATGGCATGCTTCCCCCCCAGTAAACAGGTACTTTTTCCGATTTTTTTGTTTTTGAAATAACTATTATCTCATCATTTTTAATTTTTAAGCACACCAAAGTTAAACCAGCAAAAATAAAAGTATCTTTTTCTTTAATCGAATTTAAAAATGATTCCTCGACCGTCCCAAGGACTTTGCCTTTTAATGTTTTTATTTTTATGTTGCTGGAATCAATAATTGTTCCTGCATTCATAAGAATATTTCTCTTACTATGCTCGTCCTTAATTATAAATTTACCATTATTTAGTTTCTTTAATTTTTTAATATCTTTACAATTTTGAAGAGCATAGCCACCATGATGAATAAATGACAAAATTTCATGAAAATCCTCTTTAGATAAATTTTTATAAGGAAATGTGCTCTTAACTATTTCAAAAACTTTATCTTCCGAAAAACTTGAATGACACGATATTAGAAGAAGGTGTTGACATAGAACATCCTTTGCTCCGTTTTTCTCTAAGACACGGTCATATTTCTTGGAAAAAATTAATTGTTTTAGTGCCACACACTCTAAATATTCAAATTTGTTAGTTGGAATTAATAATGACTCAGAAATAGAGTTATATTGGTGATTCGATCTCCCTGTTCTTTGTATTATTTTATTAACGCTTTTTGGTGCACCGATATTTATTATTTTATCTATATTTTTCCAATCTATACCCATTTCTAATGATGAAGTACTAACAACACAGTTAATATCACCAACTTTAAATTTTTTTTCGGTTTCCATTCTTATATTTTTAGAAAGTGAACCATGATAAATTCCTATTTTTAAATCTGGATAAGCTAAGAAAAGATTTTTATAAAGTATTTCGCATTGAGCTCTTGTATTAACGAAAATTATTGTTTTTTTATTTTTTATAATATCGTAAATTTCACTTAAGGCATGATCCACAGAATGTCCATAGTCTGGCATATTCTTTAAAACAAGGATATCTACTTTTATTTTCTTTAAGAATTTATTGTTAATAATCTTTGTTTTTTTTTTAAATGAAACCCAATTCGATAGGTATTTAAAATTTTGAATATTTGTTGAGGACGCAAAAATTCTTATTTTTTTATTGACATTGATTATTTGAGAAATAGCTAAAGCAAGTTGATCGCCACGCTTAGTATTTATTATTTCGTTTAATTCGTCTATTGCAAGATATGTCGTACTTTTAAAAATTTGATCAACTTCTTTTCTTGTAATCATTAATGCAAGTGATTCAGGTGTTGTAAGAAGAATTTCCTCAGGATTTTCAATTTGTTTTTTTTTGTAAATATAAGAATCATCCCCTGTTCGTTTGCCAACTCTTATTTTAATGTTCAAATCTGAGACTATTTTGTTTAAATTTTCAAATAAATCTGAAATTATTGACTTAAGTGGAGAAATATAAATTATTTTAGATTTTTTTTTTTTCGAGGTGATCAATTAGTAAGGGAAGAAATAATGTAATTGTTTTTCCGGTCCCTGTATCAGAAGATATAAGATATCTTTTAAAAACATTATTTTGAACTTCTTCTATAAAATCTTTTTGGTAATTAAATAAAGTCCACCCTCTTTTTTTTAAAAAGAAATGAAACTTATCTGGTAAATTAATTTTATTCATCTAAAAAAGTAATAACTATAATATGGTATGAGAAAAACAAATATTAATTGGTTAAAAAAAAAAAGAGAAGGTCTTTATTGTGTTCCAGGAAATTTTTTCATTGATCCTGTTTTTCCTGTAGAAAAAGCATTAATTACTCATGCTCATACAGACCACGCACGACCAAATAATAAATCCATTTTTTCCTCTAAGGAAACTATAGAATTAATGCATTTAAGGTATGGAGAAAGTTATTGTTCAGACTTTCAAATTGCACGTTTTGATGAGAAAATTAAAATTAACGATGTAACTGTTCAAATTCATCCAGCTGGTCATATTCTTGGTAGTATTCAGTTTTTAATAAATTATAATGGTTATAGACTTTTGATTAGTGGAGATTATAAAAGAACAAAAGATAAAACTTGTTTAAGCTATGAACCTTTAGAATGTGATACATTTATTACCGAAGCGACTTTTGGACTTCCAATTTTTAATCATCCAAATGATCAAGATGAGGTTAAAAAATTAATTAAATCAATTAAAGCGAACGTAAATAAAACTCATCTAGTTGGAGTATATGCTTTAGGTAAATGCCAAAGACTAATAACTTTATTGAGGGATCTTGGTTATGATGAGACAATCTATTTACATGGTGCATTAACAAAAATATCAGACTTTTATTCAAAGAATAACATTAAATTAGGGAATATTTCTAATATTTCTGAATGTTCAAGATCTGAATATGCCAATAAGTTAGTTCTTTGTCCTCCTTCTTCATTAAACGATAAATGGTCGCAAAAATTTAAAAATGTAGTAAAAGGTTATGCTTCCGGATGGATGAGAATAAGACAAAGAGTTAAGCAAAAAAATATAGAACTTCCATTAATATTATCTGATCATGCTGATTGGGGTGAAATCTTAAAAACAGTAAACGACGTTAATCCAAATGAAGTATTGGTGACTCATGGAAGAGAAGAAGCTTTAGTTCATTATTTAACAAAGAAAAATTTTAAAAGTAGTGCATTAAATTTAATTGGATTCGAAGACGAGAATGAATGACTTTGCAGAATTATTGAATGACTTAATTTTGAGTCCATCTAGAAAAAAAAAAATAGACTTGTTAAAAAATTTTTTTTGCAAATCAAATATTAAAGACAAAGGTTGGGCTTTTTGCATTTTAACAAATCGAATGGACAGGAAATTTGTAAGTGTCAAAGAATTAAAAGAATTGATCATCGAAAATTCTGATGAAGATTTATTTAGATTTTCCTATGACTATGTAGGTGATCTTGCTGAAACGATCTCCTTGCTGTGGGAAAGTAATAATGAAAAGAATACAAAAATAAATCTTCATGAATTTATGGAAATTTTTTCAAATTTTGATCACAAAAATAAGCTTAAGACTAAACTTAAATATTTTCTAGATCGGTCATCTGAAAATCAAAGATATACTATAATTAAAATTTTAACCGGAGGTTTAAGAGTAGGTGTTTCAAATGGATTGATTAAAGAAGCGTTAAAATTGTCTGGTGTCAGAGAGAAATCAGAAATAGAAGAGTTTTGGCACGGTTTTAAATTACCATGTACTGACTTATTTGAATGGTTGGACGGAAAAGAACTTCCAAAATACATCAATAGAAAAAAATTATTTAATTCTTTTATGTTAGCAAATAATTACAATTCTAATGAATTTAAAAGTTATAAAACAGATGATTATATTGCAGAATTTAAATGGGACGGTATTCGAGCCCAAATAATATTTTCAGAAGATGGGAAAATTTTTTCAAGGAATGGAGAAGACATTACTAATTCATTCTGTGATATTAACACATTTATTAAAGGTTATTTTGTTGTTGATGGAGAAATAGTTGTAAAAAAAAATAACAAAGTTTTATCTTTCAATCATCTTCAAAAAAGAATTGGTAGGAAAAATCCTTCTAAAAAACTTATTGAAGATTATCCAATTCATTTTATTGCATATGATATACTTTTTTATACTAGTGTTGATTGTAGAGCGTTATCTTTAATTGAAAGAAAAAAATATCTCAATAGATTTATTAATATTTGTAAATTTAGTAATATTTCGACATCATCTTTAATTAAATTTTCAAGTTGGGATCAATTACAAAATATCAAAGAAACATCCCTTAACAACCATATTGAAGGTGTGATAATTAAAAAAAAGACTAGCCTATATAAAAAAGGTAGAGTTGTTGACGGTTGGTATAAATGGAAAAGAAATCCTTTTTCTGTTGATTTCATTATTATGTATGCACAACGTGGTCACGGTAAAAGATCTTCATTTTACTCAGACTTTACTTTTGGTTGCTGGATTGACGAACAATTTACTAAACTTGTTCCAGTTGGAAAAGCATATTCAGGGTATACAAATGATGAGCTCAAAAGTTTAGATCGTTGGGTTAGAAACAACACAGTTGAAAGATTTGGTCCTGTTAGATCCTTAAAGCCTGGATTAGTAGTTGAAGTATCCTTTGACAATATTAATTATTCATCAAGACACAAATCAGGGGTGGCTCTGAGGTTTCCTAGATTTTCAAGAATTCGTTGGGATAAACCAATATCTCAGGTTTGTTCATTAAAATACATAAAAGACTTAATTAATTAACTTGAAAGTTCTACTTTTGTTCTTATAATGAAATATGAGGAAAAATTTAGTGAAAAACAAAGTAAAATTGATTAGTGCGTCAGCAGGTTTTCCTTCGCCCGCAGAAAATTATGTTGAGGAAAAATTAAATTTAAATAGTTATTTAATTAAAAACAAAGAATCTTCTTTCTTTGTAAGAGTATCTGGTGACTCTATGATTAATGTAGGTATCTTTGATAATGACATATTGATTGTAGATAGATCACTAGACCCCAAAAGACAATCAATAGTTATAGTGTCGATAGATGGAGAGTTAGTAATAAAAAAGCTGATGAAAGATCAATCAAAAAACTATTACTTAAAATCTGAAAATAGTAATTATCCAAATATAAAGTTAAATTCAAACAGAGATACTGTTATATGGGGCGTTGTTACTTATGTGATACACAGTTTAAGTTAAAATTATGATAGCTTTATTAGATTGCAATAACTTCTATGTGTCTTGCGAAAGACTATTTAATCCAAGACTAATTGGAAAACCTGTTGTAGTTCTTTCAAATAATGATGGTTGTATTATTTCTCGCTCTGATGAAGCTAAAGAAATTGGAATAAAAATGGGAGAACCATTTTTTAAAATTAGAAGTACCTTATTAAATAATAGAGTAACAGTACGATCTTCCAATTATTCATTCTATGGAGATATTTCAAATAGAATTATGAATATTTTAAAAGAAGATCTCTCGGAGGTTGAAGTTTATTCAATAGACGAGGCATTCTTTAATTTGAAAAAAATCCAAAATAGAGAAGATAAGTGTATTGATCTTGCTAATAAAATATTAAAATGGACTGGAATTCCAGTTAGTATAGGAATAGCTAAAACAAAAACACTAGCAAAAATAACTAATAGAGTAATTAAAAAAAAGAAGCGATATAAGAACATAAGTTTTAATTATAGTAATGTCTTAGAGGTAAATAAAAGTGATGATTTATTGTATATATTGAAAAATACAGAAGTTGAGGATATTTGGGGAGTCGGTAAAAAATTATCAATATTTTTAAAGAAAAATAATATTAATAATGCCCATGACTTAAAAGAGTGTGATGAGAATTTTATTAGAAAAGAGAAAGGTGTTGTACTACAAAGAACTGTTCTCGAGTTGAGAGGTACAAAATGTAATTATATTCAGATCACTGTACCTATTAAAAAATCGATTTGTGTTTCGAGGTCATTCGGCAATAAATTGATTAGTTACGACTCAATAAGAAGTGCATTGATCGTTTATACACAAAAAGCCGCCTCTAAAGTAAGAGTAAATAATTTATTTTGCAGAGTTATAACTGTATTCTTAAAAACCTCTAGGTATGAAAAAAATTTTTATGCAAATAGCAAAACATACACTTTGATTGAACCGACAATTGATTTAAGAGTTATTTGGAAAACTGCAGAAAATTTATTAAAAAGCATATACAAAAATCATCATTTCTACAGCAAGGTTGGAATTATACTATCCGAATTTCATGATGCAAAATTTATACAACAATCGTTGATAAAAAGTAAATGTAATCTGGAAGTGAAGAACAATGAAACAATACTAATGAAATTAATTGACGATATTAATGGTAGATTTGGATATGGTAAACTAAGACTATCATCAGATTGTGATAAAAATTTTTTTTCCAAAGAAAACAACAAAAAAGATCAAAATTCAGCTTGGCAGATGAAATCCAATTATCGTTCACCTTGCTATACTACAAGTTGGTGTGATATACCAATAGTTAAGGTTTAAAAATGGATCAAAAAGACCAAAAAAAACTTGCTTCAGCGATTGTATTAAAAGCAAGAGAAGAATGCAGAGTAAAGAGAATAGACCCTTATATTGCAGTAGGTGCCTTTATTGACGAAACAATAAGAGAGCTTTCAAAAGTAAACTCAGATGAAAAAGTTTCTGAATTTCTAATTAGTATAGCTGAGAAAGTTAAATTAGGTATGTACAGGAAAAAAAAATCAATTTGATTTAATTTTTTCAATTAGTCTATCTATTTCTTGATATCTAGGGCTGTCATTCTTAATTTGTTTTAAAAGTTTTTTTGCATTTTTAGATAATTTATTTCCAACATCAAACTCATTAGATTGACAAAGCACTCCTTTTTTATTTTTTTTATAATGATCAGATAATTTATAAAAAGTTTTCATTGATCGTTGAGAAACATTTTTTAAAACATTCATTTTAAGATTTTTTGGATAGGCAGTGTCTAAACTATTTGGTTGCGACAAACCATTTACAACGTATTTTTTTAGCAAATTATATGCTTCAAATGATATAATTCGTTTTTCACTAAAATATGTTTTGTTAATATGATTTTTTGCTTTATTATAAATATTAAAAATACCCATTATTACAATATAATGTATAATTGGAACGAAGTAAACACTATATATTGATTATTTATGGATAATATAATAAATACACTGAATCTAGAAAAATTTAATAATTTTATTCCATATATTGGTGATACCAAATATTTGATAATTATTTTTGGCGCGATTTTTCTTACTATTTTTATATTAATTACAATTCTTACAAAGAAAAATGCAATTAAGAAAAACAATGATGTCACAAGAAAACAACCAAACTTAGACGACATTATTGATAAAAGAGATATTAAAGTAAGTGATGATAACGAATTTGTAGACGTCCTTGTCGCTATAGAGGAAGAAATGACGGCTATCAGAGAGTTGTATGTCGGTGGATATATAAGTAAAGGAGTTTATATTTCAGAAACGGATAGACTATATGAAAAGGCAAAAATATTTGGTGTTTAATGAAAATATTAGATATACCTTTTTAAAGTATTGAAAAATAATTAAGTTTACAAATAATGACTAAATTTACAGATCATATTCATAGTGAGATTCTTAATATTGCTGAAAAAAATCTGAATTCAGATCAGGGTGTCTCTCACGATAATTTTGATAATATTTTGACAGATATTTCGGTTTGTATGGAAAAGTTAGGAATTAAAGAAAATATCATTGATGAAGTTACATCATCTTTATCAACAAAATTTAATACACTTGTCCAAAGCGGTCTGACTCCAGCAAATTCTATTAAAGAAACATTTGAATCTTTGTCTGAAATTATTAATTCAAACATATCAACTGATGCTTCAGTTGAAAAATTAAGTACTGAAAACAGTGGTTACGATTTAAGCTTTGCAAGCTCGATGTCTAATGAAATGTCCATTCTCATTGACGAAGCAATATCTAAGGGCATGTCAACTGAGGAGGCTATTAAGTTTGCAAATAATAAAATAAATCAATCTGCAGAGGAACTTTACGGACCACCCAATGTTGCAGATTATAAAAACGTTGATAACGTAAATGATATTATTATTTCTGAAGATGAAAAAAATTTAGATAAAATGGAAGCTGATATGGAAGATCAATCAAATAAAATAGATAGAGATCCCTTGAACGAAAATACTTCTTTAAATAATACAATTATTAATAATGATAATATTTCTGATCCAGATGAGGTTAGTTGAACATAATTTTATTATCTTTTTCGACAAGTTACGCTAACTTGTTATATTGTTTTAATTACTTACATTCGTTTTCTTTAAGTTAAAAATGAAAGAAATTACCAAATTTTATAAACGATTTGTATTTAATTTTAAAAATAAGATTAATTTGGATATTGAGAATGTAAATAATAAATCTTTAAACGAACTATTCAATCACTTTGGAACCGACAAAGGAACAGAAGTTCTTAATCCTTATTCAAAAGAATCTAATGAAATCCATGGTCATGGTTTTGCAAAATTTTATGAAAAAGAATTTAAACATTATAAAAATAAAAAATTGAATATTTTAGAAATTGGAACATGGGAGGGGGCTTCTTCTGCAGCATTTTTAAATTATTTTCCAAATGCAACTATTTATTGCATCGACAAAAACTTTCGTTTTAAATTTAAATCTAAAAGAATGACCTTTTTCAATTGTGATATCAACAATAAAAAAGACATGAACAGATTTTCTTCGAAATTTAATAACATCAATTTTAAGATTATAATTGATGACGCTTCTCATATATTGAGTGACATGATAAAAAGCTTAAAATTTTTCTTTAAGCAATTAGATTCTAAAGGCATTTTTGTAATAGAAGATTTTAATGCCCCAGTTTATTTTGATGCATTAAACGATACTAAAGGTAAAGAATTGTTTATGAATAATTTACTTAAAAATATAATGAAAAAGAAAAAGTTTAAATCCAATATTTTATCAAATAGTGATCAAGAGTATCTATTTAAAAATATTAAAGATATTAAAATTTTTAAAGGAAAGACAAAAATATCAGATATAGCTTTTATAACAAAAAAATGATTTTATTTTTTATTTAGTTTTTAACAAAACAAAGAAAAAATCGAAAATTTATTAATATTAAATTCAGCTTAATTTAATAGTATAAATTTGTTGAAATTTTTATTTTTTTTAACATATAAAAGTTGTGGAGAATCGAGATGGTACAATATTAGTTGCACCTTTCCACCTAATTTAAATTTTTGAAAGGAATTTCGTTATGGATGATGCAAGTAAATGCCCTGTTATGCATGGCTCAGCAACTAATAATAAAGGGTTAAGCACTTCAAACAAAGATTGGTGGCCTAATCAATTAAACATTAATATTCTTCATCAACATGACAAAAGATCCAATCCAATGAGTCCGAACTTTGATTACAGAAGTGAATTTAAAAAATTAGATTTTAAAGCACTTAAAGAAGATTTAAATGACTTGATGACTGACTCTAAAGACTGGTGGCCAGCAGATTACGGACATTATGGTCCTTTTTTTATAAGATTAACCTGGCATGCAGCTGGTACATACAGAACATGGGATGGTCGCGGTGGAGGAGGTACTGGCGATCAAAGATTTGCGCCCCTCAATAGTTGGCCAGACAATGGTAATCTTGATAAAGCAAGAAGACTTCTTTGGCCCATTAAACAAAAGTATGGAAGTAAAATAAGTTGGGCTGATTTATTTATCTTAGTTGGTAATGTAGCAATAGAATCAATGGGCGGTAAAACATTCGGTTACAGTGGTGGTAGACCTGATATTTGGACTCCTCCAGAAGATATTTACTGGGGAAAAGAAAATGAATGGTTGAAGAACGAAAGATACACTGGTGAAAGAATATTAGAGACACCTCTTGGAGCCGTTCAAATGGGGTTAATTTATGTTAATCCACAAGGTCCAGACGGAAAACCCGATCCATTGGCAAGTGCTCATGATATCAGAGAAACATTCGCGCGCATGGCCATGAATGACGAAGAAACTGTAGCACTTACAGCAGGTGGTCATACCTTTGGTAAAGCTCACGGAGCAGCCTCAGAAGATAATGTTGGTCCTGAACCAGAAGGAGCACCAATTGAACAAATGGGCTTTGGTTTGGGAAAAAACGTTCACGGAGTCGGTAAAGGTGGAGATGCTATTACCAGCGGAATTAGGGTCCATGGACAGCCAACCCTACAAAGTGGGATAATGGATATTTTAAATTACTTTTCAAATATGATTGGGAACTAGTCAAAAGTCCAGCTGGTGCATTTCAATGGCATCCAATTAATCCTGACAAAGAAGATCTAGCTCCAGACTCAGCAGATCCTTCTAAACTAGTTACTACTATTATGACAACTGCTGACATGGCAATGAAAGAAGATCCAGCTTACAACAAAGTATCTAGGAACTTTTTAGAAAATCCTGATCATTTTGCAGACACTTTTGCAAGAGCATGGTTAAGCTTTACATAGAGACATGGGGCCAAAAACCAGATATTTGGGACCTGAGATTCCAAAAGAAGATTTAATTTGGCAAGATCCTGTTCCTAAAGGTAATGCTGATTTCAATTTAGATGTAGCTAAAAAAGAACTCTCTGAATGTGGATTGTCTATACAAGAAATGATTGAAACAGCATGGGCAAGCGCATCGACATATCGTCATACCGATATGAGAGGAGGAGCTAATGGTTCAAGAATACGTCTTTCTCCGCAAAAAGATTGGGAAGTTAATAAACCTGCTCAATTATCAAAAGTATTAGATGTATACAACCAAATTGCTGACAAAGTAAAAGCATCAATTGCAGATATAATTGTTCTCGGTGGAAACGTTGCCATAGAAAAGGCGTGTGGAGTTGAGGTTCCATTTACACCTGGTAGAGGTGATGCAACTCAGGAAATGACGGATGTAGATTCATTTGCCGTCTTAGAACCTTTAAGTGATGGTTTCAGAAATTATGAAAAACAAGATTTCAAAGTAAGTCCAGAAGAAATGCTTCTCGATAAATCTCAATTGTTGGGCCTAACAGCTCCAGAAATGACAGTTTTAATCGGAGGTTTTAGATCTCTGGGAATAACCACAGAAAGAAATGGAATTTTTACTAATGATATTAATAACTTATCTAATGACTTCTTCGTTAATCTATTAGATATGTCAACTGAATGGAAACCAAGTAAAAACAATAAATCCTTTAGTGGTTATGATCGTAAAACAGGAGAAAATAGTAAATATGCAACACGTGTAGATTTAATCTTTGGATCAAACTCTCAATTAAGGGCGATTTCAGAAGTCTATGCATGCGATGATTCTAAGGAATTATTCATTAACGACTTTATTCAAGCTTGGAATAAGGTAATGAATGCAGACAGATTCGATCTTGAAAAATAATTTGTAATATAAGAGTGTTTGCAATCGTAAACACTCTTTACAAAACTACGCTAAATCCTTCGAACTCAGGGTGCCCAATATATATTTCTTTGCTTTGTCCGGCGTTTTTGTGGGCCTCTCGAAATGATTCTGATTTAGTCCAATTGATAAAGTCTATTTCAGATGACCATGTACTGTGTGAAGCGTAAATTGTGAATTCGTCGTTTTCTTTTCCTTTTATTAAATTAAAATTTATAAATCCTTTGACTTCACCTAGTTTTGAATCTCTGTCTTTCCAGATTTTTTCAAAGATGTCCTCTTTGCCTCTGACGATTTTAAATCTATTCATTGCAATGTAAGTTGTAGTTTTCATAAGGATAAATTTATTATTTTAAATATAATTATTCAATTCTTTTATATAAAACCTTAATACTGATATTATTTATATGAATAAAGTCTGTTTTTAAAATAAATTTTACAAATACATAATAATAAATTTTAATAGGCTAAAACATAAGGAGAAATATGAAAAAAACTTTGATAACCATTTTAACCACCAGCTTTATATCATCTCAACTAGCATCAAATGAAATTTATAAAACTAATAATGAATCTGTTTATTTAAATTTATTATCTAGATTTGAATGCGTAAGAGGCCCTAATATAAACAAACCCAATTGGGTATGCAATGAAAAAGCTCCAAAAGGATGGGCCAAATTTTATGGTGAGAAATTAAAGAAACAAAAAAACAAACGTAAGAGATTTGCAAAGAATTAATTTATAATATGAGATTTTACAAAATAAATTTTTTATATTTTTATTACTTCAACTAGATTATCTGAGAAAGTTGGAGCGTTTCCCATATCTGCTAAATTAGCTGAGCTTATACTGTTAACTGTTCCATCGTTGAGTTGTCTCCAATATCCGAGCGTTGAAACGACAATACCTGACGAAACATCAGATGTTATTTTAGCAACACCTTTATAGGAACCTCTGTCATTAAATACTTTTACATTATCACCATCTTTAATATTTCTTTGTTTTGAATCAATTTCGCTTATAAGAACAAATTGGTCTCCTTGAACCCTCTGCTTGTCCGTCATGTTTGCATAACACGAATTTAAAAATGCATGACTTTTTGGAGTTATTACGTTTAAAGGATATTTTTTGGCAAGTTGCGGGTTAGTTTGTTTTGACTCAAGTTGAGGAACATAATCCGGAAGAGGAGGGAGGTCTTGACCTGGTTGATAATCCTCGTACATTTGTCTGAATGGACCGGCAACAAAATTTTTCACATCTTTTAGAATAAACTCACATTTACCTGATTCTGTAGGGAACTTACCATCTTTGTGGGGTGCTCGTGTATCTTTGCAACCAACATTTAATCTTGCAAACCCTTTTTCCTTCAATTTTTCAAGAGTAATTCCCTCACATGCAGGTGCTGACCAATCCACATAGTTTTCTAAACATTTTTCATCACTCCAACTGAATTGATCTTGCTTTAAATCCATCTTTTTTGCTAACCTCCTGAATATTTCGTAGTTTGGTAAAGCTTCTCCAGGAGCATCAACACATTTCTCATTGTATGTTAGGTATAAGTGACCCCAAGATAATATCATATCTTCATGTTCTGCACCCATTGTGGCGGGTAGAAGAATGTCTGCGTAAGATGCTGTGTCAGAAATAAAATGTTCAGCAGAGACTAAGAATAAATCTTCTCTCTTTAAACCTTTAATTATTTTCTCCGTTTCGGCTGCTTGAGTAACAGGGTTAGCGTTCCAGCACATCATGGACATAATTGGTTTGTCCTTTTCTATATTTTCCCCTAGTAAGGCTCTTCCAATCTGAAGAGCGTTTACAACTCTCGTACCTTTAGGGATCAAATCTGGTCTGCATATAACATCAAATTTGTACGGATGTTCCCACACTGGAAATTGAGTGATTCCTCCACCAACATGTTTCCATGCACCAGTTAATGCTGGTATACAGGTAACAGCTCTAATTGTCTGCCCACCTCCATAATGTCTCTCAAGTGCAACTCCAATTCTTATTCCAACTGGTTGAACTGTAGCAATTTCTTGAGCCAATTTTTTAATATCTTCTTCACTAATTCCAGTTATTTTAGACGCCCATTTAGGATCTTTATCTTTAACATGCTCTTTTAACTCTTCAAATCCATTTGTGTGATTATTTATATAATCCATGTCTGTTAGATCGTTATAAATAATATGATTTATCATGGCAACTGCCAAGGCTCCGTCTGAACCAGGGATAGGTTCGATATGCCAATCAGCTTGTTTAGCAGTTCTAGATTTATATGAATCAATTACTACAACTTTGGCTCCTCTTTTTTTAGCTTCTTGAATGATTGTCCAATGATGAAGATTGGTACTTACACTGTTACAAGCCCAAATAACAATGTATTTACTGTGGATGTAACTTTCCGGATCTAAGCCAGCTGTTGGACCTATCGTGGTTAACCAAGCTGTACATGAACCTTCCCCGCAAAAAGTTCTCTCACAAACAGTCGCGCCAAGGGCATTAAAGAAAGAATCACCTCCATTTAAACCATGAACTAAACCTTGATTTCCCAAATAACTATACGGAATGATTGATTCAGGCCCATATTCATTAATTAGAGACTTCCATTTTAAGGTTATTGTTTCTAGTGCTTCATCCCAAGAAATTCTTTCAAATTCTTTCTTTCCCTTTTTTCCAACACGTTTATGAGGATATAATAAACGATCTGGATGGTAGTGTCTTTTTTCGTAGTCTTTGAGCTTGACACAAAGTACACCGTCAGTCATAGGGTGATCAGGGTTTCCTCTAACGCTAAGAAGTTTGTTGTCTGCAACTTCATAAATCATTGCGCACGTATCGGGGCAGTCGTGAGGGCAACCACCAAAATGTTTTTTTATGGAATAATCATCCATATAAATCTCCACATAAGATTAGCTTACACTATTTAATTAAAAAACAAAATTATTTTTCAATTTCTTAAATTACAATGGAGAATTTTCGTTATTTTTTTTCTTTTAAGTATCTGTCTGTAATGTGTTTTTCGAAGTATTTTAAATTCAGCTTTTCACCTGTCACATTTAATAAAAGTTCGTCAATTTTATAATAATTACCGTGGCTATGAATATTTTTTTTCAACCAATTGATTATTGGTAAAAAATTTCCATTTTTTAAATCGATTTCTAATTTAGGATTCTGTTTTTTTATACAATCAAAAATCTGAGCTGCAATAAATGCCCCAATACTATAAGTAGGAAAATAACCAAAATCTCCACCAAACCAATGAATATCTTGCAAACAACCGTTTTGGTCACTATCAACTTTTATATTGAATATATTATAAAATTCTTCATTCCAAAGTTCCGGAAGAAAATTGACATCAAAGTCTTCTTCAATAATTTTTTTTTCAATTTTGAACCTATGCATTATATGAAGAGGATAATGAACTTCGTCAGCATCTACTCTTATATAGTTCTTTTTTACCTGCTTTCTGTTTCTATAAATATTTTCTTGATTCCAAGTAGGATTTTTCTTCCCAAAATTATTCTTGATTATTTTTTCGATTAAATGGCTTACTTGTAGAGATTTAATAATTTGCATTTCAATAAAAAGTGATTGGCTTTCATGAAGTGACATTCCTCCAGATGAACCTAATGGCTGATGCAACCATTTTTTAGGTAGTCCTTGTTCATAAATAGCGTGACCTGTTTCGTGCATAAGAGCATCAAAGCAAGAAAATGAGTCTGCATCATTATATCTTGTAGTAATTCTAATATCTTCAGAACTTCCACCGCAAAAAGGATGTGAACTTTTATCAATTCTTCCGCGAGAAAAATCAAAGCCAAGTTTTTTCATAAAATCTTTTGATAGTTCAAATTGTTCTGATTCTGAGAGATTTTCGGTAAAAGAAATTGATTTATAGCTTCTTTGTTTTTCTAAAATTGACGGGATATTCTTTTTTAAAAACGATTCTATCCTAGAAAAAATTTTTGTAATGCGTGAAGAGGTCAGTGATCTGTCGTATTTAGATAATAAACAATCGTATTTTGTTTTATCCTTTTTTTGAGATAGTATTTCAGACTCAATCTTTATTACATCAACAAGCTTTTTAAATGATTTTTTAACTAAATTAAAATTTGATTTTAGTTTAGCTTTTCTCCATTCACCTTCACACAAAATTGCAAGTGAGGTTTTTTTTTTTTATATATTCATATGGAACGATATCAAAGTATTCAAACTTATCTCTCATTAAATTAAGGTTTAATTTATCTTCAGGACTCAGGCTGGAATCATTGATCTTTTTAAATAATTCTTTTTTTTTAATTTGGTCAAAAATGCTTTTTTTGTAATCAAGAATTTTTTGTATTTGTCTAACACGCTGATTTCTTGATTTTTGAGGCATATATGTAGCCATGTCCCAATTTAAGATACCATTTATATCATTTAGTAAACTTTGTTCTTCAAATAGATTTTTAAGTTTTACATAGGTCATTGTCTTAATTTACATATAAATATTTAAGTGTTCTTATTTTTTATTTATTTAGTAATTATTGGTAATAAATAAAGAATTTATTATTTCTGTTATCACATTGTATTTTAAAATTGTTTATAAAAGTTATATTATTAAGTAACATTTTTCTTACAAATAAATTTTAAAAAATTGACGAAATGAAAGAGATTTTTTTCCCCATTTTAGCTTTTTCTCCAATCTTTTTAGCTGGAATTCTTTTGATTGTTTTTAGAATTGCAGCTAAAATTGCAATGCCCCTAGTTTTTATATTTACTAGCATTATTTCTTATTTTATTTGGGGAATGAGTGAAGCCAGAATTTTAGCCTCAACTCTTCAGGGTCTAATTATTAGTATAAGTATTTTATGGATTATTTTCGGTGCTATTTTGTTATTAAACACACTAAAATATTCAGGTGCAATAAACACTATCAGATCTGGATTTTCTGACATAAGTAAAGATAGAAGAGTTCAAGTTATTATAATCGCGTGGTTGTTTGGGTGTTTTATTGAAGGAGCTTCAGGTTTTGGTACTCCTGCTGCAGTAGCTGCACCATTGATGGTTGCTGTTGGTTTTCCTCCAATTGCTGCAGTAGTTTTTGGTATGATGATACAATCCACACCTGTTTCTTTTGGTGCAGTAGGAACGCCTTTATTGGTTGGTGTTCAGGGTGGACTAGACAAAATAAGCATTTCTAATAAGTTATTGGAAAATGGATTGGAATGGAATTCATTCTTTGATTCTATAGTCATTAAAGTCGCAATAATTCACTCAATTTGTGGACTACTTATGCCAATTTTATTAGTAGTCATAATGACGAGATTTTTTGGTAAAAAAAAATCTTGGTTTGAAGGTTTATCAATATTTCCTTTTGCAATCTTTGCATCATTGAGCTTCACAATACCATATTTATTAACAGGTATCTTTCTTGGCCCAGAATTTCCATCTATAATAGGAGGATTAACTGGATTATTTATAGTTACAATTGCTACAAAAAGAAAATTTCTTATTCCAAAAGATGAATGGGACTTTCAACCTTCAAAAAATTGGCCATTAAACTGGATTTGTAACCCTCAAAATAAAGAAGTTATAGAAAATAAAAGAAATATAGGAAGTTTTATGGCCTGGCTTCCTTATTTATTACTCGCTTTACTACTTGTATTTTCAAGAACTTTTGAACCGTTAAAAAAATTTCTACAATCTGTAAATATTAAGTTTGAAAATATTTTTAAAGAAGAAAATATAAGTGCAAGTTTTCAATTATTATATCTTCCTGGAGGAATTTTAATTTTTATTTGTTTTATCACTTTTTTTCTACATAGAATGACTTCTAAGGAAATTAGTTCGTCAATAATCGATTCATCAAAAACTATTTTAAGTGCAGGCTTTGTTTTGATATTTACAGTTCCGCTGGTAAGAATAATGATTAACTCTGGTGTTAATTATAATGATATTGCTAGTATGCCAATTTCTATGGCTCAAGGTGTATCGAATCTGATGGGACAAATATATCCTATATTTGCACCAACCGTTGGTGCCATTGGAGCATTTCTAGCTGGCTCTAATACTGTTAGTAACCTGATGCTTAGTCAATTTCAATATGAAACTGCAAATCTTTTGAACATTTCAGGGGTGTTGATGGTTGCTGCACAAAGTGTTGGAGCAGCAGCTGGAAATATGATAGCTATACATAATGTTGTAGCAGCTTCAGCTACAGTTGGTTTATTTGGAAGAGAGGGTAATGTTTTAAGGATTACTTTAATTCCAACTATTTACTATCTTACCTTATCAGGAATTATCACTTATTGTTTTCTTCACTTTAAAAAAGATGATTCAAGTAAAATGAAAATAACAGATGTAAAAACATTTTCGGGTCCAATGGGCATGGGGTTGATAAAATCATATAAATCTGGAAATAAGACATACTGCATTTACAATACAATAGAGGGACAACAAAAAATAATACTAGAGAGCCAAATATTAGAATGCGCAGCTAGCAAATCAGAGTAAAAATTTATGGATCCATGTACTCAAGGTTTGATTGGAGCAACTTTTTCTTCACTTTTTTCTAATAAAAAAGATATTCGAAAAGCCTCTTTGTGTGGTGCAATTGGGGGATTAGCGCCAGATTTAGATATTTTTATAAGATCCGAAAATGACCAACTTCTTTTTATTGAATACCATAGACATTTTACACATTCTTTATTTTTTGCGCCAATTGGAAGTATATTTGTTTCTTTGATAATTTTTACTTGTTTCTACAAGTTAAGAATGTCATTACGATTTATATACTTGTTTACTTTGATTGGATTTTTGAGTCATGGTTTACTTGATTCACTTACAAGTTACGGAACAACTCTTTTTTGGCCCCTTAGTCAATCTAGAGTTTCTTTGAATCTAATATCGATTGTAGATCCTATATTTACTTTTACTTTAGTTTTTTTGTTAATTTTTTCCTTGCTTAAAAAATCAACTTCTTTAATAAGATCAAGCATTTTGTTTAGTTTTTTTTATATTTTCCTTTGTTATCAAAAACATCTACAAGTAAAAGATTTTATTTTTGAAATATCTGAGAGAAGAGGGCACAACATAGAAAGGTTAATTATTAAACCAACAATTGGAAATATAATTCTGTGGAGAAGTGTTTATAGAACAAACAACAAATATTATGTTGATGCTGTATATGCACCTTTTTTTGATGAACCAAAATTTAAATCGGGAGCTATTTTAAATGCTATTGATAAAGAATCAGTTTTCCCAGAGTTAAAGTCAAATTCAATTCAAAGAGAGGATATTCGGAGATTCTCTTTTTTTTCAGATGATTTTATATACATTCATCCATTAAATAGATTTTTAATTGGTGATCTTAGATATGGATTTTTGCCTTATGATGATAAATCTTTATGGGGAATTGAAATAAATACTAATACACCTGAAATTCATGTTGATTTTAAAAATTTAAGAGATTTTAATGAAAAATTTTATAAAGAATATTGGAACATGTTATCTGGGAACTATCAATATCAAATCTTAGAAAATTACAAATATGAACATCGTTGATCAACTTTAACGAATTATTTACTAGATATGGCAAATTAATTTCGAATGATTATCTTAATAGCATGCACAAAAAAAAAATTATTTTATTAATTTTACCTCTCCTTTTTCTTTCATCAAAGATTTCTGCTCTTCCTGCTTGCGATGGAAACTTTGTAAGACATTGTTATGGAACAATCTTTCACCAAAATGGTGAAAAATATGTCGGAGAGATCAAGGATAACAAGTATAATGGTAAAGGATCATACTTATTTATTAACGGAAACGTATATATTGGTGAGTTTAAAGATGGATTACAAAATGGTCAAGGAACCTTCACATTTGCAAATGGCGATAAATACGAAGGAGGATTTAAAAATGGTTATTACCATGGAAAAGGTTCTTCAACTTTTTCAGACGGAGAGAATTATACAGGAGATTTCATAGACGACCTTCCTCACGGTAAAGGAACTCATACATTTTCCGATGGATCAATTTATGTTGGACAATTTGTAGATGGTATGAGATCCGGAGAGGGGACAATAACTTATTCGAATGGAGATAAATACACTGGTAGCTTTAAAAAAAACTTATTTGACGGTTATGGAACGTTAACGTTACAAGACGGATCAATAAAAAAAGGAATGTTCAAAGCTAATAAATTTATTGGTAATTCAAAGCAATAGATCCTCAGTTTTAAACAATCGTTGTAAAACTATTTACTTTATTTAACCATGAACTTTTAACAAATATTTAATTAACAGTGTTTATTTTTTCTATTTGCTCTAAAAAAGTAGAATCATCAAGCCTCATTAAAATTGAAGATCTATCATTTAATGCTGATTCTGGAGTTCGATGTAAAATTCCATGTTTTCCACCACGAAAAATTGCGATATCCCATTTATTTAAATATCTTATCGCTGATCTGTCTTTAATTATATTTTCATTTGGTTTTCCACTAATAAAAGCATTCCTGTCTGCAGCATTATCAGGGAGTAATTCTGTACCTTGTCCGGAATAAGTTACTAAACATCTATAAGGGACCATATCAACATGAAAACGTTTACAACCTCTCTCAGATCCCAACCAAAAACTTATTTTGTCTTTTTCTTGAAATAAACAAAACATTTTACAAATTTCACTCATATCTTTTAACCAATTGTCGAAAAATATGTTTTTCCTAATTTTTGATGGAAGTTTTTCTTCTGTAAGCTTGCTAATGTCCTTTAAGCTATTCTCTAATGAAACATAACCTGAAGTTGAAAAAGGAGTTATGTTTAATTCACTAAAGAAAAGATTGGAATCCTCAGGAACTTGACGATTCAAAATCGCTAATTGATGGTTATTATGTTTGAAATCCATTAAGGATTTCATATTTTCGCAATTTAAAATCATAAATCAGAGGATAACTTCTGATAAAAAGATTGAACTATTGAGAGTATAAAGAATACTTGCGAGAATAAGATTGGTCTTAATTTTTTTATTGGTCGTACTGCATTCTTGTTCAGTATCACATTCATCATCTTGGCACTTTATTTTTTTATTGTAGATCTCAAAAGAAATGATTAATAAAAATATAAGCGTAGTAATTGCAAAGAGATATGGTTCAGCAGCTTCTAATAATTCAGAGTTTAAAAGGAGTGAGTCCAAAAATAATGCATTTGAAGATAATGAAGCAAATGATAACGTCAAAGGCAAACCACAGCATAACAGATGTGTTAGGCCTATCCATAACAATGTGTATGAAGAGTAATACTTAAACATATTTTATTAATAGAATAGCTTTAAATTAAAATTAAAACTTCTACCAGGTAATTGAACTTGACCCTTTTTTGCCTCAAGATGATCACGACCAACTGTATTCAGAAGATTGGTTACACTAAACATTGCATGGCCAGATAAATCTGAGTACATGAAATCTTTTGTGAGATCAAAATCTAATCTTGAGTGACCACCTGTTCTTGTATAAAAGGGACCTGTGAATTCTTTATCAAAATAATGATAATATTTAAGATTAGTATCCCATTCCTCATTAATGAGTTGTAAACCAACATTTACTTTTGATTGTGGAATTCTAGTTATAGCCTTGTCATTGGATGTTCTGTAACCCTTCAAAAATTCCCCTACAAAATTAGCAAGGAAATCAAAATCATCCAATTTCGTTATGCCGTACTGACCACTCAATTCTACTCCTGTAAATAATGCATTGTATTGATCGTGAATAACAACATTAAAATCTTCACCTTCAACATTTTGAGTTCTACCGTTCCTATCTGCAGCGATAAAATCATTAATATAATTATAATATGCTTCAATTTTTAATTTATTTAGATTTTCATCATAATTATATCCAAGTGATACATTGTAAGAACTCTCTTTTTCTAAGTTTAAGTTACCTGTCTCAACATTTTCAAGAGCGTGGTGAGGACCGTCTGCGAATAATTCGACAGCATTCGGTGCTCTTTGTGTAAAGTCAAAACCTAAAAATACTGTATTGTTTGGTAAGATTTCTCTTTTTGCAGTGGAAGAAAATGCAGCAGGAAAAAAACCTCTCTCATGCTGTGTTGTTTTCAAATTTACAGATTCAATTCGACCACCAAGATCTAAATCAAATAAATCAAATTTTAATTTTTCGAGAGCAAATAAAGCAAAACTATTTGTCTTCGTTGGAGTTAAATGACCTTCCTCTGCTCCTGTTGCACCTTGATTTTTATTCATGAAATGAAAACCGAATAATCCTTCTTCATTTTGATTGAACAGAGATTTGTGATTCAGTGATGTTTTTATTTCATATATATCATTGAAAAATGTTATATTATGATTGTTACCATCGCCTGTTCTTTCAGCATGATTATATTCAGAGACAGTGCCTTCTAAGTTAAACTTTTCAAAGATTAAATAATCTAATGCCAGTGAAGAATCAAAATTTATTGTGTTTCTTGTAGGGTTAAGTGATGTCATATTTTCTTCTCCTTCAGGACCAGGATTTTGATATACAGCCTCTAGTTTGTCCAAAGAAACTCCAAGATGATTCTGACCATCATTGTATGTTATTCCAACGCCGCCGGATGTCATGAACTTTGATGAATTTGCTTGCTTAGTTGAAACATTTGCTAAATCGTAAGGTCCCGCACTTACAAAACTTCCAGAACCTCTAACAGTAAAATTGTCCACAGATTTACCAAGTTTTAATGCTGTTCCCAACTCTCCACCTGAGGTCTTGTATCCAAAACCTAATTGGACGTTTTCGTCAGAAAGAGGCTTATCTACTGCAATTAAAGGGTTTATAATGTTTACAACTCCAGCAAAACCATTGTTTCCATAAAGTAACGTACCGGGCCCTTTAATAATTTCTATTTTATCAATTAATAATGGATCATATCCAACAATATGATCCTCACCAAATTCGGAAACATCACCTAGTGAAGAACTGTTTTGTAAAATTTTAACTCGCGAATTACCAAGACCCCTGATTATTGGACGTGAAGCGTTACCCAGACCTTGTGAAGCAATTCCTGGTAAATCTTTGAGCATCTGACCAATAGAGTATTGTCTGCTTTTTTCTAGTTCATGAGAATCATATAAAATATTACCCCTATCACTTTCATATTCAGTACTCGGCTTAATTTTAGATGTTATAAATACATCTGGTGCAACAAATATAGATTCTAATTTTTCAGCATTTGCATTAGCTACAAGTAATACGGTCAAGACGAGGGTAACTATTTTATACATTGATTTTCCATTAAATTGATGTTGATATTATTTTTATGTTATATTATAACACTTTGTTCTGTGTCAACCCCAATCAAATAAAATCATTGATTTTTTTAAAACTTTTAATAGTTTGTAATTATGAGACGCGCAAAATTTTTTATTTTAAGTGTTTTAATATTTAGTCTGTCTAGTTTGACGATCTCAGCTAAAGTTATTTCGTATTGTTTAGATAAAAAATATTCTCAACTTAATGAAACAAATCATGTTCACTCAAACAAATCATGTCATTCTCAATCAAATGATGTTGAAGACGTATGCTTTAATTGTGAGTGTTATTATACTCAAATAAATACATTTCAAGTTGACGATATTTTAGGTGCTCAAATCGATAATTCTTTTTTTAATAACTTAACGTTTACATTTGATTCCCTAAACCCTTTACTAAGACCACCCCCGCCAAAACTTTTTTCCTAATTTTATTTCAAAGTTTTGAGACAAAGTTTGTCTTGAATTTATTTCTGATTATTAGGAGAAAAGATGAAGATATTTTTATGCAAAATAGTTCTAGTGTGCACTTTTATTGTCTTAAAAGATATAAATGCTAGACCAATTTCATATCCTGGAGGCTGGACATTAATGCAGGCAAATGATTTTAGTAAACATAGTTTTCATTTGCATTATAGTCCATCAATTGATTATTCAATAGGTTATAGAGCAGAATATTGGAGAGAAAAAGAATGGCAATTTCATGGACTTCAATTAAATTATCTCATAAAAAGAATAAATAAACCTAAGTCGCAAACAAATTTTTATTTAAAGAACGGAATAGGTTTAGCAACTAGTAATTATGAAGCTTTTGAAAATAAATTTGAACCATCCCTTTTCACAGGCATCTTATTTGATTGGGAAGATAGAAGGTTTTTTACAAGCTATCAAAATCAAGCTAATTATGCATCTTCGATAGATAAATTTTTTTCACAACAATTTAGAATTGGAGTGGCTCCTTATTTGGCTGAATATGGATATTTACATACTTGGATAATGCTTCAAGCCAATCATATGCCGGGAAGTCGTAAAAACTTGACATTTACTCCAATGTTAAGAGTTTTTAAAGGGGATTATTTAGCAGAGTTTGGTCTTAATAACTACAAAGACTTTATGTTTAACTTCATTAAAAGATTTTAGAGGAGAAGAAATGAAAAAAATTATTATTTATTTGTTTATTTTACAATTTGTAATGTTTAACAGCAGTAAAATTCTGTCGGATGAACAATACAATGGTGATATTTTGTACGTATATGTTAATGGACTTGTATGTGATTTTTGTGCTCGTTCAATTGAAAAAATATTTTCAAAACAAAAATCAGTTGCAGGAATAAAAGTGAATTTAGAAAATATGTTGATTACTATTAATTTTAAAGAAAATCAAAAATTAAGTTATGAAAAAATCACTGAAATGATAAAGGATTCGGGTTATGACGTCAGAGAGATAAAAAATGTTAAGTAATTTCTATAAAGAATTGTTTGCACCAATATTAAGTTTATTTACAAGTTTAAGTACACTAGTTTGTTGTGCTTTACCAGCTCTGCTTGTGACTGTTGGATTAGGTACAACTTTAGTTAGCATTGTATCAATATTCCCCTGGATTGTTGTTCTATCAAAATATAAATTATATATCTTTATATTAGCAGGTTTTATGTTGGCTTTATCATATTATATGGCATGGAAAAGAAATAATTCTTCATGTCCAGCAAACCCAGCAGAAGCTAAAATATGTTTGAAATTAAGGTCAACAAATTCAGTTATATTGACTTTTTCGTTTGTAGTTTATATCACAGGTTTTTTCTTTGCTTTTTTAGCTGACTTAATTTTTTACTAAATAGTCTTCTTTTAAAATATAAGAAAAAGTTAATTTATTAAAATTTAGTCGACAAAGTTTTAATATAGAAAGGTATCTAGTTATGCTTGATTACTAATTGATAGTAAAACAATTTCATTTGTACTTCCAAGCCTCATTCTTGGCCCCCAACAACCGGCGCCACAGGAAACATAAAGTTTAGACTGAAATTTTTCGTATAATCCATAAATATTTTTAAATCTCAGTTTTACTAAAAAGTTAAACGGAACTATTTGTCCATTATGTGTATGTCCTGATAAAGTCAAATCTATCTGTTTATTTATAAATTCCCATAAGGTAGGTTTATGCACAACTACCAAATTAAATAAGTTTGGCTTATAAAATTTATTAACAGTTTCAGTTTGATTTAATGTACTTTGATTATCACTAACCCCAATAATATTTATATTTTTATATTTTATTGATTTATTATCTAAAAAGTTAATGTTGTATTCATTTAACTTACTTAGTTTTTCTTGATAGTTTTTGATGTAATACTCATGATTACCACTTATAAAATAAATTGGTTTTTTTAAATTTTTTAAAACCTTTAAATCTTTTAATTCAAATGAACTCGAATCAATTAAATCTCCTCCCACCAATATAAAATCAAATTCAAGCTTAATTATTTTTTTATAAATTTTCTCTAAGTGCTCAATAGTATTTGTTCCTAAATGAATATCACTGAGAAAAATTAATTTTAAAGGTTTTTTTAATTTTGAAGAATAAACATTTAATTTTTTAATGTTAATTTTACTACCATTATAAAAACTTAATAATGTCAGAATCAATATAATTAGAATGCAGACTATACCTAAGTTGTAAGATTCTATGAAATTAAAAATATTAATAAATAATCCCAAATTGACTATCCAAAAACTTATGAACCCAATTCCTAATCCTTCATAAATTAACAATTTAGAAAATAAAAAAGTATTTTTTGATTTTGAATTATAAATTATTAACGCTGAAAAAAATAAACTTACAACAAACGAATTGAAATTTAAGATTTCGTCATCGGTAATCATAGAATTAAGAGTTCTAAAGGGATAAACGTAAAATAGATAAGTAATAATAATAAATAATGGATAAAATAAAAATCTTCGCAATTTTGCTCTCAAAATTAAGGTTTTAATATTTACTAATTTAAAAAACTAAAAAGTTAATTTTAATATTACTTTTCAATTATGAATACCAATATTGGACTAATTTATTGCAGCTTTTATTAAAAACTAGACTATCAATTACAAAAGTAATATAGCTTAATTTTAAAGAGTATATTTGATATTTAAATATGTCTAATGATAATATTATTAAAATTTTGCTAAATAATAATGGCAAAGTCCCACTTAAATCGTTCCATGAATATTATGCTAATTTGGCTAGAAAACATCAAAATAAACTTACAAAACCAATTGGGAGTTTAGGTCGATTAGAAGATTTTGCTATTTGGATGGCTGGTTGGCAAAAAAGAAAAAAACCTAAAATGGATAAGTTTCAATGCATTATTTATGCTGCTAATCATGGTGTAGCAAATAAAAAAGTGTCTGCTTATCCTGCAGAAGTAACAAAGCAAATGGTTGCTAACTTTAAAAATGGAGGAGCTGCAATTAACCAACTATGTAATTTAGCTAAAGTAAAATTATCAGTTATTCCAATAAAGCTTGAAACACCTACTAAGGATTTTTCAAAAGAAAAAGCAATGGAACAAAGCGAGATAATTGAAGCAATGCAATTAGGATTTGATTCTGTTTCAAAAGATTGTGATTTGTTAATATTGGGAGAAATGGGTATATCTAATACCTCAGCAGCAACTGCTATTTCATGCGCACTTTTTAATGAATCTGTTGAAAAATGGACAGGTTTAGGTACGGGCATTTCTAAACAAAAACTTAAACATAAAATTTCTATTATTAAGAGTGGATTGAAGTTACATGGAAAGAATTTTAAAACTGTAGGTAAAATTTTAGAGGCATTTGGTGGAAGAGAAATGGCAGCAATTGCAGGATCAGTAATCGCAGCAAGGGTCAAAGGTATACCTGTTTTATTGGATGGTTTTATTACAACTGTATCTGCTGCTACTCTAACTCTTTTTAAAAAGAATATATTGGATCATTGTTTAATTTCTCACCAATCTTCTGAACCAGGTCATTCAGGAGTAATTTCTCATCTTAAAAAAAAACCTATACTTGACTTAAACATGAGACTTGGTGAGGGAAGCGGAGCAGTAGTAGCAAGTTTGATAATAAGAGCAGCTTTGACCACTCATAACAAAATGTCGACGTTTTCAGAAGCAGGGATAAGTAAAAAAATTTAATTATGCATTTACTTCTTAAAAATAAATATGTAATGGATTTTTTTGCAACACTTATGTTCTTTACTAGAATACCAGTAAAATGGTCCTATTTCTCAAAAAAAGCACCAGATTTAACAAGAGCTAGTTGGTCTTTTCCATCAGTTGGTTTTTTAGTAGGAATATTATCTGGTGGTGCTGGGGATATACTGATTCAAGTGGGACTTCCTGTTTTTTTGTCTTGTGTTATAGCTATCACACTCAGTGTTCTCCTTACTGGTGCTTTTCATGAAGATGGATTAGCAGATACTGCAGACGGTCTCGGGGCAGGGGGCTCTCCTAGAAATATTGATAAAATTATTCATGATAGTCGCCTTGGAACCTATGGAGTAATGTCATTAGTATTAGGTATTTTGGTTAAACTAGGAATAATATTAGCTTTATTTGAGTCAGGATATCCATTAGTTGCTATTTTTCCATTGGATTTGCTACTGGCAAACTCTCATTATGATAGCAAGAAACTTATTCAATAATTCAGAGTTTGCAAAAACAGCAAGTATAGTTGGAAAAATTTCAAATAAGTGTTTATTTATAGCTACTTTAACTTGGATATTACCTACATTGTTTGTGTTAGATATCTATGGAATATTATTCGGCATAATCTTAATGACCTTAACAATACTTTTAATTGGAAAAAAATCGAAAAAAGCCATAGGAGGTATTAACGGAGACATATTAGGAGCAATCGCTTTCTTAACAGATATAATGTTTTTATTTGGAAATATTATAGTAATTCTTGTTGTAAATTGATTAAACCATCGAAATTATTTTTAATACGGCATGCACCTGTAAAACAAATTACGGGTTTTTTTTCACAACATAATCCAGATGCAATTATAAAAAATAATAAAATTAAAAAATTGGCAACTTGTTTACCAGATAATTGTGATTGGTATGTGAGTCCTTTAAAACGAACAATTCAAACAGCAGAAGCTTTATCAAGATATAAACAGTATTCAAAAATCATTACAGAAAACAATCTGGTTGAACAAAGCTTCGGAGATTGGTCAGGAAAAAAAATTTCTGAAATTTGGAAACTTATAAATAAAAATGAAGACAAACATAATTTTTCATTTATTTCTCCTGAATTTTCACCGCCAAATGGAGAAAGTTTTCTAGAACAGAGTAAAAGAGTAGAGATTTGGCTCAAAAAATTAAAAGTAAAAGCTGGGCAGAGTATTTTGATCATAACACACGCAGGTACAATAAGGGCAATATTATCTCATGCTTTACAAATTAAACCTGATTTTGCAATTGGATTGGAAGTTACATATCAAAGCTATAGTGTTCTTGAAATGCTTTCAAAAAAGGATAATAAACACAAAGGTGGACAATTTCGATTATTAAGTTTCAATAATGTTATTTGAGGATCTAATTACCAGACTCATATCAATGTAATATTAATATGTCTTAAAAAGACAACCTATATTTTATAGGATAGAAATTAAAAATAATAATTGAATCATGCAAATTTTTCTAAAAAATAAATTTATTTTTTTATTTCTTTATTTTTTTTCGTTTTCCTGTTGTTACGGAAAATGGCAAGTATTCCGTGAGCATAAAACTTTTACAGAATATTTTGAAATGGAATCAATCAAAAAAATCGATGATATTATTTACATCTGGAGTTTGTTTGATTACAAAATCGCACAAAAAAAAGAAAAACTAAGTACAAAGTTTTATACTAAGTATGATTGTAAAAATAAAAGATTTAAAGTTATTACTATAATTGATTACAAGACAAATATGGGTAGAGGAAGAACATTTGAATATAAAAAAAATTTAAACACTGAATCAGATGATTCAGAATGGATTCATCCGAAATTAATGAGTGAAAACTTCGAGAAAATTAAATTCATTTGCAATTTTTAAAAGACAAAAAAAAACCTGACTGCTTAGCCAGGCTTTTTAAAGAAATTAATCTATAGTTTGAAACTACTTCTCAGCGCAAGCATAAGAATTGATTTCAAGACCTACAGAGATTTCAGAAATCATAGGTTTTGTCCAAGCCATTATTTATCCTTTAAAAAGTTAATATTAGAATACAATATATTAAATCTAAATTAACGTTTGCTGATTCTAATATTCATATCTTGTTAATGTATTTGAAATGAATAGTTATTATTAAACTATGTAAACTATTATTAATAATTATTTTGTTAATAGATTATCTTCAGTTATTTTTTATTCTCATTGAATACAAAATGAAACGTGAATTACGTAGAAAAACAATTTATATTTATAAACATCTAGCTAATATTAATTTATACATTAAATAATTACTATGATTTTCCTAATTGTTCTTTTATCAATATCAATTCTTCCGGTTGTTTGGATCAATTATGTTTTTAAAAAGAATGATGAAATCTTACCAAATATGCCCTTTAATGGCATTGAATTTGGGAATCAGCTAATTAAAGAATTGGAATTAAAAGACGTTTGTTTGGAGAAAACCTTAATAGGCGATCACTATGATCTAGATCAGAGAAAAGTCAAAGTAGGGGAAGATAGACTTAGAAAAAAAAGTTTAACATCTATTTCAATTATTTGTCATGAAATAGGTCATGCAATTCAACACGCTGAAAACTACACTCCACTGATTACAAGAACAAAACTTGTTAAAAATACTCTATGGATTAATAAAATCGCATTTGCTGTTATTTATATTGGACTACCAATAATATTTGCTACAGGTTACCTTCCACTTATTAAAGTATGCATTTTACTTATTCTACTAAGCTTATTTATTGGGGTAGTTATTCATCTTGTTACACTTGAAGTGGAATTAGATGCAAGTTTTAATAAAGCTATGCCAATTATTAAAAAAAAAATTCCAGCAGTTTATCATGATTCATGTCGTTCTATTCTTCGAGCTGCAGCTTTTACCTATGTAGTTGGTGTATTCAAAAATTTAATATCTTTGAGAATGATATGGACTGTCCTTTCCAGAATTAGGTAATTAAATTAATCCGGTTATTAATTCCTTTGAAAACATTTACAATGAAATAAAATTAATGAAAAAGTTATTACTAATATTTATTTATTCATTTCTATCTTTTGAAGTAATGTCATTTGATAATTTAGTTGGAAAGAATCTTATTTGTGAGGGAAAATACCAAGTATTTGGATATGAGTTTTTAAATAATAATGAAGTTATAAGACACGCATCGTCAAACTCAGAAAGCGATTATTATAAAAATAATGGTCTTTATGAAATCACTCAAAAATTCATAAAGCTTGATGTAGAGGGTGATATATTTACCAGAGAAATTTTACGAAAAACTTTAGAACTCTTTATAGGCGTTCATTTAAATAATTCAAAAGTAGGAGACTGCATTTTTTATTCTGGTGACATAAATGAATATTTTAACACACATAGTTTTGATTAGTTACGATAGAGTTGGTTTATTTAAATTATTTATAGAATAAAAAAGAGCACAAAGTTTTTCGTAATTGCGTTAACTATAACAAGCTATAAAATTAAAAGGTAATGACAATTTTTTCTAAACAACAGGTTTATCATTCCTTATCATTGTTATTTTTTATCATTTTAGTAACGGCTTGTTCAAGTACTCGACTAATCTATTCATTTACGGATAAATTCATCAAAGATGAGATTAATTACTTTCTATATTTGGATGAAGAAGAAAAATTACTGATGAATCAGCAAGTTTCAGAAATGATAAATTGGCACAGAACATCAATGATGCCAAGTTACGCTTCCTACCTAGATAATATTGCAGATACATTAGAAGTGGGAGAATATGATGCAAACAAAATAACTATAATTATTGATGAAGGACGTACTCTAATTGAAGATACTATTGTTGGTTTGACACCATATGCATCAAGGTTTCTTATTCAGATAAATAATGATGAAGCTATCGAATTTATGAAAAAGCAAATGTTGATGCGTCAACAAGAGCGCATAATCAAACTTTCGGAACCAAGAGAAATAAGATATAACGATCGTTTTGATAAGTTAACTAAAAATTTTAAAAGATTTTTTGGAGATCTAACAAATGCTCAAATTGAAATGCTAGAAACCCATTCGCATGAAACGCTTAATGACGCAAGGGTTCGTTTGCATAACAGGACACTACGTCAAAAAGCATTCGTAAGATTTATGAAATCTCAGCCAAATGAAGCAGAGCTTAATGCTTATTTAAACAAACTCTTGATAAGAGGCCATGAAATTATAAATCCCAATTATAAAGATTTTTCTCAAGCTTCACTATCTCGTTTCAAGATACTTTTAATAAAAATGTTAGCAATTTCGTCGGACAAACAACGAAATGTGATGATTGATAAACTTCGCAGTTATGCAAGGGAATTTAATACTATTTCCAAATGAAATATTAAAGATTTATTAGACCAAATTAGAATTAATGGTGAAATTTTTTTGAAGAAAAATATCTAAGTTATGTCACTAGAATTCTTGATTAAACAATTGAATTTATTTATTTTTTTTTATAATTAGATAAATAATCAATCCAAGGAAGAAGATTATTAATAGAACGCCTCTACCGTAAGCTAGATTCTCAAGCACTTCCATATTATTTAAAAATAGTTAAAATTTGAAGAAGTTCTATGTTTTATGCTATTTTTAGTTTAAATTCATAATGTTTTAAGTCTGAAATTAAAAATTCAGCAAGCAAGTTTTAAGAATTTTAAATAAAGGTAATTCAAAAGAAACAATATATAAATTAATAAAACTATTTAATGCAATTTAGTTATAGTAATTATTTAAAATTTTATACAAATAAGATTTCTTTTCATTACATATTAAAATATGACTGAAAACATAAATTTAAAGAAAGAAACTGATTTTAAATCCAGCGAATCAAGCACCGGTGAGAATAAGCAATGGGATAAGGATAATCAGGCTTGGTGGGATTGGTATGTTTCTCTAGCTGATAACTCAAATTCTAAAACCAAGGAGGTTCTGTTAGAACTGCCTGAACCACCAAATATAAAAGATGCATCAAAAATTGATTTAAAACAGCAACTCTCAGAACCTTACAACCTAACAACACAAGATATATCAAATTTTCAAAAAAACGGTTTTATAAAGTTAAAGAACGTTTTAACACCAGCTGCAATTCAACTTTTAAGACATGAAATCCTATCGCTTTTAAAAAAGACATTTGAAAATTATAACGAAAATAAAAAAGATCGTTTTTTAAGTCTTGAAATGATGTGGTTAAAAAATACTGTAATCAAAGAATTTGTTTTAAGTTCACGTATTGCAAAGATTTGTGCTGAATTACTTTCAGTAAAAAAAATTCGTCTTTATCATGATAACGCCTTAGTTAAAGAATCAGGCTGTGGTCGTACACCCTGGCATTATGATGACCATCATTTTCCATTAGAAACAAATGATGTGGTAACTGCCTGGATTCCTGCTCAAGCAATCCCGATTGAGATGGGTCCTCTAACTTTTGCAAAGCCATTAGAGATTTATAAACTTGTAGAAAATATTGAATTTAACGAATTTGATACTAGTTACGATAAAAAAATAATTGATATTTTTAAAAAGGAAAAAGTTTCAATTGTTGAAGAACCTTTTGAATTAGGTGAGGTAAGTTTTCATCATAATCTTAGTTTCCACACTGCCTCTGAAAATAAAACAACCCAAAGTCGAATTGTTTTAGCCAATACCTATTTTGCAGACGGTGCGCGTGTTGTAAATAATCCTACTATGATCTCAGGAGATTGGAAAAAATTTATTCCTGCAACTAAGCCAGGTGAAATTGTCTCAAGTAATTTAAACCCAATTTGTTGGCCTACAAATAATCAAGTTTAGTCTAAAAATTTAATGCTCTTCAAAAATAATTATAAAAACTTTAACTCTTCATGGATGAATAAAATTGATTCAGGTGAAAACCCAAATAGTCAAGATTTACTAGATCATCTTCACACTATTCACAACAGATATGCAGGTTTTACTGAAAAGATTGCAACCAGTTGTTGTGATTCAAATGGAAAGAATAGTTATGAATTACTAATTGATACTATCGATCCAAATTCTCATATCGATATTCTTGATTTGGCATGCGGAAGTGGGGTTCTTTTAGAGTATTGTAATAAACGTTTTCCATTTAACGTCAAACTTTCCGGAGTGGATATGAATGATAACGAACTTAAACTCGCACGGACCAGACTTTATGATCAAGATGTAGATTTTTATAACGCAAAAGCTCAAAAATTAAACTTTATCAAAGATGCCTCAAAAGACGTTATATTTTGTCATTGGGCTTTAACTTTAATGGATCCTTTAGTTCCAGTGTTAAAAACCATTAAAAGGATACTTAAAAATCAGGGTATTTTCTCAGCAATTGTTGATGGAGATTTACATTCTGCAACTGGATATTTAGAAATCCACAACATAATATATAAATTTGTTCAAAAAATATTTCCTAATTATGGATTGTTAGAATTAGGTGATCCAAGGGTTAGATCTTTAAAAACTTTAGATGAACTCGTTAAAAAAATATTTTATGACTGTGAAATAAATATTACCCCTCATGTGCTTTCTTTTAAACAAACCCCAGAAGTGTTAGCTAAAGAAGTTTCAGGTTTTTTCTACGCTTCACTAGTTCTATCGTCCAAGCATTATGAGATTTTAGTATCAGAACTTTCAGATTACTTTGATAAGACTTCAGTTGATGGTTTTAGTGAGTTTAATCTTCCAGTAAATCGATTAGTAGTAAAGAAGACTTCAAAAATCTGCTCTCTAAAAAAATAATATCTTCATGATATTTTTCAGTTTTTGTTTATTTCTTTTCTTATTTACGTTGATAGGATCTTTGTCAGTTCTTAAGAAAAAAAATACGTCTCTAGACTATCTCCTTGCAAATCAGGAAGTTAAGCCATGGTTGGCAGCTATATCAGCCATCGCAACATCAAATAGTGGATACATGTTTATTGGTCAGATTGGGTTTACATATGTTTATGGTTTGCAATCTGTCTGGCTAATGTTTGGATTGATTTTTGGTGATTTTATTTCATCTCTTTTTGTGCATAAAAATTTAAGGAAGAAATCACAGGAATTAAAGGTTGTAAGTTTTGCTAATTTGGTAAGCCAATGGCATGGCAAAAATTATAAATATGTACAATTGTTTGGTGGATTAATCATTCTTATTTTTTTATCTACATATGCAGCAGCTCAGCTTAATGCTGGAAGTAAGTCGATGCATGTTATATTTGGTTTAGATTATAGACTAGGTGCCATAATCGGTGGAGTTATTGTATTACTTTATTGTTTTTCAGGAGGAATAAGAGCTTCTATTTGGACGGATGCCGCTCAATCTTTTGTAATGATAGTTGCCATGTTTTTAATGGTTTTTTTTGGAATTAAAGAAGTAGGTGGGGTTTCTATCTTCATAGATGAATTACACAAAATATCTCCAGATTATATGAAATGGTTTCCATCAACAAATTTTTCAGAATTTTTATTAGCTCCATACATGTTCATTATCGGTTGGTTTTTCTCAGGTGTGGGTGTGATAGGTCAACCTCACGTTATGGTAAGATTTATGACAATTGATAGTACTAAAAACATACCAAAAACAAGAATATATTATTACACTTGGTATACTTTATTCTATTTATTTTCCATTTTAGCGGCTTTTGTAGCAAGATTACTAATCCCAGAAACCAACAATATGGACCCAGAATTAGCCTTACCAACTTTGGCACAAAGTTTATTACCTGAATTTTTTGTTGGAGTAATCTTAGCTGGTATTTTTGCTGCCACAATGTCAACAGCAGATTCTCAAATACTTGCTTGTACCGCTTCAATTACAAACGATCTTTCATTGAATAAAAATAACAATTATTTAATAAATAAATTAGCAACTTTAATTATCACAGTCTTTGTTGTTACAATTGCAATAAATGATAATAAAAACGTCTTCAACCTTGTCTTAATGTCATGGTCAACATTAGCTTGTTGCTTTTCTCCTTTATTAATAGTTAACTCACTAAAACAAAAAGTTTCTGAATTTTCATCATTAATGATGATGATTATACCCTTGATAACATTAATGGTATGGAGACATTACGAACTAAATACTTATATTTACGAGGTAGCTCCAGGTATAATATCTGGAATTCTTACTTTTTTTGTTTTTAAACTATTAAGAAAATAACATCAGTTCGAGCTGCTAAATCCTAAAAAGCTCTATGAAGGAGGGGATCGAGCAATTAAAAGATTAGGTGTTAATATTGCAAAAATAATTGAGCAAATAAAGATATAAATTGTAAATATAATAAATTGGATTTCCAATGTTACACCTGTGTCTAATAATAATCCTATAAGTGCTGGAGAGATTGAAGTAGCAAGCACAACCATAGAAAAAAACATAGATCTGATTGAACCAAGATAATTAATTCCATAAAGTTCAACCCACAGAGTACTTATGATAATAGTTGCTGATCCAGCAGATGCTCCCATTAAGATCATAAATATAGGAATAGCAAATGCCTTGTCTGTAGCTACTATTAAGAGCAAACCAAATGCAAGCGGTAACAAAAAAAAACGCAATAAATGCACTGTGCCGAATCTATCGATTATCCAGCCAGCCCCAAAAGTTACCCCAATCACACTTAAAGCAAAAAAAGGGTAGGAGGATGCTAAAAGTGTAATCGACCAAGATTTAGTTTCAATCAAGTGAATCTGATGAAAAAAAACTCCAGTCACTATGAAGGGAGAAGCAAGTAATCCAGGAAGAACCTGGTAAAATCTTAAATCTTTTAAGACTTGTGATCGATTCCAAGAAACAATCAATTTTTTTTTTGATTTTGTTTGTTTACTATTATATGAATCATGCTTATTTAATTTGATGTGTCTTCCAAGCCAGTAAACTAAAGGTAAAAAAATAATTATTATACATGTACCTATTCCAACCCAGATTTCACGCCATGTGTACTGAAATAAAAAGAAAGTAATGAGAGAGGGTAATAGTGCCTCTCCAATAGGGTGTCCCATTAGTGCAACACTTAAAGCTCTTCCTCTTTTCTTTGAAAACCAGCGGGCCATTGCAGTTACTGCTATATGACTAATCATACTTTGACCAAACAAGCGAAGACCTAATAAAGATAAGAAAAGTATGAGAAGTGTATCGGCACTTGATAAAAGAAATGAAAATCCGCTTAATATTCCTAGAGTTATTAATCCAAGAACAGTCAAATTAAATTGGTCTGTGAGTTTTCCTAACCAAAAAAAAAGTGTAGCACTTGTAAGTGTTGCAACGGAATAAATTATTCCAAACATTCCATGAGAGAGATTAAATGCATTCCTTATTTCTCCAGAGAAAAGAGAAATAAAGAAAGTTTGACCAACGCTCGAGCTAAAAATTAAAAATAAACCTAGACTAAGTTCGGGTGTAGAAAAGGAGTAAAATTCGTTTTATAAACATGTATTAAAAATTATGATTACTTTCTCACATTCGAATCTAGAAAAAAAAACTCTTAGTCATAAAAATTTAAACTTTCGATGAAAAATCATCATTACTTCTTTCTTAAAACACC
Organism: Alphaproteobacteria bacterium; assembly: GCA_019650635.1. Classification (GTDB taxonomy): domain Bacteria; phylum Pseudomonadota; class Alphaproteobacteria; order Methylaequorales; family Methylaequoraceae; genus Methylaequor. The sequence continues at coordinate 11,934 of BOXE01000007.1, read as the reverse complement.
ATTGTCCATCTTTGATACAATTGTCTAGGGTAAGGTCCCGTAACCGAATTTTTGAGCATTTTTTCAAGGTCAATTGTATCATCAAAAACACAACGCTGCAGATATCCTTCAACTTGCAAAGATGCTTTCTCTGAAACACCATTTTCGTAAATAATTTTCTCAACTTTATGAGGAATATCAATCTCTTTTAGTATTTGTAAAATTTGTTCAGCACTTGAATACGGTTCTCCAGAACCACCTTTGAAACCATTTAAATAATGTCTGTAAAATCGAAGGTAATGAGATTTTTCACTTGCATGAGCAATAAAACCGGATCTAGCCATTCCAAAAATAAAACGTTTTAAAGCCTTTTTAAGTTCGTTTTTTGGAATTGCGTAAAGAGCGTGCGTTGCCCAGATAATGTCATAAGTTTCTCGCTCACAAGAAAATTCCTGTAAAGTAGTTTCAAATTCTGAACTAGTTTTAAATGGTGACTGAATAACCTTGCGTGCTTCTGCAATTGAAAATGAAGACGGATCTAGTAGTGAATATTCCACTGGTAATATTTTTGCGTTTGACAAATTAGCATTTTGAATTAGTGCTGAAGGAAATTTACCTGATCCACAGGCAATATCTAGAAGTTTTAGTCCACGCTTGCCAATATTAGCCTGATGTGCTTCAAGCCATTCTTTCCAGTTAAATTTCTCTGCTAGATGTTTATAATCAATAGAGGCAAGAGTATAAAAATTCTGCATTTCATTGCGACTTGATTCACTCCAATGTTCACAACTTCGCATAAATGTATCTTTCATCTATTAAATCCCTTAAAATTTATCTAAACTAGATTTGGTGATCGTAACTTGTTATTTCACCTTAAACAACTCTATCGGTGAATATAATTAAACAAGTATGAAGTGATTGTAAAAACTTCATAATGAAGAAACAGCGAGGAGATGTATTGCTTCTATGTCAAAAAAATCTAAAACTCGGATGAGTATATTAATTTAGAATATTAAAATGAGATGCATTTGTCAAACTATTTTTTTTAAGTCATTGATATCATTATATTCTTTTTTTTTAACCAGTAAATTATTCATCTTTTATTCGTACTCAATGAAAATAACATATTATGTTGAGAGTATTTGAGGCATTAGTATAATAAAATATTAAATGTTTATAGATTATAGATGAATAGAAGAAAATTTATTGAATATTCAATAAAAACAATTGCTCTGGCATCAGTACCAGTAATCAATTTTTTTCCAAAAGTAAACATATCCGAAGATGAAAAAAGTTACCTTGGAGCAGTAATACATTCAAATTTCCATTGGAGAACTTTAAGCTTCAAAGTGGAGAAACTTTAAACAATGCCTTTTTGTTAGTTAACGTTAATGGTGAATTAAATCAATCAAAAAGTAACGCAATTATATTTGCTACTTGTTTTGCAGGAAGCCACAAATTTAATCAGATGGCATATGGAATTAATAGAGCGCTAAATCCACTTAAATATTGCATTATAACACCAAACTTATTTTGCAGTGGTTATTCGTCCTCTCCGAGTAATACTAGCCCCCTTCAAGATGGTCCAAGATTTCCCTCTGTCACATATTACGACAATATCAATGCACAAGATAAACTTATATCAGAGTACTTCGGTATTACTAACCCACTTATGTATTTGGGGTTTTCTATGGGCGCTCAGCAGGCTTTTCACTGGGGTGCATTACATGGAGAAAAAACCGGTGGTATAATTCCCTTGTGTGGAACTGCAAAAACTACAACACAGAATTGGATAACTTTGGAGGGATGTAAGTTAGCTTTACAATCAGATGTTAATTATAATAACGGTGATTATAGTTCACCTCCTAAAAAAGGTTTAAAGGCTTTTTCTAGAAATTATACATCAACTTTATTTGATAAAGAAGGATATGAAGAGGGGTTACATCTCAATTTGTTTGATGGATTTGAAGATACTGAGTCATACTTAAATTTTATGGATAGTTTTTTTGGAAGTATTGATGCAAATGATTTATTAGGTATGTTGAATACTTGGCAAATGGGAGATATAGGAAAACATGAAAAATTCAACAACAACACAAAAAAAGCTCTTGCAAATATAAATTGTCCAGCTCTAGTTATGCCAAGTTCAACTGATTTATCTTTTCCTGCACGTAACAATATTCCTGAGGTTAAAGGAATGCCGAACGCTGAACTAAAAGTTATAAACACAAAATATGGTCATTTAGCTGGAGGAATGTCAACTACGTTAACATCTCAAGAAGATGTAGCTTTTATCGATAAAAACATAAGAGAATTTTTAAAAAAAATTACCTAAATATATCTTATTACTTGATTATTCTACCTAAATATCTTCCAAGGGAATCATAAAAAATTCCATTTCTTTCTAACTTGGCTCTAAACTTCCCTGATGAATCGTATATATTACCATTACTGTCTATTCTTCCCATATATCCACCACGTGAATCATAAGAATGCCCATTAGTTTCAATTTTTCCTAAGTATTTTCCCAAAGAATTATATATACCTCCATTGCTTTCAACTCTTCCTTTATAACTTCCCAGTGAGTCGTGTATAGTGCCATTACCTTCAATCTTTCCAAGATACTTTTCTAGTGGGTCATAAAGCGAATCAGCTTTGACTGTGACAGAACATGAGGATAAATAAAAAAAAAAAAAATTATGCATAATTTTATTTTAAAATTAAGGTCAATAAACTATTTTTTTCGTATTTTGTTTCCATAATGAAATTTCACTCTCAGTTTGCATACAACAGGAAGTTATTGGAAATGAATCTTGTTGACTTGAACTTAACCTACTATCTTGTGAACTTGGTTGAATAAACATTATACAATCAATTATATGTACAACTCCGTTTTCTGCTATTATATCTTCCTTTACTATAACTACATCTTTAACAAATAGATTTTCACTTCTATATAATTTAATAGGTTTATTACTCACTGTTAGTTCAGTGGTTATTTGATCTGTTACATCTGAAGCCAAAATTTCTTTTGTTAAGATATGGTCGGTGAACAGCCTCTTTGAATAATAAGTATCTTTTAAAACTGATTTCTCTAGTTCTTTTGGAGTATTTTCAAAAGCATTATTTGATGGAGCATAAATTGTCCAATTATATGGAATTTTTTTTTGTAAAACTTTATCAAGTCCTGTTTTATCGAGATAATTTTTGAAAGTAGATAAATTAGAGTTTTTTGAAATAATATCGTACACATTTACTTCTTTTGAAAACAAATCTGAAGAAAATAAAAAAATAAAACTAAATATCAAATACATCTCTTAATCATATAATTTTATAAAGTGATGTAAAGGTGGACGGTAAAATGAGATGATATAAGATCCTAGGCAATAAATAAGTATAACTAAAAAAATTAAAGATTTTGGAGGCTCTTTATGTTCAAGAGATAGAGTAAATAAAGGGCTTTCAATCATTTAAGCTACTTTTTTAAACCATGCTGGAAAGGGATCTAGAGCTTTATGATATGTACTGGGATCATCAAGATAGTTCTTAATCAGACAAGCATCTAGCTCTCTCGAATATTCTTTTCACTCATTTCAGACTTTAAACCTATAAAAACTATTTCTTGTCGACGGTCACCATAATCTTTATTCCAATATTTATCGATCAAAGCATCAAAATTAGTCCTTCTGGCAACGATCTTTCGGTACAGTTGTCCACCATCTTCCAATTCCCTGATGACGAACAAACGCACCAGCCTGAGAAACCTCACCAATAAATTCAGGTCGACTCGAAATCCAAAAAAAGCCTTTTGATCTCATTACACCAGGCCATTCTTGATTGAAGAAATTATAGATTTTTGACGGATCAAATGGTTCGCGGGCTAAATATACGAAACTTGTGATACCATACTCTTCTGTTTCAGGAACATGATCTTTAAAATTATAAAGTTCTTTTGCCCATAACGGATGAGTGTAAGCTTTTTTAAGATCAAACAATCCAGTACCAACAACTTCTTTGAGATTCACGGTCGAATGAGAGCATTCAAAGACCTTTGCCTCAGTGTTAAGTCCACTTATAATTGCATTAACAGTTTTTAATTCTTCAGAGGATATTAAATCAATTTTATTCAATAGAATAACATTGGCAAACTCAATCTGTTCGACAAGAAGATCAACAAGTGTTCGTTCATCATCTTCTAGACTTTCTCCTTTATCTTTTAAAAAATCAGTAGAGCTGTAATTTTTTATAAGATTTGCAGCATCCACAACAGTCACCATTGTATCAAGTTTTGCTACGTCAGATAAACTAGCTCCATCCTCATCACGAAAGTCAAAAGTAGTTGCTACTGGCAAAGGTTCAGAGATACCAGTACTTTCTATAAGAAGGTAATCAAATTTATTTTCATTTGCTAACTCTCTAACTTGAATTAAAAGATCTTCACGTAAAGTACAGCAAATACATCCATTACTCATTTCTACAAGTTTCTCTTCAGTTTGAGATAAGTTACCACCTCCACGTTCTACTAGATTAGCATCAATATTTACTTCACTCATATCGTTTACGATAACTGCAACCTTGAGACCTTGTCGATTGTTAAGGATGTGATTTAAAAGAGTTGTTTTACCTGCACCAAGGAACCCCGACAATACTGTGACTGGAAGTTTTTTATCTAAAACTTTCATAATAAATTCTCCACAAAATTTAATTAAGTTAAAATCAAAAGATTTTTATATTAAGTGTTATAATATAACATTTCAATAATAAATTTATTTTCATGAAATATTTATTCATTTAATTTTTTCACGCTTTCTTTCATTGGAATCAAGATATTTTTTTCTAAGTCTAAGGTTCATAGGTGTTACCTCAAGTAATTCATCATCTCTTATAAAAGAAATCATTTGCTCTAATGTCATCTTAACTGGTGGTACCAAAGTAACAGCTTTATCTGAACCTGATGCTCTTACATTAGTAAGTTGTTTTCCTTTTAAAACATTAATTTCAAGATCATTTTCTTTATTATGCTCACCAACTACCATTCCAGTGTATACTTTGGTTTGCGGTTTGATGTACATTACTCCTCTATCTTGCAGATTAAAGATTGCATATGCAACTGCTTGACCTGTCTCAGTTGATATTAAAGAACCATTTCTTTTTTCTTTAAACTCTCCTTTAAATGGTTCATAAGCATGAAATATTCTATTGAGAATACCTGTTCCTTTTGTTTCTGTTAAGAATTGACTTTGATAACCTATTAGTCCCCTTGAAGGTGACTTAAAGATAATACGAGTCTTTGCTGAGGAAGTTTTCATATCGATCATTTCTGACTTTCTATTATTCATTGAGCTAATCACTGTGCTTGAAAAACTTTCATCAACATCAATTACAACCTCTTCAACTGGTTCTAATTTGATATTTTTTTCTGTTTTAAATAATACTTTTGGTCTAGAAACTGATAATTCAAAACCTTCTCTTCGCATAGTTTCGATCAAAACTCCCAATTGTAATTCGCCTCTACCTCCAATTTCAAAAGCATCTTTATTTTCATTTTCACTAAAAGTAATTGCCACATTTGTTTCAGCTTCTGCCAAAAGCCTTTCTCTAATATTATTAGAAGTCACTTTTTTGCCCTCCTGCCCAGCAAAAGGTGAGTTATTAACAGTAATGGTTATTGACATAGTTGGGGGATCTATCGGAGACGATTTTATGGGTTTAGAGACTAAATTATCACAAATTGTATCTGAAACTGAAGCATTAGTTAAACCAGCAATACAAGCTATATCACCTGCAACAATTTCATTAACAGGAATTCTTTTATTTCCCTCAAAAGAAAATAATTTTGTTAATTTGCCTTTTTCTACAAGTTTTTGATTTAGATTTATTGCCTTAACAATTTTATTAACTTCGGCATTCCCACTTTCAACTTTTCCTATTAAACATCTACCAACATAAGTATCGTAAGAGAGAAGGGTTGCTAGAAATGAAAAAGATGTTTCTGAATTAATTTTTGGAGGAGGCACATGCTCTATTATTAAATTGAGAAGAGGGTGCAAATTTTCTTTTTTATCTTTGAGATCATTCACACACCAACCATTTTTTCCAGAGGCGTATAGTATTGGAAAATCAAGCTGATCCTCATTTGCATTTAGAGTAACAAAAAGATCAAAAACTTCGTCTAAAACGACATCTGCACGACTATCTTTTTTATCAACTTTATTAATGATTACAATTGGCTTTAAACCCTGCGATAATGCTTTACCTAAAACAAACTTTGTTTGAGGCATTGGTCCTTCTGAGGCATCTGTTAATAAAATTACTCCATCAGCCATACATAAAATCCTTTCAACCTCTCCACCAAAATCTGCATGTCCTGGTGTATCTATTATATTTATTTTTACTCCATTCCATGTAATTGATGTAGGCTTTGCCAAAATTGTGATACCTCGTTCTTTTTCTAAATCGCCACTATCCATTATTCTTTCCCCAATCTCTTCATTGGATCTAAACATTCCAATTTGCTTAAGTATTGAATCAATTAATGTGGTTTTGCCGTGGTCTACATGAGCAATAATAGCTACATTCCTAATATTTTTTGACATAATTTAGTGTTTGATTTGCAAAAATAAGAGTAAATTAAATAAGAAATTTATTATAAAAAACTATTTATCATTTTAGGTATATATAGAAATCATAAAGATAACAATAAATAGTTATTATAGGGCATACGTAGATATGAAATCAGCTCTAGAGGGCAAAAAGACAAGGCTTTAAGATAAAAGGGTAAGGAAAGGTTTAATTTAAGCAAAAAAAAACCTGACTTCTTAGCCAGGCTTTTAAAATTTCATCTTTATAGATCGAAACTACTTCTCAGCGCAAGCGTAAGAATTGATTTCAAGACCAACAGAGATTTCAGAAATCATTGGTTTTGTCCAAGCCATTGTTTACTCCTTAAATAAAAAGTTAATAAAATTATACCCTTTTTATTATTTTTTTCTTAATCAACTCTGAGGGTGTTATTCACATTTGGTTAATCTTTTAGTTGAAAATTAAGGGGAGTAATCTCGGAGGGAAAATTATTAAATAAAGAAGCTCAAGATATGAGAATTCAGGGCTTTCAGATAGATAAGGAGAGACAGTGATAAGAAATATCTTTAACCCAAATGTTATATAAATCCGTAAAAACCACTAGAAGAAATAAATTAAAGAAAATATTAAAATAAACCAAATGAACAAAATAATATACCGAGTTTTCCAAGTGTTATTAAAGTGCAATTTTTTGAAGGATTTTAATGACCAAACAAAAGTTTCATTTGCTTGAAAGTTGGAGAAAAAAAAGTCGTGCACTATTGCAATTTTTAAAGTAACAACAAAACCAATTGCATTCCACCAAAGCCAAGATACGTTAACTAAATAAACCCAACAGTATAGGTTAAATAAAAATCCACAAATTATTCCTATGCAAGCACTATTACCATTAATTTTTTTTGTTAAAATACCTAATGTAAATACACCAATAATTGGTCCATTAATCAAAGAACCTATTTTATTGATTGCAATGAGAACATTGCTAGAAATGTCTTCAACATAAAAAGCCAAAATAATTGCTAATGAACCCCAAAATAAGGTTATTACTCTTGATATGAAAAGGTTATTTTTTTCTGAAAGATATCTAAAAGTTTTAATTCTTTTAACAAAATCTTCCATTGTTACTGCAGACAAGCTATTTAACACTGAATCTAGGGATGACATAGCAGCAGAAAACAAAGCTACTAGCGTCAGTCCCACAATTCCGATTGGTAAATTATCTATTAGAAAAATAGGGACAGCCAAATTAAAGTTAGGTATCCCATCTTGTTTTGGAAGACTTGAAATAAAATCAGCATTAATTTGGGAATAAGAACCTATTCCTACACCAATTAAACAGTACAGCAATACAAGAGGAAATCTGAAAATACCATTTAAAAAAAATACTTTTTGTCCCTCATTTTGATTTTTAGCACATAGTGCTTTTTGCATTTGACTTTGATCACAACCATAATAAGACATATACAAAAAAAAACCTCCAATTAACATTGGCCAAAAAGCAAATTCTTTTCCATCACCAAGTCCATGCTCAAAGAAATTTAAATTTACATTTCTTTGATCTGGGAAATAATTAAACATTGATCTAAAACCACCAAAAATACTTGTTAAATAAAAAAGAATAAAGATTAGTACAACAGTCAAAATTATCATTTGAATAATATCACTGTAAATTATTGCTTTTATCCCTCCTAAAACGTCGTAGACGATTGTTATAAGACCAAGTATGAGAACGGAATACACAAAACTTAAACCTGTTATTAATTCAATAACTATTGATACACTGTAAACAATTACTCCAGTTGCAAAAACTCTTACAAAAAGAAATAATGAACTCATTAATAATCTCGTTTTGAGATCAAACCTTTTTTCAAGGTACTCGTATATTGAAATTATCTTTAATTTATAGAAAATTGGGTAAATGAAAATCATGATTGCAATCATTGATAATGGCACTGCTAATTCATATTTCAACCAGCCCAAACCACCACCAACAGAAAAAGCAACAAAAGCAGGAGCACCTAAGATACTATTTGTTGAACATTGAGTAGCTAAAATAGAAATAGCCAATTTTTTTGATTTTTGTTTTCTTGATGCAACAAAATAATCTTTCAAGTTTTTTTGATCTTTTGATAAATAAACAGATAAAAGAATTAAACAAACTAAGTATCCAAATATAATATACCAGTCTAGATTTTCTAAATTCATATAATCTTCCAGAGGTCAAATCTGATTATTTTGAAAAATTATTAATTTTATCTAGTAATTCTTACTTTATAAATTCAAACTTTTCTTTTTCTATGTTAATCAGACTAGTGAAAAAATATAATAGTTTCAAATTCAAATAATATTTTATAATTTAAAATTAGCATATTTTTCCGAACCCGTGAGGTCATGCTTTTTAGGGGAAAAGTTTCTAAATTAAGGGTCTAGAGAGTAGTGATTCTATTGGAAAATAATTTGGTAGATTATTTATTAAAATAACACTTTTTCAATTACATTTTGAATAGTATACGTAAATGATTGATAATTTGTTTCCCGTTTGAGAGGATTATAGAGGTTTACTGAAATGCTAATTTTTGTACTCATAGCATTAATAATATTTGGAAATTTGATTTATGCTTATCAATGTATTTTCCAAACACGCAAGTACATTGAGAAATATGGCTTTGGTGAAGGTAGCGCAATTATGACAAGACTTGTTGGCACTTTTGCTGCCGGCTTTGCAGTCACCTTGTCTATTGCTTTACTAACTTCTATCGAAGGCGCTTGGTTACTGTTTGTCTATGGTTTTGTGCAAGCATGTATCGGGGCAGTTGTTTGCTTTCAAACTATAAATAGTTATTGGGGTACTGTTGACGGTGTAAAGACATCTGCTGAGGGCTACGTCGCCCCCGCTATAATAGCATTTTTAAACTTAATGGTGCTTATTACTGGTTGGGATTTACTGTTTAAAATATGAATAAGGCGGAGTATTTTTCTCCCTAGGGACAATATTTTTATGAGTAAAAGTTAGAGAGGTAAAAATTAAGAGAATTAAATTTCTGAAGGCGGACTACCTGGCTTTTAGATAGTGGCGGAGAGACAGGAGTAAGATATTTTGAAAATTAATCATTCATAAAATAAATATATTTTGTTCACATAATAAATTTGAAAAATATATGAAATGAATTATATTTTTACAATGACCTATACCAAGTTAAAAAAATTAAATCAAAAAGTTTCCTGAATTTAAAGGAGCAAACTGGTTAATTAGAATTCCATTGGCTATTATTTTTATTCAACAAGGCTTAGACAAATTACCATTTGATCCTTCTACAGCTGAGACTTATGAATTACCTTTAATTGTTTGGTTTATGGTTATAAGTAGTGAATTATTAGCTGGTTTTTGGTTTATTAGTTGGTGGAATCTTACAATCATTAAAAATTTTAAATTTAATTGGTGATTTCCTAACAAGGTTTTCTGGAACAATTATGGTATGTATAATAACTGGTGTAATAATCTTAAGCGATCCAGAAAGTTTTATTGAAATTCTATTATATGACCATATTCATGTTATGTTATATTGTGGTGGATTGTTCTTCACCTTAAGGGGTAATAGAGCCAAGTGAATTTATTGCTAAGAAGCTATTCAAAGATTCACTATAATATTCAAATAGTACATGAGTAAAATTTTAATTCTTGGTGGTGGTTTTGGAGGATTATATTGTGCTAAAAGACTACAAAAGATTAAATTAAATTCATTTGATATCGAGCTAATTAGCGATAATAATTATTTTGTCTTTCAGCCATTATTACCTGAAGTCGCTTCAGGGACTATATCAGCTTCCGACGCAGTAACTCCAATAAGACAAATGTTAGATGCGGTTAAATTTAGGAATGCTGAGGTTAATATAATTGATTTAAAAAAAAAAAGAGTTGGTCTAACTCAAGGTTTTAGAAAACGTCAACATTATGTGTCATATGATCATCTCATAATCGCTCTTGGCCAAGAAAGTAATGTAAAAATTATTCCGGGTCTAGAGAATAATTCCATGACAATAAAAAACTTAAAAGATGCATATAACATTAGAAATCATATCATTCAATGTTTAGAACGCTGTTTAAAAAAGATTTTGAACTTAAAAAGATTATTAATTTTTGTTATAATTGGTGGTGGATTTTCAGGGTTGAAACTTCGGGTGAATTAAAAGAAATGATGATAGACACAAATATTATAAGAATATTGATAAGTCAGAAATACGTTTTTATAAATGAGCTTTCAAATCAACTTCCCCCAAAATTTAAAAAAAAAATGGGTTCTTACATATTAAATCCCTTTTTAAAAAAAAAAAATTAACGTGCTTTTAAAATACCGGCTTAAAAGAAGTTACATCTTTAAAAGTTTATTTAAAATAAAGAATCTATAGCAACAAATACCGTTATTTCAACAATGGGGTCAAAGTTTCAGATTTAATCAGAAAAGTGATCTTCCATTAAAAAAAAAAAAATAGTTACCAATGAATTTTTAGAAGTAATAAATAACAAATGTCTGGGCATTAGGTGAGGGCTTGTACCATATAATCCAAATGATAAATCAAAAATTCTCCTCCAACAGCACAGTTTGCTGTTAAAAAAAAAAATAGCAAAAAAAAATTGTATTAAAAACTTTTAAAAAAAATCTTTGAAAATTTAATTATAGGTCAAAAGGATCACTGGCTTCACTAGGCTCAAAAAAAACGGTATTAAAAATCTATTCTATTAGAGTTAAAGGGTTATTTGCATGGATTATTTGGAGAACTTTTTTTTCTTTCATTTTTTCCCTTTAATACCAACTAAAATAAGAGTTCTAGTTGGGTGATATTAGAATTTTTTATTCCAAGAAATGCAGTTTTAACAGATACTGTAAAGAAAAAAAATTTTTTGAATATAAATTATAAGAAAAAAACGTTGTTTTTATAAGGTATGATTGCAGACGGATTCTATATAGTTAAAATGGAAAATTTATTAATTCCCATAAAAACAGAAGATGGAAAAGTTTTTAATAAAAAACACAATAAAGGGATCATTTTGGTTTAAGAGTGATCCTTCAAGGTGGCAGAAGAACTGGAACCATAATGCATTAGAAGACTCAGAGGTACTAAAAATTGATTTAGAAAGTTTTTAAATAATGGCTTCTAACCTTCCACGTTAAAAAGATATTTGGATTATCTAAAAACTTTAATAATTTAAATTAAAAATTGAAAAAATCAGCCAACCAATTTGAACTCAATAAATTCATAAAAAAAAATATTTAGATAATCTTAATTTTTGGTTTTGGGAAACCCAAAATTTTTTTTAACCCAAACAGATAGATTTTACGGACGATTTGATAAAAGATAATGTTTGTTTTAAGA
>BOXE01000006.1:0-69165 GCA_019650635.1 Alphaproteobacteria bacterium | reverse complement strand
ATCTCCATCAAAAATTCTTTTTTCTTGTTGATTTTACACTATCATTTTTTAAAGCTGTAATATCTGGAATGCACAATGGCCTAACCCCAGGTTTTAATATGCACTTTTTTTTCCACTTTTTTTACCATTACTCATTAATGAAAAGGCATGGGATTTTCCGGATAGTTTGCAATAGTTCTTTAATCATTTCTTAGAGTTTGTTTGAAAGGCACAACTAAAAACAAAATAATGAAACCTTTTATGATTCAACTTAGGTATTTTTGTTTGTTATAATAGATAAAAAAGCTTGCCTTTTCCTTTTTTGGGGTCCACCCCTTTAGCTTTCCATCTCCTTAATTGTTTGAGGTTTTTTAAAACATTTGATGAAGAGTCGCATCTGGGAAAATTATGTAAGCGGGAACCCGTCTTTTGCGTGCCAACCAAACTTTTGATTTTAATGCCGTGAATAATTTTTTTTCATCATAAAATGTTTCGTAAATAGTTTGGTTTAATTCGATTTAATGGGTGTTTAAAATTAATCACGATAAAAATATTCGTCCTCTCCTCTAAGAACCATTTCCCCCTTTGGAGAAATTTTTAATGCCCATGCGTGAATTTTATTGCAAATAATTTGTGACAATTGTCAATAAATGTTTTCCAAAAAAATCATGCCTTTTTCCTACACCAAATTTTTTAAATTATCATGCCCTTTTTGTTTTTCTTTGTCATTAAAACACCTCAGACATCAACAATATGTCCCGAACCAAAATATTGACCTGTACGAAAATGCTGATAAAACCATTTGTGCATACTCTGTTCCCTTTAATCATTTGGGGGAAATTAAGAAATTATCACCTTACCACATGTTTGCATGTTTTTTTAAAATGATAATTGTTTGGGTACGGCCGAAACACAATACGCGATCAATGCATCAATGTTTTTCTTTTTTTAAAGCTATCGGGGGATCACTCATATCAATAAAAAGTTTGCGTTGAAAAAAATCCCCCTAAACCCAAAAAATTAGTAAATATCAGCCCTATACCGTCTCCCCTTCTTCCAATTTTTTGATAGAAAGCTTCCCTATACTTGGTAAACTTATATGAGAAGTATCTAAGTCAGCTTTGTCAATTCCCATCCCAAAAGCTATTGTTAAAAAAATACAACATTGTCTTCATATAAATTTATCTTGGGTTTCAATTTTTTCCGAGTATCTAATCCCGATGAAACGGGTAGGCATTGAATCCCCCTGATCTCAAAAAATTTAGGCATTGTTCAGTGAGTTTTGAGACAAAAACTAAAAATACCTGATTGATTTTTTTTATTTTCTAAGCCCAAAAAGTTGAGCTTTCCAATTGTTGTTTTTTTTTGCAGCCAAAGAGGGTTTAGATTAAAATTTGAAAATTTTACCTTTTTCCCTTAGTTAATTTTTTTTAAGTCAGAACGTGTCTCTTCATCAGCTGGCAGAAAAGCTGAAATAATTTGCTTCAGGAAAAAATTTTGGGCTTTTAAAAGCTCATACTCTTCAAAATCCACCCCATTTTGAAATACAGTGAGCTTCATCCCAAAAAACATACATGTTTAATGGTTTTAATGCCCTATCATTTTTACGCAAATGATTTGGGAATATATAAAATTTTAATTGTTTTATTTTTAAAAAGTCCTCCATACTTGATTCCTTTTGAACTCAGCTTTATTCAGAGTGAACACGTTCAGCTTCTTGACACCTATATCTTTCAAGCCAGCGCCAACTTGGGTCATCCATAAGAGCTACAAGTGGCGACACTAATAGTCTGATTCTCCAAGATACTCTGTCAGAGTTGAAAGCATGCTAAAGATTTTCCGTCCCTGTAAATAAGCAGGCTTTCACTGCGAATAAAGTTTTTTTCTTCTGCATTAAATGATTAATAATCTCCTCTTGCCCTGGTCTAAAAGAGGAAAACCCAAATACATCTTCAAGAGTTTTAGCTAGTTCGTTCATAAATTTTTTTTATAATTTTAAGTTTGTCTTTATGACATAATTGTTTAATACGATACTCTTCTTTGGATGCATCACTTTTATTTTCATACGCTGAGCTTTTATATACTAGTTTAAGTGGACGAAGTCTCGCACAATACTTAGATGCTTTTTTATTATCGTTTTGGTGTTCATCCAGTCGTCGTTCGACATCAGTTGTAATACCTGTATACAAACTTTTATTTCGGCATTGGATTATGTAGACCCACCAGTTCTTCATATTAAAATATTATATATGATTTTCCTTTCGCTGCCCTCAAAAATTAAAGAGAATAATTTAAAAAAATTTTTTTAAACTTTTAATTGGATTTATATTTATACTAATTTTAGGTAAAATCGAGCCAATTAATTGTTGCTCTTATGCCAATCACAAAATACATCACTTCCATTAAAGTTCTTGGTATGTCTTTATCTTTTATGCCCATAATAATCCATATGAGACATGAAAAACTGCATATAATCCAACCAATTGATTGAGACGATACTTTTGCATTTCCAAGGACATACGCTCCGATTACTGCTAAAAAAAAACCAAACCATCTCCAACAATCAACTTTTTTAAAGAGTGTATTTACTTTTTCATTCATTTTATAAAACTTTCAGTTATTCATGATTAATAAATTAAAATTTTAATTGAAGTTAATAGTGAAATTATTAGTTGAATACAATGAAAATTTTAATATTTCTAACCTTAGTCCTGTTTTTTTCTAATGGTTATTCTAATAATAACTTTTTTGATTCAGTTAGATCAAAATACGGTAAGGAGAACAATTCATACTCAATTAAAGTTAAACCTCTTGATTTGGAAAAAAAGAATAAACAAGAAACTAAAAATAAGAAAAATTTAATAATTAAAAAATAATAATTTCTTAATTATAATTTGGTTTCGCGAGGATCCTTGTAGCTTTGTCAATTCCATCCAATGTTAATGGTACCATCCGATTCTGAAAGATATCTTTTATTATCATTGTAGATTCTGAATACTCCCAATATTTTTCGATAACTGGATTTATCCATATATATGACGGCCATTGAGTAATAGCTCTTTCCAGCCAAACTCTTCCAGGTTCATCGTTAAAATGTTCATTACCTCCACCTGGAATTACAATTTCGTATGGACTCATAGTGGCATCTCCAACAAAGATACATTTAAATTCTTTTCCATAAGTTCTTATAACATCATATGTTGATAACCTTTCATTCCATCTTCTGTTATTGTTTTTCCAAATACCCTCGTATAAGCAGTTATGGAAATAAAAATAATGAAGATTTTTAAATACATTACTAGCAGCTGAAAAAAGTTGTTCAACTTGCTCGATATGAGTGTCCATGGAACCACCAACATCCAAGAACAATAAAACTTTAATCGCATTTTCTCTTTCTTTTTTAGTTTTTATATTCAAAATTCCATTTTTTGCCGTATCTGATATTGTTTCTTCAATATCCAACTCTTGGTTAATTCCAGTTCTAGCCCATTGTCTTAGTTTCTTTAAAGCTACTTTAAAACTTCTGTTATTAAATTCCTTGGTATTATCAAAATCTTTAAAAATCCTTTTATCCCAAACTTTTATTGCTTTCCCATGACGCCTTTTATCCTGCCCAATTCTTATGCCCTCAGGATTATATCCATATGCTCCGAACGGAGAAGTTCCGGAGGTTCCAATCCATTTATTTCCACCCTGATGTCTTTTTTTTTGATCTTTTAATCTTTGTTTTAAAGTTTTTAAAAGTTTTTCAATACCACCTTGAGATTTGATTCTGTTAATTTCGTCTTCTGTGAAATATCTGTTAAACATTTGTTTAATCCAATCATCAGGGATATCCATAGATGACATCACATCTTCTAATTCAATTCTTTCAATTGACTTGAAATATTCACCAAAAACTAAGTCAAACCTATCAAAAAGTTTTTCGTCTTTTATCAAACATGTTCTTGCCAAATAATAAAATGCATTAACATCATATGAAATTACTTGATTATCTAAAGCATTGAGAAGATTTAAAAATTCATTTAGCGATACAGGTATTTTAGCATTTTTTAATTTAAAGAAAAAATCTAAAAACATAAACTTAATCTTCTCTTCTTGACATAAACGCTAATTGTTCAAAAAGTTGAATATCTTGTTCATTTTTTAGCAGTGCCCCATGAAGCTTTGGTAAAATGTTCTTTCCATCTGATTTCAGATCTTTTGAGTCCAAATCTTCTACTAATAAAAGTTTTATCCAATCAAGAGCCTCTGATGTAGATGGTTTTTTTTTTAATCCTGGAACTTCTCTTATCTGAAAAAATTTTTTAAGTGCAGTTTCTAATAATGATTTTTTTATGTCTGGAAAATGAACTTCAACTATTTTTCTTAGTGTATCAATTTCAGGGAATTGAATATAATGGAAGAAACATCTCCTTAAAAACGCCTCAGGAAGCTCTTTTTCATTATTGGAAGTTATGATTATTATTGGTCTATGATTAGCTTTAATAACTTCTCCTGTTTCGTATATGTAAAACTCCATTTTATCCAATTCTTGAAGTAAATCATTGGGAAACTCAATATCAGCTTTATCGATTTCATCAATTAAAAGAACTGATTTTTTTGTTGTTTCAAAAGATTCCCATATCTTACCTTTTTTTATATACTTAGTAATATCTTTTATTTCTTCTCCAAGCTGACTGTCTCTTAATCTACTAACAGCGTCGTACTCATATAAGCCTTGCTGTGCCTTTGTTGTCGACTTTATGCTCCATTCAATTATTTCTAATTTTAAACTTCTAGCAATCTGTCTTGCTAACTCTGTTTTACCAGTACCTGGTTCTCCTTTAACCAATAATGGTTTCTCCAGAGCAATTGACGCATTTACAGCAACAGTTAAGTCATTAGTCGAAATATAATTTTTACTTCCAGAGAATTCCATTTAATTTATTCCTTTTTAAATTTTTTAGATTTTTACTTATTCACAAAAGAATATTAAAAAAAATAATGTTTTTGAATTATTAATGAGTAAAAAGTAAAAAAATCAATTTGCAAAATTAAAGTTTACATTAAAATACAACTTAAAAAAAATAATAATAGAAAAAAAAATTTGATATATTATCTTAAATAAATAACAAAAGGATAAACAATGAAAAAAATTATTTTATGCCTAGCTGCTGCTTTCGTCATTTCAACAAGTGCTGAAGCTTGTCCTTATCAAAAAATGGCTGAAGTTGATTCAAAGTTATTTTCCAACAAAAGTTCAATTAATACAGAAACTTTTGCACAGATATCTAATCTCAGATCTCAAGGAGCTTAAAAGTTAGAAATTGGTGAGCTAGATAATGCTGAAGAAATCTTTGATAGAGCTCTTGCACTGCTAAACAACTAATCTATAGTAATAAAGAGAATGAATTTTCATTCTCTTTATTATCCCATTCATTCTTCCAAACCAAAAACCAACAAAATCATATTTTTAAGACTTCTCAACATTAACGGATTATGAACAAGCTTATCAGAGTTGATTAAGATAAAACTAGTATATTGTTCTCAATTATTAATATTAACATATAGGAGAATACAATGGCTTGGACTAAACCAACTATTTCTGAAATCTCAGTAGGACTTGAAATCAACTCTTACGCTTGCGCTGAAAAGTAAATAAGTAGAGATTTTCATGTATTTAATGAGCCTGACTTAATTTAGTCAGGCTTTTTTTTTATATTTTATTTGACTTTAAACCATCATCAAATTTCAATTGAAAGAGATTCTTTAACTCAATCATTTCTGGCATAAACTCACCATCTAGAATTTTGCACTTCAAAACTCTATTTTTATTATTTATTTCATGATTTAGTTCAAGGTCTTTTCTTCTCAAAGTAAATTCTTCAAAAGAAATATCGCCATACCAAATAAACTTTATTTTAAATTTTACAGAATTCTCAGAAATTTTATAAGGAGTAAGTTTTGAAATAATTTTAAGAGATTTATTTTTACTTTTGAAACTTACTACTCTAATTGAATTGTCTGATTCGAAATATAATCCACGAAATGATTCATAATTATTATTGACCGAATCTTCCTCAGAAAAACACGATAAGCCTTTACCAACTGGTTTACTTTGAAGTTCAGAAAGCACTAAAAAGTTTAAGGACGTGATAAAAAATATTTTTATGATGTTAAGCATAAGATATATTTAATAAGTAGTTGTAATTATTGATTTTTATCTTGAACTTCACTAATTAAATCGTTTGAATTACACCATATTTTATTTACTTCAGTTGATACTTTATGAAAATTTACTATTTCATCAAAAATTATATTACTTTTATCATTTTTAATCCATGAATCAATTTGATTTTCTTTTAAAAAAAATGGTTGCCTTCTATGAACTTTCGAAAGGTATTGAAAACTATCCATAGTAACAACAACACAACCTATATTATTGCAAAGGCCAGCAAAATACAAAAAACTATTTGGAACATAATGATAATATGGAGTCTTTAATTTTCCACTTCTTTTCCACTCATAATAACCATCACTAATAAAAACGCATCTATTTAAGCTGGCAAAAGACTTTTTTATTTCTATTGTTTCTGATCTTGCGTTAATGATTAACGAATTTTTCCATTCAGCTCTAATTCCCCACTTTAGTTTCATAATATTCATGTTTTGATCAATCACAAATACCTCTTGATTAGGCGAAATGTTATAATTTGGACTTATATTTATATTATATTTATTTTTAAATTTGTCTTTTGAATAAAGTACGTATCTGCCACACATGATTTTTATGTTTCTATCTTTTCTTAGATTTCCAAGTTCCACCATATTGATAAAACAAATTATTTAACTTTGATTCTTCTAAACAGTTTTTGCAGAGAAATACCCAATTACCTCTTTCGTCATATTTGCATCGAAATAATTCAGAAAACAATTTCTCACACTTAAAACAACTTCTTTCCTCTCTTATTCTCATGCTACGACAACTGATTGAAACAGTCATCACAAATGCAAGTATTTAAATTAAAATAATTTAACCTTAAAGCATCGCAGGGTAATGGCGCATCACATTTTTTGCAAACCTTTAACTCTATATCGTCTTCATTTGTCATAATTTAAATCTACATTCTATAATAATTTCATTAATATATTCATCTAATTTACTATTAAAATTTGTAATAGTTTTTATTTTTAAAGATTTTTTATAACAATTATTTCTGACAAAAGTCAAAATTTCTGACTTATAACGATGAGGTACATACTCTTTTACCTCTTTGTTAAAGGAGTATTTTAAATTATTTTGTTTTGATTTGAATTTAATATAACCAAAAAGCAACTGTTTATCATTGCAATTAAGGATTTTTTTGTTTTTTTCTAAAATATTATGAATGACACAGAAATCCTCAGATGACAAACTAAAACCAAAAAAATATATAAAAATTATTAACTTTTTCATTTTCTTTTTACAAATTGCTATTATTTTAATACTACCACCTTGTAATAGTAAATTTTATATTGAAGCAAAAGCAAGGTGGCTTTCAAATTAAAAATATTAAAGATTGCTTTTTTAAATATTAAAACTATCTAATTAAAAGAACTTGGTTATAATAAAATAAATAAATTGAATTGACTCCTACAATAATATCTCTCTTTTAGAATATCATTTAGATTCAATTAAATTTATTTAATGTACTTAGACGTTTTATGATCTAAGTTCGTTTTTAAATAAGGAGAAAAATGATAAAAGGTAAAGTTAAATGGTTTAATTTTAAAAAAGGTTATGGATTTATCCAGCCTGAAGATGGTTCTAAGGACGTTTTTGTTCACAAGACGGCTTTAAAAAGCTCAGGTATTGATAATTTAGAAGAAGGCCAAGATATAACATTTGAAATTGCTGAAGAAAATGGAAAAAATTCAGCTGTTAATCTTAAGATTTAAGTAAAACTTAATTAATAATATTATTTTTCTTCCAACTCGTGCAGATCATATTCTATATGATCCAATTTAGAATTAATAACTTCTAATTGCTCATTAATTGTTACAAAGTTTTTATTAACCTTTAGTGTAAAATAATGAGAAGAAATATTATCACTAAAACTCAGTAATGCAAGCCCAAAATTAACTTTTTTCATATTAATTATTTATACCATAAATTTCTTAATTTAAAAAAATAAAAAAAATTAAATGATTCTATAAGTAAATTTTATTTCTACCACAATTCTACCATACTAATTTGCAAGAAGTTCAATATTATTTGTAAATAGACTTGGGTTTTTCTCTCTATATGCGAAATCTTTTTTTAACATATTCGTTTTGATTAACAAAAATATCAATTAATTTTTTTTTTGCAAAATTAGATGATTCAATTTTTTCGCAACTGTAAAAATCTGTAATCCAGTGTTTTACTCCAATTTTTAATGTTTTATTATCAAAATATACTTTATAACTTGAATTTGTTTCAGATTTTAAATTTATATCAGCACTGCTTGCATCATCCAAATAATCTGAATTAAGTAATTCATATTCATCATTTTTATTTTTTTTCCATAATTGATACTTTCTCACACCTCTTTCCAATGATATTTCTCCAATGTTTGGCCATAATGTTCCTAGAACATTTCTGTTGTTAAAAACTAATATACTCTTAAATGCACTGCTATTTAAAACCATTCCATAAGGATACTGCTCAAAACCAGTGCTCCACGATTTATTAACATAATTACATTTATGTATTTCATTTTTATAAAAACCTTTTAGAAGCTTATTGAAGACTTCTCGAGAACTAAAGTCAGAAGCTTTTAAATTTCCTGAAAATAGCAGTAATAAAATTGTAAGCCTTACGAAAATCATATTAGTTTTTTAATATTAAAAAAAAAAAACACAAGATAAAATTAACAAGTGTATTAAAAATTATTTTTTTTTATCTTCTAAATCTTCAAGATGTGTTTTAAGAGCTTGACTACTTAAATTAATTTCAATAAGAAAAATAAACAATGCAGTTGAAAAAATTACTAAGGCCATAGCAAACAAATAAGGCGCTATTGTGCTCCCGATCATTCCAAATAGAATTGTCAAAAGGTTAATAATAAAAGCTATTCCTGAAAATAATTGCATATATTTAACATATTTAAGTCTCAAACTTAAAATTTTAATTTGAACTAAATATTTAGGTGCTGATTTACTTTGTTGTTTTCGTTTGTCAACTAAATCCTTATGCATTTGTCTAATTAACTTGCTAATTGCAATCCACCTGTTTCCAAAGGTAAGCATCATCAAAGGAATAGCTGGAAATAAAAAAGCTGCATAGGTAAGATTGAAGCTTTTCATTTAAATCTTGTTATCCTCAATTAGTTTTTCTATATCAAATCCATCTTTAAAAGAATTAAAATTGTCATAAGCCTTGCATTCACCTCTAAATGAAGAGAATTTTTGATATTTTAAATCTTTTCTATTAATTTTGATTTCATTTATGAAAATTGAATTTTCATTTGTGTAATATTTTCCCACATCTTTTTTTACAACCTCCAGCCCTTTATCTCCTCCAGCGATTTTATATTCAAAAGCTCTGTCACTTTCAAAGAAATATCCCACAGTATCTCCATATACATTACAAATTATACCTTTCCCATCAATTTCACCTGCATAAACCGGTATAGAAAAAAGAGATATCAGAAAAAACAAAATCATGATTTCTAGAATATAGTTCTCTTATGGATATTCAACACCTCTATAAACTCTTTTAAAAGTATAAAACTAAAACATGCATATTTTAAAGCTATTGATTTATGAAATTCATTAAATATTTTATTAGTTGTTGTAATTTACTAAAATATTTGTATATTTAGGATACCATCCACATGGTTTAAAAGTGGCGCATAGTACATGCGTCAAAAGTACATGCTAATTAACTTTAACGGAGTGAATAGTATGTTATTAACCAATAATATAATAAAGTTTAACAACTTCTTTGTAAAAATACCTAAAGAAACTAATAGAGTTTGGGACGCATCTGAAAACAGATGGGGATATAAATTTTCAAAGAAGTAAAACTTTTTTATCTTAAATACGTAGGAAAATTTCAAGTCCTACGTATTTAAATTTTCGTTTCAATAATGTTTTTAATTATTATAATCTAAATATTGTGAAAAAAACTTTTTTTATATGTTTGTTTTTTCTTATATTAAGTTGCGCTAAAAATTTTGATAAATCAAATATCTTGGAAGTTTCTCCTCCTCCTACAGCAAAAATAGAGGGAAAGCATGCAATCTTTATTTCCAAAGAAAACTTTAATCAAATCAATCAAATTTAGTCTGAAAACTGTGAATCATGGGCACTAAAATTAAACTTTGATAAACCAATCAAGAAATCAATTGAAAATTTAGTTTATAAGATGTTCAAAGATTTTGAAATAGTTGATCAAAAGTTAGAAAAAGAAAAAATAGAAGGAAAAGGTTTTGTTTCTCAAATTTCTTTCTATGATTTTAAAGGGAACTCAAAATTTGAAACAGTCAGGAATACTGGGATGTACCAAATTTCATTAGATATCAAAATTGAGGTCTCAAATTCCTCAAAAAGTGTTATTAATGACATTTCTTCGAGTATGAATTGGGAAAAGAATATTTTTCTTAATTGTAATTTACAGAGTGGTGCAGTTAAATCTGGACAAAAAGCTCTTGAAAATCTTGTAGAAAGAATTTACGAAACTACTTATGAATCAATATTTCAATTAAAAAGATAATATCAAATGAAGAAAAAAAGAAAATTTCTGCTATTTTCTTTTTATACTATTTTCATTTTCTTTTTCAAAATAAAGTTTTTTAACAATTTATTTGCGAATTTTAACAAACGGAATCAAACCGGAGTTTTGACACACGATATTGTACTAAATCATTTAATCTCAATTGATCATCCAGAGAAATCAGAAAGAATTATAGAATTAATAAAATTACTTGAAAAAAAAAAATTAGGAATTTTGATTCGAGAAATCAATCTTAAAACAAAAGAAAAAAATTGGGTAAAGACTATCCATTCAAATTTTCATATTAAATCTTTAAAGAGTAAGTATCCAATTGGTGAGAAATCCTCACTAACAGCAGTTAAAGGCTGTTTGCAGGGTATAGACGAAATTATGAAAAACAGGCATAAAAATATTTTTTGTGCAGTACGTCCACCTGGACATCATGCTCTAAATACTGGAAAACATGAAGGATTTTGTTTTTATAATCACATCGCAATATCAGCTAAATATATACAAAGTAAATATAAATTAAAGAAAGTACTTATTATTGATTGGGACTATCATCATGGGAATTCAACAGAATTATTCTTTTATAAAGATCCTTCAGTTCTTTTCTTTTCAACTCATGATGCAAACGCCTACCCAAGAACTGGATCACCTGACAGAACAGGAAGTGGAAAAGGTAAAGGGTATAATGTTAATATTCACCTTCCTTGCGGTACAACTGATAAAAAAATTATAAGTACTTATGAAAATACATTAGTAAAAAAAGCAAATATTTTTAAACCTGATTTTATTTTAATATCTGCTGGATTTGATAGTAGAAAGGATGATCCTCTTGGTTGCTTTGAAGTTTCAGATAAAGGATTTAAAACACTGACAACAATTGCGCTCCAAATAGCCGAAAAGCATTGTAATGGAAGAATTCTGTCAATTTTAGAGGGCGGTTACAATGTTGAAGGTAATGCAAAAGCAACTGTAACACACATTGAAACTTTAAATAATTTTTACAAAAACATTTAAAAAAATTTCCAATGCTGATATTACTCTTTTGAACAATAAATTATAATCTTTTAAACATTTAATTATAACATGGGGAAATTAGACTTAATTCAATACAAAAGAGCATTGGACTTTTCATATAACTTTTATCGGCATAAATACAGAAAAGGAATAAAATTTCCATATTTTAATTATTTGTCTTCAGTTAGTAATTTGATAATAGAAAATAATGGAAATACTGATGAAGCAATTGCAGCATTAATTCACGATTATTTTGAGTTAGAAGATATAAATAAAAAGTCAAATTTTATAAAAAAGAAATTCGGTGTTAAAGTTTTTAATATAGTAAAGCAATGTTCTGATTACGAGGATTTGGATAACCAAAATGATCAATGGCTTGAAAAAAAAAAAGAATATTTAGAAACAATTCAGAAAAAATCTCAATCTTCTCTTTTTGTAATTTTATGTGATAAACTTCATAGTGTTAGTTGTATGATAAACGATCATAATAAAATTGGAAAAAAATTATGGAAAAATCATTTACAAACAACTAACGATATTTTGTGGTACTACAAAACACTTTGTAATAAATTAAAAAAATTCTTAAAAAATCACAAAACACTAAAAGATAGATTTCAAAGACATGTCAATGAATTAGAATATAAAATCAAAAATTAGTAACATATTCATATTAAAATAACATGATTTTTTTCCTTCTGAGACTCTTTCTATGTTTGATAGGCATTATTTTTCTTACGCTCTTTTTAATTTCTTTTGGGTACTTAATTAACCTAATTTACTTTTCAGACACACAACTTATTCATCACTTATTCAATAACTACGAAAAATGTAACGAAGATTTCGTTATAACGAATAAAGATCTTTGTGAAAAAATTGCAACCACATACTGGATGATTGTTATTTTAATAGCTTCACTTGTAATTTCGTTTATAACATTATTTCCAGTCTTTATAATGAGAAAAAAAAATGACAAACATTCTTCAAAATCAAAAAAAAAGTAATTTTTTAAAACCACATAAAGAACAAGCATTAAAAGATATTCAAATTTCTATTGAAGAGTGGAATAAATTCCAAGAAAAGAATTTTTTTTACCAGATATTTTCTAAACAAAAGAAGTTCTTATCATTGGGAGACTTCAAATTTCATGTTAAATCTTTTTCATGTTCACCTTAGATGGTCAAAAAAAATTATAAGATCTCAAACAAATATAGAAAAAAAAGATGTTTTAAATGTATTAATGGCAATGAAGAATTTTTATTCAAAAATTTCAGTTATAAAACCTGACCTCTCTCACCCAGATATAATTGAGTGTTTCAATTTGAGTGCAAAAGAAAATAACTTAAAGCAAAAAAAAATAAAATTTAAAGATAGTATAGAAATAAATTTTTATGATCCTTTTAATAATGTTATAGGCAAAGATACAAGAAATATTGAACAGAAATATTATCGTGAAAAAAAAGTTGCATTAAAATATATTGAAAATTCTTTAGATTATATTGATCAAATTGATGATAAACTGTCCAAATTTGATTCAAGTAAGTTAGAAAAACCAAAAATTTTAACTTACAGTAAAATTAACTCACATTATGAACTTAAGTTTTTGTGGTGTGGTGAGGAATTAGAGTCTTACAAAAATTTAAAAAAAATAGATGTAAAAAAAAAATTAAATCAAATAAAAAAAAAAATTAATTATTTTAATATTCTACGTCCAAACCTCTCTGATTCTCTGATTGATAAAATGTACAAATGTTTGTTAAATAATAATGTTATGAATCCTTCGTACATTCTTAAGAATTAAAAGAAAAATTTGATATAATCAAAAAAAAATTTAAGAAAATTATTAATATTTAAAATAATAAAGTTAAAAAAAAGAAATATTTCAATCTCTAGTATCTTTATGTATAAATAGACTTATTCGGCCCCGTAGCTCAGCTGGATAGAGCAACTGCCTTCTAAGCAGTAGGTCGTACGTTCGAATCGTACCGGGGTCGCCAAGTTATTGTAATATGATTAAAATTTTGATAATTATAATTTTATTATTTAACAAGTCTGTAATAAGCCAAGACTTTAAACTTGTATGTTCAGAAATAAATTCCTCCTTAGACATAGGATTAAGCAGAGACTTTTCAAAAATTGTTAACTTTAAAGATCAAACTATAGTGAAATTATTCAGGAGGATTTTTTGATAATGTAATTTTATTTGGAAGAAATGAAATTATTTTTAATAATGATATTTTTAATACTAGGAGCACCTTTAATATTTCTACAAACAAATGGATAACTTATAAAGATCAATATATTAAGCGTTATAACTGTGAAAAAAATAAAAAGGCGTTTTTAGAAAAAAAACGCCTTTTTATGATTAATATTGGGGAGGAAGTAATATAAATATAACAATCTACTGCATATTTATAAAAATTTATTTTTAAAATATAGTTTATTCAGTTTCATGAATATCTATCTATTTGCATTTATACTTGCAATTATTGATACATACCTGACTTACAAATTTTTTTTTAAAGTTTAAAAAAAATAAGTTTTCAATAGTTATTCTATGCTTCCTAATTTCATTTTACTTAATATTAGTATTAGTAAGATATCTTTTTAATTTATAGGCGGTAAAACAATTTTTTTTTCTATCAATGATTCAAACTCTCTATTAAGCAGATTTAACTCCTCAGGTTTTAAAGAAATTGCAATTTGTTCAATAAAATATTCACTTTCTTGGATTCCATGCATCTTTGATTTTAAAAATAATTTATAAGCCATCTTTAAATCTTTAACAGTACCTGTTCCAGTAAAATGCATATTAGCTAAATTATACATTGCTCTTGGATGACCAAAATCTGACGCCATTTTATATAATTCATATGCTTTGAAAACGTCTTTATTTACGTTTTCTCCATTATAATACATCCAACCTAAATTAAATAAAGCATACTTGTTTGAAAGTTCTGAAGCAGATTCATAGTAATATAGTGCTCTAGTTTTATCAGTTTGAATTCCAAAACCATTATCATAGATAAGAGCAATATTAAACATTGCATCACTTCTTTTTTCATGATTCTCGTCTTCAGCTACTTTCTTAAAGTGAATGATAGATTGTTCTATCATTTTTTTATTAAAAAGCTCTAGAGCTTTAAAATAGTCGTTTGCTGAAGCAGAAAATCCAATTACTGATAATAAAAATTGCAACAAAATAGTTTTTAAACATAACTTTCTCCCATAAAGGTCAATATCAATGCTTTCCAAAAACTTAATGGTCGGGGAGACAGGATTTGAACCTGCGACCCTCTGTTCCCAAAACAGATGCGCTACCAGGCTGCGCTACTCCCCGATTAATCTGCTTATAATATATGAATTGGTGAATTAAAAGCGAAAAATTTAAATTTTTCTTTTAAATGTTGTTGTTAATTCGAAGTTACTTTAATATTAGTTTAATTTTGAGGAAATGGAAATTTAGAAGTGAAATCCAAATTAAATCTGGTTATCTTAGCATCGATATTTTTTCCTATTATTTCAATTTCTGAAGAACTCTCCGATGTTTTGAAAGATGCATATAAGTTTTATCCGGACATTGAAAAAAGTAAAACAGAATTAAAAATTTCAGAAAAAGATTTAAAAATTTCCAAAACAGATTTTCTACCATCCCTTGACTTTTCAGCTTCACAAGGAAGGAAAATTTCAAAAAGCAATCCTGATACATCTCGAATTAATGATAGCGCTTTCAACCCAACCACTTTCGACGTAGATTTATCTCAACCTTTAGGTTACACAAAAGCTATAAATTTTTAAGCAAGCTAAAAATAACTTGAACATCGCAAAGTTAACCTTTTACGCCACAGTCCAAGATGTTTTATTTAAAGCTAGTAGAGCTTATTATACTGTTTTAAAGGATTATTTTCTTTTAGATGTTTCAAAAAGGAACGAAGATACTCTTGAAAAAAAACTAAATGCTGCTGAAAAACGATTCGAATTTAAAGACGTAACTAAAACTGACGTTTTTCAAGCTAAAGCAAGATTAGCAGGTGCTACTTCAAAGAGAATAGAAGCTGAAAATAACTTAGAAATTTCAATTTCTGATTTTAAAACAATTGTTGGTAGAGCTCCAGATATTAAATGGTTTGATTCTAATAATGCGCAAATTGTCGACGCCAATCCAAAAGATTGGTTAAAATTTGGTCAAATACCAAAACTTCCAAAATCTCTGGAAGATTCAATAAAAACAGGTTTAGAAAAGAACCCAGATTATAGAAAATTAAAATTACAACTTATGAACTCAAAATTGGATGTAAGAAAAAATAATTTAAACTTTGCACCGGAATTTTCTTTGTCTGGTTCAGTAGGAAAATCACTTGACTCCTCAAGAACAGTTGAAAGAACAGATTCATACTCAGTAACTGCCAATGTTACAGTTCCATTATTTAACAAAGGACATAATTTTTTGAATTTAGAAAAATCAAAAGATTCTGCTCTTACTGTTATTAAATCAATTGAGACAAAAAACTTGACTTACAATTTCAAATTAATTCGGCATGGAAGAAAATACAAAGTTCAAAATCAAGTATAAATTCTCTTGAGGTTTCAGTTGAGTCAAATTTAATGGCAGTTGAGGGAGTAACAAAAGAAGCAAGTGTTGGTACCAGAACAACATTAGAAATTCTAGATGCGCAAAAAGAACTAACAGATTCTGAATCAAATTTAGTAAACGCACAATATCAACTAATTATTTCATCCTTCGAATTATTAAAATTATGCGGAATTCTAAATTTTGAAACAATTGAAAAATAAAAATTAATTTAAAGCTTGATTAAAATTTAAAAATAAAATAAGCTTAAAATTAGACTGTATCGACTTTTTAAAAGTATTAACACAATTTAATCTTACAATTTAATAAAGGAATTTATTATGGCAGAATTTACTAACCTGCCTCCTGAACTAATGGATCTCGGTGATGCCGCAGGTTCAGCTGCATTTGACGTGATGCAGGGTGGAGGTAGTTTTGACGAATGTATGACTGCAGCAATGGACGTTATGACTGATGGTGGAATGCCGCCGGAAGTTATGATGAACATGGCTGACACCGCTCAAGGTGCATACAACGATTTTATGGCTGAAAACCCTGGTGCAAGTGCAGCAGACGCTTTTGACGCTGTTTCTGAGGTTATGGATACTCATTTAGATGGATGTCCTGACGGACCATGCTCTGATTTTGGTCCAGATATGCCTCCTGTTCCAGACATGGGACCAGGTGCTGATGCACCCCCACCTCCGCCTCCGGGTGATTTACCAGGGGCTCCAGGTGATATGGCAGGGCCAGGACCAGAAGGACCGCCTCCAGGTGAAGGCGGACCTCCTCCAGGTGATATGGCTGGGCAAGGACCAGACGGACCGCCTCCAGGTGATATGGGGCCAGGTGGAATGGGACCAGACGGACCGCCTCCAGGTGACATGGGGCCAGGTGCTATGGGACCAGACGGACCGCCTCCAGGTGACATGGGACCAGGTGGTATGGGACCAGACGGACCGCCTCCAGGTGATATGGGGCCAGGTGGAATGGGACCAGACGGACCGCCTCCGGGTGACATGGGACCAGGTGGTATGGGACCAGACGGACCGCCTCCAGGTGATATGGGGGTGGACCAGGGACCAGCATGGGACCAGACGGACCGCCTCCAGGCATGGATATGGATGGAGACGGAATGCCTCCGCCACCTCCTGGTGGTGAAGGGGACCCCTTATTTTGAAGGTGGGCCGCTGGCGGACCTCCTCCAGGTGATATGCCACAACACGATCCTAACGATCCACGGTTTTGGTGCTGGTGAAGGGGGCCTCCTCCGGAGAAAACCTCCTCCTGGAGATAGGCTGACATGAATCACACATGGATGATGCAGGAGCACATCAAGGTCCAGAAGGACCTCCTCCAGGAGATCCTGGGCCAATGCCAGGTGATATGCCCGCAGATATGCCTCCACCTCCAGACGATCCAAATGACGGTGGTGAGGTAGTCTAAAGCCTATACTTTTATAAATTAAAAACCCTCTTAGAGTTTCTAAGGGGGTTTTTTTTTTGATTAAATCAAAAATTAATATATTATATTCTCATGGAAGCGATGCGCGGTTCTCAAAAATCAATTATTCTAGTTGCAAGACAACTAGGTGTTCATATTGGTCCGAATGATATCCCAGAAAGATTTCAAATTGAAGATAGAGAGCTTAGAACCTCTGAAATGTGTGACTTAGCTCAATCCTTTGATTTAAAAGCAAAAGCAACCAAAATCAGCGAAAAGGAACTAATAAAGCTCTTATCAAAAAAACAACAAATTTTAAGGCTTAAAAATGGAAGGTACATAATAGCTTTAAGAGTCATTCAAGGTGAAAAAGACGATGACAAGTCAGTTTTATGCCTTGATACTGGTGTTACCAGTCCCAAACCCCAACAAATAAATTTAAAAGAATTAAAAAAAGGATGGGATGGAGAAGTTATTCTTTTGAAAGCCAAGCTTAAAAAATTTGAAGAAGACAGCGAATTAAAAATTGGATGGTTAATTGGTGAGTCATTTAGGAACAAATCTGTTATGGTTCAGGTTGTAATCGTAGCTTTAATTTTAAATATTTTTGCAGTCATACCAGCTGTTTTCATGATGTTGGTTTTGGATAAGGTTGTAAACTATGAAGCTTATTCAACTTTATATGTTATAACTTCAGGTGTAGTTGTTGCGTATGTATTTAATGGAATACTTGGGTATTTAAAATCATATCTTCTTGATTTTTTCTCACAAAAAGTTGAAGCCAAACTTTCAGTTAAAGTTTTTGAAAAATTAATTGCTTTACCAATGCAAAGGTTTCATAAAGAATCAGCTACCTTTTTGAGATTCACGGGACAAATATCTCAGATCAAAAGCCTTCTGACTCAAAAAGTTTTCTCAACAGCACTAGACTCAATTAGTTTACTTGTTTTTGTTCCGATTCTATTTTTTTATAGTCCATTACTATTTATTGTTGTGTTTTCATTCAGTATTTTAGGAGCTTTAGCATCAATGTTTTACTCAAAAAAACAAAGAGATTCTCTCGCTGGTTTAAGTAAGGCTGAATCAAAACGACAAGAATTTATTTCTGTTGCTGTAAACGGAATTGAGAATGTAAAGGGACTTGCTCTTGAACCTAATTTGAAAGATCAGTGGAGAGATTTGGAAGCAAATTATATTATTGCAAATGAAGAAATGCAAAAAAAGTCAGCAGTTTTAAACAACATTTCATCAACTATAAATCAACTTATGACTGCAATGGTTATTTTTGTCGGGGTGCATCTTGTATTTTCTGGATCTCTTTCAGCTGGAATTTTAGTAGGTTTTAATATGCTTGCCGGCAGAGTTTCAAAGCCAATAATTGATCTAGTTACGCTAAAAACAGAAATAACAAAATTAGTTCAATCCCTTCAGATCATATCAGGAATAGTGGATGCAAACTCCGAAACAACTGTCAGAGGCCAAAAACCTCAATTAATGGGACAGGTTAGTTTTAAAAATGTTGAGTTTGGGTACGACGACAACACAAAAGTATTAAATGATATTGATATTGAAATTAATCCAAGACAGATAATTGGTATTACTGGTAAAAGTGGCTGTGGGAAAAGTACCATTGCAAAACTAATTCAAGGTTTATATAGACCGCAAGCTGGAATCGTAGCTCTTGATAATATAGATCTACGTTTATTGGACCTGAGTCATGTAAGATCACAAGTTTCATTAGTTGGAACGGATAGTTATTTTTTTCCTGGAACAATAAGGGAAACAATAGCTAGTGCAATGCCAAATTCCTCTATGGACAGAATAACTTGGGCTGCCAAAAAAGTTTTCGCACATGAAGAAATTGAGTCCTATCCTGATGGATATGAAACATTCTTAGAAGAAAATGCTACAAATCTTGCAACTGGCTTAAGACAAAAACTAGCAATTGCTAGAGCACTTATTAGAAACCCTCGTATTATGATACTTGATGATGCTTTCACAGGTTTTGACGTTGACAGTGAAATAAAATTATACGATGCACTATCAGATATTGCTCTTGGTAGAACAATAATTATAGTGTCAAACAGAGTTTGGCACCTTCGACTATGTAATAAAATCTTTGTGCTTGAAAAAGGAAAAATATCTCAACAAGGTTCTTTTGAAGAATTAAGACAAATTTCAGGCTATTTTGGTCAAACGTATAATAAGCAAATGTCTATTTTAGGTGTTGAAAACAAAATTAAATCTTTAAAGAAGGCCGGGTAACAAAAAATGGCCGAAAAAAAAAATATTCAACCCGCTGTAAGAAATTTAGCTGCTGGTGATGTACTCTTTAGAGAAGGTGAAGTTGGTGACTATGCCTATCAAATAGTAAAAGGAAAAATAGAGGTATGCAAATTCAACGGTGACGAATACGTCACTTTATCAATACTTGAAAAAGGGGCGTTATTTGGAGAAATGGCATTAATTGACAAACAACCAAGAAGTGCAATGGCAAGAGCAACAGTTGAGACAACGGTAAAAGAAATTGATCAAAATGCTTTATTAGGTTATCTCAAAAACTCTCCACAAACAGCTTTTAATATGATGCAGCAGCTTGCAAGCTATGCCAGAAATGCAAACGAAAAATTATCTGTGGATGCTTTTGAATCTGGAAATGAAAATGAAAATAACAAAGATCAAGAAGAAGTTTTAACTGAGGAGGAAAAAGAAAATAGATCAAAGAAAAAAATGATGAGTGAGTTATTAGATGAATTTGATGACGACATTGATAGAATTAAAACAAAGCAGGTACCACGTTCAGTAAAAATGTCAGTTTATTCATTTGGTTTCCTAGTTTTATTTTTAATTACTTGGGGCACTATTTCCGAAATTGATACTACAATTTCTGCTTCTGGAAAGATTACCACCGTTGTCCCAAATGTAGAGGTGCAATCAAACTATAATTCTGTTGTCAAAGAAATACTTGTAAAAAAAGGTGAGAGTGTTAATCAAGGAGACCCACTCGTAACTTTCGATGCTACACTTCAAAGAGCTGATAAAATGAAACTTGATTATCAGCTTTCAGTTGTAAATTCAAAAATTGATAGACTAAAAAAGCAGTCATTGTTAAGGAATAGTGTCTCGGTTGCAAATCCAAATGACGAAAGACAGAGCCGAATCTTTAAAGATAAAAAAGACCAATATTTAGCAAAGATTGCTTCATTAGATCAGCAAATAGGTTCCACAGAAGACGATTTAAAGTTTATCAAAGAACAACTTGATATACAAAAGCAGCTGGAAGATTCAAAGTTGGAGTTATTTGAACTTGATCTTGTAGCAGAGTCACAAGTTTTAGCTGAAAAAAACAAAAGGTTGTCTTTAGAAAAAGAATTTACAAAAACTAGCAATAAACTAAGCGAATTAAAATCTAATAGAAAAGAATATAACAGCCAATTTTTTGGAGGAATAAACGATGAGCTTGTTGGATTAGAGGATCAAAGAATGTCTCTACAAGAGGATGTTAAAAAACTTGAAAGACAACAAACTGATGTCGTGGTAAGAGCGCCGTCTGACGGAATGATTCTAGACCTTCATTCTCTATATCCTGGAGCAGTTATAACACAAGGTAAAAGTGTTGTTACATTGGTACCAACAGGTGTGGAGTTATTAACTGTTTTTGATGTTGATCCTTCTGATATTAGCAAACTAATTCCGGATACATCTGTTAAAATTCAACTTAATGCCCTTCCAGCACAAAAACATGGTGAATTAAAAGGAAAGCTTATTTATGTTTCTGCTGACACAATTGATAAAGATGTCGATGGAAAACCTGGAAATTTTTATAGGGCTAGGGCTCAAATAACAGAAAATGAGTTAAAAGATATTCCTCCAGGATTTAATTTAATGCCAGGAATGAAAGTTTCAGGAAAGTTTAGAGTTGGGCAAAGAAGATTAATTACGTATTTTATTTACCCACTTATAAGAACTCTTGGTAATAGTTTTGCAGAACCATGATAAAATTAAAGCTAAGTTTTAGACTTATTGTTACTATTGCTTCATTAGTAATGGCTATTCTTTTTGGTTTGATTCGTATAGCTGATCCTGAAATAGTAGAAGTTCTAAGACTAAAATATTTTGATGTTCTTCAAAAAAAATTCCCAAGGTCTACAGATGGGCAAACTTATTCCGTAATAGTAGATATTGACGAAAAATCTCTCAGAGAAATCGGTCAATGGCCATGGCCAAGAACTGTACTTGCCGATCTTTTTAAAAAATCTAAAGAGTCAGGCATGCTGGTTTTAGGTCTAGATGTTCTCTTTGCAGAAAAAGACAGAACTTCACCTGATTTAATTTCTCAAGATTTAGAAAAAAGAAACCCAAAAATTGCCAAGCTATTAAGTGAACTTCCTTCTAATGAGTTTTTAGCCACGGAAGCTATGAATGACTTTCCTGTAGTAATTGGGCACTCTGGCTTGGATGTTGAAGGTGATGCAAACAGAAATGATATAAACGATTCATCTGTAAAAGTTTTTGTTGGCAAAGGTAAAAATCCAAAGGAATGGTTGATATCTTATCCTGGATTGCTTGCTAATGTGACAGAGTTTGAAAAAGCTGCTTCTGGGTCTGGTACAGTTTCAGTTGCACAGGAACCAGATGGTATTATTAGAAGAGTACCTTTAATATCAAATGTTGCAGGTGAAATCAGACCAACTCTTGGGCTTGATATGATAAGGGTTGCGTTTCAAGAAATAGTATTGCCACTAGGACAGGTTTGACGGGAATTAAGAAATAATAATTCAAACTAAAGCTATTGGAAATGCTGCATTCCACTGATGAGAATGGTAGAGTGTGGATTTATTATGGTGATTCAGATGCTGGAAAAGTTAAGAAGGTAAATCAAGGTATTATGTAAGTGCAGTGGATATAATTAAAGGAAGGGTTGGCAAAGATAGATTACAGGGAAAACTTGGTATATTAGGCACATCGGCCACTGGATTAAAGGATATTAGACCCACTCCAGTCGATGAAAGAATGCCAGGTGTTGAAATTCATGCAAATCTCATTGATACAGTCATTTCAGCAATTCTTTATTATACATCTACAAAAAATTCTGAAAAAGTTTATAAAGATGCATTAAAAAAAGGTTTAAGTGAAGAAGAAGCAATAATTGAAAAAAACAAAGTTAAAATTTCAGGATCACCTTTTTTGAAATCTGGTGCAAATATGAAATTTTATGAAGCACTCTTTACAATTTTGCTTGCATTATTTATCACAGTGTCTGCATTAAGGTTTGGTCCAATTGTAAATATTTCATTACTTGTAACCATAATAAGTTCTGCATTTTATATTAGTGTAAGGTTATTTACTGAGCATAAAACTTTATTTGATCCAACCTTTGCAGGTGTAACAACTTTTGTAATTTATTTTAGTAACACCTTTGCAAACTACTTACGAGATGCCAATGAGAAAAAACAAATAAGAGGTGCATTTTCTCAATATCTATCCCCTGCTTTAGTAGAGCAATTAGCTGAAGATCCTGATAAATTAGTTTTGGGTGGAGAAACAAAAAAAATGACATTTCTTTTTTGTGATGTAAGAGGATTTACAACAATTTCAGAAGCTTTTAAATCAGATCCTCAAGGCCTAACAAAACTTATAAACAGATTTTTAACTCCTCTTACTAATGAAATCATAAATAAAAACGGAACAATCGATAAATATATGGGAGATTGTATTATGGCTTTTTGGAATGCACCTATAGATGTTGATAAACATGAGCAAGTTTCTTGTGAAGCAGCATTAAGTATGCATAAAGCACTGAAAGAACTTAACGATATCAGAGAGCAAGAAGCGAAGTCAGAAAATAAAGATTTTTTGGAATTAAAAATTGGAATTGGACTAAATACTGGAGGTTGTGTTGTTGGAAACATGGGATCAGACCAAAGATTTGACTATTCAGTACTTGGAGACGCAGTCAATTTAGCATCACGTCTTGAAGGTCAATCAAAAGGTTATGGAGTTAAAACAGTTATTGGACAAGAAACAAACGATGCTGTTAAAGATACTTTTGCTACGCTTCAACTTGATATGCTAGCAGTAAAAGGAAAAAAAGAAGCTGTATCAATTTTTTGTTTGCTCGGTGATCCAAGTTTTAAAAATAGTGTTGATTTCAAAAATCTTGAAAAAAAACACAAAAATGTATTAAATCACTATTTTAATCAAAATTGGAAAGATGCTATCGAGGAAATGACTCAGGCAAAAACACTTTGTAAAAATTTAATGAAAGATTACTATGAAATGATGACGGAACGAATTAATGAATATAAAAAGTATCCTCCCCCAAAAGATTGGGATGGTGTTTTTGTGGCAACTTCTAAATAAAATATTAGGTTTAAATGGGTTTAAAAAAGATAAGAGTTCTTCCAGATCAATATATTGTTCGAGAGGGTGAAAAAGGTGAAACAGCCTTTTTAGTTATTTCAGGTGGACTAGTTGCAGAAATTGAAGGAAAAAAAATTGGAAAAATTGAAACAGGTGAAATCTTTGGAGAATTGTCTTTAATCCTAAATGAAAACAGAACTGCAAGTATAAAAGCAATTGTACCAAGTGAAATTGTGGAAATAAAAAGAAAGGCTTTGGAAGCTATTTTATTATCCTCTAACATAGATCTTCATAAAGTAATTAATGAAATGTCAAAGGAATTAGGAAAATCCGACAACCAAAAACTTCCAATTACTAAAGCCGATCTTGTAAAACTAACTCACGACTCTCCCAACGTAATAAGAGCTTTAGCGCTTCAGATTCACTATAGATTATCTCAAAGGATATTTTCTTGAAAGAAATTAATCACGGAAAAACAACAAAAGTTTTGATGTTAGAGGGCGAGACGCTTTTTAATCAAGGCGACAAGGGCGATAAAGCTTACATGATAGTTTCTGGAGCGCTTGATGTAGTAGTTGATGGAAAAAAAGTTGGATCTATGAGAGATGGAGAGGTTTTTGGTGAAATGGCTTTAATTTTACAACAAAACAGAAGCGCAACATTACTCAAGTCAATCCACAGAGTTGATATCTATAAGTAAAGAAAATCTTGATGAGCTAATTAATTCTGGTTCAAAGCGCCCAAAAGTAATTTTAAATTTATGTAAAGAACTTGCTAAAAGAAATGAGTTTCAAAATGTACTTTATTCTCATGATGAAATAGATGAGGTTATAGAGTCGGAGAATCAAATAATTAAAAAAATAACAAAACATGATTCTTTACAGATTAGAGAAGTCAACAAGTCATGTTGAATAAAGATTTTATTAATTTCTACAATATGTTATGATAAATTATGAAATATTCAGATTATATTCACGAATCAGAGATTAATCATAAATCTTTAAGTTATAATCTTCTCACTCCGAAGGCAACTAAAGGAAAATCACTAAAGCCTCAAAAAATTAAAGTATCTCCTGCCAAGGCACTTACTCTTTAGCCCATACACAATTTCTAGAGTTATGGAACAAATTAAAGCTGTTGTTCCACTTGCAGCATATTTATTTCTATTTCAACTTTTAATTTTAAGACAACCAATCTCTTCAGCAACAACAATTTGTCTAGGATTGATTGCAGTAATAATAGGCCTGGCAATTTTTATGGAAGGTCTTAAAACCGGTTTAATGCCATTTGGCAATGTAATTGGTGATACATTACCAAAAAAAGCACCAATGGTTCTTGTTTTAATTATTATTGGAATACTTGGGGTGGGGGTAACTTATGCGGAACCAGCTATTGGAGCACTCAAAGCATTTGGTTCGTCAATAAATCCTCAGGACGCACCGTATCTTTATGAGATACTAAACAATAGAAGTGAAACCTTAGTTGTAATGGTCGGTGCTGGTGTTGGACTAGCAGCCATCATTGGAACAATAAGGTTTGTCAAAGGTTGGTCTCTAAAACCTATGATTTATGCAGCTCTTGCACCAACAATAATTCTTACTGCATATGTATGGAGTAATCCTGATTTAAGAACTATTCTTGGATTAGCTTGGGATTGTGGTGCTGTTACAACTGGACCAGTTACTGTACCTCTTGTGCTATCACTAGGTATTGGAATTGCAGCATCAGCTGGTAAAGGAGATTCATCTCTTTCTGGTTTCGGCGTCGTTACAATGGCTTCATTATTTCCAATTATCGCTGTTCTGATTCTTGCTATACATGTTTCTCAGACAATCTCAGTTGAGGAAATAATTGCTTCGACTAGTATGGCTTCAGATATGACCATAGGAGAGGTTTCTAAGTGGTCACAAACCCCGTTTGTTGAAATTATTGGAGGAGTTCGAGCAATACTTCCACTTGTGATATTTTTAATGATTGTGCTTTTTGTAATCCTTAGATCTAAACTTCCTAACAATATGATAACAACTTATGGGTTAACTTTGTCCATTGTTGGGATGTGTGTCTTCAATATTGGACTCACATATGGTTTAGGAGCTATAGGTGGGCAAGCTGGAACCAATCTTCCTGCTGCCTTTATGGAAGTCCCAATAAGTGAAGTATCACCAATTTATAACGAATTATTGGGTTTAACTATAGTAATTCTTTTCGCTTGGCTCTTAGGATTTGGAGCAACACTTGCTGAGCCCGCACTTAATGCTCTTGGTTTGACAGTTCAAGAGCTTACCAATGGTGCTTTCAAAAAGTCAATGTTAATGTATAGCGTTGCTGGAGGTGTTGCATTTGGGATAGCCTTAGGTGTTGGAAAAATTGTATTTGCTTTTGACTTAGCAACCGTTTTAATACCACTTTATCTTCTTGCAATTGTTTTAACTTACTTTTCAACTGAAGAATTTGTTAATGTCGCCTGGGACAGCGCTGGAGTCACAACCGGCCCGGTAACCGTACCACTTGTTCTGGCTATGGGTCTGGGTCTAGGAAATGCTGTATCCGCCACTGAAGGTTTTGGTATTCTATCTATGGCAAGTATTTGTCCAATTCTTGCTGTACTCCTAATGGGACTATATATACAATTTAAACAAAAAAAATAACTAAAAGGAAAAAATTATGGCCAGAGATATCACTTATTTAACAGACGTTTTTTTAATCACTTGTGTTGTTGAAAGTGGTCTAGCCGATAAAATCATAGATGCTGCCACCAGTGTTGGAGCGCAAGGTGCAACAATTAATTATGCCAGGGGTACAGGCATTAGGGATAGAATGGGACTTCTTGGCGTAACTATAGATGAACAAAAAGAAATAATAAGAATTATAGTTTCTAAAGAACAATCGAACAGAGTCTTTGAATCAATGTATTTAGCCGGCAATCTTGATACACCTGGTAAAGGTATAATGTGGATGGTTAAACTTGACAGAGTTGCGACTTATATACCTAAAGATGTCATTAAACGAGCTGGAGGATAAATATGTCAAAGTTTATTGAAATTGGTGGCTTAATAAAAAAAGGTTTAGGACAAAAAGTTGTTAAAAAGTTTTCTGAAAACTCAGACGTTATTTCAGTGGGTTATGCTAATGGAAGAGCCACAGATATGTTTGACATACAGCAATTTGGTAATGCTAGTGAAGCAGATATTCTTACTCTCATTGTCAAAGAAAGAAAAGGAAATGTTATTTTTGATGAGCTTTACAAACATTTAAAACTCAATTCTCAAAAAAATGGCGTAATTTTCAAATCTGAAACAATTTCCAAATCTTCTGTAAAATAATTTACCTTTCAGATAATGCAAAGCTAGCACCGGTTATAAAAGGCGTTAAGAAATAATCCATAAAACTTCTTTTACCAGTTATAATTCCCACCATAACTGGAACACCAGACAAAAGTTTATATTCCTCGTTTTTTCGTGCAAAAGAGTTTTCAGAGGTTTCCACCTTGACTAAATAAAAACCCTCTTCATCTTTACTAGAAATTCTGTCAGCACCTACAAAAACAACTTTCCCTTTTATTGATCTAAACCTAGAGCCTTCAGGTGTATTCAGTCTAATTTTTGCTTCAAGGTTTTTTTTTACGTATCCAATTTCTGATAAAGGTAAT
Source organism: Alphaproteobacteria bacterium (assembly GCA_019650635.1). Taxonomy (GTDB): domain Bacteria; phylum Pseudomonadota; class Alphaproteobacteria; order Methylaequorales; family Methylaequoraceae; genus Methylaequor. The sequence continues at coordinate 41,421 of BOXE01000006.1, read as the reverse complement.
TTTGCCTCAATTATTAGTTTTTCATTTTCAGGTACAATTTCAACAACAGTTACACCAGGAGCGACTATAGCTCCCTTAGAATTTACTGATACAAGTTTTACTGTTCCAGATACAGGGCTTTTTAAAACAGTTCTATTTAAGCTGTCTGAATATTTCTGAATTCTTTTATTAAGTTCTTCTTTTTCTTTTCGGTACTGTGACAACTCGATATTTAATTCTTCTATATAATTGTTTTGCACTTTTTCTAAGTCATTTTTGCTCAAATCAATTATAGATTGTTGTTCGTCGATACTTCCTTCAACCTCTTGCCTTTCTCTTAAAATTTCTAAATGCTTTAACCTATTTGTTGCTTCAACTTCTAACAATTTTTGACTAATATCTTCTTGTTCTTTAACGATTTTTAATCTTTTTTTTAAATTTTTGAGATTTTTATTAGCTTTATCAATACTTGCTTTCTTAGACTTTATTTCAGAGTTGATTGCTTTTCTTCTACTTTGAAAAAGTTCATTTTCAGATTTTACTAATTCCTCATCAAATAAATTATTTTTATTTTCAGGAATTTCTATTGAATTATTAGAATTTATTTCAGAATTAACTCTTAGTATCGACAAATCAATTGATTTAAGTCTTGAATTAATTTCCTCAAATTCAGAGCTTGCTTTTTCTTTCGATAAAATAACCAAAGGTTGATTTATTTCAACTTTTTCACCTTCACTAATTAGTATTTCTTCAACTATTCCACCCTCTAAATGTTGCACATACTTTATTCTTCCTTGGGGTATTATTTTTCCGTCAGCTAAGCTTAATACCTCAATAATTTTTAAATTCACTAGTAGCAAAAAAATAAGTGAGAAAAGAATTAATGATACTTTAAGTCTTTTACTAATAACGTTTTTTGGTTTTTCATCGTTTTTAAATAAATTCCATTTTACCCATTTCTCTGTCATTTTTTCACCCTAAATTAGTTTGTTTATCACTTAATTTAATAATTTCCGTATCTTCTGAAAAACAAATTACGGTTTTTCCAGCTCTTTTTAATGAGGCTATCAATTTAAGTACCATATTTTTACCTAATTTATCTAGATATAATAACGGATCATCAAAAATATAAACTTGATAGGTTTTTGAAATCGACCGTGCAATATGTATTTTTTTTAAAATCCCTTTTGAATAATTTTTATTTATAGAATCAGTTATTGTTAAATCTGATTTTTTTAACTCTTTATCTAATCCAACATTTTGAAGCAGTCTACTTACCTCTTGCTCATTCAGATCAGGGTTGGATATTAAAATATTATTTAAAATAGATGAATTTAACACTTCAACATCTTCAGGTATATAAGCTACTTGATTCTTATACCATTGCAATGATAGTTTCTCCAAATTAGTTTCATCTAATAAAATATCTCCAGATTCTGGATTAATTAGTCCCATGAGTAATTTTGCAATTGTGGTCTTTCCAGAGCCATTCGCTCCGCTAATAACTGAAATTTCTGAAGAATTAAAATTAGCAGAGAAATTGTTAATTATATACTTATTATCATTATCAAAAGAGTAGTTTACATTTTTAAGTTTATAATTCCCTATAATTTTACTTAGTTGCATACCCTCAACTCTATTTTTAGAGTTTTTGAAAAAATCTTGGCAATCATTAAGATACATATTTGTTCTCTCAATAATAGAATATGAATTTTGTGCGATGAAATTGTACCCAAAGCTCGAGTAGCAAATATGTTGAATCCTATCAGGCTACCAATAGAAAGATTTCCATTCACGACAAAGATACTCCCAAATCCAATTGTAATAATTGATGATAACAAAACAAAAAAACTGGTTATGGAAATTTGTTGAGCATCAAAATTTGCAGTTGAAGAGTCAATTTTTAATTTTTTATTTAAGTAATTTTCTAGATAATATCCAGAATATTTAAATGCTAAAGTAGATTTTAAAAGCTCTTGATTAGTTCCAATCTCTTTAATTATTAATTTATCATTCTTAGATAAATTTAATTTTTCCAGGTTTAGATTTTTATTTTTTATTAATCTTTGTTGCAACAACAAGAAAATAATAACAAGAATTAAAAAAATTGTTGCTAATAATAGGTCCAGAAAAAAAAGAATAATAATAATCAAAGTTGCAAAAATTGAGTCGAGAAGATTTGACTGAACTTTGGGTGATAAGAATTGAAAAAAATTATTGTTGAAATCAATTATTTCAACAAAATTTCTTTTTGAGGTTTTATTTTCTCTCTCAAAAAATGTTTTGATTAGGTCTAATTTAAAAAATTTTATTGGATTTATGAGAAGTTCACATAAGATTTTACTCCTAATATTCCTAAATATATACTCGAATACTGCAACTAAAAGAGCACCTGATAATAGAAAAAACAATGTTCCCTGAAGGCCAAATGCGATATATCTATTAAAAATGTGAATAATAAAGATTGGGCTTAATAAACCCATTATAGTGATAAAAAAAGTCAATAAAAGAATAGTATTTAGAGAGTTACTTTCTTTTAATATGTGAAACCAAAACTTCATAATATTATTTTATAATATCACTCTCTTACCTTCAAAATAAACATATAACAACTTAAACTCCAGAAATTGTTTGGAATACAAATTCGTTACCAGTTAAATTATCATTATCATAATTACTTAGTTTAGCTATTGGTTCAAGTTCGCTATCAGCTATCATCCCATGATGATTATTGGTGTCTGTCCAAAACCAAATATATGTACTTGTTCCGTCACCTACGCTTATATACATTGATTCATTTTCAAAATCATTAGTTCCACTACCACTTACACTTATTGAAAAACCAGTGAAATGATTAGCAAGAGCAGAAGAACTCTCAGCAATGGCTGTTGTCAAATCATTAGTAAAATTGAATACGTAGGGTAACTCATTGGAGTTACTAGTAATATCATAGTTACTACCGAACTGAGACGAGTCTGTGTGTATTAAACTTCGATTATAAGCTGACGAGGGAGCTTGAGAACCTACAATCAAATCATTACCGCTCGCTCTAAAGTCAATTATTTCATCTTTTGAAGTTCCATCTATGTGACCTGGTTCATAATAAAATTTGTCATCACCATCATTTCCATAAAGGGTATCACTACCTAGACCTCCAACAATTATATCATCTTGGTCACCACCGTTAAGTTCATCATCGCCCAAACCTCCAATCAATTTGTCCTTACCATCACCTCCAAAAATAAAATCATTACCATCATCACCTCTTAAAACATCATCACCTTGATTACCAACTAGTTTGTCAATCCCATCACCTCCATTAATTGTGTCATTATTTATCCCTCCTTCAAGTGTATCAGCTCCATCTAATCCATTTATTATAACACTTGCGGTTTCAGAAGATTTATCAATAGTGTCGTTTAAATTTGTACCATCAAAAGTATTTGTTGTTTGTGAACTTGAGATTTCTGTTGATTGATCAAAATCTTGTTTCCTGTAATCATCATAAAGTGATGGATCGTCAAAAAAATAACTTTCAAAAGACTCTGTATCAGAAAGACTATAAGGATTTTCATCCAGAAATCCAAAAATTTCGTCTCCAAAACCAGAAGCACCTTGAAGAAAGTTTTCAAATCTCCCACTTAACTCACTCCAAATACGTCCATTGTTGCAGATCCAAAGGCTGGTCCCATTCCAAAACCGGTATCATTACAGAACTTGACTAGCGTTGATTGGTATAGGTCCAATTGTGAACCTAATATTGGCCCCCAACTCCAGGAGAAAATGTTTGAAAGAGGAGGGCCTCCTAATGGCCCACTATCTAGTGCTGATTCTCGAGCCACAGATTCATCAAAACCACCTGCCGCAGCTGCTTCGGCCATTGCTTCTTCAGGTGATGCTCCAGCTGAAAGTGCAGTATCAAAGGCTTCTCGAGCAGCTTGTTCATCACCTTCAGGTTGAACTTCTTCAGGTGGTAGGGCTACCTCCTCTTCTGCAAGTACTCGGTTCTCTGGGTCACCCTCCTCTAACAAATCTTCTTCAGCTCTTGCTATTTCCTCCTCTGTTGATTCCTCCTCCTCAGCTAATTGCTCTTCTCCTTCTAAAGAACCTTCTTCTTCATAACTTCCCGAAGTTTCTTCCCTTCTTCATCAGATTCTTCTTCTGAATCTTCTTCTTGAGATTCTTCTTGCTGTTGATCTTGTTGTGGTGGAACCTCTTGCGGTGTAGGTGCTACAGTTGGTGTAGGTGGCAAAACGTTTAAAGCTGTTCCATAATTAGCTTGAATCTGTGCAGCGCTTAAAATAATTGGTGGAGGTGGTGGCGCATTAAAACTTGCTACACTTGTGGTTGCACCAACTTGTTCTAGTATTTGTGTACCTCCAGCATTACTAATAGATATTTGCCCTACTCCCCCATCGGCATCCTGAAGTAAAGTAAATGAGTTTTCGTTTCCTTCTACCGCAGCTTTACCGGCAACTGTAGTTCCTCTAATTCCGATGGTTGCAACAGGCGTTTTTATGGTCATGGCATCTTCTCCAGTTTTTGCTATCTCTCCACTTATAAAACTGAATGCACCCTCAACCATGTCGATAGTCATATTCCCATCCCCAGTTTCAGGATTATAAACCAACTCATCTAAAAGCATCTTTCCACCTTCAGATAAAGATAACGTGGTTTTATCCAGAAATGTCAGGCCAATCGCACCAGAATTTGAAACTGTTATTGTATCTCCTTGAAATACAGGGTCACCATTTGACAAGTTAAATTCGTTGCCGTCAACTCGTTTTGCTTTGGCTACACCCGTTAAACTCGACACTTCTCCTATCGATAATTCACCATCAAGAGACGCCTGAACATACTGACCTTTTGCAAATAAACCAGCCAACCTATCTACTAAACCTCCATGAAAGTTTAAACCATTTTCTGTTTGGATAGATGGGAGTCGATGATTTGTAAAATAATCAAAAAAAATGAATTCTTCGCCATCAACTGATGTTGCTATTAAATCCGTTTGCGTTTTTGATAAGTTAGCTTTCGGAAACCAAGAGGGAGCGTCTTTAATTGTTGGGATTTTTAAATGATTATTGCTTTTATCTAATTCAACATTTGTATCTATGAATTCTTGAAGATCTTTTTTAAGATCATTGATAAAAAGCTTGTCTTTTAGACCTTCAATAGATGATCGTATTGAGTCTACTTTGTCATTTTTAATGACATTTATTTGATTTTCATTATACACATTCCACGAACCACTGTTAATATTATGTTTACGACCTAAAAGGAAATTTATTTAGTTAAAAGCTCTATTATTTAGGAGCTTTATATTGGACCAAAAGTGAAATTTGTTGCCCCAATGTTATCATTGTCAACACCAGTTAAGGTTGCTAAACCAAAAAGTTCTCCATTGTCAATAACACCATTTCCCGCGTCTGACCATCCATAGACATGACCATTAGTGCTTGTTCCTGTTACAATAATAAAATCAGTTGCACTTGAAATTGCAGTTGAACCATCAGTTGTAACTTTGAAACTTGTGAGCTGATTTTTAACGCCTGCTGTTGTATTTGCTGATGAAAATTGTGATGTAAAATTGAAAACTGATGGAAGAACATTTGAATTTAATCCCATATTATAAGTTGTACCGTGGCTGCTGTACCATATTGACAACCGATGCATCTCTTGCGTACGCACTTGTTTGAACTGAAGTAGAAAACTGTAAAACATCACCTCCAGCTCCAACTGTGAAGTCCGTTATTGTATCATTTCCTTCAGTCATATCACCAAAATAAAAAGTATCTTGCCCAGCATTACCAGTTAAAGTATCACCCCCAATTGCTCCCCAGAAAACATCATTACCTGATCCACCTTTAAAAACATCTGCCCCGCTGTAACCCTCAAAGCGCCATGCGGTAGCTTCCGCAGATTTATCAACGTTATCAACATTATTTGATCCTATGAATGTAGTTCCACTACTTCCACTTCTTCCACTTCCACTTCCAGATTCAGAACCTTCTGCTTCTCCAACATTCTCAAACATACTTGGATCTTCATAATAAAAATCTCCAGCAGGTACTCCACCAAGGGGATCAGGACCATATGGATCAAAGCCTGCAGGACCAAAACCTGCAGGACCAAAACCTGCAGGACCAAAACCTCCAGGACCAAAACCTCCAGGACCAAAACCTCCAGGACCAAAACCCGCAGGACCAAACCCGCTGGACCGAAACCTCCAGGACCAAAGCTCCTGGACCAAAGCCTCCTGGACCAAAGCCATCAGGACCAAAGCCATCAGGACCAAAGCCAGCTGGACCAAATCCACCAGGGCCTCCTGGACCAAAGTCTCCTGGACCTCCCGGACCAAAATCACCGGGACCACCTGGACCACCTGGACCACCTGGACCAAAATCACCGGGACCTCCACCACCTGGATCAAAACCTGCAGGTCCACCAGGACCTCCATGAAAACCACCACCATCGTTGGCTGAAAAACCCGAACCAATTACGGGAGCTGTTGTAACAGGTGCAATTGGAGCAAAACCTACTTGAGCTGGGATATAAGCACCTGGCTGTTGAACAGTACCAGGTGGTTGAAAAGAACCTGGTGGAAGAAAAGTTCCAAAGGACCCTTGATCACCGCCTGAGCCAGAATCGAAATTTCCAGGTCCTCCACCTGGTCCAAAATCTCCTGGACCACCAGGACCTCCAGGACCGAAGTCTGCTGGACCACCAGGACCTCCAGGACCAAAGTCTCCTGGACCACCAGGACCGCCACCACCACCTGGCAAACCAATTGGGCTATCACCAAAAGCATTCCCCCCGAAAGCAGCAAATGGATCATTAGGATCCATTGGACCACCTAGAGGCGCAAAAGTTGCGGCATTATCAGGAGCTGGTCCTAAGAATGAAAGTGGATCACCGAATCCACCAGGACCTCCAGGACCAAAATCTCCTGGGCCTCCTGGACCAAAATCTCCTGGACCTCCAAAACCAAAATCATCAGGGCCACCCGGACCAAAGTCTCCTGGGCCACCCGGACCAAAATCTCCTGGGCCACCAGGACCAAAATCTCCTGGACCACCCGGACCAAAATCTCCTGGACCTCCCGGACCAAAGTCTCCTGGACCGCCCTGGACCAAAATCTCCTGGACCTCCCGGACCGAAATCTCCTGGACCTCCCGGACCGAAATCTCCTGGACCGCCTGGACCAAGAGGACCTCCTGCAAACTCATCACCTCCAACTGTTGCTGACAAAGGATCTCCTCCGAACCCTCCTGGTGGTGGAGGAATTCCAGCAGCAGCAGCAGCTTCTGCCATTGCTTCTTCAGGAGATAAACCGGCGGCCAATGCAGTTTCAAAAGCCTCTCTTGCAGCTGCGTCTTGTTCAGGTGTAGGACCACCAGGACCAAAATCTCCAGGTGGCAGGGGTTCTCCATCAGGTCCTATTGGTGGACCGTCAGCTAGTGGCTCTCCATCCGGTCCAATCGGCGGGCCTCCAGGACCAAAATCTCCAGGTGGTAAGGGTTCTCCATCAGGTCCTATTGGTGGACCGTCAGCCAGTGGCTCTCCATCGTGTCCAATCGGCGGACCGCCTTCTCCGGGTGGTAAGGGTTCTCCATCAGGTCCATGGTGGGCCGCCTTCTCCTTCTGCTAATGGCTCTCCATCAGGTCCAATCGGCGGGCCTCTCCTTCGGGAGGTCCTTCTTCTGCTAGGGTTCTCCATCAGGACCAATTGGCGGGCCCTCTTCTCCTTCTGGAGGACCTTCTCCTTCTTCTCTAGAGGACCTTCTGGAGGACCTTCTCCTTCCTCTCCTTCTGGAGGACCTTCTCCCTCCTCTTGCAATTCCTCTTCAACAGCCTCCTCTTCTACTGCCTCTTCTTCCTCTTGAGACTCCTCTTCTTGAACTTGCTCCTGCTGTTGTTCTTGAGGCGGTGGAGGTGGTTGTGGTGTTGGAGCAACCACAGGAGTTGGTGGTAAAACATTTAAAGCTGTACCATAATTTGCTTGAATTTGTGCTGCACTTAAAATAATTGGTGGTGGAGGTGGAGCTGTAAAACTCGTTATACTTGTAGTCGCACCAACCTGTGCTAGAACTTGAGTTCCCCCAGCATTACTCACAGATATTTGTCCTACTCCTCCATCAGCGTCTTGTAGAAGTGTAAAGGAGTTTTCATTGCCTTCAACTGCAGCTTTACCTGCAACCGTAGTTCCTCTTATCCCAATAGTTGCGACAGGTGTCGAAACTTTCATTGCATCTGGCCCAGTTTTAGCAATCTCGCCACTCACAAAACTGAAAGCTCCCTCAACCATGTCAACGGCCATACTTCCAGTTCCAGTTGCTGGGTCATATACAAGTTCATCTAAAACCATTTTTCCACCCTCCGATAATGAGAGAGTTGTTTTATCAAGAAATACTAATCCAATTGCTCCTGCCCCAGTAGTTTCTACAGTATCTCCCTGAAAAACTGGATCTCCAGTTGAGAGATTTACAGTTGTTCCGTCCAAACGAGTTGCTTTAGCCTCTCCTGTAACACTGGAAACTTCTCCAATCGAAAGTGCGTTTGCATTATTGGCTTGCGCATACTGTCCAGGTGTAAATGATCCAGATAAAGTATCAATTAAAGTGCCTTTAAGTAATAAACCATTTTCAGTTTTGAGTGAGGGAAGTTCAAAGTTTGTAAAAAAATCTACTAATAATATTTCATCGCCAGCTGGTGAAGTAATTAGAAGGTCTGTTTGCGTTTTCGAAAAATTAGCCTTTGGTAACCAGCTTGGTAATCCGTCAATGTCAATGGTACTGCCAGCGTAGATCTTAGTTAAAAAACCACTGTCGTTGAAATTTATTTGTTGACTATTTCCTTTCATATCCAGTTTTAACTATAGGCGAAATACTACTATTTTAAAAGTTAAAAAGACCTAATTTATTCAACAAATTCAATTGATTCAATTGAAAGTCCCCCCATTAAACTCATTAAAGTGTAACTATTTATGAGAACTTCAATTTGTGCTGCAATCGCATCTGCTTGAGCATTAATTAGAGCAGTTTCACCCCCTAAAACGTCAAGTAAAGTACGGTTTCCTGCCTGTCTTTCTTGTCTTGCAAGCTCTAAAAATTCACCAGAGATTCTTGCCTGATTTGTAAGAAATTGAGCATTTTGCTGAGCTGTTTTTAATCCGTCCCATGTAGTTCTTAACATTTGTTTAATCATATCTTCTTGATCTCTTATTCTTGTAGATGTTGCTAAATAAGACTCAACCGCTGCATCTTTACCAGCGTATTCCGAAAGACTTAGATTTAATGGATATGCAAAATCTAACTTTGCAGAGGTTTCTCTTTTGAATCCTACTACACCACCAAAATCTTGTTTTTCTGAATGACTCACTATCCCTTTAACAGTTGGAAAAAGAGAAGATTTAGCTGTGTTTATTGCCTCTTTACCAATATCCTCTGTGATTCTTGCTGCAATCAGTGAGGGATTATTTTTCATTGTTATTTCTTCAGCCTCCTCTAAAGATTTAGGTAATTTATCAAAAACAGATTTAAGGAGGATCAAAGAATTTAAATTATCTGGAAATGAATTAAAAACATATTCAAATTCATGTCTAGAAGTGGCTAATACGCCTTCAAACTGAATTAAACGTGCCTGAGCACCAGCTAATTGAGTTTTTGCTTGGAGAACATCCGAAGTAAGTCCACCTCCTGCAGTTACTGCTGCATCTTCCAATTCAGTTTGTTTTTTTATGTTTGCAACAGATTGTCTTGCGTATCGAACACTTTCCCTTGATTGAATAATTCTCAAGTATGCTGAAATTGCTCTTAATAAAATGTCATTTTTAATTTGTGCCTCAGTTGCTCGTGTTTGTTTTAATGATAATCTTGAAGTTTCTACTGTTGATTTAGTCAAACCAAAATCTGTAATTGTTTGAGTTATTTTTGCTGTTGCGTCCCTTGCCATCAATTGCGTGTTGTTGCCTGGTCCATATTTTATAATATTTTCATGTCCGTAATTGGCTGTAACGTCTAACGAAGGAAAATAACCACCCCTGGATTGTTTTAGTCTTAACTTAGCAGCCTCTATATCACTTTTTGTTGCCAATATAGTTTTATGATTATTCAAAACTGACTTAAGTGCGGCTTTTAGATTATAAGGTATAACCTCATCTTTTTCTTCTTGCGCGAATACAAATGATCCAACACCAATCAAAAAAATAAAACACCCTATTACAAATTTTCCCATATTACTACTTATCCACAATTTCATAACTGTGAATAACTTTTAACGACAACATTTCATAATAGTTTATTATTAACATGATTTTTTTGAATAATCTAGATATAAACATTTTCCCCCTAAAAGTTTAAGAAAATTTGAAAAAAGTAATTCTGAATCATCATTATACCTAATTTCTTGTTTCAATCTGCCAGCGAGTTTCACTCCAACCTGAGGACCAAACATTAAAGATGATAAGATATCAGCATCTAAAATTATTTTTTCAAGATCATCTTCTACATTTTCTGGTTTAACAGGGAAAAAGGTACTCTCAAATATTCTCTTAATCCTCTTCAATTCTTTAAAAATAAAGATTTTCTTAAATAAAATTTTTTCTAATCCATCATAACTCTTTAATTCCTGATAGTAGGGCTTACTCATTAGTATTCTCCTTCCCTGATGATTCATATCGTGAGTAAGGGCTATTATGACCAATAAAAGCCTATCTTTATATTTTAAATTTATTTGTTTTCCTAATATACATGAAATTGCCAAAACTGACTTAAAGTGATGAGAATCATGATATGTATTGAAACAAGTATTTCTTAAACACAATTTTGATAATTTTCTAATAATCGATTTATAGTCTTTTAACTTAAAAACTTTTAACTCTTTTAAACATATTATTGCTATCGAGTATAAATCTGGTTGTTTATGATTTGACAAAATATATTTTTTTAAAATACATTTTGTTCTAGGCCAATTTTTAACTATATAATCTAAACTTGGCAAACCTTTGTCTAATGGAAAATTCCTCATTTGCTTTTCATTACCCAAACTCCATTCCAATCTGTCGGTTTTTCATCTATTAATAAATTGCATCTCTCAATGTATGTTTTTGATAAGTTATCTTGAGAATTTGCTTTTAGACATTCATTAAAAGATGAAATAGCTTGTTCAAAACTTCCACCTTTATAGTGTTTCCTACCTTCATTAAAATGATTGACCACATCCATTAAATTCGGAAAAGTTTTATCATTGTGATAATCTAAAACTTCATGAACACCAATAGGTTCGTTTTTTCCTTTAACAACTACATCATCTATATACCTAATGCGATAAGTACCTTTTAGTTTTTTAAATGTATAGTCACTGATTAATATTCTTGCACTATATTGTTTGCATGCACTTTCTAAACGTGCTGCTAAATTCACACCGTCACCAATCATCGTGTAATCCATTCTTTTTTGTGATCCAATATTTCCTGCCACAATTTTGTCCGTATTTAATCCTAATCCCATATCAACAGGTGGCTTTTCCATCTTTTTCTCTTTGCTCGTTCCACTCCCATAATCTTTTGATCATATTGATACCAGCTTTAACACCCCTATCTTCATCATCCTCATGTGATATAGGAAGACCAAATGCAGCCATTATTGCATCTCCAATAAATTTGTCTAACATCCCCCCCTGCTCTGATATGCATTCAACCATTATTTCAAAATATTCATTCAATAATTTTACAGTACCCTGAGCACCCAACGACTCTGTTATGGTAGTAAAACTTCTTAAATCAGAAAACAACAAAGTAGCGGTTGTTTCTAGCCCACCCATGATGTCAGATCCATCCTCTAATAATTGATCTGCTATTCCAGGGTCCATATATCTAGACATTGTTGATTTCATTCTTTTTTCTGAAGAAATGTCCTCAAACATTAATAAAGTACCTAGAAAATTATCTGATTGATCCGTTCTACCGTCACTATCTTCATTAATTAGTGGGAGTATTGTCAAATTTACTGATATTTTTTCCTCTTTTTCTGTTTCATAATCGAAAACCTCTATTTCAGCGTCAACAATAATTTCTGGTTCTTTTGATTCACCAACACTCTTAATTTTCTCATATATCCATTTTTTATTTCCGGAAAAAAAATCTTTGGATTGTTTTTTTATTATGTCTGAATCTTTAGTTCGGAGTATTTTTAATCCAGATTTGTTACAAGTAACAATTTCTTCTTCACTGTTAATTGTTATAACTCCGTTAGACATACTAGAAAGCATACTTTCATTATACTTTCTAGATTTAGATACATCTTCAAAAAGCTTGGCATTTTCAAGAGCAATTGCAACTTGTTGAGTAAATGCCTTTAACCTAGATTCATCTTCATCTGTAAATTTGCCACCACTCTTATTTAAAACTTGTGTGCAACCAATTACCTTACCTTCTTTATTCACAACAGGTACACATAAAATCGAACGAGTAAAATACCCTGTCTGCTTATCAAATGAAGGATTAAATCTTAAATCAGCATAGGCGTAAGGAATATTCATTGATTTACCAGAAGTAAAAACCGAACCTGCAATTCCAGCAGTGTTAGGAAGTCTTATTTCACCAATGCCTTCCCCCATAGCTACCCTTGAAAATAATTCATTGGTTTTTTCATCATTTAAAAATAATGTAGCCCTGTCAGCATTGAGCATTCGTGTTGCCTCTTCCATCACTCTTTGAAGTAAAGCTCCTAAATCGATTTCAGCTGTTACATCAGAAACTATACTTATAAACTCCATTTCTTTAGCTCTTTTTTTTTCAAAATGTTCTGTATTTTGTGCATTTTGAATTGATACAGCAGCTTGGGTGGCAATTGACTCTGTAAAGAAAAGATTATCTTTTGTAAATCTACCTTTTTTTTTATTTAAAACTTGAATAACGCCTATTGTCAGTCCGTCAACAGTTTTAACTGGACAACAAATCATATTTTTTGTCTTATAACCTGTTTCCTGATCAACTTCTTTGTTAAAACGGGAGTCGCATAAACGTCATGAATGACTTCCCCAGACTTGTTTTGAAAAATTGCACCTGCTATTCCAACGTTATTTAAAATTTTATTTCGCGAGTCAAATCCCTTGGCAACTCTTGAATAAAGTTCATTTGTTTCGTTATCATTTAAAAATAATGTTCCTCTATCTGCATCTAACTCATTAGTAACGAATTCTATAAGTGTCCATAGAATCTCCTCTAAAGATTTAAGTCCAGCAATTTTTCTTGATATTTGAAGTAGAAGCTCAGTTCTTCTAAGCTTCTCCAGGGTTTGGACTATATTTTCATTACTATTTTTCATCTTTTAATTTATTGTTATTTTTGGATTTTTTTTTGATAATTTTTAATTACTTTTTCTAATTCATCTCTAAGTGACTGTGTTGAATTTTTAAGTTGTTTAATTTCATCACTGGAATTTAAAACCGCTTTTTGAATTTCTTGTTTTTTTGAAAATTTTGATTCAACTAATTCATCTCTTAAAGCAGATGTTGCATCTTTTAATTCGTTAATTTCAAGTGAAGATTTCTTTATAGCATTTTGAACAGCTTCTTGTTTTTTCGAATTTTAAATTTTCAAGCTCTTCTCTTAATGCGGAACAAGATAACTTAAGTTGTTTAATTTCATTTGCTGAAGCCTGAATTTGAATTTGAATTGCTTCTCTTTTTTCAAATCTTAGCTTTTCCATTTGATTTCTTAGTTCTTTAACAGAAGATTTTAATTGATTTATTTCATCATTTTTTAATGAAATAGCTTTTTGTACTGCATTATTTTTTTCAAAAATAGATTGGTCTAATTTTTCTCGAAGTGAGTTAATTGTAGAAAATAAATCTTCTGTTTCTTGATTATTCTCAGACTTAATTTTTTGAATTAGTTCATTTAATTCAAAGCTAAAGTTAGGATTTTCTAATTTATATTTTTCAATAAATTTTCCCAAAACAATCTCCCCATTTTATTCTATTTTTCTTTTAAATTTAAACAATGAAAATATCTAATATTTTTAATTTCTGCAGTTTTTTTTATTATCCAAGACACAGTTTGACCTTTCTTAACTTTTAATTTTTTTGCACAACCTCTTGGTATTTCTAATACAGCAGAAATTTTAATTTCAGATGAAATTAAATTTTTTTCCATTGGAACACCCTCTTTTATAGAACTTATAATGTTTCTATCGTCAATAAATATTATATCTAATGGTATGAAAGTATTGTACATCCAGAACTTGACTATTTGCGGTGCATCGTAAATAAAAAGCATCCCATTATGAGTTTTTAACTGTTTTATATTCATAAGACCTTTTTGCTTTGTATTATCATCAACGGCTATTTTTACTAACAAATTAGAAAAATTTTTTGAATGAATGAGTGCGAACTCGTTTGATCGCAGCTCGGTAAATCCAAAAATAAAAAAAAAGAGAATTTTATAACTTAAAATTCTCACCTTTTTTTATTCTTTCTAGAGTCATCTGTGCACCCAAACTTAAATTTTGTTCCTTATCATTTTCTTTATTAATTTTTTCATTATTTAATGTTAATGATAAGTCATATTTCTCGGACAAATTTCTAAATATTTTTACATTATACGCTGTTAAAACTTTTGAATCAGATTTCTCTTTATCAGAAATTTTTTTCTCTTTTTTTAATCTTTGAATAGATTTTGAAAGTCTATTTTTCATTTTATAATGTTTACTAAATATAATACTATATTATTATCAAAATATGACAAATACAGAAGAAAAATTGATAGCAATAAAAAATGAAATGGAAAATGTCAGAGAACTTTACGTAAAAGGATTTATTAATAAAGAAGTTTATCAAAAAGAAACAAGATTTTTATTCGAAATGGCAACTGAATATGGCGCATGACGACGAAGTAAGTAATTTGAAAGAGTCTATTAAAAATTTCAATAATTTATCCTCAATTGAAAAAAAAAATTTAATTGAATCAATTGAAATGTTGTGGTTAAACGCCAGCGTAAAAAAAAAAAAAAAAAGATATAAATATTAAAACTCAAGATAATGAAAAATATTGTAAGAATCAGACAGCTATTGGCAGCTGCTTGGTCAGAAGATTTAAAAGAATAAGGTTTCTTATTACCGCACGGAATTTATTTATCTCTTTTAATTATATGAAAACCAAACTCAGTTTCAATTGGTTCACAAATTTCACCAACTTTTAGAGAAAAGGCACTTTCCTCAAAGGGCTTTACCATCATTCCTTTACCAAATTCTCCTAAACTTCCTCCATATGCAGATGAGGAGCATTCAGAATGTTTACTAGCAAGATCTTTGAAAGAGGATTTATTATTAGTCAGTTCATTATGTATTTCATTGATAAGTTTCATAGCTTCATCTTTAGATAAACTTGATCTAGAATCTTTAGAATCTTTATGCATGATCAAAATGTGTGAAGCTGAAATTTTATCCATCTTTTTTTAAAACGATTCTTGTATAATTTATAAAATAAACTATTGATAAAAATATGTAAATAACAGAATAATTTATTGAAAAATTAACTGCAATAAAAACAAGTGGCGAAACAAATATAGCTGCGGTAAGAAAAGAAAGGTTTAAGCTTGAAATACATAAATTTTCTGTTGTTCTGTTTATTTGCTGTTGAAGGATAAAGCAACAAATTGTGAAACTTGACACCAAAGATAAAAAAAATTTAAGAAAATCGATACTATAACTTGATGAATGATCTACAAATGAGCAAATTGAGGAAATTATTAGAACCGATAAATTGAAAAATATTACAGATTTTCTTCTACCTACAATATTAGCAAGCGGTGTTATAAAAAACAAAATTAAGTTAGTTAAAAATAAATATAAAAATCCATAACTCAAAAAGTATAAATTATCAGGGTTACTGAATTTTGGTAGCCAATTAGAAAAAGAAAAAAGTAAAAAACATAAAATAGGTATAAATAAAATAAAACTATTTATATAGTTAGTAACAAAAGAATTATTTTTTATATTATTGGAATCTAGAATTATAATTAGATTCTTTTTTAAATAAAATTTGGAAAATACAAATATTACTAAAAGTAAGGATATAACTACTAAATAAAGAATTTTCCAACCACCGTTATTAATAAAATCATTTGAATAAATTTCATTCATTAAATTATAAAATAGTGAACCGCAGGCAATACCAAGAAAAATTAATATCCAATATTTCAACTGTAAAACATTCGTACCAAATTTTTGTTCGTTTATTAAAACATTTCTATAACTTAATGAAATTATAATACCTGTAAAAACCCGAAAAATTATGAAAATTCCAATTGATAAAAGAATTGGAAATTCCTTTTGAATTATAACAGGTATAAAGTAGAGAAAGCATAAAATTAAGAATAGGTTTATTTTATTCATTTTTAATTTTTCTAATAACTTTGAAATTTTTAAGTCAAATATTCTGGAAATAAAAGATAATGAAGTAACAAAACATAAGATAACGATACCTATTCTTGTATCTAATGACTCTAAAAGAAAAGAAGATAAAAAAATAACTAAAGAAAAGTTTATTGCAATATCCAAACCGTCAATAAAAGGAAGAAAATCGTTCAAATTGAAATTAATCTGTTTCTTTGAAGTATTCATATTTGTTTAGAGAGTATTTGTAAAAAATTTTTTAAACTCATGACTTTCTCTTCATCTTTAATTTTAACATTCTTAAAAAATAACTTTGAACCTGGCATCAATTTTAAAATTTTAGCATTTTTTTCAACTAATTTTATAAGTTTTTCAACATTCATCATATTATCATCTTTGAATTCCAGTACAAAACCTTTATTGGTATTCTCAATTTTTTTTATATTCATCTTTTTGGCTTTTATTTTAATCTCAATTATATGAAATAAATTTTTGAGAGATTTAGGAATGTTTCCGAACCTATCATTCAAGTTGGATAACATATCTTTTAATTCGTCAATATTAACTATATTCGATATTTTTCTATAAAACCTTAATCTCATATCCAAATCTTTAATATAATTTTTTGGAATACTAATTGCGAATCCAAGTTTAATGACTGGGGACCAATCTCTATCATTTGTCTTAATATTTTTAAGTTCGTCAATAGTTTCTTTGAGCATTTTGTAATACAGTTCAATACCTACTTCTTTAATATGACCTGACTGTTCTGAACCAACAATATTTCCTCCTCCTCTAAGATCAAGGTCACTAGAAGCAATAGATAAGCCTGCACCAAGATTTTGAATTTTAGAGATTATTTTAAGTTTTTGAATCGAATTTTCACTTATATTTTTAAAATCATCAAGAAGCAAATATGCATATGCTTGTCTACTTGATCTGCCTACTCGTCCTCTTAACTGATATAACTGAGAAAGACCAAATAATTGTGGCTTTTCAATTATTATTGTATTTACATTAGAAATATCTAATCCAGATTCGATCATAGCTGTTGAGACCAATATTTTTGACTTTTTTAAAAAGAATCTATTATAAGATTCTTCAATATTTTTATTGGACAATCTACCATGAATTACTTCTATTTTTTCATTAGGAATGAGATTATTTAGATTTTTTTGGATATTATTTAAATCAGAAATTCTCGGTGCAACATAAAAAACCTGTCCATCACGATTAATTTCTTTTTGAATAATTTTTTTTAATTGTTTTTTTTCCTTCAACATAAGATAGGTTTTTATATTCAATCTACTAAGAGGTGGAGTTTTAATTAATGAAATATTTTTTAATTGAAATATAGACGATTGTAATGTTCTTGGAATTGGTGTTGCAGTTAAAGTCAGGATATGACAATTTGGCTTAAATTTTTTTAGTATTTCTTTTTGTTCAACACCAAAACTCTGCTCCTCATCAATGATTATTAAACCTAACTTTTTAAAGACGAGTTCGCTTGATAATATTGCATGAGTTCCAATTAGAATATCAATATTTCCGTTTTTAATTTCTTCTTTAAGATTTTTTTTTTCAGTATCTGATTCTATTCTTGAAATTTTTTTTATTACATAATCAAAATTTTTAAATCTTTTTTTAAAATTTTTTATGTGTTGATTCACTAAAAGTAATTTAGGGCATATCAATGCAACTTGGAATCCAGCTGAAACAGAAATAAATGAAGCTCTCATTGCTATTTCTGTTTTGCCAAAACCCACATCTCCGCAGATTAAACGATCCATAGGTGTACCTGAGGCCAAATCATTTTCAATTTGCTGTATTGATTTTAACTGATCTGATGTTTCCGTAAATTCAAATTCTGATGAGAATTTCTCATACTCAAAAGATTTAGGAATGAGAACATCACCTTTTTCTAATTTTCTCTTAGCTGCAGTTTTTAATAAATTCTTTGCAATGTCTTTTATTCGATTCTTTACAATAGCCCTTCTTTGCTGCCAACTCTGTATACCTAACTTATCTAAGCTCACCTTAATTTCACTTTGACCATATTTTGAAATCTGATCTAGGTTTTCTACTGGAATTAACAATTTGTCATTTCCATGATATAGCAACTCTAAAAACTCTTGAACAACGTTATTAAACGTTCTGGATATAAGTCCATTATATTTTCCAATACCATGGTCATTATGGACTATATAATCTCCAATTTTAAGATTTGAATAATCATCTATCAAATTTTCTTCTTTTATTGATTTAGAAATATATTTTTTGGAAGTTTTGCCATAAATTTCTTGGTCGGCAATAAAATATAGTGAATGAGTATTATTAAAATTTAAAACAAAACTATTATTTATTGTGAATTTATAGACTAAAAAGTTAAAGTTTATTCTAGTTAAATCGAAAAAATCTTGTTTAAACTTGTCTATATAGTTTATATTTTGTGAATTTAAAAAACTTAGAATTTTTTTTTTATTTACATTTGAGGAATAACAGAAAATTATAATTTCTCTTTTTTTTATTAAAGTTATTAACTTTTTTTGATTTAGTATTTTATTTTTATTAAAATTATATCTTGATGAAAAATAATTTATTCCTTCTTCTTTTGAATTTAACTGATTGAATGAAAGAGTATGGAATCTATTTTCAATTTTAGAATTTAGTTCTTTTAAATTATAAAAATAATTACAACCGATTTTTTTTAAATCTTTATATTCATCAATATTGTCAAATGAATCCGATGTTACTTGTTTGAAATCCTTTTCAAAATTTGAGTCCAAAAGGATTTTATAACCATCTAAATATTCTAAAAAAGAATTAAAATTATTATTTAAGATTGGAAAGAACTGTTCTGAACCTGGTAAGACTATTTTCTGAGAAAGTGATTTATAATAATCGTCTTTATCCTTTAGTTTAAGTTGTCTAAATAAGCTTCTAAAACATTCTATATTCTCAGAATTGAATTGAAACTCAGAGGATAAGGATAAATAATAATCATTAACAGTACTTATTGAAAGTTGATCTTGTGTAGAAAACAAATTAAGTTTGTCTATTTTTTCAAAGTCAAATAAAATTCTAAGGGGTTGTTCATGAATTGGAGAGAAAATATCCATAATTTCTCCTCTAATTGCAAATTCTCCTTTATTATGAACAAAATCCACCCTTTCATATCCACCTTCAACTAAAAAATTAAGAATTTTGTCGTAGGTTAAAGAGCTTAATTTTCTTATTACTAATTGAAATTTCTTTACGGTTTCAATATTAATTGTATTAGTTGCTATTGCTTTAAGAGGGCTTATAATTATATTATCTGATAAATCTGAGAAAACTAAATTATGAAGACAATTTATTCGATCAGACTTATTTTTATTTGTTGGTGAAAGATTTGAAAAAAATAAACAATCAAAACTTGGAAATTCTATTACATTCAATTTAGGGTTGATTTTAAGTAATTTATTTTTTGATGTCATCAAAGTCATATTCAATACTGGAAAAATATGCAATTTTTTTGTATTTATTACACTGAGCAGCTAAAAAAAACTCTAATGAAGATTTATCTAGTGCAAATTTATTAAAGCTTTTATTCACTTGATTTGTCGTTACAAGTTTTAAAAATTTTTTTCATTACAAGATTGTTATAATTGGCAGGTACTTTTTCTTTCTTTAAAATAATATCCAAAAGAAGATTATCTGGCAGATTTAAAATTTCTTCAAGTTCTTTAAATTCTTGATCATTTAATTTATATTTATAAGTGTTGACGAATTTTTCAAATATAATGTCTAATTCTTTAATTCCTCTGTACTTAGCTCTATGAAGAATTTTTTTTTTTAGAAGATGTATTCATAATAATAACGTTTTGGAGCATTTTAAATGAACAATTTGAAAAATAAAAATATTTTTAATAATTTCGATTTTTTAAGAACAAACTTAACAATAAAAAACATTCTTAGCTATTTCGGAAAAAGAATTATTGATCTTTTTACTCATATGCCACTCAGTATTAATGAAAATATTTTAGTTGAAGAAATTAAACCAAATCATTTCGAAAAAATTATCTCATGTGACTTGTTAATAATTAAATATGAAAAAAAGTACAGTAAAAACGCTCCATTTAAGATTCTATGCGAAAATAAAAAAAAACAAATAATTGAACTCATTTTTTTTAATATGAATGAATTTCAAATCAAAAATTATATTAAACTTGAAAAAAGGTACAGAATCTCAGGTAAATTAGTTTATGTAAAAAATAAGCTTCAAATTATTCATCCAACAGGAGTTTTAAATGAAAAAGATTTCTTTTATTTTGATAAATTTGAACCGCAATACGATTTATCAAGAAAAAAAATTAATAAAAAAATTTTCAGAAAGATTGTTAAAAATCATTTAGATATATTTGAATCTTTTAATTTTCCTGAAGAATGGATTCTAAAAAAGTTTAGAAAAAAAAATTGGAACTCTTTTAAAGATTCTCTTTTACATCTTCACAACCCCAATTCTCTTTGTGAATTGAAATTACTCGAAAGAAAATCGTCAAAGACTTGCATATGACGAGCTTCTCGCAAGTTATATAATTTTTTATGAGCTAAAAAAAAAAATTAATTTAAAAAATAATATACCCCCAATTTTAAATTATGAATTGTCAAATGAAATCCAAAGAAGACTTTCATTTAAGCTTACTAAAGATCAATTAACAACTTTGCAAGATATAAAATATGACTTATCATTAAAAAAACAAATGTATAGACTTATACAGGGTGATGTTGGTTCTGGAAAAACAATAGTTGCACTTTTAATTATTGCCGATGTTATTAAAAGTGGGTTTCAAGTAGTCTTAATGGCTCCAACAGAAATATTAGCAAATCAGCATTTTGATTATTTCAACAAACTACTTTCTCCATTTAATATTAAAACTGAAATACTAACTGGTAAAACCAAAAATAAAAAAGATATTTACGCTCGTTTAAAAAGAAAAAAATCGATATTTTAATAGGAACTCATAGCGTTTACAATTCCTCTATTGAGTTCTATAAATTAGGTCTTATCGTCATAGATGAACAACACAAGTTTGGTGTTAGACAAAGAATTAATCTTTTAGAAAAGTCAGCTGGATGTCATACTTTAATAATGTCTGCAACACCAATTCCGAGAAGTCTTTCTTTTGTAATGTATGGTGAAATATCTATCTCGAATATTAAGTCTAAACCCCAGGGAAGAAAAGAAGTAATTACATCTTTAATAAATAAAAATCAGATTGAAACACTAATAGAGGGTATTGAAAGAAAACTTATTAAGAATGAACAAATATTTTGGATTTTACCCACAATAGGAACATTAGATTCTGAAGAACAAACATTAATTACAAGATATGAATACCTAAGGAAAAGATTTAAAAACAAAGTTGGTTTTATTCACGGCAAAGTGAATAAAGAAGATGCTGAGAGAGTAATGCAGGACTTTAAAGATCAAAAAATTATGATTCTTGTATCTACAACCGTTATTGAAGTTGGAATAAATATTCCTAATGCAACATTAATGATAATAGAAAATGTTGAAAGATTTGGACTTGCACAAATTCATCAACTTAGAGGAAGAGTAACTAGAGGTAATCTTCAATCAAATTGTGTTTTAATTTATAATCAAAATTTATCAGAGTTATCAAAACAAAGACTTTTGATTTTAAAAAAAAGCAGTGATGGCTTTGAAATCGCTGAAAAGGATCTTTATTTAAGAGGAGCTGGTGATTTTTTTGGGACAAACCAAACTGGGTTTCCATCATGGAAATTTTTTAGACCTCATGAAGATCACTCACTACTTAATTCTGTTAGAGAAAACTCAGAATATTTAATAAAAAATTATAGAGAAAACATAGATAAAATAGAGTTTCTTCAGAAAATTTTTTATCAAGAGAAAAATTTTAAGAATTTTTATTCCGTTTAGTTTCTAATTTAATTATACCTGCTGATACAATTGTTTTTATTGCGTCATCAACACTAACATTTAATTTTTTTAATTCGGTATTAGGAACCATTAAAAGAAAACCGGATGTTGGATTGGGTGTTGTTGGGATAAAAACATTAGTAAGTTTTTTTTTCAATTTTGTTTTAATCTCACCTTCAACATCGCCAGTTGTAAAACCTATAACCCACACTCCTTTTCTAGGATATTCAACTAAAACTGCTTCCTCTGAAGGCGTCAGAATTTGTTTTGAGAATCGTTTCCAAAATTTGTTTTATTGTTTTATAAAAAACTTTAATCAATGGAATTCTTTGTATTATCAAATCAGTCTTCTTAAGAAGCCATGAACCGAAGAAATTGGCTGTCAAAGAACCAATAACAACCATGAATAAAATAAGTACTATGAGACCTAATCCTGGAACATCTCTTGGTAGATAAAAATTAGGATTTAAATAATATGGTATGACAGGTGTGATAAGCCTATCAAATAAGTTAATAAGTGAGATTACGATCCAAAAGTAATACAACGGTGCAGTTACTAGGATTCCAGTAAAAATAGTTTTTAATCTAGCCCACATTTAGCACTCAAGTCTTTTGGTACGCCCGATGAGGCTCGAACTCATGACAACTCCCTTAAAAGGGGAGTGCTCTACCAACTGAGCTACGGGCGCGTTGTTAGTAAGGATATAGTAAAATTATATGATTTTCACAACAAAAATTTATTTTATTTTAATCTTATTGTAATTATTTTGGTAGGGTTTCTGAGAACTTGTCCATTTTGTCCTTTTCCCTCTGGAATTCTATCAATTAAGTTCATCCCTTCAATAACTTTACCCCAAACTGTGTATTTGCCATCCAAAAATGGATGACTGTCATAACAAATAAAAAATTGACTGTCAGCTGAATCTGGGTCATTTGCTCTTGCCATCGATACAATACCCCGTTCATGTTTAATATCATTAAATTCAGCTTTAATATTTTTACCACTTCCACCAGTTCCGTCACCATTTGGATCTCCTCCTTGAGCCATAAAACCAGATATGACTCTATGGAAAGTCAAACCATCGTAAAATCCAGATTCCGACAATTCTATTATCCTTTTAACTGTATTTGGGGCTTTTTCTGAAAAAGTCTTAATTTTTACAATCCCTTTCTCTAAAACCATGTGAAGCACTGGACTCTCTGTTGCCATAGTATTAGTAAAAATAAAAAATAAGCAAGTTTGTATAAAATATCTTAAAAATTTAAACATTATTTTTCCTTTCTTTTAATTTCAAACATTTTAAGAACGTTGTCTGGAACAAAATTATTAATCTCACCATCATACAATGCAATTTCTTTCACAAACCTTGCAGAAGTTAACTGAAGTTTTCGGATGCCATTAAAAAATTGTCTCTATCTCAGGACCTAACTTTGAATTCATACCTGCCATCTGAAACTCATATTCAAAATCTGCTACAGCTCTTAAACCTCTGATAATAACTTTTGCTTCACATTTTTTTGCATGTTCAACTAACAAATTATCAAAACCTACAACGTTTCTATCAAACAATTTTTAGTATCAATACTGTTTAACGACTCTTTAATCATAATAATTCTCTCGCTCTATTTTAAAAAAGGGCTTTTTATGCTTATTTTCAGCAACACTTATGATCAATTTATTAACTATGTGAGAAGCACGATGGATAATATCTAGATGCCCAAAAGTCACAGGGTCAAATGTTCCAGGATAAATTCCTGTAATAAGATTATCAGTCATTTTCCTCTAATTTAGCAACGGAAACAACTTTTTCTTCATCAGATACATTAAAAAGCGTCACACCCTGAGTTTGTCTTCCTCCAATTCTAACGTCATTCACAGGACATCTAATTAATTTTCCCTTATCTGTTACTAAAACTAACTGATCACTATCATTAATTGGAAAAGACGCCACTACTTGACTTCCATTTCTATCACTTAATTGCATATTTGCAATACCAAGTCCACCTCTTTTAGTTTTTCTGTATTCAAAAGCGGAACTTCTTTTACCGAAACCCTTGTCTGTAACACTTAATATAAATTCCTCATTTTCTTTCAAATTTTCAAACTTTTCATCATTTAAATTATTATTTTCTATCTTTTCATTTTTTCTCATTAGAGCGCTTATTCTTAGATACTCGTCTCTTTCAGTAACATCAAAATCAATACCATTAAGAATAGCTAAAGAAATAACTGTATCACCTTTTGAAAGTTTTATACCTCTGACACCTGTAGACGATCTACCTGAGAAAATTCTGAGATCACTGCATGAAAATCGAATACATTTTCCTAGTTTAGTTGATAAAAAAATATTTGAATCTTCTGAACATGTTAATACATTTACCAGCTTGTCATTTTCATTTAGTTTCATAGCAATTTTTCCATTTGCATTGATGTTGTGAAAATCAGTAAGTTTATTTCTCCTAATGTTTCCTGAAGACGTAGCAAAAATTATATTATTTTCCGAAACATCATATGGCATTATTGCTGTTATTTTTTCTCCGCTTCTTAAAGGCAGTAAATTTACCAAAGCTTTTCCTTTAGAGGTCGGGCTTCCAATTGGTAATTTGTATGTTTTTAGTTTATACACAATTCCTCTTGATGAAAAAAATAGTAGTGAACGAGGTATTTACTGCAAAGCCGTCGCTGACAAAGTCTTCTTGTTTTGTTGTCATTCCAGCTCTGCCTTTTCCACCCCTCGCTTTTGTGCTCTGTAAGAATTTAGTTTGGAACCACATTTTATATATCCAGTATGCGTCAAGGTTACCACAACGTCCTCAGACTTAATAAGTGATTCGTCATCAATTATTTCTTCATTCTCTGATATCTCAGTTTGTCGTAAAGATCCTATTTTTCTTTTATTTGATGTAATTCTTCAATGATTACTTCGTTAAGTTTATCTTTCGAAGATAAAATTTTTAAAAAATTATTTATTAAATTTACACATTCCTTCAAATCATTAATTAATTTTGACCTCTCCAACCCTGTTAGTCTGCTCAACTTAATCTCTAAAATTGCTTTAGCTTGGGTATCAGTGATCTTAAAATTACCAGTTTAATTAAGCTTTCATTATCGAGTTAATAAAATCTTTTATAAAATTGTCAGATGGGATTTTCAATTTTGAGAAGTCAATTTGTTTTTGCATCATTTGAATCTTTTGACGATCTAATAAGTTCGATTATTTTATCAATATTTTCTAAAGCTACAGAGAGTCCTAACAAAATGTGCGCTCTTTCTCTTGTTTTCTTTAAATGATATTTGGTTCTTTTATAAACAACATCTTTTCTAAACTTTGTGAAAAGTTCAAATATCTTCTTAAATTTAATAAATTCTGGAACACCATTGTTTAATGCCAACATATTTATCCCAAAGAAGTCTGTAATGACGTAAATTTGTATAATTGGTTCATTACACATCAGCTTGAACATCTCTTTTTAAATCAATAACAACTCTCACCCCTTCTCTATTGGATTCATCCTCAGTTCGAAATTCCATCTATAATCTTTTCTTTTGCTACTTTTGCAATATTTTCAATTAATTGAGATTTTTTAACTGAATAAGGAATCTCAGAAATAATTATTGATTCTCTTCCTTTTTTTGAATTTTCAACAGATGTTTTTGCTCTTATTATTATTGAACCTTTACCTTTTAAATAAGCATCTTTAATACCAGATTTACCCAACAATTATTCCTCCAGTTGGAAAATCAGGACCATTAACTAATTCCATCAATTCTTCATCAGAAATATCAGGATCTTGAATAATTTTACAACATGCATCAATTATTTCATTTGGACAGTGTGGAGGAATTTTAGTTGCCATACCTACTGCAATGCCCTCGGAACCATTAATTAGTAAATTTGGAAATTCTGCAGGAAGTAATTCTGGTTCTAGAGCAGTTCCATCATAATTTTCTTTAAAAACTAACAGTCTCATTATCAATACTTATTTACTAAAAAAATGAAGCAATTGGGGATAATTTAGCTTCCGTATATCTCATTGCAGCTGTGGAATCACCATCCATCGAACCAAAATTTCCTTGGCCTTCAATGAGTGGAACCCGCATACTAAAATCCTGAGCCAGCCTTACCATTGCATCATATATTGCTGAATCTCCATGAGGATGATATTTACCCATTACATCACCAACAATTCTTGCAGATTTTCTAGATGGTTTTCCTGAAACATAACCTGCTTCATTCATTGCATAAATAATTCGTCTATGAACTGGTTTTAAACCATCACAAACGTCTGGTAAAGCTCGTGAAACAATGACACTCATTGCATAGTCTAAGAAAGAATTTTCCATTTCTTTTTCTATAAAAATGCTTTCGTTTTCTATATTTTCTGGCTTACTGTCATCAATCATAAATTTTTTTTATTTTAAAAAGGAACTTCATCCTCAATATCAAAATCTTGCGGCATTTCATCTAACTTTTTCTCAACAGTTGAGTTTTCAATGTTAGGAGAATTCAATTTTTGAGAATCATCGGATTTATTGTCCAACATTGTCAACTGACAATTATATCCTTGAAGTATGATTTCAGTTGTTGTTTTCTCAATGCCGGCTTGGTCATTGAATTTTCTCGATCTAATTTGACCTTCTAAATATACTAATGAACCTTTTTTAAGAAATTTCTCTACAATCTCAGACAGTCCTGCTGAAAAAATTACAATCCTATGCCAATCAGTTTTTTCTTTTTTTTCATTTGTTGTCTTATCCTTCCAAGATTCACTCGTAGCAACTGAAAACCTAGCTATCTTTGTTCCATCTTGAGAAACTCTGATTTCTGGGTCTCCACCTAATCTCCCTAGTAATATAACTTTGTTAACTGATCCGGCCATTGTTATAATAAAAAAAATTATAATATCATAATTACTTTAAATAAAATATAAATCTTTTAAAAGTTTTTAAGGAAATGAAAACAAAGCGTACTCAAAAACTTTATTAAAATAGTCGGGGCAAGACAACATAATCTAAAAAATATTAATGTAAATATTCCCAAAAATAAGTTTGTTGTTATAAGTGGCTTGTCTGGATCTGGAAAATCCTCTTTAGCTTTTGATACTATTTATGCAGAGGGGCAAAGACGTTACGTTGAAAGTTTATCCTCTTATGCAAGACAGTTTTTAAATATGATGGAAAAGCCTGATGTTGATTCAATAGATGGGTTATCCCCATCAATATCAATTGATCAGAAAACAACATCGAGGAATCCAAGATCAACAGTAGGAACAGTTACAGAAATATACGATTATTTTAGAGTTTTATTTGCGAGAATCGGAATTCCCTACTCACCTGAAACTGGAAAAGAAATTAAATCGATGAGTGTTCAAGAAATTGTAGATGAATTTTATAAGTTCGAAAAAAAAAAAAAATTTTATTTAATTTCTCCAGTAGTGAATAATAGAAAAGGTGAGTTTAAAAAAGAGATTAATGATTTAATTAAAAAAGGATTTATGAGATTCAGGATTGACGATGAAGTCTGTGACTCTTCGAACATTCCTCAGCTTGATAAAAAAAAAAATCATTCGATTGATGTCATAGTAGATAGGATAGAAGTTGACAGAAAATTTGAAGGAAGAATAGCGCAATCAATTGAAGCTTCGATAAATTTATCTGATGGAGTTATTTATTTTTATGATGTAGTGGAGAAAAAAATTATTTTATTTTTTCATCAAGATTTGCATGTCCAATTTCAGGTTTTACTATTGAAGAAATAGAGCCAAGACTATTTTCTTTTAACAGTCCTAATGGAGCTTGTAAAGCGTGCGATGGGCTTGGTTACAAAGAAAAATTTAATCCAGATCTTATAATCGGCGATCCTTCATTGTCTCTTAATCAAGGGGTTATACTCCCATGGAATAAGAATAACCAATTTTATATAGAATTAACAAAAGAAGTAGCTAGACATTGCTCGATAAATCCAAATCACAAATGGGAAGAACTCACTGAAGAGAAGAAAAGAAAAGTAATTTTTGGTGACAATAAAATGATTAATATTTTTAATAATTATACTGGTTGGAGTTACAGCAGAGAATTCGATGGAGAAGTTGGATTTTTAGAAAACAAGCTGTGTGCTGTCAGATATGTGGCAAAGGAAGAACTAAATAAATATTTAAGTAAATTCCGTTGTGAAGTATGCGGTGGAACGAGATTAAAGAAAGAAGCACTAGCAGTTAAAATAAATAATAAAACATATGAAATTACAAAGTTATCAATTGAGAAACTTTTAAAATGGTTTATTGATTTGTAGAAAAACTTGTCTGATTATAAAAAACAAATTTCGACAAAATTATCAAAGAAATAATTGACAGATTATCCTTTCTTAATAACGTTGGTTTAGGTACCTTCAGTTGTCAAGAAGTTCTAACACATTATCAGGTGGGAAAGTCAGAGGATAAGATTAGCTTCACAAATAGGATCAGGGTTAACGGTGTTCTTTATGTCTGACGAACCTCAATTGGTCTTCACCAAAGAGATAAAAAAAAACTTATTAGCACTTAAAATCTTCGAGATCTTGGAAATTCACTAATTGTTGTTGAACACGATGAAGAGACTATTCTTGAAAGTGATTATGTTATTGATGTAGGAGTTGGGGCTGGAGTAAATGGTGGAAATATAATAGCTGAAGGTAAACCTATCGAAATAATTAAAAATAGTAAAAGTCTAACAGGAGCATACTTATCAAAAAAATTAATGATTCCAATTAATAAAAATAAAAAGTCAAGTGGTGGTAAATATATTGAAATAAAAGGTGCAAATGGAAACAACCTTAAAAATATAAATGTTAGGTTTCCTCTTAAAAAGTTTATCAGTATAACTGGAGTATCAGGTGGAGGAAAATCAACATTGATTATAGAAACCCTTTTTAAGTCTTTGTCAAAAAAAAATCAATAACTCAAGTGAACAACCCCTCAATCATAAAGAAATTAAAGGACATGAAAATCTTGATAAAATAATTCAAATAGATCAAAGTCCAATTGGAAGAACACCAAGATCTAACCCTGCAACATATACCGCATGTTTTAATTTCATAAGAGAATGGTATTCAAATCTTCCAGAGTCAAGAGCAAGAGGATATAAACCTGGTGATTTTCTTTTAATGTTAAAGGAGGTAGATGTGAGAATTGCCAAGGGACGGAATGTTAAGGATAGAAATGCATTTTCTGCAGAGTCTTTGTTCCCTGTGATCTTTGTAAAGGAAGAAGATTTAATAGAGAGACGCTGGAAGTAAAATTTAAAAATAAAAATATATCCGATGTATTAAATATGACCGTAGAGGAAGGGTTAGAGTTTTTTAAAGCTATTCCCTCAATTTCTAAAAACTAGAAACACTAAAAAGTTGGTTTGGAGTATATAAAAATAGGACAATCAGCTACAACTTTATCTGGAGGAGAAGCCCAAAGAATAAAATTAGCAAAAGAACTTTCAAAAAGATCAACTGGCAAAACCATGTATATTCTTGATGAACCTACAACTGGTTTCATACCACGATGTAAGAAAACTACTAGAAATTCTTCAAAATTGTTGAGAAGGAAATACTGTACTTGTAATAGAACATAATTTAAGTATTAAAACATCAGATTGGTTATCGACTTGGCCCTGAAGGTGGAGATAAGGGGAGGTCATATCTTATTTGAAGGGAAATGTTGAAATTTTTATCAAAAAAAAGAAAAAGACACGGGTAAATGTCTTAATGAATTTTAAACAAATAATTTTTTCCTATTAATCTTTTCTAGCGATTTTTTTATGGTGATCTTCTGCTGTTTTTATTGTATTCTTATATTCAATTACTTCTTTTTGCTTTATAATGGTTTGGAATTAAAATTTTTGAATCCGAAACTTAAATAAAATAAATAAAAACTTAAAAAATATAAGCAAATATTTGATGGTATTAAATTTCTTTTGAAACAAAGAGAATTTATAATATAATCAAAATATTTAAAATGAAATATTTCATTTTTAAATTATTAATCTAACTAAAAGTTTATATAAATAAAAAACTTTAGAAATTTTAAATTTTTTTTTTTAATAAATATTTCCAAAAAATAATTTCAAAATATCTCCCAAATTTTCATCAAACACGCATTGATTTCAAAATTTTTTTCTGATTTAACTTTTTAAATAAAAAAAAAAAATAAATCTGGAAATAAACATTAGTTTTAAAATTATTATTATCCTACTCGAGCAAATCATTAAACTTATCGTTGAATTCTTGAAATGCATTTAAAAGTTTTTTAGTTTCGGATAAGTTATGTATTTGACTAAATGAATCAATTAATGGGGGATCCTTTTTTGAGTCTTTTTCAGAAAAAACTTTGAATTGACCTGATATTTCTTTTTGAATAATCATTTTCATTTATACAATCATAAATCCATTTTTGCTTAAAAGAGAAGTTGGAATATCTTCTTTAAATTCAAAATTTTAAAAAAGATATTTCTAAAGATTAAATAAGCATTTACAATAGATTTTTTCTAAAATAAATCTGATTTTGAAGATACCTAGTATAGAAAAAACCTTTTTTCTTTTTGTTCATTTCAGTTTCCACTTTTTAAAAAAAAATAATATATTATATCTAATATATTTAAATAATAATAACCTGGATAAACAAAACATATTAAGGACAAAAATGATATACAAAATAATCAATGTTATAGATAAAATTAGCCCTTTTTAAGAAAGTATCAGCACATTGGATATTCCTGCAAGATTTATGATCCAATAATATCTCAAATTGCCGTTTTGACAATGATAAGACTTGTTGATTTGATCGAAGAAATTGAAAAAAAAATTTCTTTAACTCTAAAGATCACGCACAAATTTCAAGACTTATAGCTCAAAAAGAAGAACACGGTCATAAATTTAAAAGGACGAAATAAGAGTAATATGGGGCGATTACATTAAGGAACCCCAACTTGAAAAATTTCCTGAACTCCATACATTATCGCATTCAATAATGTTAGCAGCATCAAAAGCTAAACAAAACATTGACAAAGCAGCAACGTTTGACTTATTAAATAAAGTAAATAGATTTCCCGAAATTTTTGGGCTTCAAAAATATTAAAACATTTAAAGCTGTTAGTCCATATCCACCTGAACAAGAGTTGGTATACCGATTTAAGAAATAATGTTCTTAAAATTTTTTTATCTATAAATTGAAGGGAGATAGCATGTCTCCTTCTATAGAAAACAATTCCTTTTATTGATGAAATCTTTTAAAGAAAAAAAATAAATAAATTTTTGTCTTTAAACATCAAATTTATGGTAAATTAAAAAAAAAATTAATTAAATCGATTTCAAATCATTTTGGTTTGAGGGGAACACAATCTAGTATTTCACAAAAAAATTGGACCTTTAAACGAATGCGATATAGAAGGTCAAATAATTGTTTCTATTTCAAAGTCATCATTAAATTTCATTTATGATTTTTCTTCAATTTTTTAAAACCAAAAAATAATATTAATGGAGAGCAATAAATATAGATGAGTATGTACCAATTAAAACCCCACATCATTGCAGAAACAAAACCTTTGACTACCTCCTCAAAAATAAAAATGCTTAAAGCAGAAGGGTAGTGATTGAAGTCTTTAATGTTCTTGACAGAGTTTGATTAATAGATAAGTTCAAATCTCCTTTAATTCTTTGTCGGTTTTAACTAAATTTTCTCTTATTCTGTCAAACACAACAACTGTATCGTTATTGAATAGCCTGCAATAGTTAAAATAGCAGAAATTTGAACCCAAATTGAACTCTATTTGTGTTAAAGAAAAAAACCCATAGTTGAAAGAACATCTGAAACAGGGCAACTAAAGCACCAAGACCAAATTGCCATCCAGAAAATCTGAACCAAATATAAATGAACATTGCAATAAGAGAAAAAAACACAGCTTTAATTTGCAATTGATTTTAGCTCTTTCCAACTTTGGGCCAACGAATTCTACCCTTCTTAATCAGTGTCCTCATCTAACTCTTTTTTTAATTTTTGAATAATTTGCTCTTGGGTAATTACATCATCATTTTTTCAAATCTAATAGGATTGTATTAGAATCACCAAATTCCTGTATTTCAAAATTTTCCCAATTTGCAAGTTTCGATTTTATTCTTAATAAAGATAGATCGGACACTGAAAATTTTGCTTCGATCATAATTCCACCTTTAAAGTCAATCCAAGATTCAAATTTTTGGTTAGAATAAAAAGGCTGATAACCCATCAATGATGTGGATAGTACAAAAGGGGATAAATCTGTATTTAAAAAATTAATATTAAAATTCATAATCTCTAAATGTACAATTTATTCGGTTTTAACCTAGAACCCAAAAGGTAAATATAAGTTTAGTTAAAATTAAGGCTGTAAACATTGAAGTTAATATACCAATGCTTAACGTCAAATGCAAACCCTTAATGGGACCTGAACCATAATTATAAAGTAAAAGGGCTGCAATAAGAGTTGTAAAGTTTGCATCCAAAATCGTTTTTATTGCAAACTTATAACCTAAATCAATAAATTCAAAATTGATCTTCCAGACCTTATTTCTTCTTTAATTCTTTCAAATACCAAAACGTTGGCATCAACCGCCATTCCTACTGTTAAAACTATCCCGCAATCCCAGGCATTGTTAAGGGTTTCTTCAATGCGCTAACATAGAAATCAATAATATAATTTGAAAATTATAGCAAAATCCGCAACGAGTCCAAATGCTTTATATCTTATAATCATGAATACTATTACTAAAATAAAACCAATTGCTAATGCTTTTTTTTCCCCCCCTCAATTGAATCAATTCCAAGACTAGGCCTACAGTTCTTTCTTCCAAAACTTTAAATTTGGGGCTGGTAAAGAACCGGCTCTAAGAAGAACTGCTAAATCATTAGCAGTTTAGGAGAAAAGTTACCACTTATATTTCCTTGGCCACCAGTAATTGGTTCTCTGATCTGAGGAGCACTTATTACTTTATTATCAAGAAGAATTGCTAATCTTTGATAAGTATATCAGTTGTAATTTTAGCGAATTTCTTTCGCACCCTTTATCAAATTCAAATGCACTACATATCTTCCTGTTTGAGCTCAACAGTAGCTGCAGCATTTTTGAGTCTCTCCCAGTTAGCAAAACTCTTTTTTTTTAAAAACAAACTGTTTCTCGTAAGCTGTTGGGTCAGAGTTCAAAGCTTTAAAGGGTTCCTGGAGGAAGTTTTCTTTGTTCAGCAAGCTCTACTGTAGTTGGATCTACATATGAAAATTCAATTTTGCAGTTCTTCCAATTAAAGCTTTCACTCTTTTCTGGATTCTTGATTCCAGGAAGCTGAACAACTATTCTTTCTTCGCCTTGTCTTTGAATGAGGGCTCTTTTGTTCCTGATTCATCCACTCTTTCCTTACAACTTCATTGATTGTTCGACAGTATTAGCCCTTGTTTCAATAATATATTCATCTGAAAAATAAGTTTAATTTATTTTAGATTTTTCAATTGTATGCCCTTTTCAATATTTTCTTTAATATTTTTTTGGCTACTGTTATTTTTCTGGATACTAAACGTTACAACTGCACCTGTTATTTTGAACCTAGATTAGAGTATTTAATTTTTGATTTTCTCAAAGACTTTCTAATATCATCAACTAAATCTTCGACTTTTCTTTTAAAACTGATTTAGTATCAACTCTCAAGTAAAAGGTGTGATCCACCCTGAAGATCAAGTCCTAGATTAACTTGCTTTTGTGAAAGAAACTTAGGAAGTGCTGTTACTTCACTTTTTCCATAAATATTTGGAATAATATAATAGATTGCTGTCACAAACTGCCAAAACAAAGAAAACATTCCATTTATTAATTTTTAGCATTTTATTTTTACTTTTTTATTACATCTGCAACAGTTGATCGGATTATATAACATTAACACCTTTTGCTATTTCAACTGTAAGTTTATCATTATCAACTCTGATAACTTTTCCTAAAATTCCTCCACTTGACAAAATTTCATCACCTCTTTGTATTGAGTCTAAAAGGACTTTGTGCTCTTTTTGTTTTTTTGTTGTGGTCTAATTAGAAGAAAATAAAAAATTAAGAAAATTAAAATTAATGGTATGAATGATGCTAGCATTGATGGCTGTTGAGCAGCTGCTTGGGCATAAGCATAATTAATCATGATATTCCTTTAAATAATTGTTTACATTTAAATACAATGAAATCAATATAGAAAATCTTTATAAATACAAGTATAAAATAAAATTTGAATAAATATATAAAGAATTTATGAGTGTCATTACAAGTATCAAAAACTTAAAGAAAATAATTTTTTATTTTTATTCCAATGAGTAATAAGTTAGAGCCTATTAAAATTAATCTAAATGTAAGCTAGACGATCTTTTAGAAATTAATCACCAAAAAGAAATTGTTCTTAAAAATACAAAAAATTTTTGGAAGATAAATCTTCAAATAATATTCTACTAGGGGGAGCTAAGGTATGGGTAAATCTTCTCTGGTAAGTGTGTAGTAATTATTACAACAAAGAATTAAATAAAGATTTAAAAATGCTTAAAGGTGTTAAACAATAATATTGAGAATCTAACAATATAGTATACCAGTTAAGTAAATGTAAACATAAATTCATCATTTTTATTGATGATATTTCGTTTAAAAGATAATGATGATAATTTCAGTTTATTTAAAACTCTCGTTGAAGGAAGTCTTTTAGTCATATAGAAAACGTTCGGTTTTAAATAAACTTCAAATTTAAGACATCTTTCACATCGAAGTTCAGATAGTTCAAATAATGACATTGAAAATAAAGAAACCAATCAAAATTTAATATCCTTGTCTGATCGTTTTGGATGTTGGGTGGTTTTACGATTCTAATCAAGAGCAATATATTAATATGGTAAAATTTTATTTACAAAAGAATTCAATAAGATTTTCAAAGGACGTAGAAAAAAAGGCTTTAAATTGGTCAATTCAAAAAGGAAATTTTTCTGGAAGAACTGCTCAACAATTTGTAAATAATCTAAAATAACAGATTAATTATAATTAAAGTAATTTTAGTGGATTTACAGATTCCTTACCTTTACGAATTTCAAAATGGAGTTGTGGAGACCTCACATTACCTGTATTGCCAACTGAACCAATCGTCTCACCTTTAACAACTTTTTTACCTTTTTCAGTAAAAACTTCGTTAAGATGTGCATACGCAGTTATCCAATTTTTTGAATGTTTTATCAAAATTAAATTACCATAACCTGGAATTTCATTACCACAGTAAATTACCTTTCCAGCCTTTGAAGATTTCACTTTTGTTCCTTTTTTTGAATCAATGTTTATCCCATCGTTATAAAAGCCCTCCTTTGATTTACCATATTTTGAAAGAAGCTTTCCTTTGACTGGCCATATAAATTTTGAACTTTGTTTATCTCTAAGAGTTTCATTCTTTTTTTTATCTATTTGTTTTGTTTTGAAATTACTATCCCATTTTTTCTCTTTAATTTTTTCTTTTTTTTTAATTCCTTTAGGAATTATCAATTCTTTACCTACTTTTATATTGTTGACATTTTTAATATTATTATATTTGGCAAGAGTAAATACTGTAGTCTCATAATATCTTGATATGGAATAAAGAGTTTCGCCTTTAACAACTTTATGTTTTTGATTGAGAGGAATGAAAATGGACTGATTTGGAAATATTTTATATGGTTCTTGTATTTTATTAAATTTAATAAGCTCCTCAATTGAAGCATTAAACTTTCGAGATATTGAATAGAGGTTATCACCTTTTCTCACGTTGTACACATTGTTCTTGAAAGTATCATCACGATTGATTCTTTTTTTATAATCAATGATTTTGTAATCATCATACAAGTAACTTTCACAGCTCATAACAAAAAAAAAGAAAAATACAAATAAATTCTTCATTTATTCTCTTTTCCTTCTAATAGTGGTACAAATCTCACTGAGCCTAAATCAGTAATCGAGAGAGTCTCTCCATTTTTTGAAATTTTTTTTAGAACTTGATCATTGTGCTGGTCTCCAATGGGGATGATCATTTTACCATTAATTGATAATTGCTCAATCAGCTTGCTCGGAATGTCAGGGGCACTAGCAGTAACTATTATTCTATCAAATGGTGCCTGATCTTTCCATCCAAGCCCCCCATCATCATGCTTACAAAAAATATTTGTGACCATAAGTTTTTTAAAAAGATTATAGGCATTTATGTATAAAAATTTATGTCTTTCTATAGTATAAATAAATCTTGCTAATTTCGAGAGAATAAAAGTTTGGTAACCACTACCAGTGCCAATCTCCAGTACTCTCATGTTTTTTTTTAAGTCTAAAAATTGAGTCATCAACGCAACAACTAAAGGTTGTGATATGGTTTGTCCACAATCTATAGGAAGAGCTATATTATCATAAGCTTTTTTTCGCAGACTTTCCTCTACAAATATCTGTCTATCAACTTCCTCCATAACCTTAAGGATATCAGGCTTTTCAATTCCGTAGTTTTGAAGTTCTAAAATTAAATTAATTTTTTTTTTAATTTCAGATTTTTTTATCATTTGAAATAATACTTAAACCATTTGTATAGTCTTTCAGAATTGGTGGAATTTTTATTGTTCCATCCTCATTCTGATAATTTTCAAGAATAGATATTAATAGTCTTCCAACAGCTAAAGATGAACCATTAAGGGTGTGTGGGTAATAAATTTCTCCATTTTCAAAATTTTTAATACGCATTTTCATTCTTCTTGATTGAAAATCTTTACAATTCGAACAACTCGATACTTCTCTGTATTTATTTTGACCCGGCATCCAGATTTCAATATCGAGTGTGTAAGAAGATGAAAAGCCAATGTCACTAGAACAAAGCTCGACAATTCTGTAAGGTATAGATAATTTTTTTAATATATTTTCAACACAACTTATCATGTTATTTAATTCTGTATCTGATTGATCGGGCTCAGAAATTGTTACTAGCTCAACCTTACCAAACTGATGTTCTCTCATTAATCCTTTAGTATCTGTCCCTGATGCACCTGCCTCTGCTCTAAAGCAATTTGTAAATGTTGTATATTTTAAGGGCATATCTTTTTTATTAATAATTGAGTCTCTGTTAAGATTTGTTAAGGGGACCTCCGAAGTGGGAATTAGATAGAGATTATTAAAATTTGTTTTAAATAAATCTTCTTCAAACTTTGGGAAGTTGGCCTGTTCCCTCTAGAGCTTCACTTTTTACAAGTTCTGGAACAACATACTCCTCAAAACCAAATTCTAATGAATTATTATCAAGTAAAAAATTAACAAGCCCTCTATGAAGCTTAGCCAAATCACTCTTTAAAATTGAAAAAGCGACTTCCTGAAATCTTTATTGCTTTTTTATAATCTAGCAGACCAAGATTCTCAGCTAACTCTAGATGATTCTTCGGTTTAAAGTTAAAGTTTTTAATTACACCATGTTCCTTTATAATTTTGTTATCTTTTTCAGACTCTCCACTAGGAACATTTTTTGAAAGAATGTTAGGTAGAAACAACATTAATTCATTTAACTCTTTTAATTTTAATTCTGCTAAATCAGTTTAAATTATCAATTTTTGTTTTTAATTCATGAACTAATTTTTTAATGTCTTCAACATTTTCCTTTTTATTTACAAAGGATTTGGATAATGAGTTTTTTTCTTCTAATAATTTTTGTTTTAAGTTGAGATGTTCTAAGTATTCATTATGAATTTTAACTATTTTAGAGCTGCAAGGTGGCAGATTTCTTTTTTTTAAGGAATCATCAAAAACTAAAGGGTTCTTTTTTAATAAACTTTATATCGTGCAAAATTTTACTTTCTCATAAAAAAAAAAATAAAGGCTATTGAAACTTCATAAAAGATTATAAGGGGAATAGCAATGCCTAACTGTGAAATAATATCAGGAGGGGTGAATAATGCTGAAAAAATTAAAATTCCTAAGAAAAAGTATTTTCTATTTTTTCTTAAAAATTTGAACATCGACAATACCAAATTTTGTTAAAATTATTAAAAGAATCGGAAATTCAAAAGACATTCCAGATGCAAACAATAAAAACATTGTTAATTTCATATATTCTGAATACCTAGATTCAAGTTCTAAATTAAGGCCTGAGGAAAAAAAATTTTCAAACGATATAAAAAAAGACCAAATAAAAGGTATCAAAACAAAGTATG
Organism: Alphaproteobacteria bacterium; assembly: GCA_019650635.1. Lineage (GTDB taxonomy): Bacteria > Pseudomonadota > Alphaproteobacteria > Methylaequorales > Methylaequoraceae > Methylaequor. The sequence goes on along the minus strand of BOXE01000006.1, from coordinate 2,888 downwards.
CAAAAGTTATCCCTAAAAAAAATAAGATTGGAATCAAAAAAAAAATGGGCATAAAAATTTTTTTTTCTCTCTCTTATACATTGCTGGAGATAAAAAAAGTACAATTTGAACAATCAAAAAAGGGCATTGAAAGAATAAAAGATGCAAATAACGATATTTTTAAGTTAGATAAGAAAAACTTCGGGTAATCCTGTAAAAATCATTCTTTTGTCATCAGCGTCAACAAGTAATTTGAATAAAGGTTTAGATAGAATTTCACCTAAAAAAGATGCATTATAAAAAAAAAAAAATAAAACTAATTATTAGAAATAAAAAACTTATTAGTAATCTATTTCTTAGTTCTTTTAGATGATCTAGATACTTCATTTTTTATTCTTTTTTTTTTTATGTTTACTTCTGAAAATTCGTTATTAATTTCATCTATCTCATATTTAATATTGTAAAAATATCTACTTAATTTTCTGTAAAATAAACCAAGGTTTTTAAATATAGTTGGGATATCTTCTGGCTTGAACGAGTAAAATAAAAAAGAAAAAAATAATTAAAAATTCAATTAAACCTATGTTAAGCATACAATCATTTTATTTTTCTTTCTTATCATCTTTTAAACCTTGCCTAAATGACTTAATTCCTTTAGCTATCTCTCCTGCTACTTTTGGCAACTTACCTGCTCCAAAGAATATTAAAACTATAACAAGAATTAGAATAATTTCCCAATGACCTAGTCCAAACATAAACTCTCCCTTTTTTAAAAATATACTACAAGATAACTGATTCTAATTCATCAACTTTTGGTAAATCTTTAATAGATTTCAAACCAAAGTGTCTTAAAAATTCAAAATCAGTTACCCATGTTACAGGTCGCCAGGGTTCCCTCCTACCTGAGGGTTTTATCCATTTAACTCAAATAAAGTATCTAATGTCCCTCTAAAACTGGTTTTCCTTTATTTTTCTATTTCAGCTTTTTGAAACCCGGTTGATGATAAGAAATTATAGCAAAAGTTTCCATGCTGCGGAGACAAATTCTTGTCTTTTGTCTCAATTCTCATAAATTCTTAGTGTATCAGCTGTTTTAAAAAAATTTTTTTCCCAAATTCAACCAATTCAACACCTCTATCTTTGAAATCGTGTTTAAGCTCCTTAAAATGAGATCTAAATTTAAAATTTACCATAATAAAAAAGCATTTTTTCATACTTTCCTTGTTAAGGGGTTTTTCTGCAGAAAAAATTAAAGATTCAATGAAATTTTTGCAATCTTTATTCATTATTTCAATTTTAAACCCTATTTCTTCAAAATGATCCTTTTGATTAATTAATATTTTACCTTGATTAACATTTCAAGGAAGCTAGTAAAAGAGATATATTGCTGATTTCTTCATTTTTGAACTTTTAATTCTTCTGGAAGAAACTAAAAGATTTAGCCAATTCTTTCTTTTAATTTTAAAATACCTTTAGCCATCTTTCACCATCTTCAAGGCTTAAAGTCATTTTCTTCTGCAAGAAAGTTTAATCGATTTTTTGTTAAAAATTTCAGAATATTTTAAAATTAATCTTGAAAGAAATTTTAGGTAGATTTTATTACTTAAAAATAAATTCATTTCTTAATTGAAATATTAAAGAAATCATTTCCTTCTTTTGGGAGTTTAAATATTTCATTTGATAATTTTTTAAAAGCATTGTAGTGAATAAATTTTTTGTGTTAAATCCTCTTGAATTTCCTGAACCTCTTCTTTTTCTTCGGAATAAATAACTTGATTTCAAGTAAGCAACAAAGAGGCCATAACTAAATAGTCGGCGGTCAATTTTAAATTTTCAATATTTTCTTCTAAAAAATTTTAAGTATTGATTAAAAATTTTTAAAAAATTAAAATTTTTTTTTTAATATCGATTTTTTTTTTTTTTTGATAAATCGCAATAAATCCAAAAAAGGCCCCTTTATATCCGCTTTTTTTGTTAAGATTTTTAAAAACATTACTTTTCAGTTCTATTCTATCGGTCAGACTTAAATTTGTTATTATTTTTTTTTTTGGGTTATTTTTTTTCTCACTTAAAAAAAAAAAATTCATTTTTTTTTTTTTAAAATATTTAAAATGGATATGTTCTTCATTTCATTCAAATTTTTCCCTTTCAATACATTACAACATCGATCCACCTTTTTTAAAAAAATTTTTTACTTTAGTCTTAAAATCCCCTTCCCCTTTAAAAAACTTTCATTGAAATGTCATCTGAAATAACAATTTCCCTTTAAAAATTAAATTTTTTTTTCAAAATATTTTCTATAAATTTTAAAATTAAAAGTTGCAACTTTTTAATCAATTAAAGGGGTTTTTTATATGGGCCAACATAAACCAAAAAAATTGTTAAGAACTTAAATGGTACCAAGTCTGTTTTTATTAAATCTTTATAATTTTATTTAAATTGATGCCCTCAAATGGTATCAAACTTTGACCCCCATGACCAGGAAAAATGCTTTGGAACTGGAATAATTCCCCGGGCTTTTTTGGGCCCCCGCAAAAAGTTTTTTAAATTTAATACTAATTCAGGATCTGATCCAAAAGATCTATCACCTATTATTTTTTGTGCATTATCAAAAAAAGGTCCCCCACACTGGAGAAAAAAACAAACTTAAAAGTTTTTTTTAAAACTGTTCCCCATCAAATATGCAGATTTATAAGCTTTAAATTTTGAGCCTTCTTTTTTTATCTTTTTTTTTATATATTTCCAAAAATCATTTGAGGGGGAAATTTTTAAATTCATTTTGTTTAATCTTTTTACCCTTTTCCCCTTTTTGATCAATAAAAAATTTGTAAATTTGGGGTTTTGCTGTTTTTATTTTTTAATAAAATAATTTTTTTTTTTTTTTTTTTTTTAAAATTTTTTTAAAAAAA
>BOXE01000005.1:0-77741 GCA_019650635.1 Alphaproteobacteria bacterium | reverse complement strand
TTAATAAAAAAAAAAGACATTTACCTGGAATTAATGGAGATTCATGATTGATGAAGGAATCTACGATGGAGATATAGTTGTAATAAGTAAAACAAATTTAGCAGAAACAGGTGATATAGTTGTTGCATTAATTGATGAAAATGAAGTTACATTAAAAAAATTTAGATCTTTCAAAAATTCTATAGCTCTTGAACCTTCAAATAAAAATTTTAAGACTAGAATTTTTGGAAAAGATAGAGTAACGATACAAGGAAAATTAGTAGGTCTAATTAGAAAATTCTAATAAATTCTCACTAAAATTTAAATGACTGTTATTACCAGATTTGCTCCTTCCCCAACTGGCGCCCTGCATCTGGGAGGGGCAAGAACAGCTCTATTCAATTACCTTTATGCGAAAAAAAACAATGGTAAATTTAGACTGAGAATTGAGGATACTGATAAAAGTAGGAATACTGTAGAATCAATAAAATCTATAACTAAAAGTCTTGAATGGTTAGGACTTCAAGTTGACGATGATATAATCTATCAGAGTGAAAATCAAAATGAGCATCTTCAGATTGCTGAATCACTATTAGCAAAAGGTTTGGCTTATAAATGTTTTCACGACAAAGAATACATACAACAATTTAGCAATTCAAAAAAAAAATTTTTCAGTGAGTGGAGAGAAAAACAAAATAAAATTCCTTCAAATAAAGATTTTTGTATTCGGATTAAGTCTCCTGTAAATCATAATCATGTTATAAAAGATAAAATACAAGGTAGTGTCAAAGTAAGTGCAAATGAAATAGATGATTACATAATAATTAGAAGCGACGGAACACCTACTTTTTTATTGTCATCAGCTGTGGATGACTTCAAAATGAAAATAACAGATATAATTAGAGGTGATGATCATTTAACCAATTCCTTCAGACAAAAAATTATATTTGAATTTTTAAACTATAAACCGAATTTTGCTCATATTTCGTTAATTCATAACAAAGATAACCAAAAGATGTCTAAAAGGGATAGCTCAACTTCATTGATTGATTATAAAATAAAAGGGATATCTACCTGAAGCCATTATTAACTATTTAGCTCGTTTAGGCTGGTCGTACGGAGATCAAGAAATATTTTCTATTGATTTTTTGAAGAAGAACTTTGATCTAGATAATTTAGGAAAATCACCAGCACGATATGACGAAAAAAAATTAAATTTTCTTAATAACTTTTATATTAAGAAAATGAAAAATAAAGAGATATTTGATTATCTTGAAAATAATGATGAACAATTAAAAAATATTGACTTTTTCAATCAAAAAGAGTTAATTGAGCTTATTAGTATTTTTAAAGATAGATCGTCATCTTTAAATGAAATCGCTTCCAATGTTTTACAAATGACTTCTGTCAAAAAAAATTTTACAAATGAGGAAAAACTTATTCTTGAAAATTTTGAAAAATACAAATCATCAATTTGTGATAAGTTTTCAAGTATTATTGAATGGAATGAGTTTAATATAGAAAATAAAATAAAAGAAGTGATTGAGTATTATCAAATAGATTTTAAGTCGATTGGACAACCGCTTAGATTGCTAATTACAGGAAGTTTATTTGGCCCTTCTTTATCGAAAATTATTAAAGTCTTGGGTTTACAAAAAACAATTAAAAGAATCAATCGATAATTTTTAATAATGAAGAAAAAAACATTAACAATTAAAGATAATAGAAACGGAAAGGTTTACGAGTTTGATGTGAAAGATGGATCTTGTGGACCCGCGGTTGCTGATCTTTCATCTTTCTACGAGAAAACAGGTATGTTTGTATACGATCCTGGCTTTAAGTCTACAGCTAGTTGCGAGTCAAAGATCACATTTATTGACGGAGAAAAAGGAATTCTTTTACATAGAGGTTATAAAATAGAGGATCTCGCTGAAAATTCAGACTATCCAGAAGTTTGCTATCTTTTACTTAATGGTGATCTTCCAAGTAAGGAAAATAAAACAAAGTTTATCAATATATTAACACATCATACAATGTTACATGAGCAGATATTACGTTTTTACAGCGGATTTAGACGGGATTCTCATCCAATGGCAGTCATGGTAGGGATTGTAGGAGCATTATCCTCGTTTTATCCCGAAAAAAAATATGACTTCTCAACTAATAAGGGTAAATGGGTTGCTGTTAGTCGCCTTCTTGCAAAGCTTCCAACAATGGCAGCAATGGCATATAAATACTCATTAGGACAACCTTTTATATATCCTAAAAATGAGTTATCCTACAGTGAAAATTTTCTTCATATGCTTTTTTCAACACCATGTGGCGAATACAAACCCACTAAAGCAAGTGTAGATGCTTTAGATAAACTATTAATCTTGCATGCCGACCATGAGCAAAATGCATCTACATCTACGGTTAAAATTGCAGGATCCTCTGGGGCAAACCCTTTCGCTTGCGTAGCAGCAGGAGTTGCATCTTTGTGGGGACCTGCTCATGGTGGTGCGAATGAATCAGTTATTAGTATGTTAAAAACAATTGGTAAAGAAGAAAATATTGAAAAGTATATTAAAAAAGCCAAAGATATTAATGATCCCTTTAGACTTATGGGCTTTGGGCATAGAGTTTATAAAAATCATGACCCAAGAGCAACAGTATTAAGAAAATACTGTCATAATCTCTTAAACGAGGTAGATAATTTTAATATATCTCTATTTAAACTTGCTACGAAACTTGAAAAAATTGCCCTCAATGATGAATATTTCATTAAAAGAAAACTTTATCCGAATGTTGACTTTTACTCAGGAATTATTCTTAAAGCTTTGGGTTTACCAGAATCTATGTTTACTGTAATTTTTGCAGTTGCAAGAACAGTTGGGTGGATTTCGCAGTGGAAGGAAATGACTGAAAGCGAAAACAGAATTAGTAGACCAAGACAACTTTATAACGGAAAAGACAACAGAGAATTTGTAAAAATTAATGACAGAAAAAATATCCAGAAAATGTTCCCTTTACAAGTTGATTAAAATTAAATTTTTAATTTATTAATAATCAAAGCAGATGGATTCTTGTTATTAAAAAGCATTTTTTTTTGGAAATTCTCAAAATGTTTAATTTGATTTGACCTAAGATCTTTTTTCTTTATGAAATCTTTCATAGTACCAATTATATTTTGTGAATTAAACTTGTTAAATAAAAATTCAGGTATAATTTCCTTTTTATAGACAATATTTATCAAAGAAGCGTATTTAACTTTTACAAATAATTTAAGTATAAATTTTGTCAACCAATGTGTTTCATAAAAAACTAATGTTGGTACTTTATACTTTATCAATTCCAAGGTTACAGAACCAGAAGCAGCTACCGCTAAATATGTCTCCCTCATTATTTGATGTTTTTTTGTATAATCAGAAATAATTTTAATTTTTTTTGATTTTATAATTTCTTTTATATATTTAGCTTGGTCGTTAAGAGTTAATATAAATATGTCAAATTCAGAAAAAATCTTCTCAGACTTAACTATTATCTCTTGAAGTTTTTTCATATTATTTTTAATCTCAATCGTCCTTGAGCCTGGGAAAAAAGATATGTATTTTTTTTTTTTTTTTATAACTTTTTTATCAAAAAAAATTTGATGACCAACAAAATCAGTTTGAAGCCCAAATTTTCTAAAATATTTTGGTTCAAAATCAAATAAAGTAAACATTTGGTCATATAATTCGGAGAAAATCCTGGCTCTACGGGGTTTCCAAGCCCAGACGGTTGGTGCAACATAATGAATAAATTTGGTTCTTTTTCTTAAGCATTGAAGTTTCTTAACGATCCTATAACTAAAACTTGGAGAATCAATTGTAATTAAGATATCAGGGTTAAAATCTAAAATTTTTCTTCGTATAAATTTGAAAAGTTTTAAAAATTTTAAAATTCTTATTAATACTTCAAAAATTCCAATTGCATTAAACTGATTAATTTGAACCCACGATTGAAAACCCTCTACTTTCATTTGTTCTCCACCAACACCTGAAATTACTACTTTTTTATTTTTTTTTAAATTTTTGATTAATTTTGCACCTAAAAAATCACCTGAGGGCTCAGTAGCCAAAATTACAATTCTCACAAGTCACACACCATATAAAAAAATATTATTTTGTTTACAATATTTAAGAATTTGTTCTTTATTAATAAACAAAGTTTTATTCGCAGAATAAGCGATACCAGAAATACCAAATTTATTACAATTCTTAAGTGTTTTAACTCCAATTGTTGGTAAATCTGCCTTTAAATTTTGTTTCACTTTAGCAAGCTTTACTAAAATTGATTTTTCATTTTTATTTAAATAATTATATGAATCCTTTATAAGCTTATCTGTTCCTTGAGCTGCTTCAATTCCAATAACATTTCCAGATTGAATAACAAGTGATTGTCCAATATCAAATTTAGAGATACAATCAAGAATTGTTTTTCCTTTTTTAATATCATCTATTATTCTTTTTGATAAATTAATTTTTGTAATATTTCCTGAACTTAAGAAATTTTCAGGAATTATTTTCCGAAGATCTAAAACATTAAATCCAATATTATTTAAATAATTAATACAAAAATTTAAAAGATTGTTATCACCACCTTTTAACAAAATCTTTACAAACTTTGGGATAATCTTAGCAGAGTTTAAATCTGGTTTTACGTCGCTTATACTTGGTCTTTTTAAGTTTCCAACTAAAGCAACATGATTGAAACCCAAATTCTTAAGTTCCAATAACTCTGAAATTATTTTACCAAAATTTATTAATTTATGATTTTTTTTTAAAATCATTTTAGAAACTGGATTTTTCTCAAATATCAAACAAAAAAAAGTAATTTTCTTGTTTATCAATTTTCTAATGACTTCTATAGGGAGATCCCCTCCTCCGGTTAACAAAACAATTTTTTTCATTTATCTCATGGCATAGTAAACGAACGTTTAGATTTTGATTCAAGAAAGTTTAGAATTGAATCTACAGTATATAAGATTTAATTTTTTTTTTTTTATCTCAAGAATTCTATCATTTAACGTTTTATTTTCGCTGAAAAAAATATATTTAAATACTTTTCTTAATTCAGTTATCTCGTTTTTATCAAAATTATTCCTTTTTAATCCAACAAGATTTAAACCACTTAGTTTGGCTCTGTTACCCATAACAGTCGAAAAAGGAATGACATCCGCAGTCACACCAGACATTCCTCCAATCATCGCACCTTCTCCAATCCGACTAAATTGATGAATTGCACTAAGAGCGCCCACAACAACATTGTTTTCAATAATTACATGCCCAGCAAGTGTAGAATGGTTTGCAAATATAATATCATTACCAACTATACAATCGTGGGCAATGTGAGTTCCGACCATTAACAAGCAATTTTTACCAATTTTTGTTAATCCTCCCCCTCCTTTTGTACCTAGATTAATAGTGACAAATTCTCTTATTTTGCAATTTTCGTCTATAAATATTTTTGTTTTTTCTCCACTGTATTTTAAATCTTGAGGAATTGATCCAATTGAAACAAAAGGAAAGATTTCAACGTTATTTTTGATTTTTACATTTCCATCGATTACAACATTATTATGAATAATGCAATTATCATCTATTGACACATTAGCTCCTATCGTACAAAAAGAACCAATTTTTACATTCTTTCCAATTTGACTATCTTTATGAATGACAGAATTACTAGTCATAATTTTTTATAGATTAATACGGTTGATGTCACAAATAATAAATAATTACAAATTATTACAAGGAATTAAATTACAGAGTTGATAATTGCAGATACTTCGGCTTCAGCGACTAATTTTTCATTGACAAAAGAAGTACATTTAAATTTCCAGATATTTTTGACATTTTGTTTTTTTACAACTCTGTGAAATAGAGTGTCTCCTGGACATACGGGCTTTCTAAATTTAGCTTTATCAACGGTTAGTAAGTATACTGAAATATTTTCTTGGTTTTTTTTAAGACTATACATGACTAGAGTACCAGCGGATTGAGCCATCGACTCAATAATAAGTGCTCCTGGCATTACAGACATTGATTCAAAATGACCTTGAAAAAAATTTTCGTTAAAAGTTACATTTTTTACTCCTACAGCACTCTCTTTTGGAATTATATCTATCAGTTTATCAATAAGAAGAAATGGATATCTATGAGGTATTAATTTTTTATTTCCTCAATATTAAGTTCATTTTTTTGTCATTTTGTCTTAAGTTTTTTAAAATAATTGTATTCCTGTGCCAGTCAAATATTTTTTCAGACGGATAACCAGCAATTACTTCATTATCATCAATATTTTTCATAATTCCTGTTTTTGCAGCAATCTTCACATTGTTTCCAATTTTTAGATGTCCACTTATTCCAACTTGTCCGCCGATCATAACATTATTTCCAATTGTTGTACTCCCAGAAATTCCAGTCATTGCAGCTATTACACATTTTTGACCTAGCTTCACATTGTGTCCTAAATGAACAATGTTATCAATCATACAATAATCGTTTATTTCGGTGTCACCAATTGAACCTCTGTCAATAGTCGAATTAGCACCTATCTCAACATTATTACCGATAATTACTCTACCAAGCTGAGGGATTTTTTTAAAAGAATTTTCATTCATAATGAATCCAAATCCTTCGCTACCTATTTTTACACCTTGATAAATTTTAACATTTTCTCCAATTATTGAAAAATAAATTGATACATTATCACCTATTAAACAGTTTTCACCTATCTTTACGCCAGGCCCAATAATTGAATTACAACCAATTTCACAGTTATCACCTATACTTGCAGTCTTGTGAATAAAAACATTGGATGATAACTTTACAGATTTACTTAAGCCTTTAATACAATCGTTTATATCGAAACTAAATTTAGGATAATCTGCTTCCGGATAAAATAATGTTGCAACCTTTGCCATATCAAAATGTGGATTCTTAGAAAAAATATATATTTTTTTCATTAGTAAGCTGTTTACTATCTTTAATAATAAAAGCCCCAGCATCTGATTTATTATAGATATCTTTATATTTATCAGAAACAAAGCAGATTTCATTTTGGTCTGCATCATCAACTGGTGCAATATCAGAGATTATTTTTTCTTTATTACCTGTGTATTTTGAATTAAGAAATTCTGATATTTTGCTTAAAGTGAATGGCCCAGCATTTTTATAAAACGTTTTATCAACCAATTGGTTTAATCCATATATTATTTATCTAGTGAAATTTTTGGTAAAACTTTATTTAGCTCTTTTATAGCATCATCTGTTAAATCAATATCTTTGCCTACAAGTATAACCTGACTTTTAGCAAGAACTAGATTTAATTGTTTCTTATTTGCAATTATAGACAAAACATCAACTAGTGCACCTTGAATTTTACCAGTTGATCTTTCAAATGCAGTTTCAAATTTTTGTGCATCTGCTGCTTGCTTCCCCTTTAGTTCATTAATTTTTTTTCCTAAAACCTTGACTTTCTCGGCGTAAGCTTCTTTAGAAAGAATATTTTTTTGCTTCAGAAGTTCACTTTCTTCGTCTCTTATTATATCTTCTTGCTTAGTGAATGTATTTCTGTGCTTTCTTCTTACATCCTCAAATTGATCAACCAAACTTTGGTATGCTTTCGACTGAGCAAGAATTTTTTTCATGTCAACAACTCCGATACCTGAATTTATATTTTCAACTGCTGCTTTTTTTGTTTCATTTTTTTCTTGAGCATTTAAATTCATTCCAAGAAAGATAAAACAAAGTAAAATTACATATTTTTTCATATTGCTCCTTAATTTATATTTAATATGTTGTACCAAAACTAAATCTAAAAATCTCTTTTTTATCATAATTTTCTTTTAAAATTGCTTTTGTTAAGAAAAATTTGACTGGACCGAAAGGAGAGATCCATGTTAATCCGACACCTGCCGAGGCTCTCAAAGTATTTTCATCCTTGACTAAGCTACTCGAGGAATTCGTGTTGTAAATACTACCAATATCTATAAAAGCTAAACCACTTAATCCGAGGTCATCTGGCAAACCTAGAGGAAAGTTTAATTCATTTCTTGCAACATAATATATTTCTCCACCTAGAGCATCACCAGTAGATGTATCCCTTGGGCCTATCCCTAAATTTTTAAACCCTCTTAATCGATCTCCATTCAGAAAAAATCTATCATTAATCTTTACATCCTTAATAGAAGAAATAAAACCACCCTCAATAAAAGTTCCTAAATATAATCCTCCACCATCAGATATTCTATAGAAATTGGCTATTTTTAATTCACTAGAAAAATGTTCAGAATCACCCATTAGTCCATAATAGTCTAAATCCAGTCTAATCCTGTATCCATCAGTAGGATTTAGCCTATCGTTTAGTTTGTCATACTGAAAAGCTTGACCAATTATTGAATTTGTTCTTTTACCTTCCTGTTCTCTTATAAAAAGAGAGGTTGAATTATCAATATCATGAATTTTGTCTCTTTTCAAAGTGTAACTGGAAATATGCCTAAAATCATCAAACACTTCGTAACCTGCTCTTAATTTAAATCCTATTATATTGTTTTTATACCCACTATATGTTTTATTATTTCTTCTTACATTAAAAATGTCTATACCAGCTGCAACATCGGAATCTAAAAAATAAGGATCTGTATAACTTAGGTCAATACTTGACCTTCGGGTCGAAAGACCAAGAGCTAATGATAATTCTTTAGCTTGACCAAAAACATTAGATTCTTTTATACCTATATTTCCGAGAGCACCATCTAAAGAAGAAAATCCTGCACCAACAGAGAATTCACCAGTTGAACGTTCTGTAACTTCAACATCAACTGAAGACTTGTTAGTTCCTGATAACTCATCAACTTTAAATTCCACATTTTCAAAAAGACCAGTTGATCTTACGTTTTTTTCGCTCTGTCTTAACTTTAAGGAGTTAAAGGGATCACCTTCCACTAGTTCCATTTCTCGTCTAATTACTTTATCTTCAGTTTTAATATTACCCTTGATATTTATTCGATCCACGTAAATCTTTGAACCCTGGTTGATACTAAAAATTATATTTACTTTACTTGTATTTTTTAATTTTCTAATCTTAGGTATTACTTCTACAAAAGCATAACCTAATTCTGATGTTTTTTCATTTATGTTTTGTATTGTTCTATCTATTTTATCGGTGTTATACCAATCACCTGAGGTAATTTCCAATAATGAGGATAGTTTTTTGTTGGATAACTTTCTAATTGAAGAATCAACTTTGACATTATTAATTTTATATCTATTTCCTTCTGATAAATTAAAATTTACAATAAAATCTTTCTTATTTTTCACCAAGCTTGAGTTTGCAGAAATTACATTAAAGTCTATATATCCATTTTTAAAGTAATATTCTTTTAACAAGTCCTTGTCATAATTAACTCTATCTCTGTCGAACCGATCATTTGAACCCCAAAATTCATACCACCTATATTCCGTAGAAGAAATTACATCTCTCAATGTTGAATCTGAAAAACATTGTTATTTAAAAATTAATTTTTTATTGTCGCTTCTTTTCCCTCGTAAACCTCAAAACTAAATTACTCTATTTTGGTCAAGTTTTATATATTTTGGTTCACAAAGGTTGAAAAATAACCAGATCTTTTATAAATAGTTTGAATTTTCTTTACATCATTTTTTATTAAATCTGCTGAAAAAACATTTTTGGACCTAGATTCGAGCTCAGCTAAGATTATTTCGTCTGAAATTTCTGTATTACCTTCCACAGATATTTGATCGATCAATGGGTTTTCTTTAACATTAATAAAAACTATATTATCGTTTTTATATATATTTACGTTTTCGTAGTATCCTGTTTTATAAAGATTTTTAATAGCTATACTAGATCTTTAGGTTTTGTTTTATTAGAATCAATAAGTGAGTCCCTTATTATAACAGACGAATCTAGTCGATTATTACCCTGAACAACTATTTGGACATTTTTTGAAGCAACAATCGGCTTATTTTCAATTAATTTCTCATCTTTACTATAGTATTCATTGTTGTAGCTAGATGAGGGACTTGCAGGGGAGTTATCTTGTGAATAGGCATTATTTATTAAAAAGAGAAAAACTAAAAAAAGATAAAAAAGATTTTTTTTATATACACTCACTTTTACCTACTTAAAAATCTAAGAATGTCATTATATGTGGCAAAAATCATTAGTGAAATAAGTATAAAAAAACCAAATGTATGAGCAATTTCAAGGTATTTTCTTTTTAAAGGTCCACCATTAATGAATTCAATAAAATTCAACAATAGGTGCCCACCATCTAACATAGGAATTGGAAATAAATTAATTAAACCAAGATTTAGAGAAATTATCATCATAAACCATAGAGTGCTATGCAAACCTTTACTCCAAAAATCTCCAGATAACTCTGCTATTCGGATTGGACCTCCAAGTTCGTCTGTACCCCTATTACCAGTAATTATTTCGTATACACCAACAAGTGTTAGTTTAGTAAAATTATATATTTGTAATAAAGATTCATTAAATGATTCAATAAAGTTTAACTTTTTATTCTCTATTTTTCCTCTTATTCCAATTATATTATTAATTACGTTTACCTTCACTTCAGAGACTATTCCATCTCTACTAAATAATAAATTTATAGACTGATTGTTTTTATTTTTTATGAGCATTTTTATCTGAGAGAATTTTTCTATTTTATTTCCATCAATTTCAAGAATGAGATCACCTTCCTTTAACCCTGAATTGTAAGCAGGCATGTCTTTTTCAACATAACTTATTTCAGGCTTATCAATTGAAATGCCGTAAAAAATATTGATAAAAATTAACAAAACGAAAGAAAAAATAAAGTTTGCTGCAGGACCCGCAACAAGAATCATTGATCTTTGATATATTGTTTTTTCATGGAATGATTGCCCAGGAATTATTTCACTAGAGTCATTTTTTTTTGTACTTGCTTCATCCAAATCTCCGTGCATTTTGACATATCCACCAAGAGGGATTAAAGAAAATTTCCATCTAGTTTCGTTTTTGTCAGTAAATCCAAATAATTCTTTTCCAAAACCAATTGAAAAAACTTCTACTTTAACCCCATTTTTACGAGCAATCAGATAGTGACCAAGTTCATGCACGAAAAACTAGTATTGTTAAGATTATAATAAATGGAATTAAGTTGTTTAAAATTATATCTATCATTACAGTCTTTAGTAAGATCCTGACTTTATAATACTATTTGTTAAATCTCTAGAATCTTTATCTACTTCAATTACATCTTTTATACTATTGATACTAGATATAGAAGAATTATTTAAAGTTTTTTCTACAACACTTGCTATTGAAAGAAATTTAATTTTCTTTTCCAAAAATCTTTGAACAGCAACCTCGTTTGCTGCATTAAGAATTGTTGGAGCACTTTTTCCAATTTCTAGAGAATTATAAGCAAGTTGCAAACATGGATATTTGTTTAAATCAGGTTCAAAAAAAGTAAGTTTTTTTATCTCAGATAAATTTAGTCTTTGAACATTTGTTTTTATTCTTTCGGGATAAGCCAATGTAAAAGATATTGGCGTTCTCATGTCAGGAGTTCCCATTTGCGCTAACATTGAACCATCCATATATTCAACACAAGAATGGACAATAGATTCAGGATGAATTACCACATCTATATTTTTTTGGTGAATACCAAAAAGATAACATGCTTCAATTAATTCTAAACCTTTATTCATCATAGTTGCTGAATCAATAGAAATTTTTTTCCCCATAGACCAATTTGGATGCTTAATTGCCTCTCTCGGAGTAACATTTTTAAGTTCATCTATTTTTTTTTTTAAAAAAAGGTCCGCCTGAAGCAGTTAATATAAGTCTTGAAATTTTCGATTTATTTTTCGAATCTAACACTTGATAAATAGCGTTATGTTCAGAATCAACTGGTAAAATTTTAGCATTATTATTTTTAGCAAGTGAGGTGACTAAGGATCCAGAACAAACCAAACTCTCTTTATTTGCTAGTGCAATTGATAAGCCTTTCTTTAAAGCAGAAACAACAGGAAGTAATCCAGCAGAACCAGTAATAGCGGCCATAACTAGATCTGTATTAAAATCAAGTATTTCTTCGTAAGAATTTAAACCATTTAGTACCTTTAAATTTTTATTTGAATTTAAATCAATAAATTTTTTATACGAATCATTATCATTTATAGAAACAATTTTTGGTTTAAACAAATTAGCTTGCTCAAGTAGTCTTAAATAATTTTTATTTGCTGTAAGAGCTATAACTTCGTATTTATCAGGATTATGTTTAATTATATCAAGAGTTGATTGTCCTATTGAACCAGTTGAGCCAAAAATTGTAATTTTTTTTTTCATATATTAATTATACTATAAAAAAAAAATTATAATCTAATAACTTTATTATTGAAACAAATATGATTAATGCAAAAATACTATCCAATCTGTCTAATAATCCACCATGACCTGGAATTAAGTTGCTACTATCCTTTACATAACAATATCTTTTAAATCCTGACTCTATTAAATCACCAACTTGAGAGATTATAGAAAATAAAAATGAGAGGTAAATTATATTTGAAATATTAGAATTGTTAAAAAAAATTATTGTACAAAAAAAAATTGGAACGATGATACCTCCAATAAAACCTGCTACTGTTTTATTAGGGCTTACATTTGGCATAATTTTTGGTCCACCAATTATAGAACCAAAAAAATATGCAGAAATATCTACAATCATTGTAAAAAAAACAATAAAAAAAATAAAACTTATAAATTCACTACTTTGACTCATTTCATTTAAAAAAATAAATGCAAAAGTCACGTATAATAAACAAATTATTTTTACAACTGAAATATCTGATAGCTTTAATAGACAAATAAAAATAAGAATAAAACAAAATATCTGAAGACTTAAAGAGTGGAAAATTTAGTAGAAAAACAAAAAAATTAATTAAACAAATTAAAATTAAGTCATATTTTCTAACTTGAAATTTAGATAATAAAAAATTACTTCCATCAACTTTTTTATTAATAAAACGTTTAAATTCCAGCATCCTTAAAATCTCCCAACTTGTCAAAAATAATAAAAATTGAGAAAAAATTAAAAAAATTAAATTATTAGAATTAACCATAACAAAGAAAATTATAAACATTACAAAAGATGATAATGTTCTTATCAATAAAGAGTTTTTTTCAATCACCACCAAACCTTCTTTTCCTATTAATATAATTTTTTAGTGCCAAAACATATTTTTGGGTATTAAACTCAGGCCATAAAGTTTTAGTAAAATAAAGTTCTGAATATGCAACTTGCCAAAGCAAAAAATTGGAAAGCCTCATTTCACCAGATGTTCTAATAACGAAATCTGGATCAGGAATATCTTTAGTCATAAGACTCTTGGAAATATCTAATTCAGTCAATAAATTTATATTTTTGTTTATTTTTTTAATGGAATTTACTATTTCACTTCTTGAACCATAACTTAATGCCAAAGTAAAATGAAGTTTGTTAAAAGATTTGGTGCGAACTTGAAAACTTTTAAGCTTTGATTTTATTTTATAATCAAATTTATCAATTTCTCCAATAAAAGAAAATTTAATTTTTTTTTTTATAAAATGTTCTTCCTCAGAGTCTAAATAAAAACTTAGTAAAGTTTGTAAATTTAATATTTCATCTTTACTACGACTCCAGTTTTCCGTCGAGAAACTAAAAAAAGTTAAATACTTAATATTAAATTCAAGAGACTTTTTTACAATTTTTTTTACAGTTTCTGAGCCCTTTTTATGACCATCAATAATTTTAAGTTTTTTCTTCTTTGCCCATCTTCTATTACCATCCATAATAAAAGCTACATGATTTGGTAATTGCTTTTTTAAATTTGAATCAAAGCACATTAAACTTTCAAAATATCCTTTTCCTTATCTTGAAAAATATTTTCGATTTTTTCTACATATTTATCAGTAAGTTTTTGAATTTTTTCTGAAAATTGAAAACTGTCATCTTTTGAAATTGATTTTTGTTTTTCTTCATCTTTTATTTTGTCCATTGCATCTCTTCTTATATTTCTAACTGTAATTTTTGCTTCCTCAGAATATTTTGATGCAACTTTAACAATTTCAATTCTTCTTTCTTGAGAAAGTTCGGGTATAGGAATTCTTATATTATTACCCTCAATCATTGGGTTTAAACCTAATTCTGAGTTTCTTATCGCTTTCTCAATGGATTGAATTAAGGTTTCATCCCATACTTGGACTGTTATAAGTCTAGATTCTGGCACACTTATGTTAGCAACTTGGTTTATAGGTACCTTTCCACCGTATGCCTCAACAGAAATTGGTTCTAGCAAAGAGGCTGAAGCTCTTCCTGTTCTTAAACCCAAATATTCTTTTTTAAGATTATTTATAGTCTTATCCATTTTTTCTTCGTATGAATTAAAATCCATTGACATCACTGAATAAGGGTAAAATTACCTTTGCCATTAACAATATCTTTTAGTGAATTATATTCTTGAATTGAAAAAACAAGAATTGGAATTTTATTTTCTTTTGCAAGAGATATTGATGAAGTATCCATAATCCTTAGATCATTATTAATAACATAATCATAGCTCAGGTTATATAACTTTTTAGCATTTTTATTTTTTTCTGGATCTGAATCATATATTCCATCTACTTTTGTTGCTTTTAAGAGAATATCACATTTTATCTCAGAGGCTCTCAATGCTGCTGCAGTGTCAGTAGTAAAATACGGATTTCCAGTTCCAGCAGCAAAAATTACTATTCTATTTTTTTCGATATGTCTCATTGCCTTTCTTCGTATGTAAGATTCACAAACGTTCTCAATCTTCAAAGCTGATTGAACTCTGGTGTCTATTCCTTTTTTTCAATAGAGTTTTGAAGAATTAAGAATTCATGACTGTTGCCATCATACCGGTATAATCTGCAGAAGAACGATCCATCCCTTTGGAAGAGGCAGATATGCCTCTAAATATATTACCTCCGCCAACAACTATAGAAACTTTAATTCCTTTTTTAAAAACATAAATGATTTGATCTGTAATTGCGTTTATTGTGTTTAAATCTATTCCGAAATCTTGATTTCCCATTAATGCTTCACCGGAAAGTTTGAGCATAATGTGTTTATAACCAAATTTTTTCAAAACAAAACTATTCTTGACCTAATTTAAATATAACAAAATTTTTAATTTCAAAATTTTCATTATGCTCTTTATTAAACGCAGCTATACATTCATTAATTTTCATTTTATTATCCATTACAAAGTTTGTTCTAAAAGACAAACTTCTTGATAGAATTTTTTGATTTTGCCATCAACAATCTTTTCAATTATTTCATCTGGTTTGTTCGAAGACTTTAGTTGTTCAATATAAATTGATCTTTCTTTATCTACAAGATTCTTGTCCAAACTCTCAATATTCATCGATTTTGGATCTGTAGCAGCGATATGCATACATATATTTTTAGAGAAATCATTTACTTTATCAGTTTCATGATTAGATTTAAAAGAGAGCAAAACACCAATTTTACCAGAATTTTGATTAATCGAATTGTGAAGATATTTTTCCAAAGAACCTGATTTTTCATTTATATATTCAAGTTTACGAATAACAATATTTTCTCCCAACTTTGAAATTAAATTCGTGAGATTTTCCTGAACATTTTGATTTGAATCTAGGAATTTACAATTTAATAAACTTTCAACATTTTCAGCTTCATTTTTTAAACCCGTAAGTGCGAGTTCATCACAAAATTTTTGAAAATTTTCATTTCTTGCAACAAAATCTGTTTCAGCATTTACCTCGATAATAATTCCTTTATTATCGGCTATTTTAACTGTTATGAGACCATCTGAGGCTGATCTTGAGGATTTTTTTTGAGCAGTGTTAATTCCTTTCTTTCTTAACCATTCAATTGCCTTTTCAACATTTCCATCTGATTCGTTAATGCCTTTTTACAATCCATCATTCCAGCACCAGACTTTTCTCTTAACTCTTTAATAATTGCAGGTGTAAGATTCATTTTATCAACTAACTTTAAGATTCAAGCTTTTGTTGCTCGTTTTCATTTTTAACATTTTTAATTGTATCTGCGACTGCACTACAATAATACTCTATAGATCTGATTGCATCATCATTTCCTGGAATTGGATGATCTATACCCTCAGGATTTGAGTTTGAATCAACTACTGCCACAATTGGAATACCAATTTTATTCGCCTCTTTAACAGCTAAAATTTCTTTGTTAGTGTCAATTATAAACAAAAGATCTGGTTTGCCTGGCATATTTTTGATACCTCCTAATGCTTTATTCAGTTTTTCTACGGAATTTTCAAACATTAATAGCTCTTTCTTGGTGTATGAATTGCTTTTATTTAAAAGAATTTCTTCTAAATCTTTAAGCTTTTTTATTGAGTTTTGAATTGTATCCCAATTTGTTAACATACCACCAAGCCATCTTTTATTTATAAAAAACTGGTTACAATCAACAGCATATCTCTCGATTATGTCAGAGGCTTGTCTTTTTGTACCAATAAATAAAATATTTTTTCCTTCTTTGGCGAAATCCTCTACAACTTTTAAGGCATTTTTGAAGAACGTTAAAGTTTGTTGTAAGTCTATTATGTGAATACCATTACGATGACCAAAAATGAATTCTGACATTTTAGGGTTCCATCTATTGGTTCTATGACCAAAATGGATGCCTGCGTCCAAGAGGTCTTTGATAGAAATAGCTTTCATAATTTTCTCCGGTTAAACATGCACACGACAAGAAAACACCAGAGTTGTCGAGTGTTTGAAATTCTAAGAAATATAAATACAACTTACAATAGTAAAATTCAACCAAAAATTTAATTAAATTGCTGAACATCAATTATTCCGTCAATTGAATTAATTTTATCCATAAAATTTAAATCAACATTAAAATTTTTTAAACTTTTAATTTTTATTTTTTTATTATTATGAATTAAAAAAAAAGAGATTTTATTTCTTCCATTTGCGCTACTTTTTATTAATTTTTCAAATTTTACTAAATCTAGTTTATTCGAATCAAAGAAAACATTATATTTAAAATTATTATTTTCCATTTTATTAATTTTTTTAATATCACTTACAACCAACCTTAATGTATCTCTCATTAATTGCTGCGAAATTTTAAAGAAATACATATCACCAACTTTTAATTCAAAATCTATATTATCAAGAACTTCAGAAAAACAAATTACATCTAAATTACAAGAATCGTCACCTATATTAAAAAAACAGAATTTTTTCCCGATTTTTGTTATTCTTTCATTTATAGAATTAATAATAACAACAAATTTTTTTGTAGTAGCTAAACCTTTTTCTCTATTATTATTGTTTAAAAATTCTAAATCCAGAATTTCAGAGTTACTCATTATTTTTTTATAAATTTTTGTTGGATGATCAGAGAGATAAAAACCAAAAGCATCTATCTCCTTTTCTAATTTTTCGTAAAGATCCCAATCTTTATCATTCTTAATTACTATTTCGTCTGAATCGTCAGATTCAGGAAAAAGCGTTGATTGTTTCTCATGGAAGTTTTTATGAAAATTTGATTATACATTATTATTTTATCAATGCTATCACAAAGTGACTTTTGATTATCTTGTAATGACTTTAAAGCATTTGAAAAAATTAATGCCTCTAATACTTTTCTATTAAGAATATTGTTTGATACCCTTTTAAGTAAATCAATTATATTTTTAAAAATACCATTTTTTTTTCTTTCATTTACTAAATCTTCAATTGAAGCAACACCAATATTTTTGATAGCAGCTAAACCAAATTTTATAGACTGCGGATTATTCAAACTATCGTAGTTTACTGTAAAATTTGTATCTGAAATATTAATATCTGGTCTAATGATTTCAAAACCCAATTTGTTTATTTCGTTACAATAAACCGAAAGTTTTTCAAAATTATTGATATCACAATTCATTAATGCACATAGAAATTCAAGCGGATAGTTTGATTTAAGAAATGCCGTTTGATATGCAATCATCGCGTAGGCTGCAGCATGACTTTTATTAAAACCATAACCTGCGAATTTAGCAATTTCATCAAACAATTCTGAAGCTTTATCTGAATCAATCATATTTTTTTTTGTTCCATTTATAAACTCTTCTCTCTGCGCAGCCATCTCAGATTTTATTTTTTTTCCCATAGCTCGTCTTAACAAATCAGCCTTAGCTAGGCTAAAGCCAGCCAATTTTTGAGCAATTAACATAACTTGTTCTTGATAGACCATTATTCCATAAGTCTCATCCAAAATTTCTTTCAAATCTTCATGAATATAACTATAACTCTCTTTTTTTTGTTTTCTGTTTATATAAGTGGGTATATTATCCATTGGACCAGGACGATAAAGTGATACAATTGCTATTAGGTCCTCGAAACGATCTGGTTGTATTTTAATTATTGTGTCTCGCATTCCCTGCCCCTCCAACTGAAAAACACCAGTTGTGAGACCTTCTCTTAACATTTTGTAAGTTTTCGAATCGTCAAGGTTGATATTTGCAATGTCTAGATCAATTGATCTTTTTTTTTTTAATATTTTTAATGTCTCATCAATCACTGTTAATGTTTTTAAACCTAAAAAATCAAATTTTATTAATCCAATCTTTTCAACATATTTCATTGAAAATTGTGTGACTGGAATTTCTGATTTTGGATCTTTATATAAGGGTATATGGTCGTCTAAAGGGTTTTCTGCAATAACAATCCCTGCAGCATGAGTCGAAGCATGTCTAAATAAACCCTCTAAATTTGCAGAAATTTCAAATAATGTTCTTAAATTTTTATCATTATTTATCATTTTTTTTATTTGCGTGTCATCATTGACAAGCTCTTTAAGGCTAACAGGATTTGCTGGATTATAGGGAATTAGTTTGCATATGTTATCAACTTGGGTTAATGGAAGTTGCATTACACGTCCAACATCTCTCAAAGCTGCACGTGCTTGAAAAGAACCAAAAGTTATTATCTGAGCAACATTTAACTCACCGTATTTCTTTTGCACATACTTAATTACTTCGTCCCTTTTTTCCATACAAAAATCAATATCAAAATCAGGTAAGGATATTCTTTCTGGATTTAAAAATCTCTCAAAGATAAGACCAAATTTTATTGGATCAAGATCTGTAATTGAAAGACACCAAGCAACTAAGGACCCAGCTCCAGAACCTCTTCCAGGTCCAACAGGAATATTATTTTTTTTTGCCCATTTTATAAAATCAGAAACTATAAGAAAATAACTCGAATATCCCATCTTGGTTATTACTTCGATTTCAAAATTTAATCTATCAAAGTATTTTTTTTTTATTATGGTCTGTTGTTTTCCTATTTTTTTTTGTAATCCACTAATCGAGTCTTTTTTTAATAATGTGTTTTCATCAATATCATTTGACTTAATTTTAGGTAAACAAGGCGGTTTTTCTCTCAAATAAAATGAACACTTCCTAGCTAAGATAACACTATTTTCAATAGCATGCGGTATGTCATGAAAAAGTTTATTCATTTCTTCAACACTTTTTAGATAAAATTCATCATTGCTTTTAAATCTATCATCGCTTTCAATATATTTCTGCTGAGCAATACTAAGCAACGCATCATGTGTATTAAAATAACTTCTAGCTAGAAAAAAATTTTCATTTGTAGCAACAATTGGTATTTGTTTATCTACAGAGTTTGTTAACAAATAATTTTCAAGATCTTGAACACTAATTTTTTTGTATCTCTGTATCTCTAAAAAAAAGTTATTCGAGAAATTATCTTTTAATAGTTCAATTAATTGATCTGACAAATGAGGTTTTCTTCAAAATTTTTAGTTATGATTCCATTGATACCGCCAGCTAAACAAATTAAGCCATCCTTGCAATTTATTACTTGATGTAGTGAAACAACTGGAGTATTTGAGTCAGAGTTATCCAAATAGGCTTTAGTTACCAGATTTACTAAATTTCTATATCCGATTTCGTTTTTGCACAATAATAAAATATTTCCATCTTTAAATCCTTTTGTTCTAACTGATAAATTTAGTCCTACAATTGGCTGAATTCCTAATTTTTTACATTCAATACAAAACTCAAGAGAACCAAAGAGATTATTAAAGTCAGTAATGGCAGCTGCAGGAACATTTTCCTTTTTACAAAAATCTATTAGTTCATTTATTTTCAACGCACCCTTAGAGAGAGAATACTGTGTGTAGTTTCTTAAGGGGATGAATCTATTTATTTTTGAAGTCAAGTAATTTTCCACCTTCCATTAAAAAACATTTATCTAATAACTTAACCAAATTAAGATTATGTGTTGCAAAAACAGTAATAATTTTATGTTCTTTAGACAACTTACTAATAGAATTAAAAACAATTTTGGTATTTTCACCATCCAGACTACCTGTAGGTTCATCAGCTAATAATATTTTTGGATTTTTAATTAAAGCTCTGGCTATAGCAACTCTTTGCTGCTCACCACCTGATAATAAGCCAGGTTTGAACTTATTTCTATCCGAAATTCCAAGAAGATGTAAATAATCATTAGCTTTTGAAATTGACTTTCTGAATGAATTTCCATTCATTAAAAGAGGTAATGCAACATTTTCTTCAACATTAAAGTCTTCTAAAAGTTGATTATTTTGAAAAATAAATCCTATATTTTCTTTTCTAAAGATTACTTTTTCTTCTTCTTTCAACTCGTTAAAATCAACATTACAAATTTTAATATTACCAGAAGATGGCTGCTCTAAAAGCCCAATTAAATTTAATAAAGTACTTTTTCCTGAGCCTGAGGGACCAATTATACCAACGTTTTCATTATAATTTACATGTAAACAAAGTTTATTTAGTACTTTTACGTTAGTTTTCCCTTGTGTATATTCTTTAGCTATATCGTTTAGTATTATCAACTTAATCCCATTTTATCAAATTTATTGGCTCAACCTTAGTTGCTTTTATAGAAGGATAAACTGTTGCTGCAAAAGATAAAAATAGAGAAATACTACAAATTTTAATTATCTGTGCACTATTTATAATTATAGGTAAATTGGAAAAAAAATAAATTTCTTCTGAAAATAAGCTTGAACCAGTAAAAAATTCAATAAAACTTTTAATTTCATTTATATTTATACAAAATGATACCCTAAAAAACACCAAGAACTTTCCCCAAAAACCAATTAAAACCATTTAAAATAAAAATTTTAAAAGCTGAAATTTTGAAATACCTAATACTCTTAATACCCCTATATCTTTTTTTTTTTATTAGAAACTAAAATCATCATTGAAGAAATTAAATTAAATGCTGCAACAATTATTATTAATAAAAGTATCAAAAACATAACATTTCCTCCTTCAATGATTAAACAAAGAGGATTTAATTCCGCCAGTCTACAATTCTCAAATAATCGGTATATTTTCTTAAATTTGATTTAATTTAAATTTCCCAAAATTTTAAAATTCTCAACAATGATTTCAAAAGGGGTCAATTCGTCCATTATTATCTAAAAACTTTTGAAGTAAATTAATTGGCATAAAAATCAAAGATGTATCATATTCGTACATTCCAATATTAAAAAAACCAACTATCTTAAAATTTGCTGATCTTGGAAGATTTCCAAATATGGTTTCATAATTTTGTGATGACATAATTGTCAAATAATCACCTATATTAAGACCAAGTTTTTTTTTTAATTTTTCTCCTACAAAAATTCCTTTATTGCTCTTAAAATCATGAATAAATTCTCTAGAAATTGATTTTGTAAGAATATTTCTCTCTAAGAAAAAATTTTCTGTCACCCCTTTAATTAATACTCCACTTGAATATTTTTTAAAACTCAAAAGACCCTGACTTGTTACAACTTTATGTATTAATAAGCTTTTTATCTATATCGACTATTTTTTGTGGAAATTGCGAATCATTTTTTAATCCATTACCAAAAGAAGACTTTATCTTTAAATGACCATTAATACCCAAAATTTTAGATGTAAGTTCCTCTCTAAAACCATTCATTACTGACATTACTATTATCAAGGTAGCAACTCCCAATGAAATTCCTAAAAAAGAAAAGAGTGTTACAACTGAAAAGAATTTTTCTTTAGTTTTGGGGAAAAGATATTTTAAGGAAATCCATATCTCGAAAAAAGATATCATTCATTACATCCAATCATCTCAATAATTTTATCCATTGCATTTCCAACTCCAATATTAATTTGATCTTTATTTGCTCTTTTTAAAATACTTATCTCACGATTTTTTTTAAATGAATTTCCACAAATAATCTGTAATGGAATTCCAATTAAATCTGCATCAGAAAAATTTTTTTCCAGGCCTTTCATTTCTATCATCATAAATTATATCAATATTTCTTTTCTTAATTTCTTTATAAAATTTCTCGCAAAACTCTGAACATTCAGAATCGTCAATATTTAAATTTATAAGATGAACTGAAAACGGAGATAATGCTTTTGGCCAAATAATACCCTTATTATCATTTGAAAATTCAATAGCCGCAGCCGGTATTCTTGAAATTCCAATTCCATATGAACCCATATATGGCATAAATTTACCATTTTCAGAATCAACATTAAAATTAAATGAGCTTGAATATTTAGTTCCGAATAGAAAAATATGTCCTAGTTCAATACTTCTAAATTTTTCAAAATAGTTTTTATTTTCTATTTCTTTATAATAATCGTCTGTATAAGAATCTAAATTTAAAATTTGATTCAATTCAAAATTCTCTAAACTTTGATCTAAAAGTTTATTATCTAAAAAAATTTCTGATTCACCTGAACTTACAATTAAATGAAACTCATGGGACAAATTGCCACCAATTTCTCCACTTGGAGCTCTGACTGGAATAACAGGAATACCAAGTTGATTAAAAATTTTTAAATAAAGTTTAAAAAATTCACAATAGGTATTCTCTCCATTAGCACTGTCAATGTCAAAGCTGTATGCATCTTTCATTATAAATTCTCTTGCTCTCATTACACCAAATCTAGGTCTTATCTCGTCTCTAAATTTTGTTTGGATATGATAAAATTTTCTTGGAAGGTTTTTGTAACTTTTTATATATTGTTTTCCAATTGCTGTAATCATTTCCTCATTTGTAGGTCCATATAGAAGGTCTTTATTATTTCTATCAATAATTCTTAACATTTCTTTTCCATATGTATCATAACGATTGCTTATTCTCCAGATATCTGAGCTTTGAATTGTAGGCATTAATATTTGATTTATTCCATTTTCATCATGCAACAATTCAACTTTATCAATAATCTTTTTTAAAACTCTATATCCTAGGGGCATCCAACTATATATTCCTGAGGTTTCTTGCCTTATCATTCCTGATCTTATCATTAAGTCATGAGAACGCATTTTCACATCACTAGGTGATTCTTTAAGTGTAGGTATAAAAAAATTAGAGAATTTCATTTTTTATAATAGATACTATTATGGACAAAAAAAATGAAATAATTGATGTCAAAATTATCTTTTTTTTAACATTGGGTTTTTTAAAAAAGGATTTTATTTCCCCCCTACAATTTTCCCTTTTTTCTGAATTCCAAAAAAAAAGAACCCCCCGGGAAAAACCAACCACCAAATAACAACAAAAATAACAATTATTTCAAGACCGAACAAATCATTCCCGTTTAAGTTCAAATTTAAAGTACCATAGAAAAACTTTTGGGGGAAAAAAAATTTCTGGTTTTTTTGAGCCCCTTCCTTTTTAAGTTTCATACCTAAAATTGTAACCCCTTTTTTTTTTAGTTTTAACTGCCTTTTTATGTCCTTTTTCCTCAATCATATGTGATGAATGGATCCTTTTTGTTTATTTTCTTTAAAAAATTACCCTTTTTGGAGAGTTTTTTTTTCCATAAGGATAAGTTCAATCTTTGTATTTTCTAATTCTATAAATACAACACTAACACCATGCTCAATAATCGCAAATTTCAGAAACATTGCTCCTAAAACTTCTTTATATTTTTTTGCAGCATTTAAGTCTGGAACAACTATAGCAACGTGATTAAATTTCGTAATCATTAGAATATTATAATCTAAATCCTAACAATCTCAACACAGGTTAAAGGTTTTAGTCCAATTTTGTCTTTTAAGTATCCTCTTATTTGAATTTTAATTTCATTTCGCAAAACATCGTCATCAATGACTTGTTGGATAAACTCTTGATAGAATCAGATAGAATTTCGCTAAGTTCGTTTTTATTAATTTCCTCTAACAATATCGATTTGCTATAAATTACTGGATCAGTCAACAATCTATCCTGAACATTCATAATCAAATTACAAACACCTCACCATTGGTAGAAATAAGTCTAAGTCTTTTAAGAACTTGTGATCAATTGGAATAATTTTATTACCTTTTAAAACATTTCTCCCAATGCACCTCTTGTAAGAATCTGCTTGTAGAATCTTTATTTAATTTAACAAGATCTCCATTTTCGACTAGCAATTGATTCTTAATTCCGCATTTTTTGAAAATTATATGTTCATTTAGTGCCTATATTCACCATGAATTGGAATCAACAAGTCTGGTAAAACCATATCATACATTTTTTAAGTTCACCTCTTGATGGATGTCCAGAAACGTGAACTTTGGCATTAGAATCGTCTAATAAAGTACACCATTCCTTGAAACAACGACTTGATCTGATTTATTCTTTTTTCATTACCTGGAATTTCTCTAGAGGAAAAATTACAGTATCATTTTTCTAGTTTAAAAATTTATGCCTCCATCAACAAGTCTACTTAATGCAGCCTATTTTCACCCTGACTACCTGTACAAATAACAACTAAGTCATCTTCTGAAATCATTTCGCTTCTTTTCTGTTACAATATTATTGAATCAGTAAAAGATTGTTTCTTTTGCTGACTCAATATTCTTTGCAAAGATCTTCCAAGAAATAAACAACATTTGTTTGAGTTTTTGATACTTCTAGAATAGTTTCAACTCTTGCTACATTTGATGCAAAACAAGTTATAATAATTTTTCCCTTTTGTTTATCAGAAAATATTTTTGAGATTCTCTCTTACTCTGCTTCACTTCCTGAAGAGTTGACTTCGAAAACGTTTGTTGAATCACAAACCAGACGTCAACACCTTCATTTAAAGTTTTTAAAGCTTTTTTTGTCTAATGGTTTCCTATCAAAGGACTTGGATCAAGTTTCCAATCACCAGAATGAAGAATATTCCCCTGTTCTGTTTTGATCATTACTGCATTAGATTCTGGTATTGAATGAGTCATGCAATAAATTTCTAAAATAAAGTCACCAATAAGTATTTCCTTACCATATTCCATTATATTAATTTTATAATCTGTGAAACCAACTGAGGAAAATTTTCTTTTTAATACAGATGCTGTAAATGAAGTTGCATATATTGGAACATTTTTAGTTTTTTATTAAGTAAGGACTGCCCAATATGGTCCTCATGAGCGTGAGTAAGTATAGTGCTGAAAGTTTATTAACTCTTTCAAATAAAATCAATATTGGGCATTATCAAATCATAATTATTTGAATCGTTGTCACTAAAAGTCACACCTAAATCAATCATTATCCATTTATCTTCATAGTGATATAAGTTGCAGTTCATTCCAATTTCACCAGATCCACCTAAAGGCAAATATAAAAGATCTTTTTTGTATAATTCATAATTTTTAAAATAAGTATTTGTAAGATAATTTAAACCTTTTGAGTTAAAATATTCGTCAATATTAATAACATTTTCAAAACATCCCTTAAAGTATTTAGAATTACCACCAGTAAGTATAATTTGAAACTCAGTTTCTTTCAAGTTGTATTCTATGAATTAGTCCCTGTATCATAGATACATACCCCAAAAAAACCAGATTGAATAGCTTCTTTAGTACTTTTACCTACAATTGAATTTGTTTTTTAAAATTAACAAGAGGAAGTTTAGCTGTACCCATTTGTAAAGATTTTAAAGAAAGATCAATTCCAGGCGTAATAACCCACCGTCATATACACCTTTTTGTCCAAAACATCTAATTGTAGTAGCTGTCCAAAATCAATTATAACTTTGATTTTACGAAAAATGTTTGGCGTAAATAATATTTATTAATCTATCGTCACCATAGAACTTTATTTTTAATATTTGTTTTTAATTTACAAATTTTAATAAATTTTGTATTTGAAAATAATCTACTTT
Source organism: Alphaproteobacteria bacterium (assembly GCA_019650635.1). Lineage (GTDB taxonomy): Bacteria > Pseudomonadota > Alphaproteobacteria > Methylaequorales > Methylaequoraceae > Methylaequor. The sequence continues at coordinate 51,510 of BOXE01000005.1, read as the reverse complement.
AATTTTTAAATATTTCAAAGAAGCTTTCGAGATCTTTGGTACAACGGAAGAAATAAGTATGTTCAATATTTTATATTTCAAAATAGCTTTTTAAAAAATTATATTGATCTTTTTTGAGAAATTTATTACATTAAGTTTCTCATGTTTAATAATTCGATTATTTTTAAAAATACAAATCATTACATTCTGTATTTCCTATATCGATTGTGAGGTTCATTAGATAATCTCACCATACGTAATAGTTAAATTTTTATTCTTGTTCTTTATAATCAATTCACCCAAACATCCAATTTCTGAAAACAGTCCTTCATTTTTATTATTTCCATTATAAACGTTTATTAATGACTTTTTATTAAAAATCGATTTGACAACTTTTACTTAAGTACAGAAACTCAATGTTTTTGTAATTTTCTATATAGAAATATAATCTTTTAATTATACTAAAAATAGTTTATGGGCTTTGATCCCTCAATCCTTTCTCAAATAGAGAAGTTGAAGAATATTTCAAATCATTTGGCTAGATTTTAATGTTTACTCCAATTCCTATTATAAATTGAGTAAATATTATTCGAAACACTTGTTTCAATCAAAATTCCAGCAATTTTTTTTTATTTATAAAAATATCGTTTGGCCATTTAAATTTAACCTTATTTAAACCTAAATCTTCAAATATATTAATGATGATTGAAACAATTATAATATTAATTCTTCCCATTTCAGATATATCTAATTTTTTTTAATCAAAATTGAACACGTTAGATCACCTACCTTGCTTTTCCAAACTCTACCTTTTCTTCCTCTTCCTTTCTTTTGATTTATACAAAAAGGCTAAACGTGAATTATCATTTTTTAAAACTTCTTTAATTTTATCATTTGAATTTTCAATATTTTTAAAAAGTAAAGATCAAAAATCCTTATCCATATTACTTTACCGCAAAAAGAGACAAAGTTATTGAAGCACACATATTTAAAAAAATTGCGGATAAAAAACTACAGTTAAATTAAAGAAAGCGAAACCACACAACATATATCTTGAATGATCATTACTAATATTGTCTAATTCGTCTACTGGGTCATCAAAAAATATAGATTTTATTAGTCTGATGTAATAAAACGCAGCAATTACTGAAGTAAGAACTGAAATTTACCGCTAAGAAAAATAGATTATTGTCGATTACAATATTTAGTATTATTAGCTTACCTATAAAACCTGCCATTGGAGGAATACCTGCCATTGAAAATAAAATTATTGAAACACATCCTGCAGTTAGGGGTTGCGAGCGATACAACCCTGATAAGTCTTTTATAGATGTAACACTGACTTGATCTCTTTGCATATTTAAAATAAATAAGAAAATTCCTAAATTCATTGTAATGTAAAATATTAAATATATGCAAATAGAGGTAATTCCATCCTCTGACCCAGGTATTAAACCCATTAATATGAAACCAATATGATTAATAGTACTGTAGGCCATTAATCTTTTTAAATCAGTTTGTCTTAATGCACCAAGAGATCCAATTAGCATCGAAGATATTGAAAGGATAATTAGGATTTTTCCCCAATCAACTATTATTTCTCCAAAAGGATAAACAAGTAATCTAATCAATACCCCAAACGCGGCAATTTTTGGAAGGGTAGAAAGCAATGTTGTTATTATCGAAGGAGCACCTTGATAAACATCAGGTGTCCACATATGAAATGGAGCAGCAGAGATTTTAAGTGACAATGAAACAAGAATAAAAATTAAACCAACTATTAACATTGTTGGAGTTGAGTAAAGGTCTGACATAAATACACTGATTTCATTAAAACTAGTTGAACCCACCAAACCATATACAAGACTAGTTCCAAATAAGAATATGCATGTAGATAAACTCCCAATTATAAAATATTTTACGCCAGCTTCTGAAGATGTAAAATCATCCCTACTAAAAGAAACTAAAATATATAAAGAAAGACTTTGAAGTTCCATTGACATGAAAAGTGATAATAGATCATTTGATGAAATCATCAAAAGCATACCAACTATTGATATTAAAAGAATGATTGCAAACTCAGGTCTTTTTAGTGATTTTGGATTATTTACAGTGAGATAAAAATAAAATATTAAACCTGCTCCTATTAATATTAATGATTTAAGAAAAGAACCAAAGGAATCTACAACGAAGAAACCATTGAAAATCACTTCTGAATAAAAAATATCTTTTAAAATTAGGAATTGTGAGAGAAAAATCACAACAAGACTTAAATATGAAATAGTCAAATAGCTATTTTTTTTCAAAAAAGGTGTTATGAATAAAATAACAATTGCACAAACAGCTAAAAATATTTCTGGTATTACAAACAAGTTCTTCTCTTTAAAAAATTGAAATAGGGTATAACTGTATTATTCTTTCTAATGATGCAGTAGTGTAACTTAAAATAAAACCTGGCTTGATGCCAATAATAAAAATTAGTATTACCAGAACAACATATAAACATATTTCGTAAATATTTATATCATCTTTTTTTTTATCTAAATTCTCACTTAAGCCACCAAGGAAAACTCTTTTATAAAGCTTAAGCATATATGATGCTGAGAGTATAACACCTAAAGTAGAGATAAAAGCCACCATAGTGTTTTTACTGTAAACTGCTAAGAGTGTTAAATATTCACCTACGAAACCGGATGTCCCAGGCAAACCTATTGACCCAAGAGTAAAAATCAGAAATACTACTGAAAATTTGGGTAACTTTATATTTAAACCTCCAAAAAAATCTATTCTTTTTGTTTTGTATCTGTTGTATATGCTTCCAATAGAAAAAAATAATGCTGCTGAAATAATACCGTGTGATATCATTTGGATTATTGCTCCATGAAGTCCTTGAATATTTGCTGAAAAAATACCGAGAGTCACAAACCCCATGTGAGCAACTGAAGAGTAAGCTATTAATTTTTTCATATCATCCTGAACTAGAGCGATATATGAGGTATAAATAATTGCTACAACTGATAAAAAATAAATAAAAGGTGTAAAAAAAATAGATGCATCTGGAAGTATTGATAAATTAAATCTTATAAACCCATATCCACCCAGTTTTAAAAGAATTCCAGCTAGAATTACTGATCCCTCTGTTGGGGCTTCAACATGAGCATCTGGAAGCCAGGTATGAAAAGGCCACATAGGAATTTTTACAGCAAATGATGAAAAGAAAGCAATCCACAACCATATTTGAATATAAAATGGAAGAGTGTAGTCCAAGAGTTTTGGTATGCTAATAGTACCAAATTCTTGATAAAGGAAAATTATGGCAATTAGCATCAAGACTGACCCTAATAGAGTATAAAGAAAAAATTTATATGCAGAATAAATTCTTCTTTCTCCACCCCAAAAACCTATTATTAAATACATTGGAATTAAAATTGATTCAAAAAAAATATAAAAGGAAAATAGATCTAGTGCACTGAAAGTTCCTATTAAAAAAGATTCGAGCACTAAGAATGAAGCAAGATACATCTTCATATTCTTCTTTGCTTGCGGCAAAATGAAAATAATACACGCTAATATTAAAAATGTAGATAAAATAATAAAAGGCATTGACAATCCGTCAACTCCTAGAGAAAACCTTAAACTATCATTATTAAACCATGAAAAAGTATTTACAAATTGAAAATGAGGTATTGATTTATCAAAGTTTATTGGAAGATAAAGAGATAAAAAAAAATTACTGGCACTGGTCCAAAGTGCTGATTTTTTTGATTGTTCTGCGTTTTCGTCTTCCTCTGATGATAGAAAAATGAAGAGTAAACCAATTAGTGGCAGTACGATTAAGATTGGAAGTATTGGAAGATTTATCATTAAAAAATATAAATATATATGCTAATAAATAAAGTTAAACCTATAACAACTGATAACACATAGTGATAAAGATAACCTGACTGAAGATTGGAAACTTTAGATCCCAGAGAACTTACAAATCGTGAAATTCCATTTGGTCCAAGATTGTCTATTAAGTCAATATCAATCGATTTCCAAAAACCTCTCCCTAAATACTTGCTTGGTTTAATAATTATTATTTCATAGAGTTCATCTATATAGCATTTGTTATAAAAGAATTTTACTATAAAATTTAATTTTTCATTTGCTATTTGCTTAACTTTGGGAAACTTAAAATAAAATAAAAATACTATAATTATACTGAATAAAATCATTATTAAAGGAAGCTTTTTTATTAATTTTGGAACATTTCCATAAGAATAAGCTTGATTAGTTTCAGAATCAATAAACATAAATTTTGACCATATTGATTCTGATAGAGAGCCAGCAAAAAAATTATGAAAAATCATACCAAAGAAAATAGAGAAAAATGCTAAAATAATTAAAGGTATTACCATTATCATTGGTGATTCATGAATATGAGCGTAAACTTTTTCATCAGAATTATTTTCTCCATGAAAAACCGTAATTAATAATCTTGATGAGTAAAGAGCTGTTAAAAAGACTCCAAAAATACCTGTCACAAATGCAAATATTTTAAAATCACTGTCTGATAAATAAATAAACTCTAAAATCAAATCTTTTGAAAAATATCCACTGAAAAAAGGGAGTCCCATTAATGCAAGAGATCCAATTAACATTGAAGTATAGGTAAGTGGAATTCTATTATAAATTCCACCCATTTTTTTTATATCTTGCTCATCAGACATACTATGAATAACTGAACCTGCACCCAAAAACAAAAGAGCTTTAAAGAAGGCATGAGAAAGAAGATGAAAATATGCCACTGAATAGGCCGAAACACCAACAGCCATAAACATATAGCCTAACTGACTGCAGGTTGAATAAGCAATAATGCGTTTTATATCATTTTGAAAAACTGCAACACAAGAAGCAAATAAACATGTTATTGTACCGATAAAAAGAATTAAATTTTGAGAAAACTTAGAGGTTTCAATTAGTGGTGACATAAGTATTAAAAGGAAAACTCCAGCTGTTACCATTGTTGCTGCATGAATAAGTGCTGAAACTGGTGTTGGACCCTCCATAGCATCTGGAAGCCATACATGCAGTCCAAATTGAGCAGACTTTCCCATGCAACCAACAAACATTGTGACTACAATAAGGGTAATAGAGTGGATCTGAAATCCAAAAAAATTGAAATAAGATTGACTATGAGAATTCACCAATAATAAAATTTCATTAATATTTATTGTCCCAAAGACAATAAAAATTGTGAATAAAGAAATTAATAATCCAAAATCGCCAACTCTATTTGCAACAAAAGCTTTTAAAGATGCTTTGTTTGCTTCATCCTTGTGGCTCCAAAAACCAATTAGCAAGTATGAGGTCAATCCAACACCTTCCCATCCAACAAAAAGCTGAATCAAATTTGATGAAGAAACTAGAAAAAGCATAAAAAAAGTGAACAAACCAAGATATCCCATAAATATTATTCTACGAGGGTCTTTAGACATATAGCCGACAGAGTAGACATGAATTATAGTGGAAACAAAATTTACCATAATAATCATTGTTACGGTCAAAAGATTTAAATTTAATGACCAATCAACATTCAAACTTCCTGAAGAAATCCAGTTCGTTATTACAAAACTTTTATCACCATCTAAATAGAAAAAAAATAAATGAAATAATTGAAGAAATCGTTGAAAAAACCATTAATCCACATGAAACAAAGTTTAAGATTTTTTCTTTAACAAGATTGTTTAAAAAAACACAAACAATATAACTGAGTAATGGAAGAAATATTGATAATACAAACAAATATTTATCCTTTTAATTTATTAATTGTGTCAATGCTTATCGACCCAGATTTTTTAAAAAATATTGTTAATATAGCCAGACCAATAGCAGCCTCAGCAGCAGCAACTACCAAGATAAACAAAGCAAATATTTGTCCAAATAAATCGTCTAGAGTATTTGAAAATCCAACAAAGTTTATATTTGTAGCTAAAAGCATTAGTTCTATTGACATTAAAATTGATATTATATTTTTTCTATTTATAAAAATTCCAAGAAAACCAATTGAAAATATTATTGAAGATAAGATTAAATAATTTGAGGAGGTCATTAAATTACTTTAGTTTAATTATATCATCTTTCTTTACTTGTTTTTGCTTTAAAATACTTTGTGATTTTAAACTTAACTTATTATCATGTGCAAGAACAATAGCTCCTATCATGGCAACTAATAGTAAATAACCTGAGATCTGAAAAATAATGAAAAAATCAGTATATAAAAAAAGTCCTAAAGATTTTGTATTCTCGTGACCTTGATTCAATAAATTACTAATACTTATTCCAGAATTATTACTACTAAAAAACTCTAAATCTTTGAAAACTACAATTAATTCTGTTAAAAACACAGACATTAGAAGTAATCCAAGAGGGAAATACTTTAAAAAACCCTCTTTAACTAATACTTCATTAATATTAAGCATCATTACTACAAATAAAAAAAGAACAGCAACTGCACCAACGTAGACTATAACCAATGTCATAGCTAGAAATTCAGCATCTGAAAGCAAAAAAATTACTGCCACATTGAAAAAGGAAAATATTAAAAAAAGAACTGAATGAACTGGATTTGACGAAAAAACTACAAAGAAGCTAGATAATATAGTTATAGTCGAAAAAATATAAAATAATGTTAAGGTCATAAATATTTGGATTCTTTTTCTAGATTCTTGGCAATTTCAACTTCCCACTTATCACCATTTTCTAATAATTTTTCTTTATCATAAATTAATTCTTCGCGTGTTTCAGTTGCAAATTCGTAATTAGGGCCTTCGACAATAGCATCAACTGGACATGATTCTTGACAGTAACCACAATAAATACATTTTGTCATATCAATATCATATCTTGTTGTTCGTCTGGAGCCGTCTTCTCTGGGTTCAGCTTCTATAGTTATGGCTTGTGCAGGACAAACTGCTTCACATAGTTTACATGCAATACATCTTTCTTCACCTGACTCGTATCTTCTTAAAACGTGCTCACCTCTAAAACGTGAACTTAAGAATCCTTTTTCAAATGGATAATTAATTGTAACTTTTGGTTTAAAGAAATGCTTTAGGGTTAAAAATAATCCTGATATAATTTCTAATAAGAAAAAATTCTCTAATTATAAATATAATTTTTCTAATTTTAGACATATTCCACAAAAAACATAAATGATGATGTTATTATAATCCATAGAAGTGACAAAGGAAGAAATAACTTCCAACCTAATGTCATTAACTGATCATATCTGTATCTTGGTAAAGTAGCTCTTACCCATAAAAAGATAAACAACAATAATACAACTTTCATTAAAAACCATAAATACCCTGGAATTAAATCAAAGTATTGAGATTCAAAAGGAGGTAACCAACCACCAAGAAAAAGTATAGTTGACATTGAACTCATCAAAATCATATTTCCATACTCTCCTAAGAAAAACAAACCAAATGACATTGATGAGTATTCAACATTGTAACCCGCAACTAGCTCTGATTCTGCTTCTGGAAGATCAAATGGAGCCCTATTAGTCTCGGCAAGTGTTGATATAAAGAAAATAACAAACATTGGAAAATGAGGAATCACATACCACATATTCTGCTGACTCAACACAATATCAGTTAGATTTAGGCTACCTGATGACAATAAAACTGAAATTATAATTAAACCAATTGAAACTTCATAAGAAATCATTTGTGCAGCTGACCGTAAACTACCAAGAAAAGCATACCTTGAATTACTGGACCAACCAGCAACAATAATTCCATAAATTCCAAGAGAAGATATAGCGAAAATATACATTAATCCAACATTTATATCTGAAAGAACAACTTTATAATCAACAGGTATCACTGCCCATGCAAGAAGTGCGAGCGCAAAAGTTAAAACAGGAGAGAAAATAAATAAAAATTTACTCGAATTATCAGGAAAAATTGTTTCTTTAGTAAGTAATTTTATTCCATCTGCAATAGGTTGTAATAGTCCAAAAGGGCCTACTACATTAGGACCTTTTCTTAACTGCATAGCACCTATAACTTTTCTTTCAAAATAAGTTAGATATGCAATAAATAGTAAAAGTGGAACAATGATTAACATGATTTTAAAAATTATTATTAGTATATCAATTATCATCAGATTAAAATTTTTAAATATTATTATTTATCTCTAGAGAACAAGAAGACATGGTAGGAGAATTTCTACTTACTGAATCAGTCATATAAAAATTTGAAATATTTGATAAAATATCATTTTTGCTAAAACTTTTTTTTACAGATCTTACTTTAAACATTTTCTCTGATTTGCATTCATTTATCTTCATTAAATTTGGATATTGATTGAACATTAAATTTCTTAAGTTCTTGAAGCGAATTGTACTCTCTTTCAATACCTATTTCGGTTAACAACTTATTAAAAAATTCCCAAGTATGTTCAACATTACTTATTGGCATTTTGATCTGTCTACTAATTTGTGCACGACCCTCAAGGTTTACATAAATACCCTCTTTTTCGGTAAAACAAGGCATAGGTATGATTACATCTGCTCTGCTTACTGCCTTATCACCATGATGCCCATGATAAATTACAAATGTGTCTTTTGGAATTTTACTAAAATCAATTTCGTCAGCATCAAATAAATATAAAACTTTGTAATTTCCATTGTAAATATCTTTAATGTTATTTCTTTTAGTATTTTTTTTATTATAAAATTCTAAATCTAAAGCCCCTACTCTACCTGAATAATTTTGAAGTATATTAAAACCGTTCCAAGAAACATCCTTAACTAAACTGTTATGAAGTGAAAGTAAATAATTGAAGATCTCTTCACCCTCGGGTGAACATAGAGGACCTTGACCAATAATAAATAAAGGTTTTTTTGCTTTAGCTATTAATTTTTTATACATATTTTTTTGTAGATTAAGAATTGAAGAATAACTGTTTCCCAGTTCTATTGTATTTATAGAAAGATCGTATTTATATCCGATTCTTATTACTGGATAATTTTTGTCTTTATCTAATGACTTTTTTCTTAATCTCGCTCCAATTATAGGAGCTTCTTTTCTTAGATCCGAACCAACTATAACACATAAATCTGAATCGTCTATTCCAGAGATAGTACTGTTAAAAAGATAAGATGATCTTTTGTTAGGAATAAAAAAAGAATTATCTTGTCTACAGTCAAAATTATTAGAATCAATCTTTTTCAGGAAAGATTTGAAAGAAAATATTGATTCACAATCTAATAAATTTCCGCAAAGAGAGAAAATTTTCTTTTTATCTGTTTCAGAAAACTTTGATTTTAGGAGCTTAAGAACACTTTCTTCTGAACTTTCCTGAATATCACCATTACTGTCACGCACATAGAATCTGTCGATTCTTTGATGATTTAAACCATCATAAGCAAATCTAGTTTTGTCAGAAATCCATTCCTCATTTATTTCTTCATTAATTCTTGGAAGAACCCTCAATATTTTGTCTCCTTTAGAATCAAGCCTTATGTTACTTCCAACTGCGTCGAAAACATCAATACTATTTGTTTTTTTTAATTCCCAAGGCCTCGCAACAAAGGCATACGGCTTGGATGTAAGTGCACCAACTGGACAAAGATCAATTACATTTCCTGATAACTCAGAATCGATCGTTTTTTCTAAATAACTTGTTATCTCGGTATCTTCTCCTCTTCCTACAGTTCCTAGTTGACTATTACCAGCCACTTCTTCTGAAAAACGAACACATCTGGTGCAGTGAATGCATCTAGTCATATGCGTTTTAATTAAGGGGCCTAAATGTTTGTCTTTTACAGCTCTTTTTTTTTCAACAAATCTGCTAAATCCTTGTCCGTAGGCCATTGCTTGATCTTGCAAATCGCATTCTCCGCCTTGGTCACAAATTGGACAGTCTAATGGATGATTAATAAGTAAGAATTCCATTACGCCTTTTCTTGCTTTTTCAACCATTTCGGTATTTGTTTTTATTTCCATGCCTTCCGCTACTGGCATCGCACAAGACGCTATTGGTTTTGCAGAGTTTACCATTTCAACAAGGCACATTCTGCAGTTTCCTGCAATTGATAATCTTTCATGATAACAAAAACGTGGAATCTCTATTCCTGCAATTTCACATGCTTGAAGAACAGTTATACCTTCATCTACCTTTATTGGTTTTTCATTTATAAAAATTTTTGGCATGTCATGCTACATTTTTCTTTTGAATTCTTTTTAAGATATCCTTTTTAAAGTGTTTGAGTAAACCCTGAATTGGCCATGCTGCAGCATCTCCAAGAGCACATATGGTGTGTCCTTCGATTTGGTGTGTGACTTCTTCGAGCATTTGAACTTCTTCAAATGAACATTCATTATTTTCCAACCTTTTCATTACCCTCATAAGCCATCCCGTTCCTTCTCTACAAGGTGTACATTGACCACAAGACTCGTGTTTATAAAACTCTGAAAGTCTTGCAATTGCACTAACTACGTCTGTTTGTTTGTTCATTACAATTATGCCCCCAGTTCCAAGCCCAGAGCCAGCATTTTTGAGAGAATCAAAATCCATAAGGACATTGTCACATTCTGACTTTGGTAAAAGTGGAACTGAGGAACCACCAGGGATTATAGCCAAGAGATTGTCCCAACCGCCTATAACATCTCCAGCATATTTTTGAATAAGATATTTGAGAGGAACACCCAGTTCTTCTTCAACATTACAGGGTTTGTTTACCTGACCAGAAATGCAGAAAATTTTAGAGCCGGTATTATTTTCCCTTCCAAGGTTTGAAAACCATTCAGGACCTCTTCTAAGGATTGTTGGAACAACAGCAATTGTTTCAACGTTATTTACGGTGGTTGGTTTACCAAAAACTCCGACGTTTGCAGGAAAGGGAGGTTTTAGTCTGGGTTGACCTTTTTTTCCTTCAAGACTTTCTATAAGAGCGGTCTCTTCACCACAGACGTATGCTCCAGATCCGTAGTGAATATAGATATCGAAGTTAATTTTAAGTCCGAGTATATTTTTGCCTAAAAAACCTTTTGAATATGCATCGTCAATTGCTGTTTGTAAGATTTTTGCTTCATTATAAAACTCTCCTCTAATATAGATATAGCATTTATCAGCTCCAATTGCATAACCTGAAATCAAACATCCTTCAACTAATTTGTGAGGTTCATTTCTTATTATATCTCTATCTTTACAAGTTCCAGGTTCTCCCTCATCAGCGTTAATCACAAGATAATGCTGCCTACCCGATGTTTTTGGCATGAAGTCCCACTTCATTCCTGTTGAAAAACCTGCACCTCCTCTACCTCTGAGACCGGAATCTTTTATCTTGTTGATTATATCTTGCTTGTCTAACTTAAGAATTTTACTTATATTTTTCCAATCGCCTCTTTTGAGTGCACCCTTGATTGATTCGTCATGTTTACCATAAAGGTTTGAAAAGATGATGTTTTCTTTTTTCATAATTATTTAACCGGTTCGGAACCTTTCCTTTTTGATTGTGGACCTATTTTTACTTTTTTATTCATTTTGAGACTATCAAGAAGTTTATTCAAGCTTTCAGAATCTAAATCTTCATAATAATTCTCATTAATTTTGACTACAGGTGCATTTACGCATGCTCCGAGACATTCAACACGTCCAAGAGAAAATAAACCGTCTTCAGTTATTCCATCAATTTCAAGTCCAAATTTTTTTTTACATAAATCAAGCATTGGATCGGATCCTCTTAACATACAAGGTGTAGTTGTGCAAACTTCGATGTGAAATTTTCCAACTGGTGACAAATTATACATAGAATAGAATGTTGCTATTTCAAGTACTTTGATTTCAGGAACTTCTATGAAATTAGACACATATTCAATTGCTTTTTTTGGAAGCCAGCCATGATTTTGTGCTTGAGCCATTGATAAGAGGGGCATTATTGAGCTTTCTTTAAAATTACTCGGATACATTTTGATTATTTTTTTTGCTTTGGTAAGATTTTCACTACTAAAGTTGAAAGTCAATGGTTGACTTTGTTCTTCGGCAATAATCTTAAATTTACTTGTACTCATCTGTCAATTTCTCCAAAAACGATGTCTAGGCTTCCAATAATTGCAACAAGATCAGAAAGCATATGACCTTTTGATAAAAACTCTGTAGATTGAAGGAAAGCAAAACCTGGAGCTCTAATTTTACACCTATACGGTTTGTTAGTTCCGTCAGATATAAGATAAACACCAAACTCACCTTTGGGAGCCTCAACGCAAGTATAGGTCTCACCTTTTGGAACATGAAAACCTTCAGTGAATAACTTAAAGTGGTTAATCAAAGATTCCATTGAAGATTTCATTTGGTTTCTCTTTGGAGGAACTATTCTTGGATCATCAGAAATCGAAGGACCAACAGGAAGTTTCTTTAAGGCATTGTTTAATAATAACTATGGACTGTCTCATTTCTTCAACTCTTACAAGAAATCTTTCAAAACAATCACCGTTGGTTCCAATGGGTATCTTAAAATCTAATTCAGAATAGCAATCATAGGGCTGATTTCTTCTCAAATCCCATTCAACACCAGAGGCTCTCAGGCAAGGTCCAGAAAAACCTTTGTTTAAAGCCTCTTCCTTATTTATTTTTCCAATGTCAACACTTCTTTGTCTAAAAATTCTGTTAGTTTCCAATAGTTTCTCTAGATCATCAATTTTTTTTGGAAATCTATCGCAAAAACTTGCTATGTCTTCGACCAGACCATCTGGTAGATCTCTGTGTACACCTCCTGGACGAAAGTAGGCAGAATGCAGTCTTGAACCAGAAACTCTTTCGTAAAACTCCATCATTACTTCTCTCTCTTCAAATAACCATAGGAATGGTGTCATCGCACCAACATCTAATGCAAATGTTGTTAGATTTAAGATATGATTGAGAATCCTTGTGATTTCAGAAAACATCACTCGTATAAATTGTCCTCTAGGAGGGACATTTATCTCTAAAAGTTTTTCAATGGCAAGAGAGTAAGCATGCTCTTGACACATTGGTGATACATAATCAAGTCTGTCAAAATATGGTAAAGCTTGTATGTAAGTTTTGTTTTCTATTAATTTTTCCGTTCCTCTATGCAGAAGTCCAATATGGGGATCTGCTCTTTCTACGACCTCCCCGTCAAGCTCTAATACTAAACGAAGTACACCGTGAGCAGCCGGGTGCTGAGGTCCAAAGTTAAGTGAATAATTCTCTCTCTTAGTCATTTTTATGATCTGATTTTTCGTCACCAGGAAGGTATTTGCCCATTCCTTCCCAAGGACTAAGGTTGTCAAAATTTCTATACTCTTGATCTAACTTAACAGGTTCTGTAACAATTCTGCTAAGTTCATTGTCATATTTAACCTGAGTAAAACCAGTTAAAGGGAAATCCTTTCGTAAAGGATGCCCTTGAAAATCATAATCTGTTAATAGTCTTCTAAGATCTGGGTGATCCTTAAACCTTATACCAAATAAATCCCATATTTCTCTCTCACACCAACCAGCACAAGAGTAAATATCGTTGATAGAGGGTAAAGCAGAATCCTCTGAAACATTAACCTTTACCTTCAAACGAAAATTCTTTGAAATACTCAATAAACTATAGACAACCATAAATCTTGCTGTTTTTTCGGGAAAGTCAACAGCTGTGATATCGATAAGACATTCCATACCTAGTGATGGGTTGTCTTTAAGAAATAAAAGAATTTTAGTTAAATCCTTGACTGAACAATTTAAATTAATTTCCCCTTTATTTATTGTTAGTTCATATTTACAAAATGTTAAAAGGCTTTTAATTAATTGATAAATTTCTTTTATATATTTTTCATCCAAATTCTTCATGCTCTTATAATCTTATTATCTCTCATTATTTTCTTTTGTAATTGGAGGATTCCGTAAAGTAAAGCTTCAGCAGTTGGAGGACATCCTGGAACATAAATATCAACAGGAACTATTTTATCGCAACCTCTAACTACAGAGTATGAATAGTGATAATAACCTCCACCATTTGCACAGCTACCCATTGAAATCACCCATCTTGGCTCAGGCATTTGGTCATAAACCTTTCTTAGAGCTGGAGCCATTTTATTTGTAAGTGTTCCAGCAACAATCATAACATCAGATTGTCTAGGGCTTGGTCTAAAAACAATGCCAAATCTGTCAAAATCATACCTACTTGCAGCTGATTGCATCATTTCAACAGCACAACAAGCTAGACCAAAACTCATTGGCCATAAAGAACCAGATCTTGCCCAATTAATGAGATCCTTAACTTTAGTTACTAAGAAACCGTTAGAACTGACTTGGTTGCTCAATTCGTCAAAATTATTGGCGTTTACTTTTTTTAATTCCAATCTAATGCTCCTTCCATCCATTCATAAACAAATCCTATAGTTAAAACCAAAAGGAAAAACATCATTGATAAGAAACCGAATAAGCCCAAATCTTTAAAAGCGATTGCCCAAGGAAAGAGAAAAACTATTTCTAAATCAAAAATAATAAATAAAATGGCTACTAGATAAAATTTTACTTCAAAACGACTTCTTGAGTCGTCAAATGGATCAAAGCCACACTCATATGTTGAGTTTTTATCAGTATAAGCGTTTCTCTCGCCAACAACTAACGATGAAAAAATTGCACCAATGGAAATACCAAAGGCAAGTATTAAAAACACTAAAATAGGTAAATATTCTGTCATAATCATACTTTTCTATTATATAATAACAATAATGCGTTTTCACAGTTAATTATTTAAAATTTCATTAACTCTATCAATACTATTTTTGTAGGTTCCATAATCATCACTTAATGGAAGTGTTTTTTCTTTTAATGACATTATTGCATTAGACAGAAAATCACAACCTGCTTTCTTTATTTTTCCTTTATAGTGATACCATGATCCACCATCACCGACACGACAAAATGAATCGTCGCTTATGTGAAGATGAGTAATTAATACTATTTTTGCGTTAAATCCTAAAGATCTCATCACATTTAGGGCTAAAGGGATATTGAGTAAAGGAACTTCATAAATTTGTCCACTCCCAGAAATTACAATTGTCTCATTACTTCCTAACAAGCCTTTCTTTGATTTTGGGGCAACAATAAAAATTTCATAATTTTGAAATTTATCAATTTTCCCACCCAATAAGGAAAAGGCAAGTAATTTTGATTCTGCTACATCAGCTATACTTACAAGTGAATTTTCGCCAAAAAATAGGTTTTTAACATCCTCTGGTAATAAAGATTCAATAATATTCTGTTGATACCCATAATCATCATACAATGATCTAATTGCTTCATCTAAAGACATTGGTGCAGGTACTAATTGGGTTCTTATAAAGTCTTGAGCAATTTGATTATCTTTATTAACAGCATTGGCATATAACCTTAAAATGTTATCAAATGTCATTGCGTAAGCACCTATAATCTGGTCTCCATATAATGAAAAAAACTTACATTCTGTGGGGTGTTTTAAAAAAACTTTTGATGACCTATCTATCAATGAAGTTAAAGGTCCTTTGCCCAGTGAAGTAAAAGTTTCTATTCTAATCTTTACAGGTTTCTCATCTTTTAACTGTTCTGCATAGAATCTTATAGAGTTAGTTGTTATCTCTTCTGGAGTAAGTTGGTTACCCCCACCTCTTACCTCACCTCCCCTTCTATCTTCAGGAATTGGATTAAACTTTTTTAATTTTACATTTAATAAATTTAGAAGTTCTGAATGAGGTGAAGTTTCGCATAAGTCATCTTTAGCCTTCATCTGCTTTATTGTCTCCAGGAGAAGCAAAGTCAATCTTATCTTCATCTTCAGAATCAATTAATTCTTGAGAATTAATATCTACTGAAGTTACTAATAAAATCAATAATAAATAGACAAGAAATTTAGTTTTTTTCATTTAAACAATTATACATTTTTAAAATACATCATTAAATAAATTTTTAAAAACAGAACTGAAAATGGGTGGCGGGAGTGACGGGACTCGAACCCGCGGCCTCCTGCGTGACAGGCAGGCGTTCTAACCAACTGAACTACACCCCCAGACTGGTGGGCGGTGAGAGGATCGAACTCCCGACATCCACGGTGTAAACGTGGCGCTCTCCCAGCTGAGCTAACCGCCCATAATCAGTATGTTTATAAATTATTTTAATAAAATTTAAAACAATTAATTTTTAATCCTTTATTAATTATAATAATGATGGAGAATTAAGAAACCAATCATGTATAAATCTTTGAATTCACTGAATGAAAGAATAATCAGATGTGTGAAATGTAAAAGGTTAGTAAATTTCAGAGAAAGTGTGGCACTTAAAAAAACTAAAAGATTTATAAAAGATAACTACTGGGGTAAACCTGTAATAGGATTTGGAGATCCTAATGCAAAAATTATTATAGTTGGCCTTGCTCCAGCAGCACACGGTGGGAATAGAACTGGAAGAGTTTTTACAGGTGATAAGTCTGCTGATTTTTTGTTTAAATGTCTTTATCAAGCCAAGTTATCTAACCAACCCTACTCAATACATTCAAATGACGGATTAATTCTAAAAAATGTGTACATGACTCCTGCGTTAAAATGTGTGCCGCCTGAAGATAAGCCAAAGGCTGAAGAACTAAAGAAATGTTTTATTTATTTAAGCGAAGAGATTTCATACTTAGAAAATGCAAAAATTATATTAGCATTAGGTAAAATTGCCTTTGAAAGTTGCGTAAAACTTTTTAATCTTAAACCATCATTGTATCAATTTATTCACGGTGCAGAATATTCTATAAACAAAAAACTAAAAATTTTAGCTTGTTACCATCCAAGCCCAAGAAATGTTAACACTGGAAGGATTAACGAGGCGCAAATGGTTGAGGTCTTGAATATTGTAAGAAAGTGTTAAATCACACCTCATTGAATAAGATGTGATTTTATTTTTAGTTGAGTGATTCTTTTAAGCTTTTTCCAGGTCTAAATTTTGGAACATTAGCAGCAGGAATATTAATAGAAGCACCAGTTTGTGGATTTCTTCCAGTAGTTGCTTTTCTTTTTGACACTAAAAAAGTACCAAAACCTACAAGTCTGATGTCTCCACCACCCTTAAGTTCTGAAGTTATTGTATCAAAAACAGCATCTACTGCTTTTGCGCTGTCACTTTTATTTAAACCTGTATGGTCTGAAACTTTGTTAACTAGATCGTTTTTATTCACGCTAGACCCCCTTTTAAAATTTATAAAGCATCAATATTAATGCATTTTTCAATTCTATCTAAACTTTATACCTAGTCAAACACATTTTTCAATGTCTTAAAGTATTTTCCTTGGGGTTTAACGATTTTTCAGGTATCTCAATCTTATCTTTTGAAGGTTTGTATGGGATGATTTTAGATGTAAATGCTTTTTTTAGTATCTCATTTGCACTATCAACAAAATGAATTTCAATGCTGTTTAATATTTCTTTTTCTTCGATTTCAGCAAGATCTTTCTTATTTTCTTTAGGAATTAAAACTTCCTTAATTCCGCCTCTCACAGCTGCAAGAAGTTTTTCTTTAAGACCACCAATTGGGAGCACTCTTCCTCTAAGTGTTATTTCACCGGTCATCGCTATATTGTTTTTGACTGGAATTCCAGTGAATGCTGAAATGATTGTTGTAAACATCGCAATCCCGGCTGATGGACCATCTTTTGGTGTAGCACCCTCAGGAACATGTACATGAATATCATGTTTTTCAAAAAGGTTGGGAGAAATTCCAAATTTTGCTGCATTAGAATGAACATAACTTTGAGCTGCTTGAACTGATTCTTTCATTACATCTCCAAGCTTTCCAGTGTAAATTGCTTTGCCTTTACCTGGCATTATAACTGCTTCAACTTGCAATAACTCTCCTCCAACTTCTGTCCAAGCAAGTCCTGTACAAACACCAACTAAAGATTTATTTTCAATCTCCCCGTATTTAAACTTTTTAACTCCTAAAAATTTATCTATGTTGTTTTTTGAAACTGAAATGACCCTTTTTTTTTTCATTATAATAGTCTTTAAAGCTTTTCTTATTATTTTAGATATCTCTCTTTCTAAAGACCTTACTCCAGACTCTCTGGTAAAGTGTCTAATAATACTTTCAATTGCAGAATCAGAAATTTTTATTTCTTTACCTTTAATACCGTTTTCGGTTAACTGCTTTGGTAATAAGTATTTTGATGCAATATTCATTTTTTCGTTCTCAGTGTAGCCAGATATTCTTATGATTTCCATTCTATCTACAAGGGGTTGAGGAATATTTAAAGTATTTGCAGTGGTTACAAACATTATGTTAGACAGGTCGAAGTCAACTTCAAGATAATGATCATTAAAGTTCTTATTCTGTTCTGGATCAAGTACTTCAAGTAGTGCTGATGCTGGATCACCGCGCCAATCCGAACCAATTTTATCAATCTCATCTAGAAGGAATAAAGGGTTTGAATGTTTAGATTTTTTTAAACTTTGTATAATTTTTCCTGGCATTGAACCAATATATGTTCTTCTATGCCCTCTTATTTCTGATTCATCTCTTATTCCTCCGAGCGAAACTTTAATAAATGGTCTTCCCAATGCCTTTGCCATTGATTTACCGAGTGAAGTTTTTCCAACTCCCGGTGGTCCTACTAAACATAAAATTGGACCTTTAGGTTTTTTAACCCTAGATTGAACAGCTAGGTATTCTATAATTCTGTCTTTAACTTTTTTAAGACCAAAATGATCTTTATCTAAAGTTTTAAGAGCTTTATTTAGATTTATATCTGTTTCAATGTTAGAGTTCCAAGGTAATGAAATTATCCAATCTAAGTAATTTCGAACTACCGTGGCCTCTGCTGACATAGGGCCCATGCTTTTTAGCTTTTTGATTTCTGATTTTACTTTGTCTCTAGCTTCATCAGACAAGTTGATTTTTTTTAATTTATCCTCAATTTCTGATATTTCATCCTTAGAATCATTAGATTCTCCTAATTCTTTCTGTATGGCTTTCATTTGTTCGTTTAGGTAATATTCCTTTTGAGTCTTATCCATTTGTCTTTTTACGCGACTTCTGATTTTCTTTTCGACTTGAAGAACACCTATTTCGTCGTCCATATATTCAATTATTTTATTTAATCTCTCTTTAATTGAAATTGTTTCGAGTAGCTCTTGCTTTTCAGATAACTTGTTACCTAAATGAGCACCCATTGTATCGGCAAGCTTATTAAGATCAGAAATTTGATTAAGAGTAACTAAAATTTCAGGAGGAACCTTCCTATTTAGTTTGACATAGTTCTCAAATTGATTGATAGCTGTTCTAGACAAAGCGTTAATTTCTTTATCGCTGGAATCGTTTGTAATGTTAATTGGATCTAAATAAGCTTCAAGAAAATCTTTATTTTCAGAAAAATGAGATATTTTTGCTCTTTCAATTCCCTCAACTAAAACTTTGACTGTACCATCTGGAAGCCTCAATAACTGAAGTATAGTAGCTAAAGTACCATGCTTATAGATATCGTCTGAAAGAGGTTCATCAGTATTAGCATCTTTCTGAGCAACTAAAAATATTTCTTTTTCATATTTTTCGGCGAAGTCCAAAGCTTTTATAGATTTTGTTCTGCCAACAAAAAGTGGAACAATCATATTAGGAAATACAACAATATCTCTCAGTGGAAGTACGCAGAAAGGTTCTTTATAATTGGTCATTAAGCTTTTTTATTAATTATTTTATTTGATTTATCGTAAATGTACAAAGGTTTTGAATTATTTTCAATAACCTCTGTATTAACGACAATCTCATTAACACCTTCAACACCAGGTAAATTATACATAGTGTCTAATAATATATTTTCAAGTATTGACCTTAAACCTCTTGCACCAGTCGTTCTTTCTATTGCTTTTTTTGCAATTAAATTTAAAGCTTCATCAGTAAATTCTAGCTTAACATTCTCAAAAGCAAATAATTTTTGATATTGTTTAATAAGTGCATTTTTGGGTTTTGTTAATATTTCAACCAAGCTTTCTTCATTCAAATCATCTAAAGTTGCAATAACTGGAAGTCTCCCTACAAACTCTGGAATCAAACCAAACTTTAATAAATCCTCAGTTTCAAGTTTCTTAAGAATATGTCCAATTTCTTTTTCTGATTTGTCTTTAACTTCAGCTTCAAAACCAATACTTGATTTGTCTCCTCTGTTAGAAATAATTTTGTCTATACCAGCAAAAGCTCCACCACATATAAAGAGTATATTTGTAGTATCAACTTGTAGAAAATCTTGCTGAGGATGTTTTCTTCCACCCTGAGGTGGAACAGAAGCAACTGTGCCTTCCATAATTTTTAGTAATGCTTGTTGGACACCTTCTCCTGATACATCTCTTGTAATTGAGGGGTTATCAGACTTTCTGCTTATTTTATCAACTTCATCAATATAAACAATGCCTCTTTGAGCTCTTTCAACATTATAATCTGCAGCTTGAAGAAGCTTTAAAATTATATTTTCAACATCTTCTCCAACGTAACCAGCTTCAGTAAGAGTTGTAGCATCAGCCATTGTAAAAGGTACATCAATAATCCTGGCAAGTGTTTGAGCTACAAGTGTCTTTCCTGATCCTGTAGGACCAACCAAAAGAATATTAGATTTTGAAAGCTCAACGTCAGAATTTATTGTTGCATTGTCAATTCTTTTGTAATGATTATGAACTGCAACTGAAAGAATTTTTTTTGCATCGTCTTGACCAACAACATAATCATTCAGCAAATTGTAGAGTTCTTTAGGTGTCTCAACGTGTCCTGTTTTTGGAGAAGGAACAACTTTATTTTCTTCTCTAATTATATCCATACACAATTCTACGCATTCATCACAAATAAATACTGTTGGACCAGCAATCAGTTTTCTAACTTCATGCTGACTTTTACCACAAAAACTGCAAAAAAGTGTATTTTTGTTATTTTTTGAATCAACCATTAATTACTCTATAATTATAAAATATTTTAAATACTGCAACCTTTATTCCAAAATTAAATTTTTATTTTTTTTTTAAATCTGGTCTCTCTGACACAACTTTATCGACAATTCCAAACTTTTTCGCATCATCTGCATTCATAAAATTGTCTCTATCCATCATCTTTTCAATTGTACCAAGTGACTGACCAGTATGAACTTCGTAGATTTTATTTAAACTTTTCTTTAAATTTATAATTTCTTTTGCATGAATTTCAATATCAGATGCTTGTCCCTGAACACCACCAGAAGGTTGATGTGTCATAATTCTAGAATGAGGTAGGCAATATCTTTTTCCTTTAGTACCAGCAGTTAACAGAAGAGAGCCCATACTTGCAGCTTGCCCTATACAAAGAGTTGAAACATCTGGTCTAATATATTGCATAGTGTCGTATATTGCTAACCCAGAGGATACAACTCCACCTGGAGAATTAATATATAAGAATATATCTTTCTTTGGATCTTCAGACTCTAGAAAAAGAAATTGTGCACAAATAACACTTGAAACAGCATCATTAACTTCACCTGTAAGAAAAATTATTCTTTCTTTTAATAGTCTTGAAAAAATATCATATGACCTCTCCCCCCTATTAGTTTGCTCAACAACCATTGGAATTAATGAACTCATTATTTTTTCTCCTTTTTTTTATTTGATATCATTTTCTTCTCATTTTGCAAGAAATCAGATTTAAAAAGTTCATCAATTGTGCACTCCTTCTCTTTTTTTTCACAACTATTTACGATGTACTTCATAACTTTTTCTTCTAAAGCAACACCCCTAAGATTATTCATTAGGTTTGGGTTGCTTTTATAAAATTCAACGACCTGCTTTTCTTGTCCAGGGTACTTACTTGCTTCACCTACAACTGCTTGAGTAAGGTCAGAGTCAGTTATCTTTATTTCATTTTTTTCAGCAACTGAATTTATTATTAAACCCAATTTTACTCTTCTATTTGCAAGTTTTTTTATTTCAGATTCTTTTTGATCTTTTTTTTCAGCTTGAGACTTTAAAAAATTAAATTCTTCATCAATCATTTTTGAAGGTATTTGAAATTCAAAATTTTTAAGCATTTTTTCTGTAGCTTCTCTTCTCATTTTCAAAAGTGACATAGATTCTCAAAATCTTTATTCATATTTTCTTCTATTTTTTTTTTTAATTCATCTAAATTTTTTTCTCCTAACTCCTCAGCTAATTTATCATCAATTTCAATTTTTTTAACTCTTTCCTGAATATCCTTAATTTCAAGTGAAAATTCAGCTTTTTTTCCTGCAATTTTTTTTTCTCTGTAATCATCTGGAAAAACAACTTTAATAGTTTTGTGTTCTCCAATTTCTAAATTGACCATTTGATCCTCATAACCGGGTATGTATTTATTTGAACCCAAAACAACTGTTTCGTCTTTACCAGAACTTCCATTGAACTTTTTTTTGTCAATTTTTCCTTCGTAATCAAATAACACCAAATCGCCAATTTTAGTTTTTCTCTTTGTTTTTAAAGGAGTAAATCGTTCATGTTTTTCAGCAATTTGAGATAGGGAGTTATCAATATCTTTATCTGATATCTTTAATTTTGATTTTTCAACAATAATTTTTTTTAGATCATAATCTGGAATATCAGGCATTAATTGAAAACTTGCACTAAATTGAAGATCATTTCCCTCTTCATATTTTTTTATCTCGACTTTTGGTTGAACAGATGGTTTTAGTTTTTTTTCTTTTACAGCATTTGTTAACGTTTCATTTATGATTTTATCTAAAACTTCAGAAACAACATTCTGTCCAAATCTTTTTTTTATAATTGTTTTAG
Source organism: Alphaproteobacteria bacterium (assembly GCA_019650635.1). GTDB lineage: Bacteria > Pseudomonadota > Alphaproteobacteria > Methylaequorales > Methylaequoraceae > Methylaequor. The sequence goes on along the minus strand of BOXE01000005.1, from coordinate 28,738 downwards.
GAACTTTTCCTGGTCTAAAACCTGGTAAATTTACTTTATTCATTAACTCGAAATACTTTTTATCTAGTTCAATATTAATTTTTGAAGAAGGTATTGTGACTAACCATTCAACTGAGAGCTTATCAGTATTTTTTAATTCTTTAATATCCATAGTACTTTTTGGTACGGGCGGAGGGACTTGAACCCACACGACATAAGTCACTAGAACCTAAATCTAGCGCGTCTACCAATTCCGCCACGCCCGCTTATAGCTTTTAATAAAAAACAACATTATTTAAAGTAAATCAATTATTATTTTTTAAAGAATTTATGGCAATTGGTATTTCACCTATAAAATCCTCCACAACAACATTTTTCTTGCTCTTTGAAATTTTACTTTGAATATACAATGAAGCAGGTACAGCATCTTCTATTGTCATTTTTTGCGCTAGTAGTCCAGCAATAATTCCACATAAAACATCACCTGATCCAGCAGTTGCTAAATTTTGATTTGCCAAATTATTAATCCATATATTTTCATCTGGAAATGCAATAACAGTATCATTACCTTTCAATAAAACACAATTACCAATCAGTTTAGATGCTTAAGGCAATTATTTAATTTTGATAATTTTTTAGAATAATTAAAACTCTTTTAAATTCCAGTGTGAGGAGTCAAAATAAAGTTTTTGTTTCATTAAAAATTTTGAAAATTGTTTTTATTTTCAAATATACTTATCGCATCTGCATCTAAAATTTTGGTCCATGAAATGAATCTATAATTTCAAGTAATTTTTTTTTTTAAAACTTTTTCCTAACCCTGGACCTATTACTAAAACATCCTTGTTATAAATCAGAATTGTTAAAAATTTTGATGATTGTTCCAGGTTCAGTTTGGGAGAAATTTCAAATTCTTTTCTTCGACAGAAATTGTTGAAAGCCCGCACCCATTTTTTCTTGAAGAGTATGCAACTAGTTTTGAGGCCCAGCCATTTCTCCTATAACAAAACATGTCCTTTTTATTTTTAATTTAAAATTTGAAAGGAATATTTTAAAATATTTTTTTTTTAAGTTTAATATTTGGTTTAAAAATTTGGCGGAAACCAAATTTTAATAATTCAATTTCCCATAAATTCTTTGCAGGTTGTAAAAAATCCCTGGTTTAGAAACCCATTCCCAACGTTTTCACCCAAATTTTAATTTTTCCCCGATCACCACTTAAACCATTGGAATATCTGCAACTTTTTTTTTTGATTTATTATTAATTCAAAATTTTTTTTCCATGATTTTTTTTTTAAACCTGCCCCAAAATCAATCAAAAATTATTCGTTTTAAAAATTTTTAATTTTTAAATTATCTTAGGGTTTCTTCAATTTTAAAATTTAACATCTATTTTTCTATAATTTTTATATGTTAATTTCCCCCATTCCATTTTTCCGGACCCAAAAAAAAAAATTTTTTTTTTTAAATTTTTTATAAAATGTTATTTTTTTGTTGCATTTCAAATAATTGTTTAATGAATTTTTTTTTATATAAATATTTTCAGATTCTTTGATTTGGTTTATTGTATATAATTTTGGCTGGTTCATATGAATAAAATTTACTTAACTTTGATAATTTTTGTCTTTTCTTTTAAAATAGCATTAGCTTCAGTTAAAGTTAATTCAATTATCAAATTGGATAAAAATGTTCCTGAGGAATGTGGTTTAAGTTTCATTTTTGATCATAATGATTATTTAACTGAAGCAATGGTCTATGTAAAAAAAACAGAAGGAAATAATACATTAACTCAATTTAAAATTATTTCAAAAAATCAAGTTGAGAAAGCAAATATTATTACAGCTTCCTTAGAGCTAAACAAAATTGTTACTCAAAAAATAAAGTCTGAGCAAAATTTTTTTATGTCTGGAGAAACAAATCAGGATTCAATGTCTATCTTCTTTCAGGAAATTTTGATAGGTGGTGCAAATGTTTTAATTGATCAATCTTCTTATGAAATTAAAGGACCTATTGATTCGAAAGTAAGGTTGGAGTATCTTTTTTGTACTGGTGAAATGTTTCTTCCAAATTATGAATCGAATAAAAATGAATAAAATCACCTCTGAACAAATCAAAAATCTTTTTACACTACCTTTAAATGAATTAATTTTTAAAGCACGAGAAATCCATAAAAAAAACTTTGAAGATGGGGATGTTCAACTAGCATCTTTAATTTCAATTAAAACAGGTAGTTGTCCTGAGGATTGTAAGTATTGTCCTCAATCAGCTCATTACAATGTAAATTTAAAAAAAGAGAATCTTATAGATGTTTCTGAAGTAAAAGAAGCTGCAAAATTAGCTAAGAAAAATGGAGCAAATAGATTTTGCATGGGAGCTGCATGGAAGAAGTTAAGGGACGGAAAAGATATAGATGCAGTAATAGAAATGATAAAGGAAGTCAAATCACTAGATTCTAGAGGCGTGCGTGACGTTAGGCTCAATTACGAAAGATCAAGCAGAAAGACTTAAAGATGCAGGACTTGATGCATATAATCACAATATCGATACCTCACCAGATTATTATAAAAAAATTATTTCGACACGAACTTTTGACGAAAGGTTAGAAACCATTCAGAATGCTCGTAGAGCAGGAATTAGTGTTTGTTCAGGGGGAATAATTGGAATGGGTGAATCATGGAATGATAGAGCTGAAATGCTGAGAGTATTGCAAATTTAGAACCTCAACCTGAGAGTGTTCCAATAAATGCGTTAGTTCCTGTTGAAGGGACACCTCTACAAAATCAGAAAATAGTTGAACCAGAGGAAATGATAATTATGATTGCAACTGCAAGAATTATCATGCCAAAATCAAGAATAAGGTTATCAGCAGGAAGAAAATATCTATCAAATGAAACTCAAATGCTTTGTCTTTTGTCTGGAGCAAACTCAATATTTTACGGTGACTCACTTCTCACAACAAAAAATAACGACATGGAGAGGGATAAAGAGTTAATAAAACAATTCAAACAAATAAACAAATCAAATTCAAAGGAACTTATTAATAAATATTTGATAATATTTACCGATAAGATTGCCTCAACAGTTAATTATTAGAAAAAAATCTTATTCAATTTAAATTCTGGTCTAAAACTTGCAAAATCTCCATTGCAGTTAACTTTAAAATAACTATTTATAAAATATGCCCAGAAACTTTAGATCTGTTAATAAAAAAAGTGTCCAACTTGACGTTTTTTATGGATGGGACGTTGACGTGAAGCAATGGTTTATTGACGTTAAAATGACAGGTTTCACAGGAGGCAATCTCATTCAATGGTTTAACTCTGAATCTAATTACAAAAAAGTATTAAAAAACTTTCTAGTTTAGATCATCCCGTTATAATTTAAATAATGCATTTATTTGGAGTTGTTCTTTTTAATCCAGAAATTCCTCCTAATACTGGTAATATCATTCGACTTTGCGCAAATACTGGTTGTTGTCTTCACCTTATAAAACCAATGGGATTTAGCTTAAACGAAAAGTCTTTGAGAAGAGCTGGCATGGATTACATTAAAAATGTAAAAATATCTATTCATGAAAATATTTTTGATTTCATTAATAAAGGCTTATTTAAAAGGTATTTTATAGTCACCAAATATGGGGAAAAGACTTACACAGAAAAAAAATACTTTAAAAATGATTGTTTCATTTTTGGTTCAGAATCAAAGGGTATTCCAAAAAAAATTTTAAAAGAATTTGAGAATTCAAAGAAAATTTCAATTCCAATGATTTATGGAAGTAGAAGTTTGAATCTTGCAAATTCAGTTTCCATAGTCATCTATGAAGCATTGAGACAAAATAAATTTCAATTTTTATAGATTAAAAAGTAAATATCTTTTGAAGATGCGTATGTATAATACTTTTCAATTTTTATAAAGTAACGTTTTAGCAAACTGAACATATACTGAACATTAGTATAATAAATATTATTTCTTATGTTTCTTTTTTTTTCAAATTGAAGATTGAAAGCTATGCCTAATCTACTTTTTTTTAGGCATTCTGAAAGATTATGAATAACATAACTTTCCCATGATTCGATATTATCCGTTACAGCATAATTATATGTTCCAGACATTATAGAAACGTCACAATAATTTATTGGGGAATTATTTAAATAAAAATTGAAATTAAAGAATTTATTTTTGCAGTAGTTTATCATTTGTTTATTAATGTCATAACCTTCATATTCAAATATTATGTTCTTTTCAATAAGATAATTAAGCAATTCCGCGTAACCGCAACCTACGTCAGCGATCTTAAGTCGAGTATTGAATGAAAACTTTTTTAGTAGAGAAGTTAAAACATCAAACCTAATATACTGTGATTTTTTATTATTCCAGCATACTCCACAAGGTGTGAATCCGTTATGCTTTATTGTTCTGTTATAAGTATCTTGTAATAAAAAATTATAATATTTGAAAAAGTATTTTTTTTTTCATTAAAATTTGTTAATAAAGTCGTTTAGGAATTAGATTACAATAATATATACAATATGGAATAGGATTAGTATGAAATTAATTAACTTTGCAATAAAATCAGCTTTTGTTACAGGAGCATTGACTGCTGGGCCTTCTAACAGGGCACAATTGGAATGCTAGTGAATAAAGAAAAGTTTTTGACAAGTTTAAAAAAATGCAAATAAAAAAATAAATCAGCTTCAACAAAATAGCTTGATTTTGAAAAATTAACTACATATTTATATTAAAAAATGGAGATAAACATGAACAAATTTTTAATAGCACTATCATTTTGTATTTCAACAATTCTTTTCTCTAATTATTCTGAAGCTGCACATTGCAGTGGAGGACATAAAGAAATTAAAGAAACAAGCGACGAAACTTCAGAAACTACAAAAGAAACCAAATCAAACTAAATTAAAAGGCAGTTTTATACTGCCTTTTTTTCAATATGATTCCTCCAAATTATCTATCTGCAAAATCAAAACTAGATGAATTTATCGAGCACGGATTAAAAGACTATTCTAAACGTAGAAACTTCGATAATGGTCCTGAAAACAGAAGAATGTATCTTGTTTGTCACCTTATATAAAAGAAGAATCCTTCATGAAAGAGAAGTAATCAAATCTTGTCTAAAAATACAATTTTCAATTAATTGAAAAATTTATTCAAGAAGTTTTCTGGAGAACTTACTGGAAAGGTTGGTTGGAGAGTAGACCTGAAGTTTGGAAGGATTATATAGAGAATTTAAATACCTTAAAAAAAGATCTCAATGGATCAAATATTGAGAAAGATTATGAAAAAGCTGTTAACTCTAGAACAGGAATAGAGTGTTTTGATTTTTGGTCAAACGAGTTAACTAAAACCGGATATCTTCATAATCATTCGAGAATGTGGTTTGCGAGTATATGGATCTTCACATTAAACCTTCCCTGGGAACTAGGAGCAGATTTTTTTTATAAAAATCTATTAGACGCAGATGCTGCGTCTAACACATTGTCATGGAGATGGGTATCTGGTCTCCATACAAAAGACAAAGTTTACTTAGCAAGAGAAGAAAATATTGAAAAATTTTCAAAATTTCGCTTTAGAGATAAACAGAATCTTAGCAAAAAGATACATCACCAAAGAATACAAATTTTATGAATATAGTGAGTGTTCTTTTTCTAATGAAAAATTGATAATATTGATTTTTACTTAATAAATCAAAATAACTTAATTTATGATGAGTCTCTTCTAAAAAATTAGAGAAATCAAAGTTTTTATATTTAAATTTACTCCAATATTCAGGAAATAGTAAAATTAAACAAGATTTTGAATCATCTGCGGTTAAAGAATATTTAAATTGGCTACAAAAAAAGCAAATAGAAGTCAAAATTATAAACAACGAAGATGATTTAAATTCATTTGTTAATGGTTCTGAATTATTAACGGCATATCCGTCTATTGGTTATGAAAAAGACAAATTGAGTGAGCTAAAAAAACAAAATAAAATTAATCTTAAATATCTTTATGACTCATATGATTTATTATGTTGGCCACATGCTAAATCAGGTTTCTTTAAGTTTAAAAACAAAATAAGCGATTTTATAAAAGCAATCTAATAATTTTCGTTTTTTAATGAAGATCAGAACAAAAATTGTTGTGCCAACAATTATGTTATTAATTTTAATAGAAAAAGATATTCTCAAAGAACGTCAAATAAACAAATTCTTTCAAATATCTTTTATATAATGCTAATAAGATGTATTTTTATTAAAGACATTTGCGATACTATTAGCAAATAAAATTTAAAGTTTAAAAAAATTTATATTTAAAGATGAAAAATAAAAGATTAATAATATTTGCCTCAATCATGTCATTTTGCACGAGCACTTTTGTTTCTGCTTTCATAGTATTTTTAAAAATAGGTTTACAAACAGATTTTCTGGCAAAATGGTTTGAGAGATTTTTAATAGCGTGGCCTGTGGTTTTTTTTTGTATAATAATTTTTGTTCCATTAATAAACGCATTTCTTGATAGGTATTTAAAAAATGAAAATTAATTTTTACATTTTAATCTATATTCTAATTATCTTTATAATTTCTTCTAAAACATTACAATCTAAAAATTTTGGTGATTTAACCAAACAAAAACCAATAGAAATGAATATTCAATTAAATGGTAAAATTGGTGAAATGCATTTTTTTTCACCAAATATACTTATCTTTAAGACTGGAAAACTTTACAAATTAAAAATTATTAATACTAGTAAATCAAAACATTATTTTTCATCATCTAACTTTTCAAAATCAATCTTTACTAGAAAAATTCAAATTAATAAAAATGACGAAAAAGTTGCCGAGGTGAAAGGTAATATTTCCGAAATTGAAGTTTTTCCCAATAATGAAGTCGAATGGTGGTTTGTTCCAATAAAAACTGGAGAATTTGATGATTTAATATGTTCTGTAAAAGATTTACAAACTAATAAAAAACATTCAGAAATGGGAATGGTTGGAAAAATAATAATTGAGTAAAAAAATATAATACATATATAGAATTTAATAAAAATGTACTATAATAACTATCTTGGGGGGTATGTTTAAAGTGGATGAAAATTATTCCATTCAAGCAAAAAATCTTTTAGATAACCTTGTAGATGAGTATAAAAATTTAATAAAAGATATTCATAAAATTGATATTCTTCTCAAACAAATAAAATCAATAAGAGTCGAAGTAAATAGCAGAACAAGATGGATAAGTGAAGTTGCGAATATAACTAAAGAGGTAGCTAACAAAAAGGTCAAAATTTTAATTTATAATGATGATTATCTTTCAGCTATTGAAGATGAAGTTAAGCAGCTAAAGTTAAACTTTGAAATCAACGGACAATTTATTGAAGTCTTTCAACCTGATTTTTCATATAACGATTTGATGACTCTGGTTGATGAGATTGAAACAAAAAAAAATAAAACTCTTTCAAAATGTAGTAAAGCTAAAATGGATCCAGTTATCAGATCTAAGAATGCAGTCGAAAATGAATTTATTGATCTTGCGATTGCAAGAAAAACTTCAAATAATTGCCAAAAAATGTTCGAGGATAATGAGGAAATCATAAGAAAGTTAACATTCGAAAAAATCAAAAGTATTCTTGGGCACGAATATTTTAAAAAGTTTGAAAAAGAAGGCTTATTTAATTAAAACAAAACTGTACTTACAATAACTACAATTTACATTTTAATTAAAATTAGCAATAATTTTTAATCAAATACTACTCTCAAATTTTAGTCTACGATATATGATATTCACCACATTATGTCTAAAACAAATCTTATGTTTAAATATAATTTTTCTAAAGCCTAAGATAAATATTCATGATTTGTTAATATTAATTTAATTTATTATCAGCGTGAAAAATTATTATCATATTCTTGGCCTTTCTTTTGAATCATCTCCAGAAAAACAACTTATCGAGGCAGCATATAAAGCACTAGTTAAACTTTATCATCCAGACGTATATAAAGGAGACAAAAAAAGTTTAAGTCGAAAAATCCGTGAAATTAATGAGTCATATGAAACACTAAGTAATGAAGCAAAAAAAAAAGGTTTATGATGAAAAACTGAAAAATTATCACATGAGTAAATCTTTTGATTATTCAGATCAAGAGTTCGAGGACAAAGATATATTTAATAAAAAATATGTTGATGAAGATTGGGAAATAGCATTATTAGTTTATCCAGAACTCGAAATAAAGAAAAAGAAATTATCACAATATAGTCAGAAACTAAGTTTTCAATTTCAATTCTATTTGTTAGAAACAAAAGAATTTTATAAATTTGAAATAATTACAGAAAGATTTATCAATGCATTTCTAGAGAGAAAGTTTGGAACGTCAACAAAAATAAAATTATTTTCAAAAATACTTATAGAAAATGGATTTAGAAAGAATGCTATCTACTTAAATAAACTCATAAAAGTTTTAGGTTCAAAAAGTGAAGACAGAATAATCAAAACCTTTTTCAAACAATTTCCTGATTTACAAGATTATTTATCAGAAGAAATGAAATTTTATAAAAAAATAATAAGAAGTGAAACCAATAATTCTGAAAGTAAAAAAATTCTAATTTTGTTTCTTATAATTTTATTAATTTTATTCTTTGTAACTATTGTAAATAGTTAATGCATGATTTTGTTTAGATTTTACTTAAAATCATGTATTTTATCCATATTAAGCTAATACTTAATTTTTTAATTGACGGAGATACAAATGGTGAACAATGTGAATGCTGAAAAAAAAAAATAATCAAAAAAAAATATTTGGAATTGAATCTGATATTAACTCAAATAAAAAACTAATCTTAGAATCAAGACTCTTGATTGAGGAAAACAGGGCTATGATTTTAAACAATTATTCTGCGGCTTATACAGGCAACACAAATTTGGCTATAACTAATACAAATGAAATTTACGAGAATAGAAAATCAATAATTTCAAAAATTAAAGTTGAGGGAGAATTAAAAGAGGAATTTGTTGACGTTGAGATAGACAAAGCAAAACTTGATTTTATGAAGCATCAATCAAATGTTAATTCTGCAAATTTAGAAATCAGCAATGAAATGGCAGAAATAAATTCAAAACTAATAGAAATTAACACGAAAATTATGGAAACCAATCAATCGATCTACGAATTTAATAAGTTGCAAATAAAAAGAAATAAGGAACTTCTAGAGAAGAAAATTGATGAGTCAAAAATCACTTACGAATCAAATGAGTTAATAAGGAAGCAAAATAAAGAAACTATGCATATGCTTGAAAATAATGAAAAAAACAATAAAGATGCTATGTACAAACTTGTGGAAAAATCAAAAAATAATTCGCACGTGTTGGCTGAAAATAGACTGGAAATTCATAAAAGAAGAGATTCTATAATGTCAAATAACAACACAATTCAAATAAACAGATCAAAAATCTTTTTTAGCTCTTAATAAAATTTATGGATTGAGGTTTGCTTCTACTTCTTTCCTAGCTCCTTCAGACTCAACGTCTGATATGTCAAGTCTTCTCACCCATTTTCTTATTAACGTCATCTCGTTATCGTTAATCTCTGATTCGCTGGATAATATTTTTTCCCAAAGAAATTCAACTAACTCATACTTTTCTCTATAGACTTCAACTTGTTCAACCTTCTTTGTTATTGAATAATTCAATTTTTTTTCAATAACAGCAGTCATTACATTACTTGAAATATTAAATTGATCACTAAATATATTTTTCAATAAAGCAAGGTCATCAGAAGAGATCTTTCCATCAATTCTTGAACACTCAGTTAACATTAAAGAAAGTAAGACTGTTTTTTCAAAAGCTTTTAATTTGTTATATGCAACCTTTCCAGCTTCAATAACACTAATAGCCTTTATAATTTTAGCTCTTTCATTTCCAATTTTTTTTGTATCATTAAGACTTTGTTTCTCTAATCCAAATTTTTCGGCACTATTTTCAATAAGATCAATCTCAAAGTCATCTTCCTCTCCAACTGATAAAATCTTTTCCCAGATAAATGTAAACATTTGAATTAAGTCACCTTCTAGAAACTTACTTTTTAATGTTTCTAAAGCGTCGGGGTCTTTTTCTTGCTCAAGTAATGAGATTGCATATTCTGAATCAATTTCAAATTTTTTAGTAAGTGTCTGAATCAATTTATCTTTAAAATTAGCATTATCCTGAAGACTACTTCTTGATGAGGATTTTAAAATTGATGCTGCCACGTATTTTCTATCCTCAATTGACAGAGTACCAAAATAAATTTTATTGGCATCATTAATAAAATGTTCAACTTCAGATATATTTTTATCCAAAGACAAACTGTTTGCTTTTTGTTCGTCGTTAGAATTGTTACTTAAGTCAGTAAAAATTTTACATGACTCAATTTCTCCAATAGGGCGCATTGTGCGTTTTAGTAAAACGTCATCTATGTGAGACTCGTCTTTAATCTCAATTATTGCTTCGATCTTAATTTTTTTTACCATTCTTTTTTTATATCCCCTACTCAAGATATCAAAAGGTTAGAAATTATTCTTATTTATTTAATTTTTTGATACAAGAACAATAATTTATTTAGCTCAATCTTCTATAATTATACTTCCAAATAGTCACAAATAAAAAAATAGCAATTTAATTTATATTATCGCTACATTGTTTAGCTTTTTAGAACACTTGATGTTTCAAACTTTGAAAAACTGCAACTCCGCATTATAAAGATATAAAAGCTAATAGTGAGATGGGATAATACAGAGATAGAGGAAAAAATATAATAAAAAAAAATATTCTTTTAAAACAACCGATATCAGAATCAATTAAAAAGTATTAGACTAATTTGCACCTTTCATACTTAAAACCTCTTCCATTTTTTCCGACATTTCGGATTTACCTGTTCTACTGTCACCTACTGTAGCAACCGTGATACTTATTTCATCGACTTTTTTTCTAAGTTTTCCCACTTTATCAATTGCTGTTGTTTTTATTAGATTAATCATATCTTTAGCAGCTCTTTCTGGCCCCTCGTGCTCTACTAACTCTCTGTTGTTAAAACCGCATTCAATGAGCCTTTTGTCGGTATTTTTTGCGTAAACGCCAGCCATAAGCATGCTATGCGCTACTCCAATTTTCATTTTTCCAGATTCAACTCTTTGTTTTATAATATCGAAAAACTTCTTCTCGATATCTGAGAATTTTTTTGATAAATCAATATGTTCAGGTAAGTCTACCCAGTTTTCATCTTTCAACAATGGGAATGGGTTTGCCCAATAGCTAATTTCAATTTTTCCTCTATGCGTTTGAGTACTTCCTGCTGCAACCCTTGCTCCTTTTCTAAAATGTTCGAGAGCTTCTTCGACATTCATCTCAACGTCCATGCATGATTTTCCGGGCTCTATTAAATCATAATTATTTAAATAAAGTAATATATCTAACTCTGACCCATTTGAAACTTCAGTATAATCAGTAACTGGAACAATTTGTCGAGCATTAGTTCCAGCGTGTTTATTATATCCTATTTCTCTGCCTTCCATCTGCATTTTTGTATGTTCGCTAAATCCATCCAAACATGCAAATGCTCCTGTTTCAGTACCAAAAAAATAAGGTACTCCTTCCTTAAAGTCTGATGAATTATTATCTGATTTATTAAATAATGAAGCTCTTCCCATATCATCTGCTTTAATAAAAGAATCTGAAATATAAGGCTCATTAGTTTTGGAATCAAATTTGACTAAATAACGTGTGCAACCGCAATGAAGTGGTAAGTGATCGTTTAATATGCATAAAACGTTATGTAATGTTAAAATTGGTTTTTTTCCGTATCCAAAATACTTGCAGTCATCAATGTTTGGTATCAACCCCACCAAAAGGTTATTATCCTTATCGTAATAATACCCCAAATCATCCATCGTAGAATGTGGGCAACCAAAAATGAAGATACCATCTGGTTTTTTATTAACCAGTTTTCTTACCTTTGAAAATGGAAATAGATTTAAAAGACCGGGTTCTAACTCAATGCAACCTCTAGATTTGTGAATGTATGCAATGATGTTCCAACCACCAACCTCGAAAGGAATTGCAACGTAATCTTTTGAATTAAATAAATTATCTTTATAAGGGTTTTTATTTAAGGCAAAAAACGGAAATGCCCTTTTGTTTGCATGTGTAGTATAGTGAACACCTGTTCTCATATCAGCATGAGTAGTTAAAGGAACCTTATTTAAATTTGTATAAGATTTGGGTAATTCAATATTATATCCCGAAATCTCACCACATGTCACATTTGGTTGGCATTCTAGACCTTGACTTCTTCTCACACCAATTCCCATGTCCACTTTAGATAGAAAAATTCTCCTAGTTTCTAAAATAAGATCATTTAATTCACTCGCTCTTTTACTAATTCTATCTTTTATTGATTCAGCACTCTCATTAGAAGATAATATTTCATTATGTAGCTTGATAAGTCTTGTGTAAGACTTTTTTCTAAAGTGATGAAATAATCCTTCTAAAAATCTTATGTACTCTTTGTAAATTGATAGTTTTGCATCAGAAATATTTTCAGATTTAAAGATTTCGATAAATATATCTGAATAGATTTGTTCAACAAAATTTTTCTTATGAAGGATTTCATCTTTTTGTTCGGACTGCTCTCGAGATTTGAGCTCAGATAAAAACTTTTGTTTATAAATATCTAAGTATTTATTAAATGTTTGACTTGTAAGAAGTTCTAATGGGGTCTGACAACCATCTCTGATTTCTAAAATTTCACTCATAAGTCTATTAATTTCAATTTTTTATATGAAACTTTATCAATAAATTCAAGTAATAATTAATGGGTGGGATAAACTCTTAATAAAAAAATTAAAAATATCTGCTTATTAGATTATCAATTGATTTAAAGTTATTTTCTTCAATTATTAAGTTACACTTATTTATTATTTCAATATCAAAAAAGTTATTTTCGAATTCGGAATTTATATATTTTTCATTAAAATTTGAATCATAACATATTGGGTTTATACCTGATATGTTAGGTTTAGATTTTGTATTAAAAACAATAGGTGATAAATTTTTAATATTATCTGGTACTAATCCGAAAGGAGACAGAAATCCAGTTTGATACAACTTTTCTCCAACAATACTTATTGAACCAGTAATTACCAAAGTATTAAAATTGCCTATTGATTTATTAGTATTCATTTTCAAAGATTGATTATTATTATTGAAAAGAAGATTTTGTTCAAAAGAAGTTGATGTTGCAAAGCATTGACTCTCACATACAAAAAATAAAACTAAAAATTTGAATATAAACCTCATAACAAAATAGTATTAAAGAAAGTTTTATAATCAATCAGAAAATCATTTTTTGTATTATAATTTATTTTTATGAAGAAAGTAATTGTATTTCAACACGTTCATTACGAAGATTTGGAAAAAATCGAAGAATATTTATTAAAAAAAGATTTAGTTATTGAAAAAATTAAACTTTATGAGAATCAAGACATCCCAAAAGATTTATCGCAATTTTCTTTAATGATTTCTTTAGGAGGACCAATGGATACCTGGATGGTAAAACAATTCCCTTGGATCGTAAAAGAAAAAAATGCCATCAAAGAATTTGTAATTAATTTAGAGAAACCTTTTATAGGTATTTGTCTTGGTTGCCAATTGTTAGGAGAAGTTTTAGGTGGGAAAATCCAAAAGTCCAAATTTAGTGAAATCGGATTTTTTAATTTAATTGCAAAAGAAACAATGAATAACGATAGAAATTTAAATTTTTTTCCTAAAAAAGTGCCAGTTTTTCAATGGCATAGTTACGAAGTATGTTCTTTAAGTAACTCAAAAACCGAAAATCTTGCCACTACGAGTTGTACAGAAAATCAATTTTTCAGATACAAAAGTCATGCATACGGATTACAATTTCATTTTGAGATAGATCTTAATACCATTGAAAGATGGCTTAAAGAGAAAACGTTTAGAATAACTTTAGAAAACATATTTGGATCAAATCCAATAAAAAATATAAAAAAAAGATATTTAAATGAAATTAATCAAATGAATCTTCTTTGTGAAAATTTTATTTTAAACTTAATAAAAAATTTAAATATTAATTAGATAATGAATAAAAAACAAAGAGTAGAATTCATAACACAGACTTTAGATTCACTTTACCCAAAAACCCCTGTTCCACTGAACCACAAAAATATTTTTCAATTGTTAATAGCTGTTTTGTTAAGCGCGCAATGTACAGACGAAAGAGTTAATAAAATTACTCCAGAATTATTTAAAAAAGCGAAAAATGCTTTTAGTATGGCAAAATTAAATACCGATTTGATTTATAATATTATCAGACCTTGCGGATTAGCTCCCAAAAAATCAAAAGCCATATCAGAATTATCAAAGATACTAGTAAAAAATTTTCAAGGAAAAGTTCCAGAAAACATTGACGAATTAGAAAAACTGCCAGGCGTAGGGCACAAAACTGCAAGTGTTGTAATTTCTCAGGGATTTGGGCATCCAGCATTTCCAGTCGACACTCACATACACAGATTAGCACAAAGATGGGGGCTCACAAACGGAAGAAGTGTTAATCAAACAGAAAAAGATCTAAAGAGGCTTTTTCCTAAAAGTAACTGGAACAAACTTCACCTCCAAATAATATTTTATGGAAGAGAACACTGTACGGCTAGAGGTTGCAAAGGTCTTATTTGTGCAATCTGTAAAACGTGTTTTCCAAAAAGAATAAGACCTTTTAAAACTAAAAAATAATTAAATTTTTTTTGAAAGCTTTACAGCAAATGATGATCCTGAATTTACTATCCTTCCCCAAAGAACTTGTAGTGTAGAAAATTTTTTGGCAGAAAATCTTGCTTCGTTTTTATGAGAAACTTCGTCATCTTGTAATTTTTTTATAAATCTTTTTATATGTGTGTACTTTTTTATTGAACCTAAAGATTTAATTTGCTGCTCGTAATGTTTCTCAACAAAACTTTCAACGTAATATATAGTAGCAAATATAAAGTTTTTACCAAAAAGAGATGGTATAAAACCTGTCAAAAATCCTGCAATCTTCCATAAGGGAATTAATTTACTTCTGTATTTTTTTTCAAGGATTTCTTCTATCATTCTTAAATGTTCAGATTCTGTTTTTAGATGATTTTTAGAAAAATCTATGACTTCATTGTCTCGAGAAACCATTAGAATTGCTTTATATATAAAAACCGCACCTGTTTCACCAGCATGATTTGTTCTAAAAGAGGATATTAAAAAATCTGGAATAGTTAATTTCATTTTGAAAATTTTTCTAATGTTATTATTTTCATTTTTGTTTTTAAAAATTATTATCAACACTTTTTTGCAGAAAAAAGTTATAGAATTGCAAATACTCTTTAAGTTTGATACAAAATCACATTAGAATTTAATTAATAAATATTGGAGAATATATGAAGATATCTGAGAGACCAGAATTTAAGAGTAAAAAACCGCCAATTACATTTTTTGAAAATGATAAGGTTATCGATGCTGTAAAAGCGATGACAAAAGATAATTTTGGGTCTGTTGTTATAACAGATAAGCAAAGCAAAGTAAGGGGAATAGTAACCGAAAGAGACCTTATGAAAAAACTTTTATTCAAATCTATGAATCCCAAAACGACAAAACTCAAAGATATAATGACTTCCCCTGTAAAAGTTGCTGACAAAGACGATGAAATGGTAATATGGTTGAGACAGATGTCAAACGAGAGATTTAGACATGTACCTGTTGTCGATAAATCTGGGAAACTTATTAATATCATGTCTCAAGGTGACTTTGTTTCTTATTCATGGCCAAATTTAATGTATCAGGTAAAAGAAATGACAAAAGAAAACTACTTTAAGGCAAATCAAGTGGTTCTCATTATTTTAAGTCTTCTGGTTTATACTTTAGTAACTACAGTTCTTGCCATTAAATTGGTATAATAAAAAAACACTTACAATTAGTATAGTTATAGTGTTTATTAGAGTTGTTAATATTAAGTTTTCTTCAAAGATTGAAGCAGATGCTATGAATGCACTGGCTAAACATGAATTAATCAATGTCTTACCAGGTATTTTGTCTATAGAAGTTGTTCGAATAACAGATCTTCATAGTATAGTAGTAAACAAATTTGATTCTAAGGAATCAGCAGAAAAATCGAAAGAACTAGTAATAAATAAATTGAAATCAAATTCAAATATTAAAGTTGAGATTTTTGAAGGTAATAGATCTTTTATCATTGAAAAGTCATAAAAGAAAATCCAAACTTATCCTTATGAGTAAATTAAACCAACGAACCTTTTAAGGTTTTTATTAAATGATCGCTATTGATATTAAAAATTTAAATAAGTCCTATGAAAATGGATTAAAAGCTTTAAAAAATATAAATCTCTCCGTTAGAAGTGGTGAGATTTTTGCTTTATTGGGTCCAAATGGAGCAGGAAAATCAACATTAATAAATATTATTTGCGGTATTTCAAAAAAAACAAGTGGTAAGGTTACTATATTTGGAAAAGATAATATTCTGGATTACAAATTCACAAGATCTAAAATTGGATTAGTTCCACAAGAAATAGCAACTGACTCATTTGAAAAAGTAATTAACACCCTTAAATTTAGTAGAGGTTTATTTAATAAAGTTCCATCTGATGAATATTTAAGTTTTATACTAAAAAGTTTGAATTTAGTAACAAAGAAAAATAATCAAATTAGAACTCTCTCTGGAGGCATGAAAAGAAGAGTCATGATTGCCAAAGCATTGTCACATGAACCAAAAATTCTTTTTTTAGACGAACCAACTGCAGGAGTGGATGTCAATCTAAGAAAAACTCTATGGAATTTTTTAAATAAACTAAAAAAAAATGGAGTAACCATATTTCTTACAACTCATTATATTGAAGAAGCTGAAAATATTGCAGATAGAATTGGAATAATTAACAACGGAGAAATTTTAATTACTGAAAACAAAAAGAAATTGATTGAGAAACTAGGTGAAAAAAAAATTATTATTACAATAAATAACTCACACAATAATATTGCGTACATTACAAAAAAATATCAGCTAAAGAAAAATAAAAATAAACTTAGTTATATTTATAACTCCAAAAAAAATATTGATCTTTCCGCTAGTCTATTATCTGACTTAGTAAAATCTTCAGTTAAAATTGATGACATTGAAATTGAAAAAAGCAACCTTGAAGAGATTTTTTTAAATATGGTAGAAAAATGAATTTAAGAGGAATTTTTGCGATATACCATTTTGAAATGTCAAGAATGTTTAGAACGATTTCTCAAAGTATTGCATCACCCGTTCTTTCAACTGCTTTGTACTTTATTGTTTTTGGTTCTGCAATTGGTTCAAGAATTGGAAATATTGATGGAGTAAATTACACATCTTTTCTTGTCCCTGGTCTAATAATGTTAACAATATTAAATCAAAGTGTTTCAAATGCATCATTCGGAATTTACTTTCCAAAATTTAGTGGGACCATTTATGAAATATTATCTGCTCCAATTTCACCAATTGAGATAACATGTGGATATGTTTTAGCTGCGGCGAGCAAGTCAGTATTAGTAGGACTGATTATTTTAATAACATCGGCCTTTTTTATAGAAATAACAATTCTACATCCGTTTTGGATGCTATTATTTCTTATTCTAATGAGCATAACATTCAGCTTGTTTGGATTTATAATTGGAATATGGGCAAACGACTTTCAAAAAATACAATTAATTCCGTCATTTATTTTGACACCATTAACTTTTCTTGGTGGAAGTTTTTATTCAATAGGTATGCTACCTGATTTTTGGCAGAAACTTTCTTACGTTAATCCAATTGTGTATTTAATAAGTTCTTTTAGATGGAGTTTTTACGGTAACTCTGATGTAAATGTTGTTGTTTCAATTTCAGCTACTTTTTTTTTTCTAGTTTTGTGTATGGTTTTTGTCTCTTGGATTTTTAAGACTGGCTACAAAATT
Source organism: Alphaproteobacteria bacterium (assembly GCA_019650635.1). Taxonomy (GTDB): domain Bacteria; phylum Pseudomonadota; class Alphaproteobacteria; order Methylaequorales; family Methylaequoraceae; genus Methylaequor. The sequence goes on along the minus strand of BOXE01000005.1, from coordinate 10,758 downwards.
AAGACATAATAAAATGATTAGAATATAATTTATTAAAAAATTTTTATATAGTCTTTTTTTTAAGATGTTATTAATTATTTTAGAATCATTCTTAATTAGATTGTTGAATTCTTTACAAAAAATAGTATATATTAATAAACCCTATGAATGCGATCTTATCAGTAATCAGAAATAATAAAGCCATATTCGTTGCGAATGACGGCCGTTTATTGAAAAAATGCTTGCTTGGTTTTTTGATTCTGTCATTTGCCTTTCAATCAAATAATTTAGGAGATATTGTCAGAAACGTTTTGGTTGAAGCTTACTTACAAGTTTCTGTTTTTGTTGGTTTCACATTGTTCGTATTCATTGGAATTGATTCGTTAACAAAATTCAATGTTGAAAATTTCTTAAATAAAACCAAAACATTTCATGTTCCAATTGCAACAATTCTTGGAGCGCTACCAGGTTGTGGAGGAGCTATAATTGTAGTAACACAATTTATTCAAGGAAGAATAAGCTTTGGTGCACTAGTAGCAGTATTAACTGCAACAATGGGTGATGCAGCTTTTCTTCTTCTTTCAAAGGAACCATCTACAGGAATTCTTGTTTTCATAATAACATGTGCAACCGGAATAGTAACAGGCTATTTTGTAGATTTCTTTCACAATCATAAATTTCAGGAACTCAAGGAAAGTTTCAAGATAGAATTTGAAAAAATTGGTAATACATTTGTTTCAAGATTTAATATTTTTTGGGTTATTATTTTTGTTCCAGGTTTTTGTGTAGGTCTACTAACCGCCTTTAGAGTCAATTTAGATAATTATTTTCTTTTTTATAATTTCAATCTTGTAGAATCAATAGGTTCAATTGGTGCAATTATTTCTATTTTTATGTGGACATTAAATCCACTTAGTGATTTCCAATGTTCAACCGAAAAAACAAGAAGTTTTCTTTCTAGAGTTATAGATACGACAAACTTTGTAACTACTTGGGTAGTCTGTGGTTTTCTTTTTTTTGAATTATTAATTTATTTTAGTGATATAGATTTAATGGCATTTTTTAATGTTTGGATAGCTTTTGTTCCATTAATTGCAATTTTATTTGGTTTTATTCCTGGTTGTGGTCCTCAAATAATTGTGACAACCTTTTACTTAAATGGTTATATACCATTATCAGCTGAACTTGGGAATGCAATTTCCAATGATGGAGATGCACTTTTTCCAGCTATCGCCTTAGCACCTAAGTCAGCAATTTTAGCAACTTTATATAGTGGTATCCCAGCAGTTATCGTAGCTTATAGCTATATGTTATTGTTTGAAATATGATTAAAAATTAAAATTCACTTTTTCACGTTAGTTCGACAGTTATTTTTTATTGACATTCAACTTTCATTTTTATTTCTATAATTACAATTTCCATTAATTAAAAAATAAACTCCTAATATAAATAAAAATATCTGTTCACTTGTAAAAAGCTTTTGATTAAAAAACCAATCTTTGTGAGCAAAATAAAAAGCAAAAATCATTATAATTACAATCATCAATGCAGATATTCTGGTTAATAAACTTCCTAAAAATGAATTTATAAATCTAGACAAAATTATTAAAATACCTGCCAAAACTTCTGAAATTGCAACGAATGACGCTAGATGTGGACTAAATCCAAAATATTTTATCAACGTAGCTGGTGGTAAGGGAAACTTATTATAACCGTGTATAATAAATGCAATTCCTAAAAATATTCTTAATAGAAATTCTGAGTATATAAACAGACCTTCAGAAAAAGTATTTATTCCATTATCAATTTTTTTTATCAGATTAATTAATTTTTTAAACATAAAGCAATTAAAATAATTTGTTAGTTATCCATACACTTTGATAGGGCTGAAGAATTATCTCAGAATTAATATTCTTAATTTTTTTGTGTTTAAGTATGTCAAACCAATTATTCGTAGAAATTAAATTAATATCATGCAAGAAGAATTTTTTTCTTGATTTTGTCAAATTACTTACACAAAAAATACTTTGACTTCTGTCTATACTTTGCCTCCATATTCCAAAAAAGAAATCATCTAACTGTAATGTAAACTGAGTTGCGTTAGGATGAAAAGCAGGTTGCTTTTTTCTTAATACAATCAATCTTATCAGTGAAGAATACATTTTGCTATTTATTGAAGATGATTTTTCGAGTTTTTTTGAAAGTATATTGAAGTCCCAATTTTTTCTATTTATGGATCTAACTGATTTAGTTTTTTTAAACTTTGAAATATCATTATTTGAACCCACTAAATTTTGGAAATAAACTGCGGGTATACCTTCCATTGAAAATAAAATTTCGTGAGCTAATATAAATCTTTTAGTCTTAAACTTATCTTTACCGTGATAAGTAAGAGAAAATGCATCTAACAATGTTGTATTAACTTCATAAACATTTTCTTTATTATTGAATGATCTGTAAGAAAGAAATGCACCAGATTTTTGAAGGGTTGTAAAAAGTTTATTTTGTTCATCAACTGGAATAATTCCTTCTAGTGGACGCATTCCAATTCCATCGTGAGTAGATAAAAAATTTAGGTAAGCGTTTCCTAACTGTGCAGGTGGCATACTTCGAGACCATTTCTTTAAATAAAAACTACTTCCTGAAATAATTGCGTGAATAAGGAGAGGTGCTAATGAAAAATTATAAATACAATGTGCTTCATTATTATTTCCAAAGTAACTTAGGTTTTCATGGCTTGGTATATTTGTTTCAGTAATAATTATTGAGTTTGGAGAGTAATTTTCTACTATAAGTCTGATTAACCTGATAATACTGTGTGTTTCAGGGAGATTTATGCAATTTGTCCCTTCTTTTTTCCATAAAAATGCAACTGCATCCAATCTTAAAACCGATACACCATTATCTATGTAAAATTTAATAATTTTAAGGAAGTAAATAAGAACTTTTGGATTTTTAAAATTTAAGTCTATTTGGTCATGACTAAAAGTGCACCATACATATCCTTTTTTACCTTCAATTTTTATTTCTTTTAAAAGATTAGATGTCCTTGGTCTTACAACTTTAGTTACACCTTTAAACTTATTTTTACTATAAATAAAATAATCTAGTCCAGGTTCTACATTTTTTAGAAAGTTAAGGAAAAGTTCATTGATAGAGGAGCAATGGTTAATTACCAAATCAGCCATAATCTTAAAATTTTTCGATATTTTTCTCAAATCATACCAATCACCATTTACTTCATCTATTTTTTTATAATCGATTACTGCAAAACCATCGTCAGAAGATGAAGGAAAAAAAGGAAGAATATGTAAGAAATTAAAATCTTTACAATATTTATTAAGAAAAACATCTAAAGTTTTAAAGTTTTTTTTATTTTTTGTTCTTACTGAATCAGCATAAGTAATTAAGAAGCAATCATTTTCATTCCAAAGATCTTTATATATTTTTTTTTTTAAACTATTGGGAAATATTTTTCTTATTTCACTGCATAAAAAATCAATTTGTTTGATATTCTTATCTTTATAAATTGAGCTTAAATGACTTTGAAGTATTTTTTGATCTAATTCTTTCATTAAAAGTAATTAAAGCTCGTTATCTTCCTTGACTGCTTTCTTAAGATTATTTAAAAAACTCGGAATTGCGGTGTCAACTCTACTCCATGTTGGTATATTTGGTGATTCCATCGGCGAATCTAAAAAAATTTTTCCAGCATGCATTATATTTTGAGCAAACAACTCAACTGCTGTTTCTTCTTCATGAACATCAATTTCATAATCATTCATTATAGCGTCTTTTTTATAAATTTGAACAAAATCAAGAGCTTCTCTATAGTATGTAGCTTTTAAAGACCTAAAAATTGACATCGAGAAGGTTTCTCCCTGTGAAGCTAATTTTCTAATGACCGCCTTAATTATATCAATAGACATTTTTGATAATCCTTTTGACATATCACTCAGAGATATATCTTGGTGTTTGTGATCATAATTATCCGCAATATCAACTTGACACAATCGGTTTCCAGCGTAGTTTCTGTACATTTCAGATAAAACACCAATCTCAAGTCCCCAATCAAAAGGAATTCTAATATCTTTTAGAACTCTTCGCCTAAATGAAAATTCACCTGCGAGTGGATACCTAAAAGAATCTATAAATGAAATATATTCTTTGAAACCAATTGTCTTCTCCAACGCTCTTAATAGAGGGGTTACCAAAAGCCTTGCAACTCTTCCTCTTACCTTATTATTTGAAACTCTAGGATAATAGCCTTTACAAAAATCAAAATTAAAACGAGGATTTGCTACTGGATAAACAAGTCTGGCTAATAAATTTTTGTTGTATGTCAAGATATCACAATCATGTAATGCTATAGCTTCTGTATCGCCTAATGAAAGAATATATCCCATGCAATACCAAACATTTCTACCTTTTCCCATTTCTTGTGGGGCAAGATTCTGCTCAGCAAGCTGTTTATTGAGTTTCTTCAAATTTGGGCCATCATTCCATAATATTTCGTGTCTTTGAGGTAATCTTGAAAAAAAATTTCTTGCAATCTTAAATTCTTTTTGATTTGCTTTGTCTAATCCAATAACTATATTTTGCAGAAACTTAACTTTTGATATTTCATCTATTATTTTTGGTAAAGCTTTACCTTCTAGCTCAGTAAAAAGAGAAGGAAGTATCAAGGTAATAGGTCTAAATTTAGAATAATTTATTAGTTCTTTTTCTAATTCATTATAGGGCCTGTTAGAAAAATTGTGTAATGTAGCTACTATACCGTTTTGATAAAAATCAGAAATTTTTACTCTCCATTCTAATTACAAATTCCAAAGATTCTCTCCACCCATCAGGTGCTTCAGTTTTACTAAAATAAATATTATCTTTTTTTTTCAAAGAAATTTTATTTGCTTTTCTTTTAACAATACAACTATAATCAGTAGATTCAAGCATACAAATATCATTTTCACTATCTCCTAGAGAAACAGTCAAAAATCTATCATTTGAAATTGACTTAATTGTTTTTATAAAATTTTTTACAGCTTTTGCTTTATTGTAGTTATCGGAAATATGTAAAAATCTCCCACCTTTTAGAATTTTAAGACCTTTATTAATTTTCATTACATCAGATTTGAAATTTAATAATTTTTCATTTGTATCTTTCCAAAAAATTGGATTTGTAAATAATCTAATCTTACTATTTTCAGCTTCTCTCAATTTAAGTTTTGTCAATTTACAAAGACTCTCATTGCTTAATTCACTATAAAAACAAAATTTATATTTTTTTTTTAAATCTGAAAAACTGTTGATTAGATCCTCAGATTTAAGATTAGACATTTTGTAACAATAATGATTATTATGTATAAAAAAATTTTCCTGTGTATTTCTAGTATGCTTTAAATAGCCAGGTGGAAAGAAAATACAAGCCCCATTTTCAGCAATAAACGGATGATTAATATTTAGTTTATTCTGTATATCTAAGATTTCTTCAAATGTTTTACTGGTTACAAATATCAACTCAAACTCTAAATCAAGATTATTAATATAATTTTTTAGTGTTCCATAAGAATATGTATTATGATTTAAAAAGGTTCCATCAAGATCTGAGAAAATTAAAAACTTCACTTTTATTTTTTATAAATCAAAGCTGAAAATCATAGTTGGTTTTGGCATTTTATTAATAATAGATAAAATAAGACAATTTTAAAATCTCTTTTGTTTTTTTTATTTTAAGAAAAGTTATTTGAAAAAATTAACTATTGATATTTTGAATATAAATTATAAATTTTTTCTAAATTTATTAGCCTTTTCTTCGTAAAATATTCTAATACATATCAAAATAAAATTAAAAAACGTAAAGAAAATCAATGCAAGCAAGTCGTCAAAAAATAAACAAACTAATATTATTTCTAATATTACAACAACATAATTCGGATGTTTTAAATATTTAAAAAGGAATGTCTTAACTAAGGGTTTGTTTATAACTATGATTCTTGTTGTCCAAAAAAAACCTAAATCAAAAATTATTTTATATCTTAGTAACTGTAAAACTAAAAAGGCATAAAGATATTCAATATTTACCTCTGTTTCATTCATTGATTTTATAAGAAAGAAAAATACAAAGATGACATGAAAAAAAACAATATACTTGTAATGATTTTTGTAATATTCAACGCCACCTTCTTTTAATAGTTTTGCAGTGTTTCTTCTACTTAATAAAAGTTCAAATAATCTGCAAAAAATAATGTAAAATATTAAATAAGTATCAATCATTGGAATAAATTTTTAAGCCAGTCATACCCGCGGTAAAACCTGGTCCAAGAGCAGACATTAAAAAGATTCCATTACTTTTTTTCTTAATCATTTCTTTTAAAACAAGCAAAACTGATACCGAGGAAACATTTCCATATTCTGATAAAATTTTTTGAGAAACTCCAATAGTTGGATCATTATTAAAAATTTTTTTGTAGGCATCTATAATTTTCATACCACCTGAATGGAGCACATAACCGTCTAAGTCCTTTAAAGGAAATTCATTGACAACTTGTGGAAGTTTTTTAGTTATAAATTCAGGAATGATTTTATCAAAAATAACTGACAATCCGTCATCCTCTACTCCCCAGCCCATAAGATTTAAAGAATCTTTCCAAGTGTGCTCCATTGAATTTAATATTTTACAATTTCCTCCTTCTGTAACTATATAAGAAATTGATCCATCACCAAATAATGAAGAACTGACAATGTTTTCTTTACTAAATATTTGAGGTCTAAAGGTTAAACTACATAGTTCAACATTACATACCAAAACTGGTTTTTTAATATTTTTATAAATTTCAACTGCTCTATTTAGTCCTAAAACACCTCCAGAGCAACCATAACCAAAAAAGGGTAATCTTAAAACTTGATTATTGAAATTGAATAAATTAAATATCTCAGCATCAATGGTAGGAGTAGATATACCTGTACTATTTATCAACACTATACCCCCTATATCTTCAGGTCTTGTGTTCGACTTCTCAAAAGTTCGAGAAATTGATTTTTTTAATAAAAGTATAGCATTCTTTTTAAATAAAAAATTTCTTTCAGACCAATTATGCTCATTCATATACCAGTTTAAATCGTTAGTGAGATACCTAACTTTCACCCCAGAGTTGTCATAAACCTTTTCCATTTTTTTAAAATTGGTTTTAGATGCAAAAATTTTTCTACCCAAAGCTTTAACATCATCCTGAAACACTTTGTACTTTGGAAATGCAGAGCTTAAACCTTTTATACTTGTCATAATAATTAATTGGTATTTAAAACAATTTATAAAAGTCAAAACTTTAGATAAAAATGATTAACAGAATAAAATTATGACTTTTTGATTTTTTTTATTAAATTATATTATTAAATATGAAAAGAATCAGAAATATAAAAGTTACTAATATATCTCAACTCTCGCCCAATATGAAAAGAATAACATTTCACAGTAAGGATTTTATTGATTTTCCAGAAAATGAAGATGGTGGATATGTTAAACTTTTATTTAAACAAGAATCATCAGGCAACTCCTTTTTAAGACCATATACAATCAGAAGTTTTAGGAAAAATAAGTTAGAACTAGATATTGACTTTTCTAATCATATTGGAAATCAAGGCTATGCCACAAAATGGGCGTCACATGCTAAGATAGGCGACGAAATATTAATATCAGGACCAGGTTTAAAAAAATCAATAAATGATAATTCTGATTGGTTTTTTTTTGTAGGAGATATGACTGCCTTACCAGCGATAGCTTGTTATCTTGAAAGAATCCCACAAAGTGCAAAAGGTTTTGTTGTCTTAGAAATAATATCAAAAGACGATAAAATCAAACTTGTAAAACCAAAAAATATCAAAATTGAATGGGTAGTGAAATCAAAAAAGAATCCTTCTGTTTTAGAGAATACTGTAAAAAAAATTAATTGGTTAGATGGAAAACCTTATGTATGGGTAGCTTGTGAATTTAATAAAATGAAAATTTTAAGAAATTTTTTTCAAAAAAATAAAAAAATCAGTAAGAATGAAATGTATATTTCTAGCTACTGGAAGTTAGGATTGGATCAGGAAGAACATAAGTTGGTAAAAAAAGAAGATTCAGTAAAATGGGATAATAACTAATTTAAAAAACATTAATTTGAATTAAATAAAGAATTTTAAGTTTTTACCTCCTCATGCTCGCATGCTTTGCAACAATATTTTTAGAAATTTTTTTAGCTTCAGGTTTTTTTCTAATAGACCAAATCATGTCTTTAGCAAGTTTAGTTCTCTGATTGTTGTCAACAATTGGTTTATGGTAATGTTTTCCCAACTTAAAATTATATTCCTTTTCCTCTAAAAAGTTTATTTTCCACGGCTCATGAATTAGGTGATCCGGTAACATTCTTATCTCTGGCACCCACTTTCTAATAAAGACTCCATTGGGATCCTGATCATATGATTGTTTAATCACATTATATATCCGGATTGTGTTAATTCCGGTTGTACCAGACTGCATTTGTATCTGAGGATAATGAATACCAGGTTCATAATCGGTAAAATTATTAGCTAAGAATTTAGAAGTGATCCTCCAATCCAACCACAACTGATATGATGCAAATGAAGTAATCATAGCTCTCATTCTAAAATTTAACCAACCCTTGGCCTTTAAAAATCTCAAACAAGCATCTAAAAAAGGGAAACCTGTGACACCCTCTTTCCAACTCTTATAAAAAGAAGCATTAAAGCTTTCAGATCTCAAATTATTGTAAAGTGGATGTAAATTTTCAAATTCAATTTTAGGCTCATCATATAGTTTTTGAATAAAATGACAGTGCCACGCTAATCTTTTTTTAAATGAATAAATGGATTTTTTATCTAAATTGTTTTCATTATTATTGTTTTCAATTTTACTTATTATTGATTTTATAGAAATTGTTCCAAAAGTAATATGAGGACTAAGTCTTGAACATGAATACTCTGCTGTTATTGGACTTGACATTTTTTGAGAATAATCTTTATGTCTACTATTTAAAAAGGTCTTTAAACAATTAAGTGCTTCGTCTTCGCCACCTTTTTGGACAGATGGTAAACTAGGAATAAAGTTTAATTCCATTGTGTCGTCTTTATAAAAATTGTTATTTTCAATATTTGAGGTTTTTGGACCTGTTATAAATCTGTGCCAATCTTTAGACCATTTTCCTCGAATTCTATTTTTAAGTTGAATTCCAAATTGATTTTTTTGAAACCAATTTATACCCTTTTGATTCAGAAACGAATCAACATCTTTATCTAGTTGTGTGAAATAACTACCTTTAAATATTCTATTTGAATAAATATTGTTTATTTTAAACTTTCCAATGAGGTGATTTAATATTTCAATAGTTTTTCCTTCGTAAAGATTGAGTTTGGTGTTAAATTTTTTTTTTAGATTATAATTCAGGTTTTCCAAAGAATCTTTCAAGAAACTAAGATGAAACTCACTTGTAGTTTGAAGCTTTAAAAAACCCTCATCAAGAATAAAGATTGGGAGACAGACTTGGTTATCTAAAGCAGCGAACAATGCTTGGTTATCTTCAACTCTAAGGTCATATCTAAACCACATTAATGAATTTTTCATTTAATAAATCTTTTAATTATAAACTTAAAATTCAATGAATTTATATCCTTTATGTTTAGAAAAGGTAATCTACATAAATTTATATAGAATAATTATTGTTGAAGCTATTAATGATCAATTCTTAGCATCATTTTTTTGAAGATGTTATTTCTGAAAAGAAACATAAGCTAATTAATATCTAATTTTTTTTAAAAGAGTTGTTTATTTTAAGCTTCTACACTTTTGAAGATTTTTATTGATATATCTTTGACCTTGTTCTTTTATTTTCAAATTATGTTCATCTAACTTGATTGAGTTTCATCTTTCTGAAAAATAGTCGACCTTATACTTTCCAAGAAAACTTTTTTGAAGTTTTTTAAGTTTCTCATACTTAATCATTTCACCGGCAATTTTACTTTTTTCACTAGCCAGCTTTAGTAGAGTTATACAACCAAGGTCTTTTTCTTCTTGTGATTTTGCCTTAAGAGTAATATCAACTTTTAATATATAAGAAATTAATAAGACAGGTAATATTAATAAGGTTTGCTTCATGTATAAAAATTTAAGCATTTTAGAGATAAAAGCAATTAAAATTTATAAAATTAATAAAAATGTATCTAGTTATCATAACTAAAATCAAGTTTTTGAAAGATGGTTAGCTAATTTGCCTTCCAAATCCTCAATGACAAACCAAATAACTCTTGCTTTACAAATTGAATAGTTATAATCTTTAACAATCGTTCAACCATTATGGTCGGAAGTAGGTTTGAAACCGAAGGAACGCATCCTCTGTCTCTTTCCACGCCGATAACAATTGAAAGAGAATGTACAACGAAGTTTATAAAAATTCAAAGGTAAGAAAATTCTATAACCAAATATATGATTGGGCTAAATCTTTGCCAGAAAATGTTATTGTTAAAAAAAATGAAGCTGAAAATCTTTTAAAAATAGGTATTACATTTTCTGTATATAATAACTTTGATTCTACTGAGCGCTTAATTCCATTTTGATATGTTTCCGAGAATAATCTCTTCAACAGAATGGAAAAAAATTAAAAAAGGGTAAACCAAAGAGCATTAGCCGTTAATGCTTTTTAAATGATATTTATAATTCTGGTGAAATTATAAAAGCAAATTAATCCCAAAAATTTAATTTTTTAAAACCCCGCTATGAAATTAAAAAAG
>BOXE01000004.1:0-107410 GCA_019650635.1 Alphaproteobacteria bacterium | reverse complement strand
AGAATTAACCCCGTTGTTTTCTGGTTTGGTCCCAAAACCTAAATTTTTTCTAATGAAAAGTTTACATTATCAATTCAATAAGTGAGGTTTAACAGAAGCGAAGCAAACCAAGATGTAGTTTTTACAATTGAAGGTTGGTACAAACAAAAAGGTTTATCCTCAAATAGAGTCACATCCGGAAGAATTTTTTACAATAATTATGGTTTAAATTTGGTTTTTGGCTCAATTTTGAGAAAAGGTAATATGCAAGAAACTGACCCGATGCTTGCAGCAGGAATCAATCCTGATCTGAAATCAAACCCATATGTTCCAGGTTCAAGATTTCAAACAATCAAAAGCAAATTTAAATTGAGTGCACTTCCAAATTCTGGGGTTTTTAGACCGTCTACAGCAAAAAATAGACGTGACTGGTTGGTGTTTTCGAAGCGAGCTTTAAGAGCAAGAGGATTTCTAAGTCAACAAGAACAAACAACAGCTTTACAATCAAATATTCAAGTAAAAGATCTCAGAGCGGAAGTCGAAAGCTTAAGACAAGAATTAAAATCTATGAGAAGCCCAAATCAACAACAATATGGTAATTATTATCCACCAAACTACCGCAATAGGCCATATGATATAAATTCGCAGCAAAATCCTTACTATAACAGATATCCCCCACCATATCCTTACCCTAATTATAACCAACAATATATAAACAATCAGAATCAAAGGCCAAGTGAAAGTCAGCTTACACTTAAATCTCTTGAAAGCATGAGAGAACGAGGTTTAATTAGCGAAGAAAATTATTTGAAAAAATTAAGGGAATTAGGGTTTTAAATTTAGAATTCTAACTCCATATTCCACAAAAACATATGATTTGTTGATGCGTCAGTTAATCCATGAAGATAAGCAAGTGATATTTCATATTCAAAAATTTCTAAATCAATTTCACTCTCTATCTGAACTCCATATAAATGTTTTTGAAGACTAAATGTATTAAAGCTGGATACCTCACCAAAATTACTAAAACCTAAAAAACCAAAACCGAAATTGTTTTCTAAGAATTTTTTAAACATCAATTGATTACTTAGATCAAAAGAAGTAGAACCAGTGGCTCCTTTTCCAACCCCTTTCTCAAATATAAAATTTGAAATGAAACTTACATTTTCATTGTTAAATTCATTTAAATACTTGTATTCAATTTCATCTGGTTCATCCTGTTCAGAAACAAAATTATAAGAAAAGTAAAGAGCCCCAGCAAAGTTTTTATAGTCAAAAACCTGAACCTGATTTTGAAATTCTGTTTTTTCCCAATCTAATGGTGTTTCAGCTTTGTCAGAAACATGAAATTCTAACTCTGATTGCCAAAAACTTGTCCAAGAATATTCTGTTTCAAAAACATGATGATGAGATTTGTTAAATTCTAATCTGTCGTCATAATTAACATGTCCCCTCCACTCTAAAGATTGTCTTCCCTCTTCAACGCGTGGACTATAAATTTTATGATGTGCTTTCAAATTTATGAATTTAAAAATTAAAGCAATAAAAATAAAAAACTTAAACATTTTTCTTACAGCTTTGTTAAATCTTCTTTTAATATAGTCATATGAAATTGATAATCTTCTTCATCTTCTTCGTTTTCCTTGTAGATCAATCCGAGAAATTCATCTTTGTGATAAACTTCACACGAATCTTCTATCGATTTTCTTTTTTTTACAATAAAATCATGGGTATTAAAAATTTTGTTTAAGTAGTTTCTTATTTTTTCTAATTCTTGGTCTGTCATTGCGCAAAACTCCAAAAAGTATATGATAAACATTTAATTGAATCTAGCAAGTTAGATAAACATTAAATTAACAGCCTACTTAATCTTTTTATGAATAAATCTCGAAAAAGAATAATGTTCGTAACTTACGCTGGTGTTTTACCATTCTACCTTTCTCCTATGATTGGTTATTACGATTACAATGAAACTTTGCTTAGATTTTCAGAAATCAAGACAATTTCTTCTCTGTATGCTGCACTAATTGTTTGCTTCCTATCGGGTATGCAATGGCAAAAAATAATTGAAACAAATATTAAAGGTTTCTTTTTCTTTAGCCCCATAATACCTTTATTATTAGTTTCAACGCATGCTTTAAATGTTAATGGAATTTATAGTTCATTTATTCTTGTTGTGTCTCTTTTTTTGAGTCTTTCGATTGACCTAATATTAATTAAAAAAAAATCAGATAAATGGTTTAAAAAATTAAGAATTAATGCAACAATTTTAGCTTCAATTTCCTTTTTTATATAATTTTTTGACAATAAAATCAATAATTTAAGAATTTTTTGCTTTTTTTTTCTTGAATTAACTAATTTTTTAGTCATCCTAGTATTTACAATATGGGGAGGTTATTGGGCAAAAGCATATCTGCCCACTTAATCTGCTTGTAAAACTTTAACTTTTGAGCTATTGCTCAAAATTTTAATAATATATACGAAAGGATAAACATATGGAATATATGCTTAAAGCCGATGACCTCGTTGGGGTTTCTTTTTGGATAATCTCAGTAGCTATGGTTGCATCTACAGCCTTCTTCTTTTTAGAGGGTAACAGTGTTGCAAAACACTGGCAAACTTCTGTAAGAGTTGCTGGTCTTGTAACTTTGATCGCCGCTGTTCACTATTACTACATGAGAGCAGTATGGATCCAGACTGGTGAGAACCCTAATGTCTATAGATATATTGACTGGTTATTAACAGTCCCACTTCAGATGGTTGAATTTTACCTTATTCTAGCAGCAGTTGGCGCAGCCACAGCTGGAATGTTCTGGAGACTTTTGATTGGTACATTAGTAATGTTAATTGCTGGTTTCCTTGGTGAAAACGGCTCAATTAATGCAACTGTTGGTTTCATAGTGGGTATGGCAGGTTGGATTTACATCCTGTATGAAGTATTTGCTGGTGAAGCAGCGCAAGCTAACGCATCAAGCAACTCAAAAGCTCAGCAATCTGCTTACAATGCAATGAAATGGATTGTATCAATTGGTTGGTCTATCTACCCGATAGGTTACTTCCTAGGTTACCTAGCAGGTGGAACTGATGAAAATGCATTAAATGCAATTTACAACCTTGCAGACATTATTAACAAAATTGCTTTCGGTCTTGTAATTTGGGCTGCTGCTAAGTCTGAATCAGCAAAAGCTTAAGCAAACTTAATGTTTTTAATTAATTAAAGGGAAACATCTATTTGATGTTTCCCTTTTTTTTATACTTAACTTTTAAACCTTTAAGATGACAAAAAATATTACACAGAATTTAAACATCAATACTAATTGGATTCATCTCAATAATTTTCAAAAAAACATTGATTTAAGCTTCTTTAACCACGACAAATATAAAAATGATATACAATCTCTTGACAAAAAAATGTCTGACATCCTCTGTGACGACTCATGGATGGGAAATTGTGCAAAGTATCAACTTAATTCAGGAGGAAAGAGGTTCAGAGCGATACTAGCACTTCTTGCTTCAAAAATCTTTGGCCTAAGCAAGCAAGTTTCGCATGATATAGCAATATGTTGTGAATTTATACATAATGCATCTCTTATACATGATGATCTCCAAGACAGAGATCTTTTGCGAAGAGGGTTACCTACAATTTGGAATAGATTTGGAGACCACACAGCCATAAATTTAGGAGATCTTTTTATTTCAGCTTCTTTTGAAATTATATCCAAGATTAAAACACGACCTGAACTCAAATGTCTTGCAATAGAAGAACTAAGTAAAACGATTAAACAAACATTAAAAGGACAATCAATTGAAATTTTAAGTAGGTCTGATTTTAATTTGAAAATGGAAGATTATGAATCTACTGCAAGAGCAAAAACAGGAGGTTTAATCTCTCTTCCCATAAAACTTGTTTTGATTCTCTCTGGAAATAAATATGACACAAGCTATTTTAAGTCATTGTACGAAACGGGTGTTGCATATCAAATTCAAGATGATCTTTCAGACTTTTTAGGCCTTAAAGAAAGAGGACTTCCTGGCAGAGATCTGAAAGAAGGTAAAATGAATATTCTAATAATGCACTTTATACAAAATGCAACGCAAGGAGAAAAGTTTATATTACAAAAGTTTTTAAAAAAAAGATATGACTCAATATCAGAGGACGAAATTACATTTTGGTTGAAAATGATAGAAAAAAAAGGGGCATTAGATCTCTCCTTTAATCATTTAAAACAAGTATCTGAAAGAGCAATCGAAATTTCAGATAAAACAGACAAGAAGTTATTTAGAATTGTTAGTTTTGTTATTAGCTCAATAATTACAAGAATAACAAAAAATACAAAAAAGATCTAAATGAATAAAACTGCAATCGTTGTAGGTTCAGGCTTTGGAGGTATTTCTGCTGCACTTAGGTTAAAATCATTAGGTTATGAAGTCTCAATTTATGAAAAATTAAATCAATTAGGTGGAAGAGCAAGAGTATTTAAAAAATCTGGATTTACTTTTGACGCTGGTCCAACAGTTATTACTGCTCCATTTTTGTTTAATGAATTGTTTGAACTATTCAAAAAAAATAGAGAAAAATATGTTAAGTTTGTCGAGTTAGATCCCTGGTATCGATTTTATTTTTCATCAAATAAAAAAATATTTGACTATTCAAAAAGCTTAAAAAGGACTGAAAAAGAAATTTCAAAATTTGATACAAGAGATGTTAAGGGATATAGACGTCTACTAAATTTCTCAGAAAAAATTTTTAAAGTAGGATTTGAAAAACTTTCATTTGTTCCATTTCATGATTTTTTTTTCATGATACGACAAATCCCAACTTTAATTACATTAAAAAGTTATTTAAGTGTTTTTAGACTAGTATCTAAATTTATTAAAAATGAGCAGATTATTCAAGCTTTTAGCATTCAACCACTTTTATTAGGTGGGAATCCAATTGATACAACTTCAATATATAATTTAATCCATTATTTAGAGCGAAAATGGGGAGTTCATTATGCTATTGGCGGCACTGGAAAAATTGTACAAGGCTTTGAAAAACTTATGAAAGAGGAAAATATTAAAATTTTTAAAAATGCAGAAATTAAAAGGATTTTAACAAAAGACGAACAGGCAATAGGAGTAAAATTTAAAAACAAAGTTGTTTATGCCAATAAAATAGTTATGAATACCGATCCTGCATATACTTATAAATATTTAATTAAATCAAAAAATAATAAAAAGTGGCATCAAAAAAGAGTCGATACAATGGATTATTCGATGGGTCTTTTCGTTATTTATTTTGGAACAAAAAAAATATATAAAAATATAGCACATCATACCATATGGATGGGAAAGAGGTATGAGGGCCTATTGAATGATATTTTCAAAAATAAAATTCTGGCTGACGACTTTAGTCTTTACCTTCATAGACCAACGGCAACTGACAAATCAATGGCTCCTAAAGGATGTGATAGTTTTTATGTTTTATCGCCAGTTCCTAATCTTAAAAAACAAATTGATTGGAAAAATTATGGTAAGACTTATGAAAAAAAAATCTTAAATGCTCTTGAACAAACAATTTTACCGGATCTGCATAAAAATTTAAAAGTTTGCTTTCACATGTCTCCTAATGATTTTAAAAACGATTATAACTCACTATATGGTGCCGGATTTTCTGTTTCTCCGATTTTTAGGCAATCTGCTTGGTTTAGATTTCATAATAAATCTGAAGATTTTAAAAATTTATATTTTGTAGGTGCAGGTTGTCATCCCGGGGCTGGTGTACCCGGAGTAATAAGCTCAGCTAAAGTACTCGAAAATATTCTGAAAAATGAATCTAAAGAAAGCTAAGTTTTCATTAAAAAATAGAGCCAAAACCTTTTATTTTGCATCATTATTTTTCTCAACTGATAAAAGAGACGATATCAAAGTACTTTATCTATTTTGTAGATTTGTTGACGACTTGGGTGATGACAAAAAACTGTCTAAAAAAGTTTCAAAAATAAAATTAACTAAAATTAAAAAGGAGCTATTAACAAGAAAGTCAAAAAATCAAATAATTCATAATTTTATTAATTTAATGTCTAAATACGAAATTGATCATAGAATACCAAATGCTCTAATTGATGGAATTTTGAGTGATTTAAGCAAGGTCAATATTAAAGATTATAATCAATTATTTTGTTATAGTTATAAAGTTGCTGGAACGGTTGGCTTAATGATGTGTGATATTATGGGAGTAAAAGAAAATTCATTAAAATTCAATGCTATTTATCTTGGAATAGCAATGCAACTAACCAATATTTCCAGAGATGTCAAAGAAGATTTACTAAGAGATAGAATTTATATTCCAAAAGAGATTAGAGTTCATGTCAAAAATGATTTTTATGATATTCCTCTCAGTGACAAACTCCAAAGAGAATTCTCTAAAGATTTAAAAAAACTTATAGATACATCAGATATTATTTATGACTTAGCCTGGGAAGGAATTATTAAATTACCTTTAAAATATAGATTCCCTATTGCAATAGCATCTTTTTTATACCAATCAATTGGTACAAAAATTAGAAACAACAAATACAATATATGGAAGCAAAGAATCTATCTAACTAAAATAGAAAAAGTGATTAAAACAATCAAAGTTTTGATAAAATTAATCTATAATCAGCAATTATGTAAGAATGAAGATATAAGAGAAAAACTAAATAAAAATATTAAAAAAATAGTTTCAATTTAATGTGATTAAAAAAGATTTCGACATAATTATTGTTGGAGCAGGAGTCTCTGGTCTTGTATTAGCTGATGAAATAACAAAAAGAACAAATAAAAAAGTACTTTTATTAGAGAAAGAAAAAAAATTGAGATTTGAAAAAAACCTCTGTTTTTGGAATCATCCTTACAATATTTTAAATAAATCAGCTGATAATAAATGGAAAAAAGTATGTGTAATTATTAAAGGGAAAAAACATTCATTAAATTTTAGTGGAATTGAATATTTAAGAATTAAGTCAAAAAATCTATATAATTTTTTTTTAAGCAGACTTAAAAAAAGAAAGAATTTTAAGATAATTATGGGTGTAAAAATTAAATCATTAAAGTCAAACAATAATATTGTAGAACTTAATACCGAAAATAAGATTTATAATTCTCAATTATTATTCGATAGTAGAATAGACACCAACGTGGAAAAATCACATAGATTATTACAACATTTTTACGGTGTGGAAATTACATTCAAAGAAAACATTATAAATAAAGATGAGGTAATATTAATGGATATACAAAATAAAAAAAATAATTTTAATTTTATTTATGTCTTACCATTTAGCCAAAATAAAATATTAGTAGAAACTACTTATTTTTCAAAGAGGACTTTAAGTAGGTCAAAATATAAACAGGATATAGAAATGTATATGTCTAAAAATTATTTTGGAAAACAATATAAAATTCGATTTTGCGAATCAGGTGTAATTCCGATGTTCAAGATTATTGAAAAAAATATGGAAAATTGTATTAAAATTGGTACAGCTGGAAATTGGGTAAAACAATCTACAGGATATTCTTTACAGAATTCATTTATTTATTCTAAGCAAATAGTAGATTGTATAATCAAAGAAAAGTATCCTAAAATAAGAAAAAATAATTTTTTAAATTTTCTAGATAATACCTTTTGTAAATTTATTGAAAATAACCCTGAAACAGCTTTGCAATTTTTTGAAAGATTTTTTAAAAGAAATAGCTTACCTATTATAGTAAAATTTTTAACAAATACCGCTAACCTTTTTGAAACCTTGAAAATAATAATCTCCCTTCCCAAAATTTCGTTAATAAAATCGGTTTTTGAAATAAGATGAAACAACTAGACACAAAGTTATTCCTATTTTCAATTTTTTTAATGATTCCAATTACATTATTTTTTGAGGAGCTTTTTTCGGGTAATTATTTAAATCAAGTTTTACTTTTTTCTTTACCCATTCTATGGCCAGGACTTGCGCACGGAAGTTTAGATCTAGACATAGCTAAACATAAAGGAATCATTAATAATAATTTTGAAATGCTATTATTTCTTCTAATCTATATATTAGTACCTATAATCTTTTTCTTTTCATGGATAAACTATCCTCATGTATTATTTATAATATTTTTGGCTCTTTCCATTTTACATTTTGGAATTAGTGATTGTATAGAAAAATCTAAATTTTCATTTATTGAAGTTTTAATTAGAGGAATATTTGTTATTTCTCTTCCATTTAAGTTTCACCTGGAAGAATCAATCGAAATTTTCTCTTTTTTTTTTGTAGACAGTTTTTTTTTAATTGAAGTAAGTAAATATTTTAACTATTTGTATTTTTTTTTAATATTGCTCATATTTGTCTGGTTGTTAAAGAGTTGGTTAATGTATCAAAATAAAAGTCAAGTTTATTTAGTTTTAAGTGAATTCATTTTATTATTCTTTTGTTTTTGGTTTTTTGAACCTCTTCTATCTTTTTTTATGTATTTTTGTTTTCTTCATTCTACTCGACATTTGTTAGATGAAAAAAATAATCTTGATTTAAAATTCGGAGAACTTTTCTTTAAGACTATTCCTATGACTGTCATTACTATTTTATTTTTTACTCTTATTTATTATTTTATGAAGAATGACATAAATTTACTTCAAATAAATTATATAGTGGTAGGACTGTCTTCCCTAACCGTTTCCCATATTTTGTTGGTTAATTTCTTGAAGAATTAAATATAACTTTTTCCAGTTTTTAAGTTTCTAAACCACTTATTTTTTCTTACAGTTCCCATTGCATCTAAATTAACTGGTATTTTATAGTTTTCTTCATCATTTTCACAAACAATTCTTGTTTCCAGATTAAGTCTATCACTTTCACCTACCAAACTTCCGTGAATGTGATGACCAGAAAAGCACAAAACTTCACCTTTTTTGACATTGAAACTGACAATTTGATTTTGTGGAAATTTTATATTTGAAACTGGTGTTGAAAGAAATTCTTTTGTTTTTTTATATCTATAAAAACTCCATTCATCGCTGTTATTGCTCACTCTTTTTTGAAAGTATTTAGGAACAAAAAAAATTGAATTACGATCTGAAACATTATGAGTTGGAAACCAAAAATTAATTTGGTTAAAAATATTTGAAGCCCACGTATCCCTGTGAGCTGGAGTTGGAATCAATGTTCCAATATTTTTCATACCACTTGCTGGACTATATCTAAATGTAATGTAATCCATAAAAGTACTCTGAATAACCAATTCAATTTGTAAAAGAAAATTTGAAAAGCATTCTCTTATCAATTTGCAAAACTTTATTCTATTTTGAATAATCTCAAAAAAAATAGAGTTTTCTTTATTGTAATTTATTTTTAGTTTCTCTGAATTAGTTATCCCTGTATTAAAAAGGTAATTAAAATATTGCTCTGTAAGTTCAATAATTTTTAAAATTTCTTTAGAATTTTTAATTAGTAAAATTTTGCCTTCAAAAATATTTTTTTTTAATGAATGAGCTGTTATATCTTTAGGTGAAAGTTGAATTAAATTGGTTTTATTTTTCAAATCAAATTACTCTCATCTGGATTCATTAAATTTATATTGTAAATCTAAGTAAGAACCTCCCTCACATTGAAGAACATTTTCTGGACCTTGATTGTCATTTAATCTTTTTTGAGAAATTAAAAAAAGATTTTGATAGTAGATTGCTTGTCTTTCTTGAAGTGTCCAAAGAGTTCTTTCGTCTAATTCAATTACTCTATCATCATTTTTTTGATAATGATGAACCATCTCATGCAAAATAATAGATTTGTCACAAATATCTTTTTCGGGCTGCATTTTGTCGATGTAGAATATACCACTATCCTTAACATAATAAGCTTTTACTCTGCAATTTTCAGATGAAAAGCAAGCTTTATCTGACATCTCGTTTTCAGTAAGTTTAAAGAACTTCGGATCTTCGATTTTCTGATTAAATTCAGTATTTTCAATTATCCAGGAGCTAAGAAATATTAATAATTTTTTTGAAATCATTTAATTTTTATTTCTGTTGAAAGTTTTCCATCCCTAAGATTATAAGTTCTTATAAATTGGCTATTATCATCATTATTTTCAAGACGAAAGTGTATAAGATTTTTTTGAATTTGAAAATCTTTTATAGTTAAAAATTCCTCTATTTGCGGTTCTAATTTAAGAGAGTTAAAATTTTTTAAATCATAATTATTGTATTTGTTATATATTGCAAATATTGTAATACAAAAAAGTGTAACTATCAAAATACCAAGAAAAATAACAGTAAATTTTAGGAACTTTCTCATTGAAACAAAATTATATATCGATTTTAATAACTAGCAAAGATCTAGATAAAAGAGTTGATGTTATTATTGCACAGAAATTAAAAGATTTGTCTAGGAACCGTCTTCAACAATTGATCACAAATGGAAATTTAAAGTTTAATAATACAATAATAACCCAACCTTCTATTAAACTTAAAAAGTTGGGTGAGCTAATTCTAGAAATACCCAAACCAAAAAAATATAGTTTAATCCCTCAAAATTTAGAACTAGATATAGTATATGAGGATGAGCATTTGATAGTTTTAAATAAAAAGGCTGGAACTGTTGTTCACCCTGGATCAGGAAATAATGAAAATACATTAGTTAATGGTTTGTTATCACATTGTAAAAACTTGTCAGGGATAGGTGGTGTATTAAGACCTGGGGTTGTTCATAGAATAGATAAAATGACAAGTGGTCTTTTAGTTTTTGCAAAAGACGACATTACCCATAATAGCTTATCTGAACAATTTAAGAAAAAATCTATAAAAAGAGAATATGATTTATTTACATGGAACTTCTTAAAAAATGAACGTGGTACAATTGAAACAAATATTGAAAGATCTAAATTAAATAGACAAAAAATGGCTGTTGCACAGCCGAATTCTGGAAAAATAGCAATTACACAGTTTTGGCTTATAAACTCATTTGATATAAGCGAGAAGATAAAAATAAGTTATGTTAAATGTAAACTTTTCACAGGAAGAACTCATCAGATTAGACTTCATATGAGCTATATTGGCAATCCACTTTTAGGGGATAGAAAATACAGTAGAAATAATTATCATCTTCAACTTACAGATAATTTAGGGTTTTTTATAACAGAAAACTTCATTAAAACCGAAAGACACGCACTTCATGCAAGCAAATTAGGGTTTTATCATCCGTTGCAAAGAAAAAACTTAGAATTTGATTCAAAATTTCCTGCGGATTTATTAAAATTATCGAATAATTTGTCAAATTATTCAAAAATTTCCAAGATTATGAATAAAAATTAATAATTTGTTCATCTTATATTCATTTTATTCTTGCAATAGTTTTTAAATATGCAATAAATGATTATGAGCTACATATTTTAGAAAAATTTTCAATATTTCAGTTGATCAAAACGACATCTCTAGTTATTTACGTGAAATTCAAAGTTTCCGATTTTGACCATGAGAATGAAATTAAGTTAGCTAATGAATGGATTAAATCAGATCAAGTTCCGCAGCTCACCAACTAATTAATTCTCATTTGCGACTAGTTGTCAAAATAGCAATGAAATACAGAGGTTACGGTCTTCAGCTAAGTGAACTAATATCAGAAGGTAATTTAGGTCTTATTCAATCATTAGAAAGATTTGATCCATCTAAAGGATTCAGACTATCTACCTACGCAATGTGGTGGATAAGAGCCTCCATCCAAGAATACATTCTCCACTCTTGGTCACTTGTAAAAATTGGAACAACAGCTGCTCAAAAAAAACTATTTTTTAATCTAAGATCCTTAAAAGGAAAACTTAAGGCTCTTGATGATGGAGACTTACCTCCAGAACTTGTTACCGAAATTGCAGATAGATTAGACGTAGCTGAAAATGAAGTCGTTGACATGAATAGAAGACTCGCAGGTCATGACCACTCTCTTAATAACCCTTATTCAGCTGATAATGAAGATGAATGGATCAATGGAATTCAAGATGAAAGAGACAATCATGAGAATGCCTTTATTCAAAGAGAGACGAATTATTAAAAAGGAAAGAAATGTTAATGATTGCTCTTAAAAATCTTGATGAAAGAGAAAGAAGAATTCTTACTCAAAGAAGATTGGTAGATGATCCGCTTACTTTAGATGAACTTAGCAAATCCTTCGGAATTTCAAGGGAAAGAGTAAGGCAAGTAGAAGTTAGAGCATTTGAAAAGCTAAGAAAAGTTGTAAAAAATATCAATTATAAGTCAAAAAACGTTAACCAATAAATGGATTTCTTACAAGAATAGTATCTTCTCTTCTTGGACTTGTTGATAAAAGTGAAACCTGTGTTTGCAAAAGTTCTTCAATCCTCCTCACGTATTTAATTGCAAGTGCGGGAAGATCAGTCCAACTTCTAGCGCCTTGAGTACTTTCCATCCAACCTTTGTGTGTCTCATAAATAGGTTTTATAACTCTTTGATCAGATTCTGAAAGAGGAAAATAGTCAATCTTTTTATTATTAAGTTTATATCCAATACAAATTTTTATTTCTTTAAAGCTATCTAAAACATCTAACTTAGTTAAAGCTATACCGTCAATACCTGCGACTTCCATAGAGTGTCGTGTTATAACAGAGTCAAACCAACCACATCTTCTCTGTCTTCCAGTTACGGTTCCAAACTCGTTACCAATTTTACCAAGTTTTTGACCAATAGAATTAGATAACTCACTGGGAAAAGGACCACTTCCAACCCTCGTTGTGTAAGCCTTAACAATTCCTAAAATATAACCAATATCTTTTATAGACATGCCACTGCCTGATGAAGCAGCACTTGGAAGTGTGTTAGATGAAGTTACAAAAGGATATGTACCATGGTCTATATCCAATAGAACACCTTGGGCACCCTCAAAAAGAATCTTTTTTCCAAGCCGTTTTGCCTCTCTAAGAGTTTTAGAGGTTCTGTCGACATACTTTAAAATTTGTTTTTTATATGAGTCGATCTCATCATTTATTTCTTTCTCAGTTAATAATTTTGAGTTTAAACCAGCTAATATAATGTTGTGATAATCTAATGCGTTTTTTATTTTTTCTTTTAATACTTCTTTATTCACTAAATCGGTAAAACGAATAGCTCTTCTTCCAACCCTATCTTCATATGCAGGCCCAATTCCTCTTCCAGTAGTTCCAATTTTATTAGGACCCTTTCTTGTTTCTCTAATTTCATCAATTTTTTTATGAAAATTAAAAATAATTGAAGAATTTTCAGAAATTCTAAAATTTTTTTTTGTAATTTTTATGCCAGCAACATCAAGCTTTCTTATTTCCTCAAGAAGTGCAGCAGGGTTTACTACAACCCCATTTCCTATGATTGAAATTTTGTTTTTTCTAATTATTCCAGAGGGAATTAAACTTAGTGCTATTTTTTTTTTATTGATAACAATCGTATGTCCGGCATTATTACCACCCTGAAATCTCACAACTATATCAGCTTCGTTTGATAGCCAATCAACAATCTTCCCCTTCCCTTCATCACCCCATTGGGCACCTATTACAGTTACGTTTGGCATTTATTTTACCTCAAAGATTTCGTTTTCGAAAAAGTAATATTGGCATTGTTGAATTTTTTGCCTCCTTGGCTAATTGTAACTTGTTAAGTTTGTTAATTGATTTTACTACTATCATTTTTCTTTTTTTCTGAAGAAATTTTATCTCTTCGAATTCTAAATTATGCTGGACCAATATTCTACTTTTGGTTATTTTTTTTATTTGCGACTCCAAAATCAAGTTTTCTAAAAAGCCTGAAAACCCTGAACATATGTCATTATCAACGCTGTAACCACCCCCACTTATAAGTTCTTTAGAGTTTTCAGAATAGATCTTAAAACAAAAACCCTTATGATAGCTGGACTCATCTATTTCCAAAGGATCAATAATTATTTCGTATTTAAAAATTCGTCTTTAATTTTTTAATCTGAGATTAAATTTTTAATTTCGATTTAATATTTTTTGGGAATTTGTATTTTTTTAATAAATTTATCTTTTCATCTATATTTCCAATGCATTTTAACAAATTTTCTGACATCTCAAATAAATCATTGGATATATCTTTTAATGCAGATAAATTTTTATTTTTGTAACAATTCATAAGTATTTCATTATCCGATTTTTTGAGATTAAAATCCTTTGAGATAAGATTTATTAAATTTGGCATAGAGAAATTAATAATAAATTTTTTTATTTTAAGGTTATTTAAAAACTCAGTTATTAAATTTATTATTTCGCTGAGACAAAAAGTTTTATCGACTCCTATAATTTCTGCTCCAATTTGAGTAAATTGTCTTGATAAATTAATATTATTATTTTTAACTTTCAATACGTCACCAGTATAACATAATCTCAAAGGTCTTTTGTTTTCGACTAAAGATCCGCAGGCTATTCTTGCAACTTGCATTGTTATATCTGAGCGTATACCCATTATTTTTTGTGTTAGAGGGTCCATAACTCTAAAAGAATCAATATTGTCTTGGTATTTGGTAAGAAAAAATAAGGAATCCTCAAACTCTACAAGTGGAGGTTTAACCATCATAAAACCGTTTGATATCATAAGATTTATGAAAAATGAGTTTATCTGGAATTCTAATTCTGCAAGATCCGGTAGACCATCCCTAAATCCCTCTGGTAAAAGTTGACTTTTCACTTGTTCATTTAAATTTATTAAAACACCAATCTAACCAATTTGTAAGTACAATCAAATCGTTTTTTTTAATAGTAGGACCAGTCCATATTCTTATTCCTGGATTAGCCAGTCTGTAATTTTTAATATCATATGCAATTCCGTTATCACTTAAAAATTTAAATAGCTTTTCGTATTTAATTCTTTTTTTAAAAACTAAGTAAACTGGAGAAATAGCCTGATACTTCTTATCTTTAATAAAATTAATAACATATTCATTTTTTTCAGCCCATTTATCAATTACCAATTTATTATTTTTACAAACTTTGAGGCTGTTTATTAAACCTCCATTCTTCTCAAAAATATCTAAACATTGTGCTAAATCAGAAATTGTAAGTAAAGAAGGTGTATTAATGATGAAATTATTTTTTAAAAAATCAAAAATTTTTGGTATTGCTCTAGATACAGTACTATCAATTGCCTTAGGGCTCATAACTATTACACCATGCTGAGATTCCGAGCCAAGGGCCTTCTGCCATGAAAAAACAGAAACATCAATTTTTTTCCATGGTATATCATAAATAAAAGCAGCAGAAGTAATGTCACTTACTACAATACCTTTTCTCTTTTCACTTAAAAAGTTTAAATTATTTATAGATATTCCTGTAGTTGTCCCAGTCCAAACAAAGAAAAGATCGTTTTCAGATGGAATATTTTCTAGAGATGGAGGCGTTCCATCAAGACTGATTCTTTCATCAACCTTCAAATTTAATTTTTTAAGATCTTTCAACCATTCTAATCCCCAATAGTCATAAACTATTGATGTTATTTCTCTTTTACCAAACAAATTCCATATCACAGCTTCCATTGCTCCTGTACATGAGCCTGGCATAAGAAATATTTCATAGGATTTTGGAATCTTAAGAATTTTTTTTATTCTAAAAAGTTGTTCCTCGATAAAAGTTTTTATATCACTAGCTCTGTGATATCTTCCAAGATATTTTTTGTTGATTTTATTTAAGCTCCATCCATCTGGTTTTTTTGTAGGACCACAAGAGAATCTTGGGTTTGTTGGTTTTTCAAAACTAAGATTTTTCATACATCATAAAATATTGGGAATGTAATATAAAAAATTAGCCAACATAAAATTGTTAATGGAAGTCCAAATTTTACATAATCAATAAATTTATAATGACCAGGACCCATCACTAATAAATTTGTTTGATATGCCAGAGGAGTCAAAAAAGAAGTATTAACTGCAAAAATAAGAGCTATTGCCAAAATTTTTGGATCCACTAATAATTTATCCGCTATATCGATTGCAATTGGTGAAAAAAGAACAGCACAGGCATTATTCGATATAAAGTTAGTAGTTATTGATACGAAAACATAAAAACATAAAATTATTGTCATAGGTGCAGATCCCTCCAAAATCTGTAACAAAAATTCAGATAAAAAATTTGCAGTTCCTGTAACTTGAATTACCTGGCCTAAAGCCAAAGATGTAACAATCAAGAGAAGTAGATTGTTATCAATACTTCTTATTACTTGTCTTATAGTTAAAACTTTAAAAAAGAGTATTGAAACTACTCCCAAAAGAGAGGCAACAACAAGAGGTAAAATTTCAAAAGCACCCAATGAAATCACAGATAAAAAATAAGTAATGATTTATTTGCTATCTCCTTGTTTGAAATTTCAGACGTCGCCCACTCCATTGGAAGCAGATCATTTTGATTTCTCAAACTTTTAATTACTTCTTTATTTCCTTGAATCAGCAAAGTATCGCCAGGTTCTAGAGGAAGTTCTCCCATTTTTTTTGTAATAATTCTTGATTTTCTTTGAAGTCCTATAACCAAACAATTGTATCTATACCTGAAACTTACATTTTCAATAGTATTTCCAACTAAACTGATGAGGGCGTAACCATAGCTTCAGTTATCAACTTATTATCAATAGTATCTTCACTTTTTTCTGTATCCTCTATTGAAACAATGTCTTTACTTAATATTTCAGTAAGTTGTTCACGGCTGATTGAAACAACTAATATGTCTCCTTTTTCTAGGACAAAACTCTCGAATGGACCATGCTCTGCATGTTCACCTCTTTGAATCATTAAAACTTTTATTTTTTCCAAGCCAGGGAATTTTCCATCTTGAGTATTTTTGCCTATAAGTGAAGAGTTCTCATTAATAACAACTTGAGTTATAAAATTATTTTCTCTATTATCCAAAAATTCATTTGATTGTGGAGATCTATCTTTGAGAAATACATCGAATTTTGAAAAAATAATTACGTACATAAAGCCTGAAAAGGCAATGATGGATCCCGCTAAAGTAAAATCAAAAAAACCTAGAGTTATGTCGGAATATGTTTTTAATGAATCAGAAACTAAAAGGTTAGTGCTTGAACCGATTAAAGTAGTCATTCCACCCAATATTGCTACATAACTTAAAGGCATTAGAAATCTACCTAATGAAGAGTTCGTGTTTTTGATTATGCCTTGTAGGATTGGTATGAAGATTATTACAACGGGAGTATTGTTAATAAATGCACTTAAAATTAGAACAAGCATTAAACAAAAAATTATTACAATGTTTGGCTTATCTGGAAATAACCTTGTTAATGAAGACAATACATTGTCAAGAGCTCTTGTTTGAACTACACCTTGACCCAGAATTAATAAACACAACACTGTTATCAAAGATGTATTACTAAAACCTTTTAGAATAGTTTGAGGATTTAGTAGATTCTTATCATCTTGATCTAAATAAGGAAATATCGAAAAAAATATAAGTAAAAAAGTCAGAATGACAATTGATTTCAGTACGATAGATAAATTATCCAATGCATAAAAGAACATACTCATTAAAACTATAACTAGGCTCAAGTATACAAAAACTTCATTAGATAAAAAAAACATAATATTAGGAAAATTATTTAAATTGTCTAATATACATTTTAACATTATATTAAAATCATAGAACGTTAAAAATAATATTTTTAAGTTAATAATGCTAAAAAAATTAAATAAAGAAAATAAAAAAAATATATCCGATAGCTTATCAAAATTCAAAAGGCTTCCTAAATCTAAAAAGGTTTACTTCAAGAGTGAAAGGTTTAAGGAAGTAAACGTCGGCATGAGAGAAATTACACTGGAGGATCAAGATATCAAAAACCTGATTGTTTATGATACATCTGGTTTTTATTCAGATCAAAACTATAATCATAGTTACGAAAAAGGTCTTAAATCAATTAGATCCGACTGGCTTACTAACAGAAAAGGAATCAAAGAAACATCTAAAACCAAGCTCAGATTTCTTGATCACTCTAAATGTAAGGTGAGAACTTTTCCTTCAATACCAAATAAAATCCTCAAAAGAGACCAAATGAGTGAAATCACTCAGCTATATTTTGCTAGAAATAATATTGTAACTGAAGAAATGGAATATTGCGCAATCAGAGAAAATGAGGGTAGAGAAAAGTTAGTAGGAAAGTTTATTAAAAAAGAAGACATTGTTACTCCGGAATTCGTAAGAAATGAGATTGCTTCAGGAAGAGCCATTATACCCTCCAACATTAATCATAAAGAGCTTGAACCAATGATTATAGGACAAAACTTCTTGGTTAAAATTAATGCAAATATTGGTAATTCAGCAGTAATTTCAGACGTTTATGACGAGGTTGAAAAATTAATCTGGTCTATTCGCTGGGGAAGCGACACAATTATGGACTTGTCTACTGGTGATAACATTCATTATATTAGAGAATGGATAATAAGGAATTCTCCTGTTCCCGTTGGAACTGTTCCTATATATCAGGCTTTGGAAAAAGTTAATGGTGTGGCTGAGGAGCTTAATTGGGAAATATTTAAAGAAACATTAATTGAACAGGCAGAACAAGGAGTAGATTATTTTACAATTCATGCAGGAGTTAGGCTTCCATTTATTCCAATGACGGTTGATAGACTTACAGGTATTGTTTCCAGGGGTGGATCAATTATTGCAAAATGGTGTCTTGCACATCATAAAGAGAATTTTTTATATACCAATTTTGAAGAGATTTGTGGCATAATGAAGGATTATGATGTTTCATTTTCCTTAGGAGACGGATTAAGACCTGGCTCTATTCATGACGCAAATGACGAGTCTCAATTTGCAGAATTAAAAACACTTGGCGATTTAACTGACATAGCTTGGAAATTTAATGTTCAAGTAATGATTGAAGGACCAGGTCACGTGCCGATCCAAAAAATTAAAGAAAATGTAGATTTACAGAAAAAATATTGCAAAGAATGCTCCATTTTACACTCTCGGGCCGTTAGCAACTGATATTGCTCCAGGTTATGATCACATAACAAGTGCAATTGGTGCAGCTATGATAGGCTGGTATGGCACCTCAATGTTATGTTATGTAACGCCCAAGGAACATCTAGGACTTCCCAGATAAAGAAGACGTAAAAATAGG
This sequence comes from Alphaproteobacteria bacterium, assembly GCA_019650635.1. Classification (GTDB taxonomy): domain Bacteria; phylum Pseudomonadota; class Alphaproteobacteria; order Methylaequorales; family Methylaequoraceae; genus Methylaequor. The sequence continues at coordinate 88,311 of BOXE01000004.1, read as the reverse complement.
AGTTATTACCTATAAGATTGCTGCACATGCTGCAGATTTAGCTAGAGGTAATAAAGGTGCATATTACAGAGATTATCTTTTATCAAAGGCAAGATTTGAATTTAGATGGAGAGATCAATTTAATCTCTCACTTGATCCTGAAACTGCTGAGAACTATCACGATCAAACTCTTCCATCAGAGGGAGCAAAACTAGCACATTTCTGTTCTATGTGTGGGCCAAAATTTTGTTCAATGAAAATTTCTCAAGAAATAAAAGATCAAAGTGTCAAAGGAAAAGAAGAAATGTCAAAAAAATTTAAAGAACTTGGAAGTAACATATATCAATCGGTCATAACTAATGTCCAACAGGACCATATTTAAGATTAAACCTTGGGGCTTTTAAAATACACTTTCTTGTAAAATCCTGAGAGAGTTGAACCGATCTTTTTAATGTAAATCCTTTTGCTAAGTTAACTGCAAGTGCTGATGAAAAAGTACAACCTGATCCGTGAGTATTTTTACTTGATATTTTGTTTGAAATAATTTTTTCTACTATTCCTTTGTCTATAAGAAAATCTTCGCAATAATCTAATCTGTTTCCTCCGTCAGTAATAACAACTTTAACTTTAAATTGTTCTATAAATTCTTTTGTAATTTCTTCGGTAGTAAGTTTTAGAGTTAGATTTAATCTTTAAAAGTATTTTAGCTTCATTTAGATTTGGTGTAAAAATAGAACTTATATTTGAAATAGTTTTATATATTGATGCATAATTTTTCAAATTATTAAATTTTTTGTTAGTAGAAGATTTAAATATTGGATCAACTACGATAGGAACTTTGGATTTAAACTTTCTTAATATTTGAAATATAGTTTTTGCTTGAGAAACGCTACTTATCAGTCCAATTTTAATGCAATCAATCTTGTAATCTTTTATAATTGAACTAATTTGGGATTTTATATAAATGCAAGGTAATTCATATATTTTAAAAACGTCTTTGGAATTTTGTGAAGTAATCGTAGTAACACATGTTAAACAATATGCATTTAATGCTTGGCAAGTTTTTATATCAGCTTGAATTCCAGCACCGCAAGTATTGTCACTTCCTGCTATTGATAGCATCTTATAAATTTTATTAGTTTTCATCTAATTTCTTTATTTCAATTAAAAACTCTTTAACTATTTTTTCTACTAAATTTTTAGATTCAGCTTGTACCATTAACCTTAATAAATTTTCTGTTCCGGATTTTCTCAATAAGACGTCACAATTATTTGTTTTGGAATACTTATCGAGCAAGTTATTAATTGTTTCTATCTTTTATAACTACGTCAGAATTATTGGAGAGTTTATAATTAACTAAATGTTGGGGAAACTTATCAAATAAATTTCTATGAAGTTTTGACAGAGATAAATTAGTTTCATTTATTATTTCTAATATTGTTAAAGCAGTGAAAAGACCATCACCACAAAAAGAATTCTCAGAGAAAATAATATGACCAGACTGTTCTCCTCCTAAAACACAATTATTCTTTTTCATTAATTCCGCAACATATCTGTCACCAACATCTGAAAGATAAAATTTAATTTTTTCTTTTAAAAAAAAGTTTCTCATACCTAAATTCGACATTTTGGTGCTTACAATTGAATTATTAAATAATTTTTTTTTATTTTTATAATGCATAGCTAGTATTGCTAATATATAGTCTCCGTCAACAATATTTCCTTTTTCGTCACAAAAAATAACTCTATCAGCATCACCATCAAATGATATTCCAATATGAGCTCTTTCCTTAATAGTTCTATTCGAAATCTCCTTAGGAAAGGTTGCACCACAATTTTTGTTTATATTTTTACCATTTGGTTTGATTCCATAGCACGAAAAGTTTAAATTTAGTTTTCTTAGAACATTTGGTGCTATTTTACTTAATGATCCATTAGCACAATCAAATAATATTTTTTTATTAAACGTTTTTAATATTGAAAATCTTTCATATAAGAAGTTTTCGTATTCGGGAAAGTTACTTTCTTTTTTTCAATTTTTAATAAATGCTTTTGGTTTTTTTTAGTTAAATTTATATTCTTTTCAATTTTTAGTTCATCGTTGTCGCATAGTTTTTCACCCTCTTTGTCAAAAATTTTAATTCCATTATCCGTGTATGGGTTGTGAGATGCCGAAATCATAATCCCTAAATCATAATTAAATTTTTTTGTTGTAAACGACAACATTGGAGTTGACACAACACCTAATGTATTACACTCTACTTTCATTTTATTAAATCCACAAATAATATCTGATTCAATCAAATCGGATGATTCTCTAGTATCTATTCCAATAATAACTCTATTTACATCTCTAAATGTTAATTTTATTGCTTTTGTTAAACTATAGAAGAAAGTTCTTGTTATTGGAAATTCATTAAAGGTGCCTCTTATTCCGTCTGTACCAAAAAACTTTTTCTTCATCTATTAAATAATCTTTCAAAAACAATTAAGGCTTGATTTATCTCTTGTACGTCATGGACTCTATGAATTTTTATACCTTGAGTCATTGCCAATAAAGTTGCTGCCGTAGTACCTCCTAGTCTTTGCTGAGGCTTAGAATTACTAGAAATTGATTCAATAAATCTTTTTCTAGAAACACCTAACATCAAAGGAACTCCGAGAGAATGAAAGACAGACAAATTTTTAATAAGTTTAATATTTTGAATATGATCTTTTCCAAAACCAATCCCTGGGTCAACTATTATATTCTTTTTTTTCAATCCAGATTGGGTAAGAAATTGAATTCTCTCTTTTAAAAAATCGTATACATCTAAAATAACATCATTATATTTATTTTTTTTCATCATTGTCTGAGGAGTTCCAGGCATGTGCATAACGACAACTGGGGTAGAATATTTTTTTACAACATCTAAACTTTTACTGTCATTTGTCAAACCACTAACGTCATTAATTATCTTTACCCCTGATGCTATACCAAACTCCATTGTTGAAGAATTTCTCGTGTCTAAGGATAAATCTATTTTCTTGAAATTTAACCTCTGAACCACTGGAATCACTCTTGAAATTTCTTCATGTGCACTTACTGGTCTTGCGCCTGGTCTTGTTGATTCCCCACCAACATCAATAAATGAAGCACCATCATTTACCATTTTTTGAGCATTTAAAATTGCTGCTGACAAATTCAGGTTTGTTCCTCCATCAGAAAAACTGTCAGGAGTAATATTTAGTATACCAAAAATTGAAATTTTCTTATTTTTAAAAACTAATCTTTTAAGAATTTTTGTTTTTATAATTAAGATTATTAAATAACTCACAAATTTTTTTATTTTTTTCAAATACTTTGAAAAACTCTGGAAAATTATAAATCTGTTTTTTTACTTTTAATTCTCGACGAGTTATAACTTCTATTTTATTAAAAAAAATATCTTGAATTAAAACAGCTTCTTTTTTTTTTGATAATAAGTGGCCGTCTTCGTAATTAAGCGGTGATAGTGGTCTTAAATAGTATTTAATTTTGGATGAAATCAAGCCAGCTTGTAATTAAGTTGTAACAGGGTTAGGATTAAGTCCTAAATTCCTTCTTTTTTTTCCTTCCTTACCTTTTCCAAGAGGTATTGGAAGTTTTCTTGTTAGATGGTTGTGTCATCAGAATTCTTGTTACTAGGATTTTATCTTACCTTTACTAATGAGTTCTTTAACATCATCCCCAGATAAAGTTTCAAACTCAAGGAGAGCCTTAGCTAAATTATGTAGATGTTTTAAATTTTTCTTGAGAATTTTTCTTGCATGAGACTCGGCATTATCAATAAACTTTCTGATTTCTTGATCGATAAGTTTTGCTGTTTCATCTGACATACTTTTTCTTTGTGTAACTGATCTTCCTAAAAAGACATCTTCCTCATTTTCAGAATATCTGAGTGGACCTAAAGCGTCGCTCATCCCCCACTCCACTACCATAGCTCTTGCTCTTTGTGTAGCTTGAAGAATATCATTAGAGGCGCCAGAAGTAATGTTTTCTTTTCCAAAAATAAGTTCTTCTGCTACTCTTCCTCCAAAAATCATTGCAAGTTTTGCTTTCATCTCTGTTTTGGTTTCAGAGTATTTGTCTCGTTCAGGAAGATTCATTGTAACTCCGAGTGCTCTTCCTCTTGGTATAATTGTTACCTTGTGAAGAGGATCATTACCTGGTGTGAACATACCTACTAATGCATGACCGGCCTCATGATAAGCTGTCAATTCTTTTTCTTTCAGAGTCATAACCATTGATCTTCTTTCTGCTCCCATCATGACTTTATCTTTAGCATCTTCAAAATCCAGCATTGTTACTAATCTTTTGTTTCTTCTTGCAGCTAATAAAGCTGCTTCATTGGATAAGTTGGCAAGATCTGCACCGGAAAAACCAGGTGTGCCTCTTGCTATTACCTTGATGTCAACATCTGGAGCAAGAGCTAACTTTCTAGTATGAACTTCAAGTATTTTTGTCCTGCCGACTATATCTGGGTTAGGTACAACAACTTGTCTATCAAACCTTCCAGGTCTTAGTAAGGCAGGATCAAGAACATCTGGTCTGTTTGTAGCCGCAATTAATATGACACCTTGTGTAGAATCAAAGCCATCCATCTCGACTAAAAGTTGATTAAGGGTTTGTTCTCTTTCGTCGTTACCACCACCTAGTCCAGCACCTCTATGCCTACCAACTGCATCAATCTCATCAATAAAAATAATGCACGGTGCACTTTTTCGACCTTGTTCAAACATATCTCGAACCCTACTTGCTCCAACTCCGACAAACATTTCAACAAAATCAGAGCCAGAAATTGAGAAAAAAGGAACATTTGCCTCTCCAGCAATAGCTCTAGCTAACAAAGTTTTACCAGTACCAGGAGGACCTACTAAAAAAGCACCTTTAGGAATTTTTCCACCCAATCTTTGAAATTTCGTAGGATCTTTTAAAAATTCAACTATTTCCTCCAATTCAGATTTAGCTTCGTCGATACCCGCCACATCGAGAAATGTAACTTTATCTTTATTTTCATTAAGAAGTTTAGCTCTTGATTTTCCAAAACCCATTGCTCTTCCACTACCAGATTGCATCTGCCTCATAAAGAAAATCCAAACACCGATAAGTAAAAGCATTGGGAACCAAGATATCAAAATGTCAATCAGACCGGGAGATCCTTTATCTAGAGGTAAAGCGTTTATTTCAACGCCATTCTTTTCTAATTTTTCAATAAGATTCATATCGTTTGGAGAGTAAGTTGAAAAATAAGAACCATTTGAATACTCTCCAGTTATATTGTTTCCGCGTATTTCTACTCTAGATACATTTCCATTTTTAATTTCTGTAAGAAAATTAGAATAAGAAATTGGTAAAACTTTTCTTGAAGAATCATTGGCTTTATAGAAATCGATTATCAGAAAAACTAAAAAGCCAATTAAAAGCCAAATTGCTAGATTTTTTAAGAAGGTTATTATTCATAAAATTAAAATATAATTATATAAATTATATTCTCAATACAATATTAAAAATTTTTTTTTGTTAAAGGTATTTTTGGTTTAAAAATTACAGAAATGCCTAAAGATACCATTATCTCTTTATCTGTTAAAAATGGAATAATCATTTTGTTTTTATATGAAAGTACAGGCAAAGTTTTCAAAATGTCATACGGAATATTTTGTGAATCTTTAATCAACTTATAGTGATTTTTTAATTTTAACCAAATTGTATCATTAAATATTAAACATTTAATATCACCAAAAATTGAACTTATTAAAAATCTATTATCCCAAATTACAGACCCTTGTTTTTTTATAATTAATTGCTGTGGATTTAAGTTTTTAGTTTTTACATACTCCCTAAAAATAAAAATTTTATCTGAGCAACATTTTACAATACATGAATGAATGGTAAATTTAACATTTTCGAATTTCAAATATTTATCTAAAAAGAATTTTATTGATCTTGATCGAGGTGAATAAACACTCCCAGAACAGGTTACTAATATTCTTTTTAAGACTTCAATCTGAAAAGATTTTTTTTGAATTTTGAATTTTTTTTTGTTTATTGTAAATTTTCCATATTCGTTAAATTCAAGATTTTCAATAAAGAATTTGGCTAGTTGAATTTCAAAATATTTATTTTCATCTGAATTTACTTTGAATTCAGAATATAAGTTGCGATCTTTTATTTTTGCTTAAACTTGCAATAACTTTCCTAACTTTCACTCTCTCAAAATTCTCATTCTGATTACTTGGGTCTTCAAACCATTTATATTTATTTTTCTCACATGTTTGAATTAGTCTTGATTTTCTAAAATTAATAAATGGTCTCAAAATCTGAACTTGATCCTGGGTATTTTTAAATGGAATTCCTGATAAATTTGGAGTGTCTGCATTTCTTTTTTTTTTCATGTAATAAGTCTCTAAAGAATCATCCAAATGATGAGCAGTCATAACAGTCATTATGTTGTTTTGTTTACAAAAATTAATTATTTTTTTATATCTTATTTCTCTAGCTCTCTGCATAATTGAGGTTTTAGGTTTTTTTTCGTTCCACATTAAAATTTTATAATCAATTCCCAATTTTTTTGAAATTTCTTTTGTATATTTTGACTCCAAATATGATTCCTTTCTTAATTTATGATCAAAATATATTAAAGTTAAAAGTCCTTTATGCTTTTTTATCCAGTTATTCATGAGAATAAGAAGTGCCAAGCTGTCTGAACCGCATGAAAAACTTATCGCAACAGATGGATTTGTTTCAAATACAAAAGAATGATTTTTTAATAAAGATGAGAATTCTGCATTCGTAATTGCTTCACTCACAACTCTCTATTCCTCAGGACAATTTAATTTTTTTCTCTCTTCTTGAGATCTTTCCAAAACATTTTTTGGAGAATTCTTGTATTTAACTTCAAGTTCATAAAATGCGCTACACGCTTCATTTTTTTGATTTAAATTTGAAAATGACAAACCCAATTTAAGAAGATTGTCAGGACCTTTAATAGAATCTGGAAAATTAGTAAATCCCTCACCAAACTCAATTACAGCTTGTTGAAAATTTTTATTTGCATAATAAACTTCACCAAGCCAGTATTGAATATTTGGCATTAAATCTTCCGGGTTTAGTGTCTTTAATTGCAGTAATTCTTCTTCTGCTTTTTCATATTTGTTTGCCCATAATAATTTAATTGCATTTTCATATTTTTTTTTAATTTCTTCCTCATTCAAATTTGCAATGTCGTTAGTAATTCCTGATTTTTTTTCATTTTTTATTGATCTTTCCACTTGTTTTGTAACAGGCGATTCTTGCATTTTTTGGATAAAAGATTTTTTTTGAGGTGTCGGGTTGTTCTTTAATGCTTCTATTGTTTTTTCGATTTTGTTAATTCGAGACTGAAAATCTTTATCTATAAGATTTAGCTTTTCTTCAACATTATTAATTTTATTGTTGGATTCTTCGTATAAACCAAAATTTGTCCTTAATTTGGTTTCGAAATCTCCAAGCCTGGATTCATTTCTTGAAATATAACCTGTTGACAGGGACTCTTCTATTTCGCTAAATCTTCCCTTTTGAAGATCAGATATGTTCTTCTCTATCCTGTCTAATCTTTCTAGAAGTTCATCAACGTCTAGTTCTTGAGAAAAAGCTTCTGAAAAGGTTATTAAGCAAAGAACTACAATTAATATATTTTTTTTTATTTTCATAAAAAAAAGGGCTAAATGTTTAGCCCTAATTTTAAAATTTAGTAAGGATTCATTTTTACTAGTTACCGCTAACAACTAGAACAGCTCTCCTATTCTCAGACCAAGCTTCAGATGTACTACCTTCTGCTGCAGGTCGTTCTTTTCCGTAACTAATTACGGTCAATCTACCCGGATCAACCCCGAGAGATGCTAGAAATTCTTTTACTGCATTTCCGCGTCTTTCACCAAGAGCAAGGTTATACTCTCTAGTGCCTCTTTCATCACAATGACCTTCAATAAGAAGCTGAAATCCTGGAGTGGATTTTAACCAATTTGCTTGTGATTCTAGTGTAAAAGCAGACGCTGAAGAGATGTTGTGTTTATCTGTCTCAAAATAAACTCTGTCGCCTATTTCATTCTGCAGATAGGCTTGAAGATTTGCCTGTTTTGAGTCACCGAATTCACCAGAGGCGCTTCCAGATGAGGAGCCACCAATTGTTTCGCAACCAGAGATAAGTAAAATCCCTGCGAAAAATAGAGATAAGTATTTGTTTTTCATAACTTTTAGATCCTTACGTTATTTAATTAAGTATTATAACTTTAAGTTTTACAATCTGAGCGATAATAAGTCAACGATTAAGGTTTAATTAAAATATAAAAAATTGACTACTAAAATCTAAGAAACTATCTGTTATAGATTTTTACAGTGCATGAGCCAAAGCAATCGATTGAGTCATGTGTAGGGATTTTTTCAAAAGTGTTGTCGTAAAATGTAGCGTCTGTTCCAACGGTGTCTTGAGGGCCAGCACAGCTGCCTGCAAGAAACGAAGCCATTAACAATGCAAAATAGTTTGATTTTCATAAAATAGGTACCTTCATTATTAAACATTTATAAGTTTTACATTTTGATGGTACATAAGTCAATCATAAGTAGTTTTTTTATTTTTTCATTCTCTACGGAAGTAAACCAGACCATGCTGGATCGGAAGCATCAGATGGCGTAACAAGTTCTCTTAAATTAATTCCAGTTAAATCTACCATTTTGATCTTTGGATCAGTAATTTTTCCACCTGATAGTCTGTTCTGATTATAAAATGCAATCACTCGGCCATTGGGAGACCAAGATGGCCCTTCAACTAAATATGACTTATATACTACTCTTTCACCTTTTCCATCGGTATACATCACTCCAATGTAAAATTCACCGTTGAGAAGTTTAGTAAATGCTATTAAATCGCCTCGTGGGGACCATACTGGAGTAGCGTACTTTCCCTTACCAAAGCTAATACGGTTAATTTTTTTGGTTTTTAAGTTCATTACATATATTTTTTGACTACCACTTCGATCCGATTCAAATGTAATAAAGTCTCCATCTGGAGAATATGATGGAGCTGTATCTATGCCCTCATAAAAGGTTAATCTTTTCATTTTTAAAGTAGTTAGATCCATTTCATAAATATCTGAATTACCATTTCTAGCTAAACTCATTACCAATTTTTTTCCATCGGGCGAGTAGCGAGGACTAAATGTCATTCCTGGAAAATCTCCTAAAACTTTTTGAGTCCCAGTATTCAAGATCAAGAAGAAATATTCTAGGAATTCTTTTATTATAAGATAAATATGCAACCTCTTGAGCTGCAGGAGAAAATCTTGGAGTTAATGCTAAATAAGATCCATCAGTAAGGAATTTATGGTTAGCTCCATCTTGATCAATGATTGCCAATCTTTTTTTTCTGTTACTTTTTGGTCCTGATTCTGAAATATAGACTATTCTGCTATCAAAATAACCTGACTCTCCTGTAATTCTTTGATAAATTATATCTGAAATAACATGAGCTATTCTTCTCCAATTATTTTTTTCAGTAGTAAGTTTTTGAGCTACCATCTGTTTTTGTGAGAGTACATCCCATAGTCTGAATTGTATATCTAATTTATCATTTTTAATTTTCAGTTTACCATGAACTAGGCCTTGGGCGGTTGTGATTTTCCAGTCTGAAAATGTTGGTTTTTCTTCAAAAGGAATTGTCAAATTAAAAAAAAGCTTTTTGGGTAGAACAGAAAACAGTCCTGACCTTTCAAGATTATTTGAAATCACTTGATTTATATTAGAGGAAATCTCTAGTGCTTCCTTACTATTAGAATTAAATTCTAAAATTGCTACAGGTATAGGATCCATATTACCTTGCGTAATGTCAATTCTAAGTTCAGCAAAAATTGAAAAAGGGTAGAAGAATAATAAAAATAAAAAATATTTCATAAATATCATTATCTTATTAAATTATTGACATAAATCAAAAAGAATTTTTCTAGTTAATCATAACTGAAGGGTCAAAATCTAGGATTGTCTCTTTCCATGTTTCATATTTTTTTTTTGGTACTTTTAATCTTTTACAATCTGGATGATTCACTGCTCTTACAGCGCTTTCAGCAAGTGTTCTAAAAAAAGTATTATTCATCTTTGAATTGTTAATAATTTTTGAACTTATTACTTCTCCATCTTCATTAAGTTTAAGTTTTATAGAAACTTTGTAATCTTTTATATTTTTTGCTCCTGCAGGAACAATCCAACATCTGTAAAATTGTCTCCTAATTGCATCTTTCTCAGAAATTGTTAATTTTTCACCTAAATTAACACTTTTGTCTTTGTCATTTTCGTCAAGCTGCTTGTCTGGTTTTAAATCATCAGTTTTAGCAACTTGTTTATTATTCTTTTCAGATTTCATTTTTTCTATAGACTTTAGAATATTATCAACTCGTTTTTTCTGCTTTTGTTCTTCTTTATCATCTTTAATTTTTTCTTTTTTCTTTTTTGTGACATTCTCTTTTTCGCTAAATTCTGGAGGTTTTGGTTTTGACTTAACCTTGGGCGGTTGGAAGCCACCTTTATTTCTTTGTTCTTTTTTTTTTGTCGCTTTTTCTTGATTTTTTTTTTCAGTTTTAGTTATAGTTTGTTCAGAAATGTCAACAATATCCAAAGGTATTTCGTTTATCTCAAACTTTTTATTATTTTTAAAAATTTCCGCTCCATACATAAATAGCCCAACAATAAATAGATGAAGAAAAAAAGACTTTAAAAGGCCTCTGATCATTTCAAAACTATTTTAACCTTGTAACAAGTGCTACTTTTTTAAAGCCTGATTGATTGATTAAATTCATCAAGTCCATAACTTTTCCATAGTCGAGTTTTTTGTCACCTTTTATATATATCTTTAAATTTTGATTATTTTTTTTAAGCAAGCTAAGTTTATTTATAAGTTGATCTTTAGAAAATTTTTTTTTTTGAATAAAAATTTCTCCTTTTGAATTTATGGAAACGGTAACTGGATCTTTTTTTTCATTTTTAAGAACAGAGGAACTTTCTGGCAAATTAATTTTGATGCCTGAAGTAAGAAGTGGGGCAGTAACCATAAAAATAATTAACAACACTAACATTACATCAACGAAAGGAGTCACATTGATTTCAGAAATAGTTCTCTTGTTTCTAAACTTTTTTTTCATTATTTATCTACCTAAAAATTTCTTTTGAAATGATTACCAAAATTTCATCTGAAAAAACTTCTAATTTATTATTTAGAATTTCCAACATGTTATTAAATTTATTAAAAAAAAGTACAGCTGGTATTGCGGCAACTAGACCAAGAGCAGTTGCAAAAAGTGCTTCCGCTATTCCAGGTGCTACTACTGCTAAGCTAGTATTTTGAGAAATACCAATAGCCGTAAAACTATTCATTATTCCCCAAACAGTTCCAAATAAGCCAATAAATGGAGCTGTAGATCCAACGGAGGCCAGAAAATTAAGACCATTTTCTAATCCTGTTAGTTCTTTATTGATTACAATTTCCATTTCTTTTTTGACGTTTTCACAAAAACTTTTTTTAAAGTCGAAATTTTTATTTGAAAACCCAGTTTTTATTCTATCAAAATATACCATCGCAGCAAAAAAAACTGCTTCCATTGGGTGGGTAGGTTGACCTCCAATTCTTTTGGATAGTTTGCTGAGTGTTTCACTTGAATAAAATTTTTCCTCAAAGTCTTCTGTTTCCATTAAAATACTTTTTAAATTAGTATATTTAGAAAAGATAATAGTCCACGACCAAATCGAGGAAAGTAATAAAATTAAGATTACAATCTTTACAACTATGTCTGCTTGTAAAAATAAAGAAAATATTGAAAAGTCAGCACTTTCTTCTATTATTTTTTTTTCTACTGATTCATCCATATCAAAGTTATACTATTTCCATTGATTTAAATCTATCAATTATATTTCTTGGTATTTTTATAGGTTTACTTTTTATTCCGTCGATCCAAACAAGTTGGACCTCTATTTTACTTATATCAGCACCATCTTTCTCTATTTTTTGAATTAAGTTCAAAGACGTAAAAGAGTTTCCTATGTAAAATGTAATTATATCTAGATTATCAAATAACTTAGCTGGTTTGATAAAATCTACTTTTATTTTTTTTACAACAAAAAATTTTGAGTTTGTTTTTAACATCATTGTTAGCTCTGAAAATCCTTGTTAAGCATATTGCTTCTGGCTCTTTCTGCCATTGATAAATAAGCAGTGTGATATGCAAATCCTGATGAATCAGTATTTTCATAATAAATTTTGAATTTATCTTCATGAATTTTTTTCATATTTATTGTTAATTAATGTGATTGATTCCCTTCTCTGATAGTATTCTTCCTCTGGAAGTTCTTTGAACCAATCCTTTCTGCATTAAATACGGTTCTATAACATCCTCAATTATGTCTCTTTGTTCTAATAATGCCGCGCTTAATGTTTCTATTCCAACTGGCCCACCATTATAATCTGAAGAAATACATTTCAAATATTTACGATCCATCTCGTCCAACCCTTCGGAATCAATTCTCATCTGCTTTAGGGACTTTTCTACTACATCCATATTTATATCTTCTGAGTTTTGAACAATTGAAAAATCTAAAATTCTTTTGAGTAGTCTGATAGCAATCCTAGGTGTTCCCCTTGATCTTTTTGCTATTTCAAAGGCAGCGTTAGTTTCAATTTTAACATTTAATTTCTTTGAATTAAGAATTATAATATCCTTTAAACTTTCAGGATTATAAAACTCAAGTTGAAGAGGAATACCAAACCTATCTCTCAAAGGGCGGCTCAACAAACCTAGTCTAGTCGTAGCACCGATTAATGTAAATTTTTCAATTGCAATTTGCATTACTCTTGCAGAAGGACCTGAACCTATAATGTAGTCACATTTAAAATCTTCCATTGCTGGATACAATGATTCCTCAATTACTGGAGATAACCTATGAATTTCGTCAATAAATAAAATGTCCCCATTTGATAAATTACTTAAAAGCGTTACTAAGTCACCCTTTTGTAAAGCGGGACCAGATGTAACATGAATATTAACGTTTTTTTCATATGAAATTATATTAGCCAGAGTCGTCTTTCCAAGTCCAGGCGGACCGTATAAAATTATATGATCCAAGTTTTTTTTGTTTTAATAGATGATTCAATAAATGTTTTTAAGTTAGACTTTATATTATCTTGACCTACAAACTCTGAAATTTTTTTTGGTCTAAGACTTATCTTTTTATCTTCACTGATCTCGTTAGGTGTAAATTTATTTTCTTTTTTTCCACTCTATTCTATGAACTTGGGTTTGATAAGCTTTTAACTGCTATTGGAATTAATTCTTCAAGTTTTTTTTCTTGATTATTATTTATAACATAATTAGCAGTGGTTTCACAAACTTTTTCGAGGAAAACCGAGGTTTAACAAACAAGAAACAAGGTCCTGAAAAATTGAATGTTTCTCTCTAGGAATTATTATATTTTTTGTGTGATTCTTTTTTTTATTTTTCTTTTAACTCATTTATTAATCTCATAGCTAGTTTATTACCAACACCATTTATTTTATTAAAGATTTTAGAGTCTTCTCTTACAATTGAATCAATTATTGTTTCGTTTGTAAGGTTCGACATTATGTTAATTGCCATTTTTCCACCTACACCTTGAACTGAAAGTAAATCACCAAAAGTTTCTCTTTCTTCTTCTTTAAGAAAACCAGCAAAAATCCTAGAATCTTCTTTTATTATTTCGTATATGAAAACAGTTACATAGGATCCAATAGTGCCAATTTTACTGATATTTTTATTTGACATTAGAATTCTGAAAACCACTCCATTCACGTCAAGGTCTATAAAGTTTTCATCAAAATTTTCTATGTTTCCTTTGAGCTTTACAATCATATTATTCTTATTAGATTTTAACTTTATGCTGTGTTTGCATTGAATGACATGTAGCAACGGCCAAAGCATCTGCAGCGTTATCTTCGATAAGACCAACCTCAGGATAAAGTCTTTTTATCATCTCGATAATTTGAAATTTACTAGCATGACCATATCCTGTGAGATTTTTTTTTACACAGTTTGGAGAATATTCTGTAATTCTAATTTTATACATTGCAGCCACTAAAAATATAATTCCTCTTGCCTTCCCAAGTTTTAATGTTGATTCGGGATTAATATTTGAAAAAATTTTTTCCACAGAGATAAAGCTTGGTTTATATTCCTGTGTTAGCTTTGTAACGCCACTGAAAATGGAAAATAATCTCTGTCCTAAGTTGTCTTTGCTAGATGTTTTAATTACGCCATGAGATAAATAAGATTCCTTATTCTTAAAACTATTAATAACTCCCCATCCAGTATTTTTTAATCCAGGATCAATACCCAATATCAAGTTTTCTGTCACTGGATTACCTTTTTAAGCAATTCTTCATCAATGTTGAAGTTTGATGCAACTGTTTGAACGTCATCTAAATCCTCTAATTTATCTAACAATGTAAAAAGTTTTTTTGCATTCTCTTCATCATTTACGTCAATTGTATTAATTGGTCTCCATTCAATTGCTGAAAGTTTTGGAAATGAATATTTTTCTTCAAGATACACCATGACATTGTGAAAAGATTCTAGCGTTGTAATAACATCATATGTATCATCATTTTCTTGAATATCATCAACGTTCTGATTGGCACAAAATTCAAAAAAACTCTCAAAGTCGTCTACTTCTGAGAGTAAGATATTATGCCAGTTTTTTTAAAGTTATGTTTTACTGAACCGCTTATGCCTAAATTACCATTGTATTTTGAAAATGTTGACCTTATTTCAGAAGCGCTTCTATTTTTATTATCAGTCATTGATTCTATAATAATTGCTGTGCCCCCTGGACCAAATCCTTCATAAATAATCTCAAGGATTTGATCATTATCAGAGTTTGTATTATTTTTATTTATTGCTTTTTGGATATTGTCTTTTGCCATATTAGATGAAAGAGCATTATTTACAGCTGCCCTGAGTCTTGGATTCGAATCTGGGTCTGTGCCCCCAATTTTAGCTGCCACAGAAATTTCCCTTATTAAACGCGAAAAAAGTTTTGCTCTCTTCTTATCTTGTGCACCTTTTCTGTGCATTATATTTTTAAATTTAGAATGACCCGCCATTTTAAGAATTCAGTCTTCCGCCTTTAAAAATTTGTTTAAACTCAGAAACTTTCATTTCTTTATCCACATTTATTATTGTACCACATAAAGTACCCTCTCCGTTAGCCGGCTCAAGTCTAGTTTTGATAAATTTCTTTGTAAACTTTTGAATACATTCTTCTTTTTTCATTCCAATAACTGAATCGTAATCGCCACACATTCCTAAATCGGTTTGATAAAAAGTACCTTTTTTTAAAATTTGCAAATCAGCTGTTGGTACATGAGTATGAGTTCCAAGAATTGCTGTAACTTTTCCGTCTAGATAATGTCCAATTGCCATCTTCTCAGATGTTGATTCTCCATGCACGTCAACAATTATGGTATGCTTACCATTTTCCATTTTAATTTGCTCAATAACATCGTCTAGTTTTCTAAATGGATCATCGATATTATCCATAAACAATCTACACATAACGTTTATAACAGAAATTAGATTCCCATCTTTTGTTTTATAGACACCAAAACCTCTTCCTGGTGTTTGTTTAGGATAGTTACAGGGTCTGATTAATCTTTTTTCATTTTCAATAAAAAAGATTATCTCCTTTTGATCCCATATATGATTTCCTGAGGTTATGACATCAACTCCTAAATCAAAAAGTTGTTCACATATTTTTTTTGTAATCCCAAATCCATTAGCAGAGTTTTCCCCATTAACTATTACAAAATTTATGTCATTTTCACTAACAAGCTCAGGTAAAAAATTTTCAATAACTTCTCTACCTGATCTTCCAACAATATCTCCACAAACTAATATTTTCATTTTTTAAATTATTATTTTAGTTGGTGTTAAAATTAAATCCATTTTCTTGTCAAAACTCATAGTTGGTACTTTTTTAATTTCTTGTTCATCAAAAGCAACTCCAAATTTTAAAATTTTACTATTTTTTTCTAAAAAAGATATAGTTCTATCGTAATACCCTCCACCATACCCTAACCTATCTTTATTCTTATCGAATGCTAGCATTGGAACTATTAATATTTTTGGAGTTGCATAAACTTTAATGGATGGGGTCATAATGCCATATTTACCTGAATAAGTTTATCATCTGCTTTCCATTCTTTAAATAACAAGGGTGAATTAATTTTATTTATTACAGGCAGAAGTATTTTTTGTTGATTTGTATGCATATGACCAACAAAGTCGATTAGGTTTACTTCTGATTTTGTAGAATAATAAACAGCCGTTACTAAACCGTTGCAATTAAAAAGATTTATAAGTTTTTTAACAATTTTTTTCTCTTTATTTATTTTATTTTTAACCAATTTTCTTTTTTTTAAAAATTTGGTTCTGAGATCCCTCTTTATTTTTTCAAGCATTCTTATTTGATCCTTCAATTAATTTATTTTCTAATTTAGATAACTCTTCATCAATTTCATTAAAAATTAAATCAATTTCTTTTTCTTTTTCATTGTTATCAATATTTTCACCAACAATTATAAGTGCCATCATCAAATATTTTTGGGCCTCTGGTAAAGTCAACAATTCTCTATGCTCTTGAAGTTTTAAGTTAAGTTGTTTCTCAGCTTTTCTCAGCAAATCCTCTTCACCGTCTCCACATTCAAGATTAAATTCTTTATTATCAATTTTAATTTGTACAACGGGCATTATTTATTTTTTATATATTTTAAAACTCTTTCGAGACTTATCATCGTTTTTTTTAGCAGTTCCTTATTATCTTTGTTATTAAAAGATGGTTGTTGAATTATTTTGTTTATTTTTCTTATTCTGCTTAAAATATTCTTTACTTGTTTTTCCATATAAATTAAGTTTATTTTCTCTAGTGCTTTACATTACAATAAATTTTCATTAATCAATAATTATAATTATAATCTGTCATGAAAACAAATATAGCTATCAATGGTTTTGGAAGAATTGGAAGACTCACTTTAAGGGCTTTTTTTGAGAGAAACATTGAAGAATTCAATATTGTTGCAGTCAACGACCTTGGTAACATTAAGAGTAATATTCATTTATTAAAATACGACTCGGTTCATGGAACTTTTCCCTTATCAATAAAAGATGATAATGATTCAATTGAGATTGAAAATAATAAAATTCATTTCCTAAAAGAAGCAAATCCAATCAATCTTCCATGGAAAAAATTAGGTATTGATTTAGTTATTGAATCTACGGGTGTTTTTACTGATAGAGAAAAAGCTGAAATGCATTTAAGTGCTGGTGCTGAAAGGGTGCTTATTTCAGCTCCATCAAAAAATCCTGATATAACTGTTGTTTTCGGTATTAATCATAAAATGATTAAAGATAATCATAAAATAATTTCAAATGGGTCTTGTACAACAAACTGTCTAGCTCCTATAGCTTTTCTAATGGATAACTCAGTAGGAATAGAGTCCGGATATATGACAACTGTGCACTCAGTAACAGGAGATCAAAATACTATTGATACGCTTCACAAAGATTTAAGAAGGGCAAGAAATTCTCTGGTTTCAATTATACCAACTTCTACTGGTGCAGCTAGAGCTATGGGAGAAGTTTTACCAAATTTAAAAGGAAAAATAGATGGAAGTGCCATACGAGTTCCAACACCCAACGTTTCTTTGGTTGATTTTAAATTTTATTCCAAAAAACCCACGACATCTTCTGAATTAAAGAATATTTTTTTGAAAGCGGAAAATCATGAATTAAAATCTATAATACAAACTGTTTCAGACCCAATGGTATCTGGAGATTTTAATCATAATCCTCATAGCTCGATAATTGATTTATCTGAAGTTAATGTCATTAAGGATAATTTTTGCAGAATACTATCGTGGTATGATAATGAATGGGGGTTCTCAAATAGGTTGTTAGATGTCATAAAAGATATTATTCAATGAGTATTTATGATTATGAAACATTTGAAATCCAAAATCTTTTAGACGCAATCAAATTAAAGAAAAAATATCCTAAAAAAAAGCTTAACTTTCTTCACAGGCATAATTCGGTACTGTGGCAGGGTCCGGTATACATAAAAATATTAAGTGAAAAGCTTAACAGTAAAAACTGTAATTACATTGTTGAAATAGGCGACAATATTGCTTTAACGTTATTATTAATCAGTTTCAAAATCAAAATTTTGGCAATTGATAAGAAAATTCTAAAAAATCAGATGGAAAAAATATTTTCTATTACAAAGAATAAGAGAATAAAAGTTATTTTCCTAGACAGTTTAAATATTATTGAAAATTAAAATAGATAAATGAAATTTTATTTAATATCTCCGCCAAAAATAAATAAAAATTTCAATCATGAAATTTTCGATAAAGTTACTGATATTATTTCTGTAAATTTTTTTCAATTCAGACCAAAATATAAATCCTTATCAGAAAGGTTTAATTTTGTTTCACATCATTACAAAGAAATTTCAAAAATATGTAAAAAAAAAAAAATTAAAATGATAATTAATGATGATTTTGAAATAGCTGAAAAATTTATATTTGATGGAATTCATTTAGGACAAAAAGATAAAAAATGTAAAGAAGCAAAAATTAATTTTGGTTCAGAATTTATTGTGGGTGTAAGTTGTTCAAATTCTTACAGTTTGTATATTGAAGCTAAAAATCAAAAAGCAGATTATGTTGCGTTTGGACCCGTTTTTAAAACTTTATCAAAAAAAAAAAAAAAAATTAATTTAGATAAAGCTGTCTTTGTTTTAAGAAAATTAAGTTTGCCATTTACATTAATAGGTGGGATAAACCATAATAACTTTATGGAATTAGTTAAATATAAACCATTGAACCTGGCAATCATTAACAGCATTTGGGATTATGAAAGAGGTCCAGTAAAATCAGCTTTGGTTTTTAAAAAAATTTTAAATGAAAAAAGCTAAATGAAAATTAATGCAAATCTTATTAGAGTCGGAAACGTCTTAAACCATAAGGATAGGATGATGGAAGTGCTAAATACTAGTACCATAAAGCCTGGCAAGGGAGGGGCTTATATACAAGTTGAAATGAAAGATATGAAAACTGGTACCAAGTTTAATGAGAGATGGAGAACATCTGATAGCGTTGAAAAAGTCTCTGTTAATGAAATTGACGTAACATTTCTTTACATTGAAAATGATAGTTTCACAGTAATGAATAATCAAAACTTTGAACAAATGACATATTCCTCTAAATTAATATCAGGAAAAGAAAAACTTCTTGAGGATGGTATGAATATAACTCTTGAGATGATAGATGACGAAATCTCAACTGTAAGTTTCCTAAAAATATTAAAGTAGAAATTAAAACAGCTGACGCAGTTGTGAAAGGTCAAACTGCATCATCTTCATTTAAAAATGCTTTTACAACAAATGAATTAAATATATTGGTTCCACCTCATATAAAAGAAGGTGACAAAGTAATGATTAATTCTGAAACTTTAAATTATGTAGAAAAAGCAAAAGATTGATGAGTTTTATAGTCCTTTATTAAATGCTTTAAATAAATCAGTAAGAGTCTCAGGTAAAAAAATAATAAGAGATTTTGGGGAAATTGAGAAACTGCAAAGTTCAGTAAAGGAAACAACTAAATTTGTAAATATTGTAAAATCAAATTTAAATAAAGATATAACTGAAATTCTCAAAAAACTTAGACCTGATCTGACCATTGAATCAAAAAATGTTAATATTAAAGATTGCTGGGTTTTACAAATTCTAGACAGTACAACTAATTTTTCGAGAGGAATTGATAATTTTTTTATAAGTATTTCACTTAAGGAAAATGGAAATATAAACATTTGTGCTCTCTATAATCCAATAAAAGACGAAAATTTATGCTTTCAAAGTGGATCTGGAGGTTACAAAAATGATTATAGAATCAGAGTTTCTGAAACAAAAAGGCTTAATAATTCAATATCCTCTTTTTTTGGAACAAAAACTGAAACTGATGAAAATATAATTTTAGGTGAAATAAGACAAATAATGAAAAAGAATAATATTGAAACAAGAGAAAGCGGCTCTATTTTGCATGAAATTTCACTTATAGCATGCGGTAAAACCGATTGCCTATTTTTTACAGAGTTGGATAAAGATATTAACAATCAAATTTCCTTAATTCTCGCAGAAACAGGTGGTATTTTTGATCAATTAGAACTAAAAAAAAAAAAAATTTATATGGCAAGTAATAAATATATTGGAAAGATAATTAAAGAGATGATAGAAAATAAATATGAAGATCAATAATTTGATAATTAAGTTATTTATTTGTATTTTCAGCTTATCTTTATTTTGTGTAAATCATTCGTTTTCACAAGACTCTCAAGTTATTAAAAAAATAATTATTGATGAAAGTCAAAATTCTGAAAGATTGCTATCACCACCAACTGAAAATAAAAGCGGTGTTATAAAATTAATTCCACCAAAAAGTATTTTAGAAAAGGAAGCTCTTAGAAAAAAAATTGAAGAAGAGAAAAAAGCAAAAGAATTAGAAGAAATAAGAATAAATCAAGAAAAAAAAAGGAAAGCATTACAAGAAAAAAAACAGAAAGAAATCAATGCTGCTAGAAAAAAACAAGAAGAAAAAAGACAAGAGCAAGAGGAAAAAAGAAAAAGAGATCTTGAAAATGCAAGAAAAGCTGAGGAAGAAAAAAAGAAAAAAGAACTAGAACTTAAACGTCAAGCTGATGAAAAAAAAAAAAAAGAACTAGAACTAAAACGTCAAGCTGAGGAAAAAAAGAAAAAAGAACTAGAACTAAAACGTCAAGCTGAAGAAAAAAAGAAAAAAGAACTAGAACTAAAACGTCAAGCTGAAGAAAAAAAGAAAAAAGAACTAGAACTAAAACGTCAAGCTGAAGAAAAAAAGAAAAAAGAACTAGAACTTAAACGTCAAGCTGAAGAAAAAAAGAAAAAAGAACTAGAACTAAAACGTCAAGCTGAAGAAAAAAAGAAAAAAGAACTAGAACTAAAACGTCAAGCTGAAGAAAAAAAGAAAAAAGAACTAGAACTAAAACGTCAAGCTGAAGAAAAAAAGAAAAAAGAACTAGAACTAAAACGTCAAGCTGAAGAAAAAAAGAAAAAAGAACTAGAACTAAAACGTCAAGCTGAAGAAAAAAAGAAAAAAGAACTAGAACTAAAACGTCAAGCTGAAGAAAAAAAGAAAAAAGAACTAGAACTAAAACGTCAAGCTGAAGAAAAAAAGAAAAAAGAACTAGAGCTTAAACGTCAAGCTGAAGAAAAAAAGAAAAAAGAACTAGAACTTAAACGTCAAGCTGAAGAAAAGAAAAAAAAAGAACAAGAGATTCAAAGAAAAAGCTGAAGAGAAAAGAAAAAAAGAACTAGAAAAATCTAGAACTTCTCAGAAAAACAAACAGCTTGAGGAAAATAAAAAAGCAAAAAAACAAGAAGAAAAAAGACTAAAAAAATAGAAAAACAAAAGAAAGCAGAAGAAAAGCTAAAGAAAAAGAAAATTAAAGAAGCAAAAAAACTTGAAGATAAAAGAAGAAAAGAATTAGAAGCAGCAAGAAAAAAAGAAAAAGAAAGGCAGAGAAAAGAAATAGAAGAGGCAAGAAAACTTCTTGAAATTCAAAAGAAAAAAGAAATAGATCGAAAACTTACTTTAGAGGAAGAAAAACAAATTGAAAAAAAGAAAAAATTAGCTCAGGAACTTGAACAAAAAGAAAAAGAAAGAAAAAGAAAAAGAGAAATCGAAAAACAAAAACTTGCTCAACAAGAAAAAATAAAAGAAGAAAGACAAAAAAGAAAAGCACTTGAAAAAAAGATGGAAATGGAAAGGAAGCTATTAGAAAAAAAAATACTAGTTGAGGAAAGAAAATTAAGAGAAAAGCAAAAAGAAAGAAAAAAAGCAATTTGAAAAAGAACAAAAACTTAAAAAATTAGCAGAAAGAAAAAAACTAAAAGAAGATCTTGAAAAGAAAAAAAAATTAGAAAGAGAACTTCAAGAAAAAAGAAAAATTGAAGCAAAACAGAACCTGGCTAGTCAGAGAAAAGAAAGAGAGAGATTAATTGAAGAGAGAAAGAAATTGGAAAAAGAGAAAAAAAGAGAATTACAAAATGCTTTAAAATCACAGAAAGAAATTGAAAAACAAGAACAAAATCAACGAATTGAGGAGAAAAGAGAACAAATAGCAAAGAAAAAAATTAAAGAACAAGAAAAAAAGAACAAAATTTTAAAAGCAAAGCAAACAGAAATAGACAAAAGTGAGAAACTAAAAGAATTGACTCAAATTACGGTTATAAATAAATCTGATGTAGTTAAAAAAATCAAAAATAGAGAACAAACTGATAAAGAAAAAAATATGATTTTAGATAATATTGAAGATAAATTTGTTAAAAAAGAATTAATGAGACAAAGACAAGAAGAAATACAAAAGAGAAAATATTCTTATTTCAGTAGAAAAAATAATGTTAAAGAAGAAGAAACAGTAAAGGCAAAACAGTTTTTTGATGAGTCGTCAATTAAAAAAACTTTTAAAAAAAATAATGAAAAATTTGAAAGAAACTCAGGTAATAAAAAAAAGTTAGAAAAAAAATCATTTCAAAAAGACTCTTATGTAAAACAAAAAGATAAGAAAGAGAATGAATTACTAGCTGCAATTATCAAAAAACCAAGCTCAATTGTTGAATTAAAAGAACAAGTAGTTAGTTCTAAAAGAGAAATATTAATGTTTGAAAGTAATAAAGAAGAATTAGGAATTAAACAAAAAAAAATGCTTAAGGAATTTGCAAATATAATCAAAGACAAACCTGTAAAAATAGTGATAAAAACTTTTTTCTCAAAAAAAGAAAAGAATTTTGATAAATATAAAAAAATCTCCAAGTCACGATCACTTTATATAAGAGCTTTTTTAATTAATCAGGGTATATCGCATAATAGAATAAAAATTGAAACAAATGAAGAAAATGTAACAAAAAACTGGAAGAATGAGGTAATATTAAATTTTATTGGTGTATAAATGAAGATCGTAGGGAAATATTTAATAAGAATACTTTTTTTCTTATCTTTGATCTCAGGCTTACTTTTTCTACATTTTGAAAATCTTGAAAGCTTCTTTCTCACTAATCAAACTCTTAATTCTGTTATACTTATTATAATTGGAACTGGAATAGTTTTTATAATTAAACAACTAATAAATATCAAAAATGAGTTAAACTGGTTAAATAACGTTTTCAAGTTATCTTCGGGAAGCAAACTAAGCGTAAGGTCCCCAAAACTTTTGAAATATCTAGATAATTATTTAAAAGAACGTTCAGGAAAATTTATCTTTTCACAATCTTCAATGAAAACCGTTATGGAAAGTTTAGAAGGAAGACTTATAGAAAGTAGAGAAATATCAAGATATATGATTGGTTTGACAATATTCTTAGGTTTACTTGGAACGTTTTGGGGATTGCTTGAAACAATTAATTCAGTTAGCATTACAGTTAAAGGTTTAGATTTTTCAGAAAATACTCAGAAATTATTTCAAGTTTTAAAACAAGGTCTTGAACAACCACTCAGTGGAATGGGCACAGCATTTAGTTCTTCTTTGTTTGGACTTGGTGGGTCACTAATTTTAGGTTTTCTAGATTTACAATCAAATCAAGCTCAAAATAGATTTTATAATGAAGTAGAGGAAAAGCTAGCTGAGCGTACTAAATTTTCTTTAATGAATATGGATGAGAGTGATAAAAAGAATCTTGCTCCGGCTTATATTGAGTCATTGATAGAGGTTACAACTGAAAACTTAAAAAAGTCAACAGCAGTTATTGAAAAACAGAATCTCCATCAAGAATCAATTTCAAAATCAATCAACGAAATTAATAGAATTATTTCTGAAAATACAAATCTTAATAGAGACATTAAAGAAGAAATTAAAGTTTTATCAAAAACAATCGCCAATGTAAGTAAAAGATAGTGAGACTAAATAGAAAAAATATTTATGAAATAAATATTTGGCCTGGATTTGTTGATATTCTAGGAACTCTTCTTATTGTTACTATTTTTACTGTTTTAATTTCAACAATTACTCAAATCTATTTCAATGATCAACTTCAAATTAAAAGAGGAGAAATATCTTCTCTGGACAATGAAGTTAAAAGATTACTTTACGAATTAAACGAAATAAACGAACAAAAGAAAAAAATTCAAAAATCCTATAAAGACCTTTTAGTTTCCTTTAAGAATTCTGAAAAAAAAAATAATGAACTCACTGAAAAAAATAAAAAAATCGAGGAACTTAAAAATAAATCTGATTATCTTCTTAAAATGAAAATTCAAGAATTAGAAGAGTTAGTGAATGAAAAAGGGAGATTGCTTGACAGTCTTAAGTCTAAAAATCAAAATATCAAGAAACTCAATACAGAAAACAAAAAAATCTCACTCGAAGCATTTGAATTAAAAAGAGACATTGATAAGTTAAATAAAAGACTTACAGAGCTTTCGAAAGTTCTTATTGACTCTGAGGAAGAGGACAAAAAAAATAAAGAAATAATTAAAAATTTAGGAAAAAAATTAAATCAAGCTCTTGCAGGAAAAGTATTAGAATTGAAAAAATATCAATCTGTCTTTTTTAAAAAAATAAAGCAAGCAATTGGTGAAAGAGAAGACATAGTAGTAGTAGGTGATAGATTTATTTTTCCTTCAGAAATTTTTTTGAATCAGGTTCTGATATTATTCAGAAAAGTGGTATGAAAAACTAAGTAAAATTGTTTTGAGTCTGAAGAGATTTCAGAAAAAATCCCAGATAAAATAGATTGGATATTAAGAGTTGATGGACACACCGATAAAATACCTATTAACAATGAAAAATTTAATTCAAACTGGAATCTTTCAAGCTCTAGAGCCATTAACATCGTAAAATTTTTCATTAAAGAGGGAATAGAACCTCATAGACTTGTTGCAGCTGGTTTTGGAGAAAACTATCCAATTGATAGTGGCAACAGTGCGTCCTCATTGCAGAAGAATAGAAGGATAGAAATCAAACTAACTACGCGTTGATTTTATGAGTTTCATCTTAATTAAGATCTTTTTTTCAATTTCCCAGAAATATCTAAATTGTCCAAATAATGCTCCTACTATAATGAGTAAAATTTGATAGATTGGAAAAATTAAAATCAAACGCAAAAGCCAATAATAATCGTTGTTTAAGAAACTTTCTCCAAATATGTTGATTAAGACATATTTTCCTAAAACTACTGATAAAGAACCAGTTATACCAAAAACAATAAATATTATTATCAGCTGATTAAAATCTTTGACTCTGAATATTTTTATTAGCTTACTTTTCATTTATTCTGAGCCTAATTCTTTGATAATAAGTTGTTTTAGATTTATATTTGCATCTCTGGTACTAGTCCATTCAATTGACTCCGGCGACTTGTTTTCAAAATGGTGAGCGCCACTTATAGGAGAAGATAACCAAATCTGAGATGTCGGTGTGTGAATGCTCACAATAAAAGTACCTTTTCCTTCAAGCGAATCTATCCTAAGATTTTCATCTTCATAATCAACTTCGTAATTATCAAACTTCGACTCTACTAAATTGAATATATCATCTAAAGTTTCTAGAGCTTTTTTTTTAAATTCTATCATTATATATTTGTTTGGTATTGCAAATGTAATTTAATAGTTATATAAAATGAGTCAAGAATTATGAAAAAAGATATACATCCTAATTATCACAAAATTACTGTCAAGTTGACAGATGGTTCAACTTTTGAAACCAGATCAACCTATGGTAAAGAAGGTGAAATACTCAAACTAGATATAGACCCCGTTTCACATCCGGCATGGACTGGCGAAAACTCAAAAATGCTAGATTCAGACGGTCAGGTGGCCAAATTTCAAAAAAGATTCCAAAATCTTAATTTTAAAAAATAAAATTACATGAAAGCTGTATGCTTTGACACTCCAGGAAAACCTGATGTCATGAAAATTTCCAACTGCGGAATACCAGAAATAAATGACGATCAAATTCTTATTAAAGTAAAATATGCAGGAGTTAATAGACCGGATATCATTCAACGTGAAGGGAATTATCCTCCACCACCGGATCATTCAAAAATTCTTGGTCTAGAAGTATCTGGTTATGTCCATAAAATTGGAGCTAATGTCAAAAATTTTAAGAAGGGTGACAAAGTTGCAGCACTTGTTAATGGTGGTGGATATGCTGAATTTTGTTCTGCAGACAAGGAAACAACTTTTAAAATTCCCAAAAATATTTCCTTAAAAGAAGCCGCAACCATTCCTGAGTGTTTTTTTACGGTTTGGTCAAACTTAATACTACGAGGTAAATTGAAAGAAAAACAAAAAGTGTTAATTCATGGTGGAACAAGTGGAATTGGTGTTGCTGCTATACAAATACTAAAGTTATATAAATCCGAAATATTTACAACAGTTGGTACAAATAAGAAAAAAAAAATTTTGTGAAAGTCTTGGAGTTCACAATGTATATAATTATAAAGAAACTGATTTTTTTGATGAAATCAAGAAAATTGAAAAAAGAGGTATTGACATTATTCTGGATTATATTGGTGGGGATTATATAAACAAAAATATCAATCTTTTAAAGTCTGATGGAAAATTAATAAATATTGGTTTTTTAAATGGGTCACAAGTTAGTATAAACCTGATGAAGATAATGCTTAAAAGACTTACTATTACTGGATCTACATTAAGAATTAGAGATAAAACTTATATAAAGCAAAGATATTACACGATCTAAAAAAAATTGTTTTTCCAAACTTTGAGAATGGTAAAATAAAGTGTTATATTGATTCAGTATTTAAATTAAAAGATGTTGTCTCCTCTCACAAGTATCTTGAAGGTGGCGGACATATTGGAAAAATTGTTATAGAAATTTAGGAAAGTAAAATGAGAAAACCATTAATGCCAAAAGCTACAGCAAGTTGGTTGATAGAAAATACATCTTTATCCTTCGAGCAAATTGGAAATTTCGTAGGCCTTCATATATTAGAAATTCAGGCGATAGCTGACGGTGAAGTTTCAAGTGGCATCTTACCTAGAAACCCAGTTGAAAATGGCGAACTATCTAAAGAAGAAATTTCAAAATGCGAAAAAAATCAAAAACTAGGTTTAACAATCAGGGATTCAGATATACCTGTTCCAGAAACTAAAACAAAGGGTTCAAGGTATACTCCACTTTCAAAACGTGCAGATAAACCTAATGGAATCTATTGGTTTATAAAGAATCTTCCTGAGATGCCAGATTCAAAAATTTGCAAACTTATTGGGACAACAAAAAAAACTGTCCAGTCGATCAGAGATAGATCATACTGGAATATTCAGAATGTTCGAGCTCAAAACCCTTTTGAGCTTGGGTTATGCAACAAAGAAGATATTGAAGCAATAATTGATAAATACAGAAATAAAGACTAAGAGGAAGCTAGTTTTTATTATTTTATCTTTAATCATTAATTTTTTTTTTTTTAAATCATTAATTTCTAAATCATCAATACTTATGTTTTTTTTTCTTTTTTGAATTAGTGAATCGAAAAACTGATGTTTAGAAAGTAAAGATTTAATTTTTTTTTCTTTAGTAAAAATTCTTTCCATATTTTATATGTTAATATGATTTATTATTAACGTCTACTTTTTTTTTAAAATGAAAAAAAATATTCTTGTTTCAATAGTTATGGGTAGTCAATCAGATTGGAAAGTATTAAGTTCAACTGAAAAGATTCTGAAAGACTTTTGATATTAAACATGAAAAAAAAATAGTTTCTGCTCATAGAACACCAGACAGACTCTATGACTTTGCAAAAAAAATTAAAAAAAGAAAAGTGGAGGTTGTTATTGCAGGAGCAGGTGGTGCAGCGCATTTACCAGGAATGATTTCAGCTTTAACCTCAGTTCCAGTTATAGGGGTTCCTATTGAAACAAAAACGCTTAAAGGTTTAGATAGTTTGCTTTCAATTGTTCAAATGCCTGCAGGAATACCTGTGCCTACTGTTGCAATTGGAAAACCAGGTGCCATTAATGCAGCTTTAGCTGCTATTTCAATTTTAGGTAATAAATATCCAGAAATTGAGAAAAAACTAGAAAATTTCAGAATCAAACAAACAAAATCTATAAAAAAAATACCTATTAATGAACAATAAAACTCTTGGAATAATTGGAGGTGGTCAGCTTGGGATGTTCATTTGTATTGCAGCACGAAAAGTTGGCCTTAAAACCTTAGTTTATTCCCAAGAGGAAAATTTTAGCGCAAGAAAATTTTGTGACAAACACATAATTGGTAATATAAAAAGCAAAGAAAAAATAGAAGAATTTATTGAAGATTCTGATTTTTGTACTGTTGAAACAGAAAATATTCATAAAGATTTTTTAAGGATAATAGAAAAAAGAAAGAATCTTTTTCCTTCAAGTAATATAATCGAAATTTCACAAAATAGATTATTAGAAAAAAATTTCTTAAATTCATTGGAAAATATTGAGACTACAAAATTTTTTGAAGTTAATAATTTTAAAGATTTAAAAGAGTCTGCAAAAAATTTAAACTATAATTGTATTCTTAAAACACAAGAATTTGGTTACGACGGTAAAGGACAATCTACCGTAAAAAAAGAAAATCTATGTCAATTTGAAAATCAGATTTTACAGAACTGTATTATAGAAGAAAAAGTTAATTTTAAATTAGAGATTTCAGTTATAGTTGCAAGAAACTCGTCTAATATTATTGTTTATCCGCCAGTAAAAAATATTCATAAAGAATCAATATTAAGAGAAACAATCTTTCCAGCAAAAATTGATAACCATTTGAAACAATCTGCGATAGAAAAAGCAATTTATATTTCTGAAAATCTAGATCTAAATGGAATTTTAGCAGTCGAAATGTTTATAACTAACGACGATCAAATTTTAATTAATGAACTCGCACCTAGACCTCACAATTCTGGTCATTGGACTATGGATGCATGTAAATTTAGTCAATTTGACAATTTGGTTTCTATTATAAATTGCAATGAAGTTTATGAACCTGAGCCATATAGGAATTGTAAAATGATTAACATAATAGGTGAAGAGTATATGTCTTTAAAAAAAATAAAGAACAACTATAAGACTTATGATTACTTTAAAAAAAATATCAAATCAAATAGAAAGATGGGACATTATGTTTTATTTGAATAAATGAAATTAAATAAGTTTGATTTAAGTTTACCAAATTTCAACACATAGCTGATTTGTTTGTCAATAAAGTCTTTTGTTTTTGAATACTCCGTTGAGTTGTCCCTTAAAAAATAAAAAAATGACGCAGAATACACATTCATCAAAATTATCCTTTTAGTATAATAGTTGAAGTCAGTAGATGTATCACCTGATAAGTGCCAAATTTCATCACTAACATTAAAAAGCATAACACCTGCTTTACTTAAAGACTTTTGTTTAACAACTAATTTAAAAATTAATTTTCTGTCGAAAAATTTATCAATAATTTTAAGTCTACTAAGTATTAAAAATCTAATTTTTTCATTTACTCTGAGTTTTTTAAAATCTTTAGATATGAAAGTTTTCATTTCTTGATTTATGAAGAGATTAATGACAATAATTAAAGAATTTATTCCGTCATATAAAACATTTTTATTTACCTCTTCTATTTTTTTTTGGTTTAATTTTAACTCTTTTGCTGTCATCTCTAAACTTTTTTTGGAATCAAAGCCTTCATTTAAAAACTTTATTATGGAATTGATTATTTTAAGTGAGTTAGTTTTATTATTCATTATTTTAAAAAGTTATTTACATTATCACATTATTTTATATAAAAGTAAGCACAATTAAAGGAGATATGTAATTATTAGAGTAAATGTAAGAGACAACAATCTTGAAAAAGCAATGAGAGCTATGAAAAAGAAACTCCAAAGAGAAGGCATTTTCAAAGAAATGAAGCAAAGAAGAGCATATGAGAAGCCATCTGAAAAAAAAGCAAGGCTGTTGAATGAATGTACTAGACGTTATAAGAAGATGCTTAGAAAAAAAATAGAAATACAAGGCTATTAATCTTTTCGTCTCTAATCTAAGCTTTTAACAATATCTTCAACCATTTTTTTTGCATCTGAGAAAAGCATCATTGTGTTATCTCTAAAAAATAATTCATTGTCTACACCAGCATATCCTGAAGCCATAGACCTTTTTACAAAAAGTACTGTTCCAGAGTTTTCAACGTCCAAAATAGGCATGCCGTAAATAGGACTTGACTTATCTGTTTTTGCCGCTGGATTTGTGATGTCGTTTGCACCGATAACAAAAGCTGCATCTGTGTTAGAAAACTCGCTGTTGATTTCTTCCAACTCAAACACCTCATCATAAGGAACGTTGGCCTCTGCGAGTAAAACATTCATATGCCCAGGCATTCTTCCAGCTACGGGGTGGATTGCGTATTTTATGGTAACTCCATTTTTCTTTAGTATGTCGCACATCTCTCTTAGAGCGTGTTGTGCTTGAGCTACTGCCATACCATAACCAGGAACAATTATTACACTACTGGCGTTAGACATAATGAAGGCAGCATCCTCTGGACTCCCAGTTTTTACAGTTTTATTTTTATCTTTTTCAACTGAAGTACCCTCCTCGACTCCAAACCCTCCTAATATGACACTTATAAAGGATCTATTCATTCCTTTGCACATTATATAACTTAAAATTGCTCCAGATGCTCCAACTAAGGAACCAACAATTATAAGAAGATGATTGGATAGTGTGAAACCTATTCCAGCTGCTGCCCATCCAGAGTAAGAATTCAACATTGATACTACAACTGGCATGTCGGCGCCACCAATAGGAATAATCAAAAGTATGCCAAGTAAAAGAGACAAACTTACAATCAACCAAAAAACATCTTTTGAGGATTCTAGTGTAAACATTACTGTTAAAACAATTAGTGAAATAAATAAAAATAGATTCAAAAAATGTTGTCCAAAAAAGGTTGTTGGTGCTCCACTAACTAAACCTTGTAACTTTAAAAATGCTATAATTGAACCGGTAAAGGTTATCGCTCCAATTGCCACACCAATTGACATTTCTACTAAACTTGACGGATAAATCATACCGTTTTCATCAACAATTCCATAACTGCCAGGTGTGTAAAAAGCGCTAGCTGCAACAAAAACAGCTGCCAAGCCGACTAATGAATGAAAAGCCGCAACTAACTGAGGTAAAGCTGTCATTTCAATCTTTAAGAGCAATGAAGGTACCTATTGCGCCACCAATAATAATCCCTAAAATTATAAGTGCTAATGAATCTACATTAGGGTTATTTAACGTAGTTATAATGGCAATTGTCATACCAATTATACCCATTATGTTTCCATTTCTTGCGGATTCTGGGTTGGATAAACCTTTTAGTGCTAAAATGAAAAAAATTGCCGAAATAAGATAGCAAATTGCTGTTAAATTTTCTGTCATTTATTTTTCTTCTTTTCTTTTTTTTTAAACATAGAAAGCATTCTATGAGATACAACAAACCCCCCAAAAATATTGACTGAAGCAAGAATTATTGCCAAAAAACCCATTATTGAGGAAAAATTTATTTCTTCTGGTCCTGCTGCTATTATTGCTCCCACAATAATAACACTCGATATTGCATTTGTGACAGCCATTAAGGGAGAATGTAATGCTGATGTAACTCCCCATATTACATAATAACCTATAATACATGCTAGTATGAAGATCATTATTAAATTAATGATTGGATCAATATTTTCCATTATTTACTTTCCTTTTTAGGGTTTATTAGATTTTTAACAACACAAGTTTCTTTTACCACTTCATCTTCCCAATTAAAGCTTTTGAATTTTCCCGAATCGCAAGAGTTCATTAAGAAGTTAACAACATTCTTTGAATACAATCTTGATGAATCTTGTGCTACCGAAGATGCAAGATTCTTAGGGCCAATGATCTTTTTTGATTTGAAAATGACTTTTTCACCATGTTTAGTCAATTCACAATTACCTCCAAATTCCGATGCAAGGTCAATTATGATGCTCCCTACCTTCATTGATTCAACCATTTTCTTACTTAGAAGCACTGGAGCTTTTTTACCTGGAATAAGAGCAGTAGTAATAACAATATCCATTTTTTTCAATGTATCGGCTAAAATAGCATTTTGTTTCTTTTTGTAAGAGGCTGTCATTTCCTTAGCATATCCAGCAGCTGTTTCCCCAGAATCATTAGTTGCTACATCAACAAATTTGGCTCCAAGACTTTCGACCTGCTCTTTTGTTGAAGATCTAACATCAAAGGCAAATACGACAGACCCGAGTCTTTTAGCAGTTGCAATAGCCTGTAATCCAGCAACTCCCGCTCCTATTACTAGAACCTTAGCAGGAGCAACAGTACCTGCGGATGTCATCATTAATGGAAAAGCTTTGTTGAACTCACTCGCTGCATCAATTACAGCTTTGTAACCGGATAGATTACTTTGTGAGGATAAAACATCCATGCTTTGAGCTCTTGAAATTCTGGGCATTTTTTCAAGTGCAAAAACATTAATTTTTAACTTTTTAAGCATGTTGAATTCGTTTTTAAATTTTTGTTCGTAGAGAAGTGTAAGTAACTCACAATTTTTGAGTAAATTATACTCATTTATCTTTTTTAACTTTATTGGTCTTTGTATTTTAACAACTAAATTTGCTTTACCATACAGTTCACTCAGTTTGGAGCATATCTTTGCACCACTCTTCTTATAATCATCGTCAGTGTAAGATGATCCAATTCCAGCATCTTTTTGAACAAAAACTTTGAAACCCATTTTGATTAAAGCTGGGATACAGTCTGGTGTTATACTTACTCTGGATTCACCTTCGGTAATTTCCATTGGAACAACTAATTTCATAATTTTATACGACCTAACTTATTTTTTCTAAATCATCTATTAAACTTTTAATCAAATTCATACCCATTTGCCAGAAATTTTTATTTTTTGGGTTCAAATCAAAACCTTTCAGAAGAGTTTGATAATTTTGAGATCCACCAGATTTCAATAGGTTTAGATATTTGTCATTGAAACCTTTCTGTGAAGATTCATATTTGGAGTACAGTGAATTAACTAGACAGTCCCCAAATGCGTATGCATAAACATAAAAAGGTGAGTGAATAAAGTGAGGAATGTAAGCCCAAAAATAACTGTAGTCTTTTGAAAGGATTATACTGTCTCCCAAACTTTCTTTTTGACTATTCATCCACAATTCTGATATGTCCTCATCAGATAACTCGCCCTTTGCTCTCATATCATGAAGTTTACGCTCAAATAAAAAAAATGAAACTTGCCTAAATACAGTGTTTAACATGTCTTCAATTTTTGATCTCAAGAGATAAATCTTTTCGCTCTTACTCTTAGAATTTTTTAAGAGTGATTTAAACGTTAACATTTCGCCAAAAACACTTGCTGTCTCAGCTAATGTTAGAGGT
This sequence comes from Alphaproteobacteria bacterium, assembly GCA_019650635.1. Classification (GTDB taxonomy): domain Bacteria; phylum Pseudomonadota; class Alphaproteobacteria; order Methylaequorales; family Methylaequoraceae; genus Methylaequor. The sequence continues at coordinate 54,771 of BOXE01000004.1, read as the reverse complement.
GTGTCAGCTAAAAACAAACCTTTCTTATTTGAAAGGTATTGGTGTACACCATGGCCAAGTTCGTGTGCTAAAGTCATTACATCTCTAATTTTTCCTTGAAAATTTACTAATATGTATGGGTGACAAGACGGAACAGTGGGATGAGAGAATGCTCCTGAAGTTTTTCCTTCTTGTGGTTTCGCGTGTATCCACGATTTTTCAAAGAATAAATTAGCAATATCACCGACTCTTTGATCAAATTCATAGTAAGAGCTTAAAACAATATCTTTTGCTTGCTTCCATGATACCACATAGTTCTTTGATCTGGGATATGGTGCATTTCTGTCCCAGTAATTCAACTTCTTTTTCCCAAAGTGCTTAGCTTTGTATCTATAATATCTATGTGATATCGATTTATAGTTTGCTTGTACAGTTTTTACTAAAGAATCGACATCTTCTTTATCAATCTGATTCGACAAATGCCTTGATGATTCAGCATATTTGAAACCTCTTAATTTTTTATCAATATCGAGATCTTTGGAGATATTATTCATTACAAATGTGAAATAGAAAATATTTTGTCTTAACGTATTTCCGAAAGATTGGGCTGCTTCTTTTCTCACTGATTCTTTAGGAGATGAAAATAGATTTAGAATTTCGGTTTCATTTAGAGTTTTATTTTTATAAGGAAACTTTAAACGCGTCATGTTTTGGTCAAAAAACTTTATCCATGCAGATGAACTTGTAAGTGATTTTTCCATTAAAAGCTTCTCGATTAATTCAGGTTGTTGATATTTTTTAAACTTATTAAGATTCTCAATCCAGCTTTTATATTTGCTGGATTTAATAGAATTAATTTTTTTTTTATCGAGGTTATTGATTTCTATACTGAAGAAAATTAGATTTTTCTCAACCTCTGATAATATTTCTTGAGTACTTTGGTAAAACTTGCTTTTGCTTTTGTTTAACTGATCTGTACAATAGGTTAGGAAAGAAAAACTTTTTATAAAATAAATTTTTTCTTCTATTCTTTCATATAGTTTAATTGACTCAATCAATTTTTGAGAACTAAGATTTTTCAGTTTAGATTTGTACTTATTTGAAAATGAAATTGATTGCTTATTAATTTTATCTAAATCGTCCTTTATAAGTTTAGAGTTAAAGTTTGGATAAAAGTCGGCAAGATTCCAGATTGGTAAGTTTGACATAGAAAAAAACAAGTATTTAATACTATAAAATGAATAAAAAAATTAAATTTTCAAGTCTTTTAAAAAATGCTTCGAATTTAACAGATATTTTTGATTTTTATAAAAAAAATTTTCCTAAAAAAAAATTTTTATTTTCTAAGGTTAAAGAAAACTGGAGTGGTAAAACTTTTCAAAAAATTGGGATGAATATTGATAAAATTATAAATTCTCTCACCAAATTAGGTTTAAAAAAAGGGGATAGAGTTTTTCTCTTATCGTCTAACAGAATTGAATGGGTTGAATTTGATATTGCAATAATGAGTGTTGGTGGAATTACCGTACCGGCATTTGTTACTAATAATTTAGACGATAATGCGTTCATTATTAAAAATTCATCTCCTAAGATAATCATTTTTGAAAATGATAATATTCTAAAAAAAAATCAGGCTATTTTGGAAAATTTTGATCTCAGTAAAATTATAACTATTGAAAAACATGATAGTCATATAAATTATCTTTCAATTTCATCAGAAAAAAAAAAAAGAGTCAAAAGGCAAAATGTTTCTTTAAATGATATTTCAACTATTATCTACACATCAGGAACTAGTGGAAAACCAAAAGGGGTGACTCTAAGTCATAAAGCTTTAATACATAATCTTTTTGCATCATTGAATATAATTAATGATTTTGGAATTGATAATGAAAGGTTTATTTCTTTTTTACCATTATCTCATTCATATGAGAGAATGGCAGGACTTTATTTTCCTTTATTAATAGGGGGTGAAATTTACTTTTGCTCTTCTTTAGATAAGTTAATGAATGAAGTAAAAGAAATTAAACCTACAATATTTTCTGGAGTACCTAGACTATTTGAAAACATTTTTAAAAAAATCAAGAGTCAGATAAACAAAGTAGGTTTTTTTAAACGTTTAATTTTAAATATTTGCTTCAATGGTCTTGAGGATAATCAACAAAATAAGTTGAGAAAATATTTAAGCCAAATATTTATTTTTCTATTTTTAAGAACCACAGTTAGAAAAATTTTTGGAGGAAAGGTCAAAGCACTTATATCTGGAGGCGCAGCATTAAGCCCACAGATTGGTTTATTTTTTAATAAAATTGGTTTAACATTATTACAAGGTTATGGACAAACAGAGGCCGCACCTCTGATAAGTTGTAATACAAAAAAATTCAACAATCCAAATACAGTTGGTTTTCCTGTTAAAAACGTAGAAATAAAAATTGCAGTTGATGGAGAAATTCTTGTTAAGGGTTCCAATGTAATGAATGGTTATTGGAGAAGTAAAAAACTAACCTCGCAAACTATCAAAAAAGAATGGCTTTACACAGGTGATTTAGGATTTTTAGACAAAATGGGAAGGTTGGTAATAAATGGAAGAAAAAAAGATCTGATTGTTACATCTGGTGGAGATAATATATCTGTACAAAAAATTGAAACCAAATTGTCGGAACAAGTTGAAATTGAACAAGCTGTTGTTTTCGGAGATAACAAACCTTTTTTAATAGCTTTGCTCGTAGTTCAAGACTCAAGCAATAAAAGTAAATATACAGAACTTATAAAAAATTAATACCTCATTGAATTCTTTAGAGAGAATTAGGAAATTTTTACTGCTAAAAGAAAAATTTACATATGAAAATGGATTTCTTACCCAAACTCATAAAATAAAAAGGGAAAGAGTTTATTTAAGTTATAAAGACGAAATAGAAAAACTTTACAAATAAATTATTTAATTTTGTAGTATTGCTTGTACCATTCAATAAACTTTGGTATGCCCTCGTCTATAGAAGTTTTTGGATTAAAATTTAATTCTCTTTTACTCTCATCTATATTCGCTGAAGTTTTAGCTACATCACCTGGTTGAATTGGTAAAAGATTTCTTTTTGCTTTAACTTTTAAGTTTTTTTCTATTATTGATATAAACCTTTTTAAATCTTCTGGTTTATTGTTTCCTAAATTATAAATTTTATGTTTATAATCACCTTTTAGATTTACTGCACCTTTTATACCTTCAACAATATCATCAATATAAGTAAAGTCTCTTTTCATATTTCCGTAATTAAATATATTTATTTTTTTATTTTCTATAATTTTTTTTGTGAAAATAAAAGTAGCCATATCAGGTCTACCCCAAGGACCGTAAACTGTAAAAAATCTTAACCCAATACACTTAATTTTAAATAAATGAGAATAACATTCAGCTAGCAGTTCTGTTGATTTTTTTGAAGCAGCATATAGCGATATAGGTTTGTCAACTCGATGTTTTACTGAGAATGGCATCTTCTCATTTCCTCCATAAACAGATGAGGAGCTTGCGTAAATAAATTTTTTAACATTAAGTTTTTTTGCAAATTCAAGTAAATTTATTTGTCCTAATACATTTGAATCAATGTATGAAAATGGATCTTTGAGTGAATGTCTAACGCCTGCTTGAGCAGCAAGATTAATTATTATGTCTAATTTAATTCTTTTAAATTTATTATATAAATTTTTATTCTGAATATCTGTCTTTAAAAATTTAAAATTCTTATTCTTTTTAAGTAGCTTTAGTCTACTTTTCTTAAGATTGACGTCATAATAATCGTTTAAATTATCTAAGACCGTATATCATATGTTTTGTTTGTAAGGAAAGACATGTGTGAAAACCAATAAAACCCGCAGCTCCAGTAACTAAAATATTCATTTATTCAATCGGAGTTTGAAATTTTTTTTTCCACTCATTGTAATCCATTCCATAAACCTCAGAACGAACATTATCATAATCAAGACTTATATTCATTTTTTTTGCTTCTTCTACCATCCATTTTGAAAGACAATTTCTACAAAAGCCTGCTAAGTTCATTAAATCAATATTTTGTACTTGAGTATTTTTTTGAAGATGAGAAATTAGCCTTCTAAATGTAGCAGCTTCTATACTTTCCTTTTCGTGGTTTTTATTCATTTAGAAATTCCTTAAATATATTTGACATTAGTTTTACATATTTTTTAATTCCTTTTTGATTACAAATCAAATCGTTTCTAATTTCTATGGTAATATTTTTTAAGTCAAAATTCATACATAGTCTGTCAACAGTATAATTGTAATGAAAACCAGAATATGGATAATTTCTTCCAAAGTGAATTTTGTTGTCTTTTAGATTTCTTTGAATAGGTAGTAAAAGATCCATACTTTTATTCCACAACAAACCAACTTCTATTCCTCTATTCAAGTTTTTGGATTTTTTGGTAAAACTGTGAATTGAAACCAAAAAAACTTTTTTGTATTTATTAATTTTTTTTTTCACAAAATTCCCTAAATTTTTATGGTAGTAATTATAAAAAAAATTAATTCTGTGCTCCCTTTCTTGAACAGAAATATTTAAATTTTTGGGTATTTCCACTCCGAATGACCTCACTGTTATTAATTCTCTGTCAGTTTCTTTTCTATTTGGGTCAATTAACAATCTTGAAAAATTTGATAAAAAATAAGATTGTTTTAATTTTTTAGCTAAATTAATTGTTAAATTCTTTGCACCAATATCAAAAGCAATGTGACTTTCTAAATTACTATCAGAGATTCCAAGTTTTTTATATTTTCGCGGAATATAATTTGAAGCATGATCACAAATAAAAACTATGTGATTAATTAAATTTTTATTTTCAAATTCCTTTGCAAAAAATACAGGTTCCATCTGGATTTAATTTTATATCAAATAGTTAATTAGTGTAGTATAAAGTAAATAAGAAATGTTAAGAAACAGAAATACAAAAATCATTGCGACTTTAGGTCCATCATCATCGTCTCCAGTTAAAATTCATTCACTCTTTCAAGCTGGTGCAGATATTTTTAGATTAAATTTTAGTCATGGAACTCATGAAGATCATCGCAGAAGAGTTTTTCATATAAGACAATACGAAAAAAGATTAGGTAGACCAATTGCTATTTTAGGAGATTTACAAGGACCAAAATTTAGAATTGGGAATTTTAAAAACGGATCTGTTTTATTAAAAAATAATCAAAAGTTTTCGTTAGATTTAAATGAAAAATTAGGTGATGAGTCAAGAATTTTACTTCCTCACCCTGAAATCTTCAAATCTGTAAAAAAAAATAATAGAATTTTGATTGATGATGGAAAAATCATTTTAAATATTCAAAGTGTAAACTCAGAAAAAATCGTAACAGAAGTAATTAATGGTGGAAGAATTTCTAATAAAAAGGGTGTAAATATTCCAGAAGTATTTATAAAGGTATCATCATTAACCAAAAAAGATATTAAAGATTTAGAATTATGTCTTAACCTCAGTCTTGATTATGTAGCGTTATCATTTGTACAAAAAGCTAATGATCTACTTGAACTAAAAAAAATTACTGGTGATCAAACAGCAATCATGGCTAAATTTGAAAAACCACTTGCAATAAAAAGAATGGAAGAAATATTAAAACATTGTGATGCTGCAATGGTTGCCCGGGGAGATCTAGGAGTTGAAATGCCACCAGAGGAAGTACCCATTATACAAAAAAGACTTGTTGATGCTTGTAGAAATCATGGAAAGCCAATTGTTGTTGCAACTCAAATGCTTGATTCAATGGTTAATTCTCCATCACCAACAAGAGCTGAAGCTTCAGATGTCGCCACTGCTGTATTCGATTCGGTTGACTGTGTTATGCTTTCAGCTGAAACAGCATCAGGCAAATTTCCTATAGAATCTGTGAAAATTATGGATAGAATTATAAGAGGTGTGGAAAATGATTTTTCTTATAGACAGCTATTAGAGAGTAAAAAAATAAAACTTGAAGAAACTACCTCAGATGCAATAAGTTCAGCTGCATCTCAGGTTGTAAAAACTGTTTTAGCTAAAGCAATTTTTACCTATACCAGATCTGGAGGAACGGCAAAAAGAGCAGCTAGAGAAAGACCAACTGTTCCTATTATAGGTTTATCTCCTGAGAGACTAACAGCTAGGCAGCTTGCTTTAATTTGGGGGGTTCACAACATTCATGCATTAGAGCCAAAAAGCTTTTCAGGAATGATTGAAAATGCATGCGATGTGGCAAAAAAGGAAAAAATTGTAAAAAGGGAGATTACGTTGTTATAACTGCTGGAGCACCTATTGGTGTATCAGGCTCAACAAATAACTTAAGGATTGCTAAAATAAGTTAGCCTTGTCTAGCTTTAAATCGTGCGTCTGTTTTATTTATTACATAAAGTCTGCCTTTTCGTTTCACTACACGACAATCTCTGTGTCTAGATTTTGCAGATTTAATTGACCTTAACACTTTCATAAATCTATTTAATAATTAATTCTAAAAATTTGTCAATCAAAGAAAATGTATTACAATCATTTAGGAAAATGAAAAAATTCATACCAAAAATCACGCTTAAGAAGATTAATTTATTTTTTGGAAATATGGCTTCTATCTTCATCTTGATTCTCATTACTTTAGTAAGCCTATCAGTAATTTTAAGATATATTTTTTCAATTGGATTTACTTGGTTGCAAGATCTTTATATTTGGACTCACGCTTGTTTTATTTTGTTTGGTATTGCGTACACCCTAAACAAAGATGGACACGTGAGAATTGACATTCTTTATAGAAATTTTAATGAGATTAAAAAAAGTAAAGTTAATTTAATTGGATCTATTATATTTGGATTACCATTTTGTTTTTTTCTAATTACCAAAGGCTATGACTACTTTCTAAGATCATTTTTAATAAGTGAGGATTCAAAAGAAACTGGTGGTCTTCAAAATATTTACATATTGAAATTTTTTATATTCTTTATGGGAATACTTCTATCTATAGAATTAATTCACAGAATCTTTGATTTTTTCAAAAAAAAATGACTGAATTTCTGAATCAAGAATTTTTCGCATTATTTTTATTCATTATCTTAGCGATTTTTTTATTGATGGGTTATCCAGTAGCTTTAACGTTAGCCGGAACTGCCATTTTTGTTGGAATGATTGGTTTTCTTTTTGATCTATTTCCTCTTGTTTTAATAAGTGTATTACCAAATAGAATTTTTGGAATTTTGACTAATGAAACCTTAATTGCAGTTCCACTTTTTATTTTCATGGGAGTGATGCTTGAGAAATCTGGGATAGCAAATGAGTTACTGGAAAATATGAGCAAGATTTGGGGGAAAAAGAAAGGTGGATTGGTCTACTCCATTTTAATTGTTGGGGTCCTTATGGCAGCATCTACTGGTATAGTCGGTGCAACAGTTGTAACTATGGGGATATTATCTCTTCCATTGATGATTAAATGGAAATACAATAAAAAAATTTCTACTGGAGTTATCTGTGCAAGCGGAACTCTCGGTCAAATTATTCCACCGTCGATTGTACTTGTTCTTTTAGCAGACGTATTTCAAGGTGCAAATGAACAAGCATCTGCCATTTCAGGCGAACTAGCCCCAGATCCGGTGAGCAGTGTTGATTTATTTGCTGGTGCAATTATTCCAGGATTACTATTAGTCAGTTTTTACTTTATGTGGATATTTTTATGTTCACTTTATAATCCCGGCTTATTTCCGATTGACAAAAACTTAAAAAAATCTTCATTCAACTTAGTAGAAATTATAAAGATCATATTACCACCTTTAAGTTTGATAATAATTGTCTTAGGATCTATTTTATTTGGAATTGCAACACCTACTGAATCAGCGTCATTAGGTGCTTTGGGCTCCATAATTTTATCCATTAAAAAAAAAATAGAATTAAAATCTTTAATGTCAGCGTGTGAAGAAACATTAAAAATCTCATCAATGGTTTTTTTTATTCTTATCGGAGCATCTTTATTTTCACTAGTCTTTAGAGGTTTTGGCGGTGACCTTATTGTTGAAAACTTTATTACTAGTATTCCTGGAGGTGCAGTAACTTCGTTATTGATTGTAATGATTGTGATTTTTTTATTGGGATTCTTTTTAGATTTTTTTCAAATTGTCTTTGTAATTGTTCCAATTGTAGGACCATCTTTAATTGCTTTAGGTTATGATCCTGTTTGGTTAGCAATAATGTTTGCAATTAACCTTCAAACAAGTTTTCTAACACCCCCTTTTGGTTTTGCTTTATTTTATCTAAGGGGAGTAAGTCCAACGGAAATAAAAACCAGTGATATTTATCAAGGTGTGATACCTTTTATTATAATCCAAATATTTTTATTAATAATCTTGTATAAATTTCCAACAATTATAACGTGGCTTCCAAATCAAATTTAATTGTTTAAAATTCTTGCATTTAAGTAATCTGCTTCAGAGTAGTGTGACCAAAAAATAGCTAATTCTCTAAATGAAATAATATTTTCAAATAGTTCTCTTGATAACTTATCTTTAGCTGCTATTTCGGAAACAACCTCATCAGACCTTCGCTTAAGAAGTTTAAGAACTTTATCATTATACCTCATAAATGAAACGTTATATTGATCTTTCAATTTTTTGACAGCAAAGCAATTTCTTGCAAAGAATTCTGAAGCAATCATCGAATTAGATTTGGCGCAGGAAGCTTCTACTAATTTTTGTAGTCCGTTGCTAAGTTTGTTCCAAGAATCAAGATTTATAAATGATTCCAAACAAGTGCCAGGTTCATGCCATCCAGGATAATAGTAGTAATCACAAACTTTATGTAAACCTTTCCCTAAATCAGCAGCAGGCCCAATCCATTCAGTACCATCTATTGTACCAGACGTTATTGCAGGAACAACGTCAGGTCCAGGAAGCAATACCACATTGGTTCCATAACTTTTTAACACTTCTCCACCTAAACCAGGCATTCTAAATTTTAGACCTTTGAAATCTGTAACTTCATTGATTGATTTATTGAACCAACCTCCCATTTGATTTCCTGTATTACCAGCCGGAAAGAATTTAAGATTTAATTCATTATAAACTTTATTTGCTAATTTTAATCCATCTCCATGATAGAACCAAGCTGCCATCTCCTGTTGATTAAAACCAAACGGGATTCCAGATAAAAAAGATATTGCAGGAGACTTACCTGACCAATAGTAAGGAGATCCAAATCCCATTTGACAAGTTCCACTTTGAACTACATCAAATGACTCAAAAGCACCAACCAACTCATTTGCATGAAAAAGTCTAATATTAAGTTCTCCCTCAGAAATTCGAGTTATTTCTTCGCATAGCCTTGCAAAGGACCTTCCCAAAATTCCAGCTTTGTCGAAGGCAGAAACTGCTACCCATGTATGTTTTTTCTTTGAGCTAACAATATTTGGAAAAAACAAAGAACTTGCAACTGCACCGCCAAATAAACTTGCAGAAAGAGATTTTTTTATAAATTTTCTTCTCGTCATAATCTAAGCTTCTGGTGGGCGGAACAGGGTTCGAACCTGCGACCTATTGCGTGTCGAGCAATTGCTCTCCCAACTGAGCTATCCGCCCAATTTGATGAATATACTACTAAAAACACAAACCAACAAGAAAAATGGCATACTATTTGCTGTGATCAGTCATGTTTTCAATAATTCGAACTGGACTAGATGCCGCAAATAGAGACTTAGCTGTCATTTCAAACAATATAGCAAATGCTGGAACTAATGGTTTTAAAAAAAGTGAGGCACAGTTCGAAGATCTCTATCATTCCCAACACAACAATTCCACTGAAAAGGCAACAGGAATGGGTGTTAAAACAATAAAACCAAGACAAAGCTTTTCTCAAGGATCATTGCAAGCAACAAATGGTAGTTTAGACCTAGCAATAATGGGTGAAGGATTCTTTGTTTTAGGACAACCTTTAGGAAGAGGTTTGAATACCGCACCGGAAGAACGAGCTTTTACTAGAGATGGTTCTTTCCAGCTGGATAGGGAAGGTAATCTTGTTAATACTGACGGTTTGCCGCTTCTTGGAATTGGTCAAACGCCTATTAATATACCATTTCTTGGTTCAGTAACTGAAGAGAATGGTAATCCTGAATTATTGACTGAAATATCTGTTGACAGTGAAGGTGCAATAAGTGCAACTTACGGTTTAGACACAATAGTAAAAGTAGGTCAAATTGAATTGGCTGATTTTGTAAATGAGCATGGTTTAAAAAATATTGGGAATGCAAGGTTTAATGAAACACCTGAAAGTGGTGTTCCTACATTTGGTGCTCCAAAGGAAAGAACAATTGGAAAAATACAAGCAGGATTTCTTGAAAAATCGAATACAGATATTACTGATGAAATAATATTGATGCTTAGAACTCAACAAGCATTTAATGGATGTGGTAAGATGCTTCAATCAGAAATTGATGTAACAAAAAAATTATCTGCACGCTAGTACTATAATAATGGAATATTCCAATTAATTTCATTTATTTTTATCTTGGTTTCACTATCAACATACAGATCTCCTTTTTGATTAATCATCAGACTATCTGAAGTAGAAATGGTTACTTTCATTTTTTTGGATGAGTTTCTTTTTAATGAAATGTGATACAAAAGATTATCTAATTTTTTTTCATCTAAAAATATATTTACTTCCATTAAAGCTTTGTCATTATGAATAAATAAATTATCAATTTGTTTTTTATTCTTTTCTTTAACTAAAAGCACACATCTCCCTCTAGATATGTTTTCAAAACCACAAACAAAATTAATAGTCAAATCTTGTTTATAAATTAGATCTACATTATCAACCCTCAAAACGATTTTATTAATTTTTTCCCATTTATTTTTTTCAATCTGGATTGATTTCATTTCTTAATTTTCCAATTATTGATTTTTTAATTTGAGAAATTCTTCCGGTACTTATTTCTAAAACTTCAGCGATTTCATAAACATTCAATTCCTCTACATAATATAATTGAGCCACCAATGCCTCTCTTTGATTCAAAACACCCAATGCTTCTTTAATTTGATTTTTTAATTCTTTGTTTTGTAAACTTGATTCTGGATTATCATCCTTACTGGCAAAAAGAATTGAATATTCATTATAGGCTGTATCTAAACTTTGAACGACATTTGCTTCAAAAGCTTTCTTCCAATAATTAAACTCATCATCTGAAATGCCAAGAAAATCTATCAATTCTTGTTCTGTGGCTTGTCTATTTAATTTTTTTTCAAGATCAAGCTTGGATCTTTCAAACTCTTGTTTTTTTTTTATTGTTGTTCTGCATAAATTAGAATTCTTTCTTAGAAAATCAATTATAGAACCTCTAATTCTTAGCTGAGCATACTGAGAAAAATTTACACCCTCTTTTGGTGAATACTTTTGTGCTGCATGAACTAAACCCTCCATTCCCTGCTGAATAAGATCCTCCACTTCAACAATATTCTGAACTCTTCCATGCAATTGCCAGGCAATTTTCTTTACAAGATCAAGATTATCTTGAATTAAATCATTTATCGAGGTTTGTGATTTGTCCAAATAATAATTATTCATAATTTATAGCTTACGCTCTTTTCTGGACTTTTGAAAGAAAAGTTAATCCCCCCCACTCGTTTGATGGCGTTTCATTTATATTCTTGGCAATTTTCAAAAAAGACTGAGAAATGTCAGACTTTGGTTCACTAATACTTATAGGTTTTCTATCAACAATTGACTTCCTAATTTTCTGAGAACTTTTAACACATCCAACATAATGCAAATTTACATCTAAGAATTTAGCTGTAATTGATTGAAATTTTTTGAATAAATCTTTTCCATGACTATCGTTATCTACTTGGTTAACTGCAACGCAGTAATTTTTAAAGGATGATTTAGAATATAATGCTTTTATCAAAGCATACGAGTCTATAAAGCTAGTTGGTTCTCCAACAATTACAATTAAGATACGATCGCAAGCCAATGAGAAAACAAGAGCATTGTCTTCAGCACCAGCTGCAATATCAACCATAAGTTTAACATTTTTAAAACTTTTTAGGTGATTATCTATTTCATTTAGAATAGAATACCTCTTTACATTTTCGAGATTAAGAAGATTATTAGAAGCAGTTCCCCCAGAGATTAAATCAATCCCTTTCTTATAATTTTCAATAATTTCAGATATTTTTTTTTCACCTGAAATTACATCCGAAATACTGTATTCAGGATTTACTCCTAAAAGAACATGAGAATTAGCCATACCCATATCAGTATCTAGTAGAAAAACTTGATCTGTAAACTTTCTTTGTGCAATTGATAAGTTAACAGCAAAAGTCGTTTTACCAACTCCGCCTTTGCCGCTGGTTATTGCAATCGAATCAGACACCTTTAAAATTCTCTTTCATATATTTTGTTAGTGAGTTTTCATTAGCTTCTATAATTGAATCAATCAAAACTTTTGTGCCCGTTACAATTCCAATCCTAGAATTATTTTTGGCTAAAGAAGAAAATTCTTCGGCTCCTACCCAACACTCGTCAAGTTTTGTAACAGCTATCATAGGTCTTATATCAGAGACTTTATCACTTAATCCATCAATCATTTCAGAATTTGATCCACTTGGTAATGTCAATATAGAACAAAAATTGAAAGACGGAAATGAATTTTTTATCTCTTTTATTTTTTGTACACCAAAATTAATATCTCCAGAAATATCAAAAATGTTTACAGCGTCATCCTCACTTTGTTTATTAAAATTAAAAAAATTATAATCTTTTACAGGAAAGCCCAGAACTCTACTGTAAGATCTTAATGTGTCTGAATTTCCAGTACTAGAATTTGTTACATCATAAAAATAAATATTTTTAGTATTTTTCTTATCTGACAAGAAAGAAGCAATTTTTGCAGATAGAGTAGATTTTCCTGACCCAGAATTTCCGAAAATAAAGATATTTTTTGAATTCAATAATCTTGGGAAATCATCTGATGCCAATTTTTTAGATAATTCTCTAAAAAAAGACACTCTTCCCTCCTCCAGATTTTTTCCTATAAAAGAATAACTTAATTTATTTATAATTTCAGGTAAAAACTTTTCTTGCCTTAATTTAATTGGTGTATAGTATGACAATTTATCAGAAATACCTGATTGATCAGTTATAATCATCTTGTTCATTTCATCTTTAAGTGATTCAAGTTGAATCTGAATTTTTTCAAGCATTTGAGTATCGATTTTGCCATGAGTGTTTTGATTGGATTCTTTCTTTCCAAGATAAGAAATATTGTCTTTATTAGATTCTGTTTCTTTGGAAGGTATGTTTATTTCTTTATTGAAAACTTTTGAAAAATTTTTCTTTTCTTCTACTTTCTTTTTATGAGTTTCAATTACTTTATCATTGTCTGACGCTTCAACTTCAACAACACCATTATTTCTTTTTGTAGATAGGATAATAGCTTTATCTCCATATTCGTCATTTACTAAATTCATGGCTGTTTTCATGTCTCTAGCTTTAAATAGTTGAGTTTTCATTTTTTTGCTCCTTTTTATTTTCTGTTGTTATTTGTTCTCCTATTGTTGCGATAACTTTTACTCTTTTATTTTCAGGTAACTCAGTGAAAGAAAGCACAACAATATCATCTACATGTTGACGTAGTAAAATTGATAAGTCTTTTCTTATAATTGGAGAAGTCACTACAACTAAAGAGTTTCCAGTTAATGAGGATTTTTCTCCTACATCAATAATGGATTTTATCATTTGTTTTGCTAATGAAGGATCAATCAAAAGTCCATCGGAACCACTTTTTTTGGTCATAGATATCAGCATTTGTTCAAATTCAGGATTGAATGTTATTACGTCAAGTGGTTCATTTACATTTGATATCTTCTGTATTAGTAGTGAAGAAATTGCAGGTCTTACTGCCTCAGATAATTCGTCTGGACTGAGTTTTTTTTCAGAAAGGTTCGATAAAGCTTCAAGAATTTTTTTTAAGTCGTTTATCGGGACTCTCTCAACTAATAAATTTCTTAAAATAATTGTGAGGTAATGTAATGGAACAAGTTTTGGAATGACTGATTGAACAAGCTGTGGGTGAGTTTTTGATAAATTATCAAGTAAAGACTGAACATCATCCTGACTTATTAATTCCCCTGCATACTTTAATAAAATTTGATTTAGATGTGTGCCTACTACTGCCTCTGGTTCAATAACCATGTAATGATTAGACTCAGCTTTAGCAACTAAATGTTGTTCGATCCAAACAGCATCTAATCCAAAAGATGGATCTTTAACCTGTATTCCCTGAATCTTTATTTGAGTTTCATCTCCAGGCATAGCGAGTTTTCTGTCAACATAAATTTTGTCCTCAGCAACAATTGTATGTCCAATCCTTATTTTATATGAATTTGCGTCTAAAGATAAATCATCTTTAACTCTGACATTTGGAATTATAAAACCTAAATCTTTTGAAACTTGTTTTCTTATACTAGTAATTTTTGAGATTAATGGGCCAGCTGATTTTTTATCTGTAGAATCAACTAATGATATTAAACCATACCCTAAATCAAGAGATATTGAAGCATTGTCAGACACTTCATCTATTTCAATATTTCCGATATTTTCTTCTTCATTTTTTGATTCTGGTTGTTCTTCAATTTGATTTAATCCATCACGTTTGGAAGTAAACCAAGCAATAAGTCCTGATAAAAATGCACCAGTTAAAAATAATGTATTTGGCATACCTGGAACCAAACCAAAAAGAAGCAGAACTGCTGAAACTGGAACCCATGCCTTCGATAAGCCCATTTGTTTTGATATTTGTCCTGCTAAATCATTATTATCAGACGATATTCTAGTTACAATGGTAGCTGTGGCCATCGCGAGCAGCAATGAGGGAATTTGAGCAACAAGACCATCTCCAACTGTCAGAAGTATGTATGTTTCTGCAGACTCACTAATTGTTAAATCGTGCATAACACTTCCAATTATAAGTCCACCAATTATATTTATGACTAAAATTAAAATTCCTGCTATAGCATCTCCTTTCACAAATTTTGCAGCCCCATCCATCGCACCATAAAATTCTCCTTCTTTTGCTATTTCATTTCTTCGACCCTTTGCCTCTTCACTTGTAATAATTCCTGCATTTAAATCAGCATCAATTGCCATTTGTTTTCCAGGCATTGCATCAAGTGTAAATCTAGCTGCCACTTCAGAAACTCTTCCAGCTCCTTTTGTTATAACAATTAAATTTATAATTACTAAAATAGAAAAAACAAATAAACCAACTGCATAACTTCCTGACATCACAAATTCTCCAAAAGCTTCAATTATTGAGCCTGCTGAATCTGTACCATTGTGACCTGATTTTAAAATTACACGTGTTGAGGCAACATTAAGTCCTAACCTTAAAACCGTTGCAAAAAGTAAAACTGTGGGAAAACTTGAAAAGTCGAGTGGTCTAAAAGTTTGTAAAGCAACCATCAAAACTAATAAAGAAACCAATAAATTTGAAGTAAATAAAATATCTAACATCCATGGTTGCAATGGTATAACCATCATTGCAATTAGAATCATTATTCCAATTGGAATACTAAAAGTTCTAGCAAAACTCAAAAAGTTTTCTTTTTGGAATGTTTTTAGCACTAAATCCATTTATAAATCCTTTGTGTCAAAATTTTGACCAAAAAAAGTCGAGAAATACTGGTTTTTTTATATTTAAAAATCATGTGTGAAAAGATGCAAGAGATATGCCATGCAAACCTAATAAGGATTTCAATAAATAAAACAAAATGGCATAATTTATGCACGAAGTTAAGAAATTAATTTTAAAAGGATTAAATTATGAAGAAATTTTTATTACCTGTTTTAGCAATTTTTTTGCAATCATGTAATGGAAACATGATGAGTGGATTTACAAATTCAAATTTGTCTAATGAAACTCAAGAGAATTACGAAGAATATTCAAAGCCAACTAGTCAACTTAATAAAACTAGAGAATTACTAGACGGAGCGTCGATTAATTTTCCTACTCTTACTGCCACTGGATATGCTGTAGTTTCAACTCAACCCGGACAAAATGTTGAACAAAAAAGATTAATGGCTATCAGATCTGCTAGAATGGCTGCGATGAGAGAACTTGCAGAACAAATACATGGGTTGAAAGTAGACAGTAATACAACTGTGATAGATTTAATGGTGCAAAATGACACTTTTAGAGGTATTGTATCAGGCGTTATCAGAGGTGCCAGAACAGTTAGAATAAATCCAACTGGAAGTGATACTTACGAAACAGTTTTAGAAATAGATCAAGATATGGTTGCGTATCTGTTTAGATCAGCACAATCAATGTAAAGAAAAGGACATAAATTGAGAAAAATTCAATATAATTCTTTTGATGTAATTTTAAAACAACTAGCTTATTTTTTTACATCACTTTTTATAATTCTTTTAGGATCCACTTATTTATTGGCTAATGAAGTTAGTTACAAAGAAGTTTTTTCTAAAGGCAGAGCTGTAATAATAGATAACAATGTTAGTCTTGCAAAAAAAAGAGCCTTAGAAGACGCACTTTATCTTGCTAGTCTTCAAGGAGGAGCAAAGGTTGATGGATATTCAAGTGTTGATATGAACACAAACCTTAACGAAAATGTTTTAATAAGACCTTCTTCAACTATAAAGGATTTTGTTATCATTGAAGAAAGTCAAGATGAAACACATTACAATGTTACAATCAAAGCTTATCTTGTAAATGTAAATAGCATGCTTAATTGTGCGAATAGAGATTTTGTAAATTTATCATACTTGGCACCACATTATTCAATTTCTAGCAAACTACCTGCGTGGACTGATAAACTTCCAATGAAAATTTCCTCAGAAATCTTTGATAATTTAAATAATCTTGGTTTTATTAATTTAAAAGATTCTTCAAGAACTTCAATTTAATCCAAGTAAAGTTGTAAAAAAATCAATATCACTTGACTATAATAATCTAGTTGAGGGTAAAAGAAATGCTTTAAATGAAGGTGAATTTGCTTTACATCCAATCATAAAACTTAGTTATGCAAAAGGAAGACTTACTACGGTATCAAAGGAACTTATGGTGGATATTACTTTAAACATTTATGAAGGTCCAAATTACAGTGTGTTAGATTCTTTAAATTACAAATTTTCTTTATGGATTGGAAACAAAACAGGCTACCCTCATATAGATGCATTTCTTAGAGTATCTGAGGATAAATTAATTGAATTTGTAAATAAAAGTATTTCTAAAATTCAATACAGAATTTTAGATAATTTAAAATGTCAGCCTCTTAGAGCTGAAATTGAACTTGTGAATAATGAATTAATCATACCAATTGGTTTGAATCAAGGTTTAAAAAAAGGTACTGTAGGTTTTATTTCTGATTCTGAGGATATTACAATGAGTGAATGGATTGTTCTAACAGTTAGTGATTCAAGAAGAAACACTGCTATAGTTGAGCCATTAAACCCACTTAATAAAAAAGAAGAAATTAAAGGCAAAATTATTAAATTTATGAATTAGGTGTAAAAATGAAATTTATTATAATAGCTATTAGTATTATCCTTTTATTTGAACAAGCTGGTTCGAACGAGCCCTTTGTAGTTCTCGAATACAAAGGAATGTCTGGTGCTGGATCAGGTTTAAATAAAGAAAATGTATTTATAAAAAACCAAAATCATTCTGTTGTCCATAAAGTCCAAAGTGGAGAATCTCTAAGTAGTATTTTAAATAAATATTACGGAAAGAGCGGACTAAATATGAAGGTTATTGAAATTTCAATCATTGAAATGAATAAACATGCATTCGTAAGAAACAATCCTCACTTTTTATATGCAGGAAAAAAAATAAAAATTCCTTCTTTAAATGAGATAATGAATTTAGTCAAAAATGAAAAAAATGTAACTAATCATAATAGTTCATCTAAAACCAATCATATATATTTTTATGGCAATTAATTTAAATTTAAAAATTATTTTAAAAGCTCTAATTATTACCTTTTTGATTGTGAAAGATTCTTTAGCTTCAACAATCTCAGGTTACGAAATCAAGTCTTTAATTGAAAAATGGTTAGAAAAACAAGGTGTAGAAGCAAATGTTAATATCCTAGAAAGTTTGAAATATCCAGCTTGTGAACCTGATAATATAATAATCAATGATATATCTGGTAACTCAAAGCTGATAAAGGTTAATTGTATTGGAAATAATCCTTGGCAATTTATAGTTAGAAATAAAGTTAATAAGCAGAAATCAAAGACTAAAAATAAACAATTATCAAATTTTTATGCACTTAAAAACTTTAAAGAGAAAGGTTCAATCATAAAAGAAAAAGATTTAATAGTAATAAAAAGAAAAAATAGTCAAAGAAACCTCTTTATTTCAGATAAAACAGACATTGTAGGAAAAAAATTAAAAAAAAGTGTAAATTCAAACCAATTATTAAAACGCTCAAACCTTGAAAAAGACTGGTTAATTAAAAAAAATTCTCAAGTAATAATTATCAACAATAAAAGCTTTGTCACAATTAAAGAAGACGGTTTGGCTATGAATGATGCTAATTATATGGATATGATAAAAGTAAAAAACATTAAGAGTGGAAAAGTTATTGTTGGATATGCAAAAAATGAAAAAAAAGTTATACTTAACACTAAACAATATTAAAAGTTAGTCGTATATACTATTAAGGATTAAGAATGATAGACCAAATTAAAAATAAAACATTGAATTCTAGCGTAGAAAATTTAAAAAAAGAGACGCAGAATACAAGTAAAGCAAAGACTATCGTTAAAAAGGTAGATAATACTACCAAAACAGATCCAAGTAATTATGATGGAAAGGTTTCGCAGTTCATTACTAAGGAAAAGATTAAGAGTATGTCTAAGGAACCTCCAATTGATAAAGCTTCAACAACCAGAATCAAAGAAGCAATAAAAAATGGTAACTACCCGGTCGATCTAGCTAAAGTTGCCGATGCGTTGTTCGATGCTTATAAAGAGATGAAGTAACATACCATTTTTGAATGGAAAAAGAGCTAGATTCTATACTGCAAATTCTGGAGAAGGCTTCCACAACTAAAGACGTTGAAGAACTTAATCAAATAGAACAACAATTACAACATTTTATCAAAATTATTGATAAGACTAATTACGATGACTTCTTATCTAAAAACATAGAAATATCTACTCGTGTGGAAAAGCTTAAAAATCTTATTAACAAGTTAGATTCAAGTAAGAATTTAAACAATGAACTTTTTCTAGAGTTTCAAAAATTTATTGAAAATAGAAAATTTAAATAAGTTGTTGTTAAGGAAATTTAATAATAATATGTACAGATGGATTTCCTTAGAGACTATATAGAAAAAGATCCTTCTGGCAATATTTCCACAATTATTGTAATCTTAACAATTCTTCTTTTAATATTTGTAGTTTCAGCTTTTTTATTTGATTATTTCAAAAATGATCAAAATTCAAAAAAAACTAATATGCTCGAAAGAGCCATTAAAGACTTAATTGAAGAATTCAGATCATTAGAAATAAATCTATCAGAACAAAAAAAAATTCTTAATGATTACAAATATACATTAGAAAAGTTGGATCTTGAAATTTCAAGACTTGCAGATTCTAACAAAGGAGACTCCAATATTACAACGGCCATTCAAATGGCTAATCAAGGAAGAAGTTTAGAGGAAATATCCTCTGCTACAGGTTTAAATGAGGATGAAATTGAGCCAATTTTAAAATATCATGGTAAATAAAACAAATATTACATTCTAAATATATTTTTTTTACACTTTAAATTTTTAATAATATTTTTTAGTCTAACTTCAACTTTTTCTGAATCCTTATGAATACCAACCTCCAAGTCCAATTTCTTATTTCCTAAAAAAATCCAATCGACATCATTCTTTAGAATTTCAATTTTATGATAAAAGTTTCCAAATTGAACATCTGCAAAAGATCCTACTTTGTCATTTTTAATTGAAATTTTTCTTAAATCAAAACTATTTTCCTGACATTCTATTGTTTGGTACTTGAATCTTAAAAAAACATCTTTACATGAACTTAGAAAAATCGTCAGGATTACTAACAAAAATCCAACTATATAATTGTTAATTTTTTTATGCATTAAGTGTTCTGAAAAATTTAATTTTTTTTTACTAATAATTTTTGAAGTAAGGAAACTATTTTATTTCTTTTTCAACATCTTTATCATCATTTTTCACTTCAGTAGAGGAATCTTTCTTATCTTCGATTTTATTTTCATTTTGTTCATCTTGGGATTTTGCTTTAATATCCTGCTCTTCAGTATTTTCTTTATTTTCATCTATTTTTGAAGCTTTTTGTTCTTTTTTGTCTGCATCTGAAACTGATTGTTTATCATTTTCATTTGTAGACGCGGCATTTCCTTGATCATCTGTTTTAGATTCTGGCTCTATATTTTCGTTGTTGACTTCACCTTGCTTATCTGATTTTTTTTGATCAGTTTCTTGACTTTTATCATCCTCTTGAACTGAATCTTCATGTTTTTCCAGAAGATTTTTTGCTTTAGCGTTTTCCTCTGAACCTTCTTGTTCGGTTTCTTTATTTAAACTTGAGTCTTGCTCAGTTTTCGGATCTTGTTTTAACGGTGAATCACTTTTTTCATTAGTTTCTGAACCCTCTTTTTTATCATTTTTTATTTCTTGTTCCTTTTTCGTATCTTCAGACTTCTGTATAGGTGAAGCGCCTTCAGAAACTTCCTCAACAACTTCAGCTTTTTTTGATTCTACAAGTTTTTTTCCATCCTCTTCTTTAACATCCAGTATTACACCTTTGTCAATTTGTTTGCCATTCACCTCCCCTGCTTCTAACATTTTTAATCTAATCCATTTTTCTTCTGACTTTTTGGGTTTTTCCTCTTTTTTTTCTTCCTCAGTTCTCTTTACCTGCTTCTCAGGCTTTATTTCAACTTTTCTTTCATACAAAAGATCGATTTTTGATCTTATAATCTTTAATCTCGCAGCCAAAGCTCCTAATCTGGTAACTTCGTCCATACTTTCATTTAATAATTT
Source organism: Alphaproteobacteria bacterium (assembly GCA_019650635.1). Lineage (GTDB taxonomy): Bacteria > Pseudomonadota > Alphaproteobacteria > Methylaequorales > Methylaequoraceae > Methylaequor. The sequence goes on along the minus strand of BOXE01000004.1, from coordinate 33,736 downwards.
CTTGATTATAGAATTTACCTCTTCAAGAGGTTTATCTCCGATTTTACTAATTATTTTATCTCTTATTTTAATAACTTCAGGGTCTAAGTCTGTGTTAAAAGCATTTTTTTCATCCATAATTTTAAAACCTTTCTTTTGGCATTTAATTTGCAAATTCCAAACCAAAATAGAAAAATTATTAAATGGTAGATAATATTAAACAACAATTAAATGTATTGAGCAATGCATTAAGAGTAAGAAATCAAAAACAAGAAATTCTTGCTTCAAACATTGCAAATGCAGCAACTCCAAACTACAAAGCTCGAGATGTTCGAATTTGAAGTAGAATTAGCTAGATCACTAAATGTTGGTCCTTTAAAAACATCTAACAAAAGTCATATAGCCGTTACTTCAAAAAATCTTCCAGGAAAAGTTCAATTCAGACAATCGGTTAATCCGTCTGTTGACGGAAATACAGTCGAACTTGCTGTTGAGCAAATGGAATTTGCTGAGAATGCAGTAAGATATCAAACAACTTTGGATTTTATAAATTCTAAAGTTAGAGGTTTAATGGGGGCAATTAGGGGCGAATAATGGATATTAAAAATATTTATCATATAGCACAAAGAGCAATGGGAGCTCAATTAGTAAGATTAAATGCTACTGCAAGTAACTTAGCTAATGCTGATAATATTGCATCAAGTCCTCAGGATGCTTATAAACCAGTTAAGCCAATCTTTGAAACAAAGTATTTTGATCTTATAAGAAAAAGAGGAATTTCAACTGTTGATGCAGTAACTGTTCAAAAAATGGATATTGATCCAATAAAAGAATTTAAACCTGGTCATCCAATGGCTGACCAAGATGGTTTTATCTACAGAGCACCTGTTAACATCGAAGAGGAATACGTCGACATGCTTGAGGCATCAAGACAATATCAGAATAATGTTGAGGTAATATCAACCGTTAGAGCATTAATGCTTAAAACTGCAAGTATGGGTAAATAGATAGGGGATAAAATGCCAGATATATCAAAAACATCAGAACAATCTTTAAATAATATCTTAAATAAACTTGGTGTAAAAACTCAAGAAGAAGCTGCAAAGGGCAATAAAAAAACTGCTCTTGGACAAGAAGATTTCTTAAAGCTAATGACTACTCAATTGCAAAATCAAGACCCATTTGCCCCAATGGACAACGGTGATTTTATTGCGCAAATGGCTCAATTTTCTACAGTTACAGGTATAACGGAAATTAATAATAATTTAACAAGCCTTGGTTCAAAATTAGAACCTAACAGAGTTGCAACGGCAGCACAATTTCTTGGACATTCAGTGTTAATACCAGGACAAGTTGCTAGCCCCGACGATAATGGAGAAATTCACGGTGTCGTAGATCTACCATTGTTCTCTAATGACGTTGGGCTCACATTTGCAAACTCTAATGGTGAAATTGTTCATTCAATGAGTTTAGGTTCACATGACAAAGGACTTGTGGGATTTAGTTGGACTGATATTCCAGAGGAAATAAAAAAGAATAAAACTCAATTAACAATTCAAGCGTATTCAGGAAATGCTGAGGGCTCAGATGGATTAAATACTGCAGTTTACAACAAAGTTATTGCAGCATCTGCTCCAAAAAATAGCGAGGACGTAATTTTAGAAACTAAAGATTACGGAGAAATTTCAGCAGCTGAAGCAATAAAATTTAAATCAAACAAATAAAATAACAATAGAGGAGAAATAATATGTCATTTTATACAGCACTTACCGGACTTAACGGAGCACAGTCAGACATTTCAGCAACGTCGAATAACATTGCTAACGTTAATACAACTGGTTTTAAAAGATCCAGAGCAGAATTTGGTGATATTTTTGCAACTTCACCATTACAAAACGCTTCATCATCAATTGGTTCTGGTACAATTCTTAAAAGTGTTAAGCAGCAGTTTACTCAGGGTAACATTACCTCCTCTTTGAATGTTCTTGATATAGCAATTTCTGGTCAAGGTTTCTTCTCCCTTAAACCATCGCTTACATCAGGGCAAACAGTTTATACTCGTAACGGTTCATTTAATGTTAATAATGACAGATACGTGACTGACTCATCTGGTCAGTTCCTCCTTACGTTTCCAGTTAACGCCGATGGATCTGTAACGGCAAAAGATTTGACAAGTGCGGTTCCTTTGCAACTCCCAGTAACATCAGGAACACCAAAGGCTACAACCCAAATTGATTTGGGTGTTAACGTCTCCGCGACAAGTGATGTGATTACAGATAATGAGCAATTTGCAAGTGGTTATGTATTTAACCCGAATGATCCAACTACTTACAATAATTCAACCTCAATAACAATCTTTGATGATTTAGGTAATCCAACAATTGCTACAATCTTTTTTATAAGAACTCAGGCAGCTTCAGCAGCTGATCCTACAAATAAGTTTGAAACGCGATTAGTTATTAATGATACTGTAATTGAACCAGATCTTGTTAAGGCTGTTAATGATACAAAACAACCAATTTTTATTGATCGATTTGGTCAACAAACAACTAAAGTTCCAGACGATAACTATTTCTTGGAGGGAAAAGGTTCTCCTTTGTTTAAGCAAGATGATCTTCAGACTTTAGTTGACTCAACACCAGCAAAGGTGACGGGTGAATCTAGTGGATTTGATTTTGGTGAGGAAGGAGACAAAACTGTTACAATTGTTACTGACCCAGTTCAATTTAAATCAACTGTTGAAAGTGGTAATACAGGTTCAGGTATTTTTTGGGGAACCAACTTTATGACTGTTAATGTCGATAATGGAGACCAACCAGTAAATATTGATATTCGTCCAGGTTCTTATAACGCAGCACAACTCTCTACAGAAATCCAAAGAGCAATAAATGCAGCTTATGGAGATGACAAAAAAATACAGGTCGTACAGAACGTTGATGATACACTCACAATTGATTTGCTCAAGCTTAATGCAGATGGAACATCGACAGGTTTAACCACACCTATTAGTGTTGATCTTCTTACAGATTCCTATGTTTCAACTCTTGAGGGTATAACACTAACAGGTGCATCACCCGACTTTACTAGAGATCAGTTTTTAGCCCATACACAGGCTAGATTGAATGACGCATTAAATAATTATGCAGTAACTGCATCAACTGACGTTGTAAGTAATGCTGCGTCAATAGGTGTTCAAAATAGCTTATTTGCAGAATATACTGGTGGAACAATGACAGGTATTTTAGAGCACAATCAGGCTTTTAAAATTACTAGAGCAAATGCAACCACAAATGATGCTGGGACTATAACTGCAATTACTGATGAAGAAAAATTTTTAACCCATTCATATTTCGGAAAAAGTCCTCAACTTCATGTTTATGATGAAGCTGACACCATGGGAGCTGGAAATGATGGAAATATAGTTGAGTATGATCAATCAGAAAATACAGTAAAATTTTATTTTGGTGCATCTGACCCAGGTCTTACGTTAATGAAAAAATAAGAGCATTAGGTTTGTTTGACGCATCCGCGACTGACACAACAAATTCTAATTTTTTCAATGGAAGAGAATTTACAGTTATCAGAGCAGCTCAGGATTCAGGAAATAAATACTTTGTTGAGTGTAGTACTTCTGGTATGAATTTCCCTGATGCAGACTTTAACATTGCTGCTACGAATAATGATGGCAAGATATATAGTGAGCTCTCAACGAGTGTTGAAGCTTTCTTTCAAGGTGCAAACAATGTATTTAAGGGTGCAGATGTAAACTTTAGTAATAAAAAAGTTGTTTTGAGAGAAATAGGAACGGCTAACAAACATTCATATACCAACAAGATGGTTGATGATTCAACAGTGGCCAGAGCACATGGAAGTGTTTCAGTTGGTGATCCAATATTTGGAATTCATAGTGCTGAATTTGATATTAATGGTTCTGCCGCAGCTGTAAATACCAGTCAGGTTTTGGGACTTGGCAGTGATGCTGCTTCTCTTGACTCAACAATTACAGGAGCCTCAAATATGGCAACTAACTGGGTTGATGTTCAAGATCCTCCTATTGAAGTTTCGTATGATGTTCTAAACCAAAGACTGCAATTCGAAATTGATAGAAATATTTTAGGAACAGGTACCAATAGTAACTTTAACAGTTTTAAAATTTTTGGAGCCTCTACTGCAACTTCTACAAATAATCTTGGTATTCCAACATCTGATGATACAACTGAAACATTAATAAGAGGTGGCGAGAAGTTTTCTGCTGCAACTTTTGTTGCAGATGGTGCAGAAATTCAGCTAAACGATAAACGTTTTGGAATTAAAGTAGGATATAACAGTGAATTAAAAGCATTTGAATTTAGTAGCGGAACAACTGGAGAAACAATTGCTGCAAATGGAGCAATTGGCGTAACAACCGCTCAAACAGCATCGGATATTGCAGTTGGGCGATATCTTCTTTCAACAACAGATGGTTCTATTACTGATGCGACAGATTTCTTTGGCGGAGATAATGGTCTGCTAGGTGTGGGTATAACCAAGACTAATGCGATAAAAACTGAAGCAAAAGGATTGGCGGCTCTTCCTGCAGTGGCGGTTGGAGCCTCTGCAACAGAAGATTTAACTCAAGTATTTAGATTGAGTAATCAGAATAACGAAAACATATTTAACGTCTCAGTTAATGGTGTTCCAGGTATTATTGAAATACCTCAAGGTTTTTATGTCGGCACAACTTTAGCCGAAGCACTTCAAGAAAGAATGAACCAAATTGAAGGAACAACTGGTATAGTTGGTGGTGGAATTACAGTATCATATAATTCAGACACTAATAATTTTACTTTTACAAACGGAACTACGGGAAGAGACTCTACAATCAAAGTTAGAGGAGCAAGTAAATTTGGCCTCGACAATGTTGATCTTGGAGTTGGAACTGTTCCACAGATTTTTAACTTAACACAAGCAACCAACTCAGAAGGTTTAGCTTTATTTGTTGATGCGAATGGAAATAAAGTAACCACTCCTCCTGCGAACGTTGTTGATGGATACTTCCCTCTTTTCATTGATGAAGGAGAACTTACTTTCGATAAATCAGGTAGAATTGTAAGTCCAAAACAAGGTGTTCATTATGAAAAGCAAGAAGCTGGATTCAGTATTGATCTTGATATTGACTTTACAAAGTCAACTCAGCTTGCTCAGCCTTTCTCTGTGAATACAGTTAATCAGGATGGTTTTACATCAGGAAGATTAGATGGTCTTGAAATCGATTCATCAGGTACTGTGAGAGCAAACTATACGAATGGTCAAAACAATCCGCTTGGTAAAATTGTTCTAGCAAACTTTAACAACCAAAACGGTCTAAAACAAATTGGTAACTCAACATATGTTGAAACTGCAGTATCGGGAACAGCAACAGTTGGTGAAGCTGGTGCTGAAGGTTTTGGAACAGTACTTTCAGGTTCTTTAGAGAGATCAAACGTTGATATTACTGAAGAGCTTGTGAACTTAATTACTGCACAAAGAAACTTCCAAGCAAATGCTAAATCAATTGAAACCACAGCTGCAACAACACAAGCAATTGTGAACATCAGAATGTAATCAAGATTATTAGGAGCTTTTTAAATGGATAGAATGGCACAAACAGCACTGAACAGCTTGAAAATGCTAATGGAGAATCAGACTGCAACATCACATAATCTCTCCAACCTAAGCACGCCCGGTTTTAGGCAGGATATTGTTACAGATTTTGGTTCTATTTATCTAAACAGACAAAATGGAGTTGAACCAAGAATCGTTTCATCAAGAAATGTTGGAGGATTTTCAATTCAACAAGGTACAATGGATTTTACGAAAAATCCTTTAGACGCTGCTATTGATGGCAATGGATATTTTGTTATTCAACCAAAAAACGGAGGAGCTCCATCATTATCAAGACGCGGAGATTTTCAAACAAGTGAAAATGGAGAGCTTTTAGACGGAGCGGGTAATAAAATGCTCGATGGAGGTTTACAACCTTTAGTTTTACCAGCATTTAGGGAAATTACAATTTCCCCTCAAGGAGAAATTTTTATAGTACCAATTGGTGCTGAACCTGATGCTTTGCCTCAAAATGTTGGATTAATTGCAACATTTACCCCAGGAGAAAATGATAATTTAAAAAAAACACTAGATGGGCACATTAGAATAGAGTCTGAACCCAATGAAAATGGTGTAACTGAGGTAATTGACATTCAACCAAATCAACAAGCAAAAATAGTTGTAGGTTATTTAGAAAAAAGTAACGTTAATGCAGTTGAAGAAATGGTGAATACAATTGATCAACAAAGAAAATTTGAAATGCATGTGAAGTTTATTCAAATGGCTGAAGAATTAGATTCTGTGGGTGCCAGTTTGATGAGAATGCCAGGCATGTAAATCTTAAAGAATTATCAGAGAAGATTTAAAACTCAAAATTCTCTCTCATTTCAAAGAATTTTTTTTACTCTTTTAGAAATTTAAAATACTAGTTTATAAATGTTTTAGTTATTTGATATCATATCTTTATCTAAATTGTTTCCATAATCTTTTATTTTGATATATTTAGGCTGTTTTACTTTCATTGGTATTTTTAAAAGAAAATAAACCAAATATAAAACAAAAATATTTGAGATTAATTTTGTCATTTTCTATCTTAATTTGCTTGCTTTCAGGTTTTTTTTGGGCTGTATTTGATTTAACAAGGAAACTTTCGTTAAAATATGTTGATTCAAAAGTTTTACTATTGTCATTCACATTTGTTCAAATAATAATCTTTTTTATTTGGTGTTTAAAAGATAATTTTTACGTAAATATTTCATCATATTTGATTCCAGGTACGGTTTTAATAATTTTAGGAATATTTTCAGCATTATTATTTCTTAAATCGATTAAAGAATCAGATCTTAGCCTTACAATACCCCTTCTCTCTTTTTCTCCTTTATTTAGTTCCCTATTCTCATTTATTTTTTTAGATGAAGAATTATCTAAAACCCAATATTTAGGTGTTTTCTCTATAATCTTTGGAACATTATCATTGTATTCTAATGCATTTAATATAACTCAAATATTTAAAAGTGTTATTCACATTACAAAAAATCAAAGTGCTAAGTTAATGTTATTAGTAGCACTATGTTGGAGTGTTACTCCGGTTTTAGATAAAATGTGTTTAAAACACAGTTCGATTAATATACATGGTTTTATTCAAGCTTTTGCAACTTTTTTAATTTTATTTTTAATTGCAATGAAACAACTTTTAATTTTACGAGAACTAAAAACCAAATATTTAAATCTAATTTTTTTTACAGTTATGATTGGTACATTTGCAACTATAACTCAGTTTTATGCTATTTTATTTAATTTTGTTCCTATAATGGAGTCGATCAAAAGAGCAATTGGACAATTTAGTGCGATCTTATTTGGAAGTTTATTTTTTGATGAGAATTTCTCATTGCAAAAAATAATTGGGATTATTTTTATCTCAAGCGGAGTTTTTATAATTATTTAATTTTTATAATTATTTCGACTAATAAAAACTTTGAATATCTACAAATCATCAATATTGAATATTTTTGGCTTCTTAAAAAAGCCGTTAAAATCATTTTGCATTGTCAGACTGTAAGCACCCATACTCAAAATTTCAATCCAATCTCCTTCATCAATAGAACTTGGTAAATTAAAAGGACCCTTAATAAAATCTCGTGAATCACAAGTTGGTCCATAAAAACTAAAGGGCTTTAGTCTAGAACTTTTATCAACTCTATTAAAAAGTCTAACAGGATATCTGAAATTTAAATAACCTGCATTGTTGAGAGTTCCGTGAATTCCTTCATTTAGAAAAAGTTTATTTTTTTTTCTCAAATTCACTCGAGTTACCAAAGACATACAATCTGCAACTATTGATCTTCCTGGTTCAGAAAATAAATTTTGAGGACAAAGATTAAATTCAGATAATTTAGAAAATTCATCTTTTATTTGATTAAAATAATCAGATAGTAAAAAGTTTTCAACACCAGGATACGATGATGGAAATCCTCCACCAACATTTAGGAATTTAATTTTAACTTTACTGTTTTGCATTACTTTTTTCATAATTTTAATCCCTACTTTGAAAGCATGTGGATTTACACATTGTGAGCCAACATGAAAGGTAAGTCCAATTTCTCTTGTGTATTTTTTTATTTGATTTAACAATTTTGGTGCTTCTCTATGATTAATTCCAAATTTAGAGGAAAGATTTACGGTAGAAAAATCGTTTGGCACTGAAACTCTTAAATAAATAACTAGGTCATTCGCAGAATTTGTTTCTTCTATAATTTTTTTTAATTCGTCAATAGAGTCAATCGAAAACTTTCTTACATTGTATTTGAAATAAGATTCCCTGATTGAAGATCTAGACTTAACAGTATTCATAAAATAAATTTCAGAATCCGATAGTTTTTTCCTTATTAACTTTACTTCTTTTAATGATGCTACATCAAACGATCTGATTCCATTTTTAATTACTTGTTCAAGCACACAATCAGCTGGGTTGGCTTTGACGGCGTAAATTACTGTCCCTATAAATTCTTTTGAAAAATGTTCCAGTATTCTTTTTATTTTTTCTGGATAAAAAATAAAAAAAGCATCTTGCTGATTTTCTAAAAATAGATTATTTAATTTCTTAAGCATAAATTTTAATTGATTCAATGAGATCTAAATTATTGTAGTTAAATAAAATATATCAATTTCTATTTCTTTTTTTTTTTTTTTTTATAAAATATTCAAATGTTAAGAATCAACGATACCGCTCCTAATTTTGATGCAGTTTCAACTGAAGGGCCAATAAATCTTCACCAGTATCTATCCGATTCGTGGGGAATATTATTTTCTCATCCAAAAGATTTTACTCCTGTTTGTACAACTGAGCTTGGTTACATGGCAAAAATCGAAAAAGAATTCAAATCAAGAAATTGTAAATTAATTGGACTCAGTGTTGATTCAGTTGAAGATCATCATAAATGGAAAAAGGATATCGAAGAAACTCAGGGTGTGAAGGTCAGTTATCCACTTATCGCTGATGAAAATCTTCAAATCGCAAAACTTTACAATATGTTACCATCTGATGAAGTGAATGATGGCAAAAGAACGGCTATGACTAATGCAACAGTTAGATCAATATTTTTAATAGATCCAGATAAAAAAATCAGAATGACACTTACATACCCCATGACCACAGGTAGAAACTTTGATGAAATCATTAGAGTTCTTGATTCAGTTCAGCTCACAACTAAAAACAAGGTCGCCACACCAGCTCAGTGGAAACAAAATGATGATGTTATTATAGTTCCAGCAGTATCTGACGAGGAGGCAAAAGAATTATTTGGGGATTTTAAGAAAATAAAGCCTTATCTTCGATATACTAAAGTTTAGAGCATTTTTTTGAACAAAATTTAACATTCTCCCAATCTCTTCGCCATTTCTTTCTCCATACAAACTGTTTTTTGCAATTTGCACATATTTTAGTTGGAAGTTGGCTTTTTTTCATTTTTAAGGAGGTGTTTATTTTTTAAGTAAAGAAAAAGTGCTGCAATCTCATAAAAAATAAATAAGATAATGTAAAATATTTTAAACTTAAATAAATGGTATAAAATCCTATACTTTGGAATTATCTTCCATATCTCCAAAAAAGCTTTGGCTCCTACAATAACTTTACCTTCTTTAAAAACATGAAGTCTTCTTATCAAATCTTTGTAAGACTTTGAAGTAGCTTTTTGAGCTTCCTTGTTATCTATGATATTAATAAAAGAAATTTTATTGTTAATAAGACTTTTGTAATGATCTATTTCAGTCTTACAAATATTACAAGACTTGTTATAAAAAACTTTAATTTTCATATGTGTTATTTTTTATAAATTCGTTTGCTGCATTAAAGATTTTATTTTTTCTTTCTTCATTCATCTTCTCTAGAATTCTTACCATCATTGATAATCTTGGGTTACTTAGAAAAAAATCTTTATGTTTATCGATAAATCTCCAATAAAGTCCATCCATAATATCACACCAACTTCCTTTTTTAAAATGCATCATTTTTAAGAAATACGATGAACCACAAATATAAGGCTTTGTGGCAAAAATTCCTCCGTCACTAAACAATCCCATCCCGTAAACATTTGGTGACATAACCCAGTCTGACGAATCAATAAACATCTCCATAAACCATTTGTAAACCTCTTTAGGATTTATTTCTGATAAATTCATGATATTACATAAAATCATTAATCTTTCAATATGATGAGTCCATCCGTATTCTAATGCGTTATTTATAGAGTAGTCTAAAGGGACAAGTCCAGTAGTAGCAGTATACCATGTTTCTTTCATTACTTTTTTATGATTAAAAAAATTGCTTTTTTCTAACTTTTCGTCAAAATTTTGATAAATTCCCCGAATGAATTCCCTCCATCCAATTAATTGTCTGATGTAACCTTCATGAGAATTTATCTTAGAAATAGTTTTACTCTTAATTTTAGAAATGATTTCTTCAGGTGTTAATAAACCTAAATTTATTTGAGGACTAAGGGCAGAATGAAACAAAATATTGTCTCTTTGATCAACTGCATCTTCATAATCCCCAAAATTCTCAATCTTTTTGTCTAAAAAATAATCTAAGTAACTTTCTGTATCTTTTCTGTTTGTACAAGTCCAAAAGCTTTTTGTCTTTCCTGGATGATGAGAAAACATTTTTTCTACAATTTCTTTCAAATCTTTAGTATGTTTAGTTTCTTTAAATGTAAATTTTTCTGGTAAATCTATTTCTTTAGGAAGTTTCTTTCTATTTTCATCATCAAAACTCCACTTACCACCAACCGGTTTATTATTTGAATCAACTAAGATGTTGTGATCAACTCTTTGTTTTTTATAAAAGTTTGCCATAAATGGTTTTTTGACTTGATGTAGATATGTTTTAAAATCATCTCTTGAACTCAAAAACATAGGAGATTTTAGATAGTTTAATTTTAATTCTTTTAAGTTTTCTAAAAGCTCTTTCTCAAAAAATTTATCTTCAACTTCGAACATAGATATCTCTTTTACATTCTCTTTTTCTATTTCTTTAAATAGCTTATCAACATAGCTTTCTTTAAAATCCTTCTCTTCAATGGATTTATAAATTATTTCAAATTTTTTTTTTTTTAATTCGTCAGCAAAAGATCGCATTGCCGAAAGAAATAATAAGATTTTGTGTTTATGATGTTTTTGATAAGTGCAAAGTTGAAAATCCTCACAAATAAAGAAAAGATGGTCATTTCTGAATTTTTCAAAGTAACTTGGATTAAAAAGTTGATTGCCCAACACAATAAAGATTTTTTTCATAAGATTTTATTTTTTTAAGATTGAAAAGGCTTTAAGTGCTTTTGCCCTCGAAAGTTTGATGTCAACTACTGGAAATGGATAATCCACTCCTAGTTTTAAATTAATCTCGCTTAAAATTTCTGATGGGCATTCCCAAGGAGTGTAAAGATATTTATGTGGTAGATTTTTAAGTTCAGGAACATATTTTTTTATGTATTCTCCCTCTGGATCGAATTTTTTTCCCTGAGTTATCGGATTAAATATCCTAAAGTAAGGCGCTGCATCAGTTCCTGTACCAGCAACCCATTGCCAACTTGCTGAATTACTTGCGTAATCAGCATCAAAAAGACAATCCCAAAACCATTTCTCACCATGCTGCCAATGCAATAAAAGATTTTTAACTAAGAAAGATCCTGTTATCATTCTTAATCTATTATGCATGTAACCAGTCTTCCATAGTTCTCTCATTCCAGCGTCGATAATAGGATAGCCAGTTAAACCTTTTTGCCATGATTTTAAAAATTCATCATTAGAATCCCATGGAAACTTATCAAATTTGATTTGTAAATTTTTACTCTGTATATTCGGAAAATGAAACATTAAGTTATAAAAAAACTCTCGCCAACCTAATTCACTTTTAAATATATCGATATTTATTGTTTCAACATCCTGCTGAAGTTTTTCGGCTTCATACCAAAGTGTGTTTGGAGAAATTTGTCCCCAATGTAGATATGGTGATATTCTTGATACATTAAGTTTATTTGGGAAATTTCTTCCGTGAGAATAATCTCCAAGACCTTCTTTAAGGAAATTATTCATTTGTTTTTCTGCAAATGATTCTCCTATCTCCCAGTGATTTATAACTTTATTCTCCCATCCCAAATTATCTAGTAATTTTAGATCATTTACGCTCAATGATTTAATTTTGTGGTCAAAAAAACTAAAATTGTTAGAGATTGGTTTTCTAGGAGGTTGTTTAGTGAGACATCCTCTCTGATAAAATGGTGTGAAAATTTTATAAGGGGTGGAATCAGCCTTTAGGACTTCCCATGGTTCCCATAAAAGTGAACCATTGAATGTTTTAACTTCAACATGTTTACTAAGTGTTTTTTTTAATAATTTATCTCGTTCAACTCTCCATGGCTCGTAACATCTATTCCATGATATTTCAGTTATTTTATTTTGTTTTATAAGATCTAAAAATATAGACTCAGGATTACCTTTAAAAATTAACAAGTTGTTATCTAATTTATTATTTAAATACAACAGTGAATAATGAAGCCACGTTTTACTGGCTGATCCAAGTTTTCTATTACAATTTACTTCATCATAAATAAACACACAAACTATTCTTTTATGTTTTTGCGACAAATAGTTAAGTGACGGATTATCACTTAGTCGTAAGTCTTGTCTAAACCAATGTAATGAAAATTCATTTGTCATTTTTTTTTTGAAATTGTAAGAATTGTGTTATGGATAATATGTACAATATTTTTTGAATTTTCAATGACAAGAACTATTTTTGAAATTATTTTTTTGATTGAGATACTATACTTAGCTTTTCACTATTTTAAGTTATTTAAAAATGTAGTGAAAATTCGAAGAGAAACAAAAATTTCTATTGGTCATAATAACAAAAAGTTAGAAAGAGCAGTGAGAGCTCATGGAAATTTTTGTGAAACATCTCCTCTTATTATTATACTAAATTTTATTCTTTATTTTAACAATCTTTTATTTTTTGCAGTTCTATCACTTCTTTTTTTAGCTATAGGTAGAACAATACATTCTTTTGCAGTCTCAGATATAAATGAGGATATTAATGACAGAAGAAAAGGTATGAAATTCACACTATATTCTTTATTTATAGCAATAATTGGAATTATTTTTTATATTATAAAATTAATTTATTATTTGTTTCAAGCAAACATAAATACTACATTTCTACCACAATATTTTTTTGTTATATAGAGAATACCAATGTTTTTTTTTCTTATATTCGCTCTTAATAAGCAAATTATGGCGGAGAGGATGGGATTCGAACCCACGATAGATGTTACCACCTATAACGGTTTAGCAAACCGTCGCCTTCAGCCACTCGGCCACCTCTCCATTTTTTTTTATTCTTTTAACCTCTTTACTAGTAATTCGTTCACAAGCTTTGGATTTGCTTTCCCTTTTGATATCTTCATTACTTGTCCAATAAAAAAACCAAATAATTTGTCCTTACCGTTCTTATAATCATCAACCATTTTAGGGTTATCTGATAAAACTTTGTCAATTATCTTATAAATTTCACTTTGATCAGACAACTGAACAAGCCCTTTTTTCTCAATAAAAGTAGTTGCATCATCCATAGATTTCATATACTCCTCAAAAACTTCTTTAGCCTGTCTATTTGAAATCTTTTCATCAACTATTAAATCTATTAACGATCCTATTTTTTCTGGAGCAATTCCTGAATTTTTAATATCTTTATTTATTTTTTTTAAATATGAAAAAACTTCACCTGTAATCCAGTTGGTAACAACTTTTGAATCTCTACCTTTAACGAGTTTTTCAAAAAAATATTGCTGTATCCTTGTCATTAACAATTACTTCAGCATCATAACTACTTAAGTTAAATTCTCTCATAAACCTATCCTTCTTTTCATCAGGAAGTTCCGGTAATTTTTCTTTTAAAGAGTTTACTTTTTCATCTGATATAATTAGAGGGGGTAGATCTGGGTCTGGAAAATATCGATAATCGTGAGATTCCTCTTTACTTCTCATTGATCTAGTTTCACATTTATTAGGATCAAATAATCTTGTTTCTTGAATTATTTTTTCTCCATTTTCTATAATATTCACTTGACGTTTTGCTTCAAATTCAATTGCCTGCTGTATAAATTTGATCGAATTTACATTTTTAATTTCACATCTTGTTCCTAGTTTCTCTCCTTCACGTTTTACTGAAACATTTACATCTGCTCTTAAATTCCCCTTCTCCATATTTCCGTCACAACTTCCGATGTATCTCAATATGCTTCTTAATTTTTTGACATACTCTGCTGCTTCAATGGGACTACTTAAATCTGGTTCAGATACAATTTCCATCAATGCACAACCTGATCTATTAAGGTCTATGTATGAATTTTTAATGTCTTGGTCGTGAAGACTTTTTCCTGCATCTTGTTCCAGATGTAATCTAGTAATACCTATTTTTTTTACTTTTCCTTCGATTTCAATATTAATATGACCTCTTCCAACTATAGGGTGCTCAAACTGAGAAATTTGATAACCCTGAGGAAGATCCGGATAAAAATAGTTTTTCCTGTCAAAGATTGACATTTTTTTAATTTCAGCATTTAAACTTAAGCCAGTGAGAACTGCTTGATCAACACAATACTCATTAATAACTGGAAGTGCTCCAGGCATTCCACAATCAACAAGTTCTACTTGAGTATTAGGATCTGATCCCCAGTTAGTCGAAGCAACTGAAAATAGCTTTGACTTTGAACTGATTTGAGCATGAACTTCAAGCCCTAAAACAACTTGCCAACTATCTTTTTTACCTTCTATTACATAAGTCATTTAAAAACCTCTTGATTCCTCAATTACTGCTCCAGCTGCTAGAACTGAAATTTCGTCAAATGGTTTTCCAATTAATTGAAGACCAATTGGTAATTTTTCACTGTTAAAACCTGAGGGTACTGAAATTGCTGGTAAACCAGCTAAGCTTGCTGGAACTGTTAATACATCATTTAAATACATCTCAATAGGGTTGGTTTGTTTTTCTCCAATCGGAAAAGCAACATTTGGAGTCGTAGGCGTGAGAATTAAATCACATTTTTTAAAAGAGTCTTCAAAGTCTTGCGAAATAAGTTTTCTAACTTTAAGTGCTTTTAAATAATAAGCATCATAATATCCTGCAGATAAAACATAAGTTCCAATCATTAATCTTCTTTTAACTTCTTTTCCAAATCCAAACCCTCTAGTTTTTTGGTATAAATCATTTAAATCATCTGCATTGTGTCTAAATCCATACCTTATTCCATCGTATCGTGCCAAATTTGCTGAAGCTTCAGCTGGAGCTATTATGTAATAAGTTGGCAGTGCAGATTTGGTATGAGGTAGAGATATTTCTAGAATTTCAGCACCTTCGCTCTTGAACCATGAAATTCCAGAATCCCAAATTTTTTTAATATCCGAATTTAAACCATCAATCATGTATTCTTTAGGTATACCAATTCTTTTACCTTTAATTGAAAGTTTTTTAAAGTCAGAAAAATCTGGAATGCTTTGTCTCGAACTTGTTGAATCTCTTTTATCAAAACTTACCATGGCTTGAAGCATCAATGCAGAATCTTCGACTGTTTTTGTAATTGGTCCTGCCTGATCTAAAGAAGATGCAAATGCTATCATCCCAAACCTCGAACATCTGCCGTAAGTCGGTTTTAGTCCTACGAGCCCACAAAATGAAGCTGGCTGCCTAATTGAACCGCCGGTGTCTGAACCCGTTGATCCTAGGCATAGCCCAGAGGAAACTGCAGATGCAGATCCTCCAGATGAACCTCCAGGAACAAGTTCTTTATTAACTTTTGAACCAAGTGGATTCTTAACATTTCCAAAAAAACTTGTTGTATTTGCAGATCCCATTGCAAATTCATCCATATTAGTTTTCCCTAACATTATTGCTCCTGAATTCCAAAGATTATTAGAAACTGTCGATTCATAAAAAGGAACAAAGTTTTCTAAAATTTTTGAACCAGCAGTTGTTCTCACCCCATTAGTACAAAAAAGATCCTTCATTCCTATGGGTATTCCTTCTAATGGTCTTGTTTCGTTTTCTTTGATTTTTTGGTCTGAAATTTTTGCCATTTCAATTGCTTTATCAAAGGTGGATGTAATAAAACAATTAAGATCTTTGTTTTTTTCGATCTTTTTTATAAAAAACTCTGTCAACTCAAGAGATGTAAAATTTTTATTTGCCAGACCTTCTATAGCAGAGGAAATTGACAGGTTTTCAAAGTCATTCATTCTACAACCTTTGGAACTACAAAAAAGCCTGAATTACTCTCAGGAGAGTTATCAAGAATTTGACTATTATCGAAATTTGATTCCGCTTTATCCTCTCTCATCTGCATTGACTCATTAAAAACTGAAAGCATTGGTTCAACACTATCTGTATTCACTTGCTTCAATTCATCAACCCAGCCTAGGATATTATTTAGCTCAGTAATCAATGTAGTCTCTTCTTCTTCATTAATTTCAATTCTGGCTAATTTAGCGACTTTTTTTACTGTTGAATTATCAATAGACATAAATAACAAACTAGATTAATTTATAAATAACATCAGGTATGTTTGTTCGCAATATAAAAGAGTTTAAAAAAAAAACTAATAAAAAAAAAATTATTTGTTTGGATTGTGGTAAGAAAAAAGTTGGAATAGCCATATCTGATGAAAATCACAAAATAAGTATGCCAATGGAAACATTAGTTAGAAATCTAGAATTTTACAAAAATATAATTAAAATCATTAATGACTACAATATCGGCGGCATTCTTGTAGGTTTACCTTTAGGTGAAGAGAAAAAAATAAACAAAATGAGTCAATCTATTATTGATACTACTAAAAATTTAGATAATCACTTGAACAGATCCAAACTGAATATTCCGTTCTTCTTTTGGGACGAAAATTATACAAGTATCGAGGCTGAAGATTCAACATATGAATTTTTTAAAAATAAGAAAAAACAAAAAAAATTTTTAGATAAATTTGCAGCAAGGATTATTTTAGAAGATTTCTTCAATTCAAACCGAGAGACTAATGAATAAAAAAATAAAACAACCGCTTGAAGACATTAACATTCTTGATCTTACCCGCGTATTAGCTGGACCAACATCAACACAAATTCTAGGCGACCTTGGAGCGAACATTATAAAAATCGAACGGCCTTTGAGCGGAGACGATTCTCGAAATTTAGGCCCTCCATACCTTGATAAAAATTTAAAGAAACCGATGGAAAGTTCATATTTTCTAAGCGTCAATCGGAATAAAAATTCAGTTGAGCTCGATTTTACAAAAAAAGAGGGGCAGGAATTAGCAAAAAAATTAATAAAAAAATGTGACGTGCTCGTTGAAAACTTTAGAGCTGGAAATTTGAAGCAATACGGGCTTGATTATAAAAGCATAAAAAAAATTAATCCTGAAATTATATATTGTTCAATTACAGGGTTTGGACAAAATGGTCCATATTCAAAAAGAGGAGGTTACGACTATTTGGTACAGGCAATGGGGGGTATAATGAGTATTACCGGTGAAAAAAAAGGGAATCCTACGAAAATTGGTGTTGGTGTTTCTGATATCATAACTGGGCTTTACTCTACTATTGGAATTTTATCAGCATTAAGATTTAAAGAAGTAACAGGAAAGGGACAACATCTTGATATTTCTTTGATGGACTCTCAGGTTTCTTGGTTAAGTTATGTAGCCCAAAATTATCTAATATCAGGAGAAATACCAAAACGCATTGGGAATGATCATCCCTCAATTGTACCATACCAAACAGTTAAAGCAAAAGATGGGCTTATGGTTTTAGCAATTGCAAATGATAGGCAATTTAAAGAATTTTGCGAATATGCAAAAATATCAAACTTAATAAATGATCCTAAATTTAAGACTAATTCTTCGAGAGTTAAAAACAGATGTGATCTTAATAAAATAATTAATAAAATTATTAAAAAAAAGACCATAAAACAATGGGTTGAAGGATTAGTAAAAGTTAATGTTCCCTGTGGACCGATAAATAATATACAACAAGTTTTTGAAGATAAACAAGTTAAATCAAGAAAAATGGTTATTTCAATGAAACACTCAAAATCAAAAAACAAAAAAATAAAATTAATCGCAAATCCAATAAATTTTTCAGAGTCTAAAATTCAGTACAAAAAACCTCCCCCAAAACTTGGACAAGATACAATATCAGTACTAAAAAAGTTCTTAAAGCTAGATAGTAAAGATCTTTTAGATCTAAAGAAAAAAAAGATAATTTAAGATGAGTGTTGAACAATTAAATTTTAGCTATAATATTCAATTTTAATGACAGAGGAAAAAGTTTTCAAAAATTATCCTCATAAACATCTACTAGGTATCGAGGGCCTTCTTCCAGACTCAATAAATTATTTAATTAATTTATCCAAAAAATATGCAAATTATCTTGAGGACAATAATCAAAAACTTGATGATCTGAAAAACAAAACATGCATAAATTTATTTTTTGAGAATTCAACAAGAACTAGAACTTCTTTTGAACTTGCTGGAAAAAAGCTTGGTGCGGATATGTTAAACATTTCAGTTGGTACAAGCTCAATTAAAAAAGGTGAGACATTAATCGATACAGCAATGACATTAAATGCGATGCAACCAGATCTCATAGTTGTAAGGCATAACGATGCTGGAGCTGTGAAACTTCTTTCTGAAAAAGTAAATTGTGGTGTAATTAATGCTGGAGACGGTCCACACGAGCATCCAACGCAAGCGCTTCTTGATTCTTTAACAATTCTTAGAAGAAAAAAGACAATTTCTGGGCTTAAAGTAGCTATATGTGGTGACATTATGCACAGTAGAGTTGCAAGATCTAATATTCACCTCCTTAATACATTAGGAGCTGAAGTAAGGGTAATAGGTCCAGCAACTCTTATTCCTAAGGAAATTGAATCAATGGGTGTAAAAGTTTTTTATAAAATGAAGGAGGGGTTAAAAGATGTTGATGTAATTATAATGCTAAGACTTCAACTTGAAAGAATGTCAGGCTCTTTTGTCCCTTCAATCAGAGAATACTTTAGGTATTATGGTCTAAATAATGAAAAATTAAAATACGCACACTCTGATGCATTGGTCCTTCATCCTGGGCCTATGAATAGAGGAGTTGAAATAGATTCTGAACTAGCTGATGATTTAGACAGATCTGCAATCTTTGAACAGGTTCAGATGGGCGTTGCGGTCAGAATGGCTTGTTTGAAAGCCCTTATAAAGGATAAATAAAAATGAACTTAAAAAATCCTTTTAATAATTCAAAATTACCGATTAATTATTTATTAAAAAATGGTTCTGTAATTGATCCAGATAAAAATACAATAGAAAAAAAAGATGTTCTTATCGAAGGTAAAATAATCAAAGATTTGAAAAAAAATATTTCAGTTGATGAAAAAAAATTTAAAATAATTGATTGCAATAATTTTTTCATTTCACCTGGAATTGTTGATATGAGAGTTAATATTGGAGAACCTGGCTTTGAGCATAAGGAAACAATAAAAAGTGCATGTAAAGCTGCAGCAAGTGGAGGAGTGACTTCAATGGTCTGTATGCCGAACACTTACCCAGCAATTGATCAACCCGCAATAATTCAAAGTATTCAAAGAAAAGCAAGGGAAGTATCACTGAGCAAGGTTTTTTGTACTGGTTGCATTACAAGGGGGGCAGAGGGGAATGAAATTTGTGAATTACAACTTATGAGAGAATTTGGAGCCTTGGGTTTTACAGACGGAAATAAATGTGTATCTAATGCTAGAGTCATGAAAAGAGCACTTAACTATGCAAAATCATTTGATGGTCTTGTCATTCAACATGCTGAAGAGCCAGAGTTAAGTCAGGGAGGTATGGTAAATGAAGGAGAGTTTGCAACAAGAATGGGACTTACTGGTATACCGAATTATTCTGAATCAATGATCATTGAAAGAGACCTGTGGTTAGTGCGAGATACAAAATGCAGATATCACGTCAGTCATATTTCAACTAAAGAATCAGTAGAAATCATAAGAAAAGCAAAAAAAGAAGGTCTTCCCATTACTTGTGATACTGCCCCACCCTATTTTATGTTAAATGAATTATCTCTAGAAAATTATAGAACTTTCTCAAAACTTTCTCCGCCATTGAGAACAGAAGAAGATAGAAATAATATAATTAATGGTATTTTAGACGGAACAGTCGATGTAATTGCCTCAGATCACACGCCACACGATCAAGACGCCAAAAGGCTTCCTTTCAATCAGGCTGAGTTTGGTGGTGTAGGATTAGAAACACTTTTACCGATGACACTAAATCTTGTAAAGAATTACAATCTTAGTTTAACTAAAGCTATATCTTTGATTACGAAAAACCCTTCTGAAATTTTAGGCTTAAAACCGGTAAGATATCTCCAGATTTAGAAGCTGACTTAATAGTTTTTGATTTAGAAAAACCATGGAAAATTAATTCAGAAAGTTTTCATAGCAAATCAAAAAATTCTCCATTTGATGGCATTTTAGTTCAAGGAAAAAATTTAATGACGTTTGTGAGAGGTAGACTTGTATATAAATCTTGAAACTATTTTAATTTTATTGAGTTGTTATCTCTGCGGATCAATTCCTTTCGGATTATTGTTATCTAAACTTTTAAGTAAAAGTGATCCCAGGCTATTTGGGATCAAAAACATTGGAGCAACAAATATAGTTAGAACGAGTGGATGGAAACTTGGATTGTTAACATTAATTTTTGATATGCTAAAAGGTTTAATTCCCGTGGTTATTTTAAAAAATCATTCAGTCGAACAGAGTTTTATAATTTTATTTATTTTTCTTGGTCATCTTTTTCCAATATGGATAAGATTTAAGGGTGGAAAAGGCATTGCTGTGATCATAGGATGCTTACTTGGATATAAATTTTTTTATGGTTTAATTTTTAGTCTTGTGTGGCTAGTTACTGCTGTTGTGAGTAAATATTCTTCACTTTCAGCTTTAGTAGCTTCACTAAGTATCTTAATTATAGTTTACTTAGAAAATGATAATATTTTCTTAATGGTATTATTAATGGTAACGATGATTTTTTTAAAACATATCTCAAATATTAGAAGGTTACTGAAAGGAAATGAATTAAGAATTAATTTAAAAAAATAAAAATTATTTTTGACATTTCTTACTTATAATTATAGATAACTTCATTATTATGAAACTTCTTATTGTTGAATCACCTGCTAAAGCTAAAACTATCAAAGGTTATCTTGAGGACGACTTTGAAGTAGTTTCTAGTATTGGTCATTTCCGTGATTTACCTGAAAAGGGAATAGGAATTTCAGAAGACGAAAATTCTACGGTAGATGAATGGGTTGTAGATAAGAAAAAGCTGATCCAATATTAAAGGGGGTAAAACAAGCAAAAAAAATTTTTTTAGCCTTAGATCCTGACAGAGAAGGTGAACTCATTGCGTGGCACGTTGTTGAATTATGTAAAGAAAAAAAATTGCATCAAAATAAAACTTTTAAAAGAATTGAATTTTCAGCAATAAGAAAACTAGATATTTTAGATGCTATAAAAAAACCAAGAAATATTAATCAAAATCTTGTTGATGCAGCGATTACAAGAAGATTTTTAGATAAATTCTTTGGATATAAAATTTCACCAATAACTACTAGAAGAACAATTTTTGGTAAGTCTGCTGGTCGCGTCCAGTCTCCCACATTAAAAATACTTTGTGAAAGAGAACGAGAGATAGATCTATTTATTCCAAAGAATTTTGGGAAGTAATCATAGAAATTGAAGATGAGAATGGAAATAAGATGACTAGTAGTATTTATTCTGACAATGGTAAAAAAATTGAAAAACTATCTATCGAAAGTGAAATCCAAGCCACATCTATTAAAGATAGATTGCTAAAAAAATTTTTAATTGAAGATGTAGCAAAAAAAGAAAAAAAAGAAGTCCTTATAGCCCTTTTTCAAATTCGCTTTTACTCCAAGATGCATCATCAAAGCTAGGATTTAGTCCAAAATATACAAATTCTTTGGCACAACAACTTAAAGATGGAATAGGTAGTCTAGGTGCACTAATTACGTATCATAGATCAGACTCAAATAAGATGAAGAAGAGTGAAGTTGATAATTTAAGGCAAATTCTCAAGTAAAGAAATTGGAGACAATTTTCTCTCAAAAAGAGAGAGATTATCTATAAAGAAAAGTCTAAATTTGTTCAACAAGGTCATGAAGCAGTTACTCCAACCCAACTTCAAAAAAAACCTGAAGACGTAAAAAAAGAATTAAACGACGATCAATTTAAACTCTATGATTTAATATGGAAAAGAACAGTAGCCTCTCAAATGTCTCAAAGCAAGAATCTTGAAACGTCATATTTTATTAAAGGAGAAGAATTTCTTTTAAAATCATCAGGAAGTATCCAAATTTTTGAAGGATTTAAAAAAATTTATAATTATTCAGAGAAAACTGATGATCTCCAAAAGCTTCCAAATTTAAAAGTAGGAGATATCGTAAACATCTCTAAAATTGAAATTAAGCAAAACCACACAAAACCTCCCAATGCGAATATTCCGAGGCGGGTTTAATAAAAAGTTAGAAGAACTCGGAATAGGAAGGCCTTCAACATATGTTTCAATTTTTACTAAGCTTGAAAGCAATAACTATATTTCAATAAAGAATAAATCTTTAATTCCAAGTTCGAGAGGTAAAATTTTATCAAAATTCCTAGATGGTTTGATTTTTTTAAATTTGTCGATTATCAATTTGCAGCCGATCTTGAAGAACAACTCGATGAGATTACTCAATCTAAAAAGATTGGAAAAATATACTTCAAGCGTTTCTAAAACTTTTAAACTCTGCTGTCGATGACGTTAAAGAAAAAAGTATTACTGAAGTTATAAATGGCTTAAAATACACCTCAATTGCTAAAAGAGCTTAAGCATGAGGTCGATACTACTGAAGTTAAAGCGGCTTTACTTAAACATTTTTCTGAGATTTTCGGGCAAATCTGAATTAATTGATTTCATAGACAATAAACTATTATCTTCTGCGTGACAAGTAGTTCTAATGCTTTGTCTTTATCGCTATTAGATAAGTCACCGCCCCATTACCATGGGACTGGGAAGCCATCTACTTTTTTTCCATTACTTGGGAAAGATATACTTTTTGAGCTTCTATCTATTTTGTACTTATGTAAAGTGTATTGTTGATGTAAAATATTTTTGGTGATGTGTAATTTCCAAAAGGAAGGGTAACTGGTAAACCTTTAATATTAAGATTGTTATCCGGTAAAGTCACTAGCGATTTGGTCGTTGCGTCAATTTTGTGATTTTTACTTAGCCCAAGGGAAGTGACTTGGTTTCCTCGAGTATCCACCTGGATAAGGTTTCCTTCACTATCCGTAACACAAAAAGTATTAAGATAAGGAAAACCCCATTTTTCGCTAGAGTGATTTTACCTTTTACATTTATTCGGTCGAGGCCAGTTCGAGAAACAATTTTTAATCTATTGTTATCAGCTTGTGCTTGTTAATGTAATCCTTTCGTTGGAATCTTATGTGTTTTGGAGAGGAAAGATCTGAGCCTGAACTTTTTAAGTTTAAAACCATTAACCCTTTTTCCTCTCCCATCATACATTAATAGTGACTTATCTTGGGCAACTAAAAAGCGATAGTTTCGGTTGTTGTCGTAATCAAATATACTGAGGGAAGAGGATATTCATTTTAGGTAATTTAATATTAAATGGCTTAACAATTTTCCGTTTCGATAAAACTATCAATTTGTCTTGAGTTCTAAAAGCCATTTTGTAATCCAGTTGAATACCATATATGATCTACCTGTTGAATTGGTCAATTATTTTTCAATAATTGTTTCTTCAAAACAATTTTCGAGCTCATTGAATATAAGTGCAATACATGATCTTGGTCTGAATAGCAATATCCAATTCCATTACTTCTATGATTTTAAGCCATTGTGGTGATATGATTGAGGTTTGGGAAGATCAATTTGATGACACATTATTCACCCCTCTTTTATTTTGAAGGGTTCATCTTTTAATACTAAAATGGAGGTGAGAAAAACGATCCTCCCAACACCCTGGAATACAACAGAGTGGATAATCTGATACTGGAAGTGCTGAAATTTCTTTAGTTTGGACTCCATTCTTCTTTTCCCAATACTCTACAAGGTTTTAGATTGCCCCACCCAGATAAAAGAATTTTCATTTGATAGTCTGTTTTGTGAAGGATTTTAAAATTTGTATTTTCTCTGGTCTGTTTTAAGCCAAGATAGTTGCCTAAAATATTCTTTAGCCCACTTTCCGATTCAGTTAATATCAAAAAAAATCTTGGAGTGACAGGACCAAGATGGATAAACTTCTGGCCAAAACTAGATAAAACACTTTCAAGGATCTTTTGGCACATCAATTTTGTTATATCTAGCACCTCTATAGGTTTGGTTCAAGCTTCCTCCAAAAGTAAAATTAGGAACTTCCTCTAATGAATTTAGGTGAAAAATAACAGAATTTTGCATTGCTGCATTTATCAACCAATTTTCAGTTACTGATTTTTAGATACTTGAAATCAATTTATTTATTGGGGAATATTTGTATTACAGAATAAATTTTTAAAAGTACATTTCAATTTATTTTTAATTTATCAACTGAAAGACTTAAATATGATGTAAAATTCTTTGGAACCAAATTATGGAGTTCTGTTTTAGTAGGGTTAAGAGACAATTTTTTTAAAGCATCGGTATTGAATCATTTAAAAATGCAACACCTCAATACTGAAAAATTCTTTCTACTTCAAGTCTAAAGCTAACCATTGCTTCCATTTTTTGGAAAAAATGGAACCTGGGGAAAAAAAAGAATTAAATAGAGATTTTGATGAGGGATGAATAAAAGTTGATGGCCAAATTTTGATTTATTGTTTCTGCTAATTGAAAAATTCAGGACTAGTTATACCTCGTTTTTAACATAATTTCGAATCCCATTTTAAATTAAAAATTTTTGATTCAGCAATCATTTTTAGGTTCCCAAATTGAGCAATATATAAATTTTGAGTTCCCTTTAATAGACCCAATTGTTTGAACAAATTAATTTCTGTTTCATACTTTTTTAAATTTGTAGCGGAATTGATTTGGTAACAAACTCACTGTCTTTTGATTTTTTCCTATGTTGTTATACTATAAAAAAGGAAGTGAAGGGGTTTTTGGGCGTTATTTTTTTGATATTTTTTTTAAACTAGGATGAAGTGCAAAAATTTTCATCATCAATGATAATTAGCTAAATCTAACGTATCATTTACTTGAATTAAAAAAGATGTTTTTTGAGGCACGGCCTCCAATAAATCAATATCTTTAATCTTGTTGACTCCCCAGTTATTGTTAGAAAAATTAAAATATTAATAATTATTAACCCATACTGTTCAAAATTATTAAAACCCTCCTTTTCAATAGTATAGTTTAAATTTAAATTATTCCGAACTTTTCAAAAATTTAAAGATTTTTTTAATTTAAATGTTAATCTTTAATTGTTTGGGGAGAAATTAAAAATTTTCATGATGGGTGTGTTCCTCTTTTTTTATTGGGGCCCCTGTGAGATTTATTGGATAACCCTTTTTATGCCAATGAAAATCAGGATATTAGGGAATTTTTCCATGTAATCTCCTGTAGGTTTTTGCTAAAGGGGCACCCTATTTTAAAGGTATTTTCCATCTCCTTTAATGATACAATGATGGGGAATATTGTCAAATGAATGAAATCGGTTCCCGCCCACTGAGAAAAACCCAGGTCTTATCTTCAGTTTTTTTAATGACAAATGCATGGCTTTGATACTTGCATTTAGTATTTAATTGATCTATTTCCTTAGGAGTAAATGTGCATAAAATATAATCCAGCGCTTCCTTGGTCAACAATCGACTTTGCGTTGTTTTTTGTTTAGTTTTTGGAGTCATTTAAAAAAGGGAAATTGAAAGATTCTGGTAAAATTTTGCGCACGTAACAGGGCCTCTAAGCATCCTCTTCAGCCTCATCTGTCCTGCTTCAATTTTTAAAGAAAACTGTGCTGCTAACATTATCAGATTTTTTTTGCATTTTGAAACAATTTAAGTACATTTATTTTAACTTCGCATCAAATTCATTTTAATGAGGCACAGTTAGCTTTTTACTGCTGTTTCCACACTTTCCTTTGCACAAAAGATTATGAAACAAAAAAAACCCCAATCCACTTTTAAAAAAGCTTTAAGTAAAAGGGGTTTTTTGTTCCAGTTGAAGTAGTTGACATTTAGAGGTTGAAATGACAGTACTTTTTTTTGAAGAATTTTACCATTGAAAAAAAATTCTATTCGGTTTTTTAATTTTTTTAATTCCCAAGCTAGGGAAACCCTTTAAAAAAGAATTAATTTAAAACCCCACAAAAAAGAGGCAGATTCGCTGCCTGAAAATTTGAGATCATGGGCCGTTTAAGTTTAGATCACGATAGCAGATTATATCTACAAATTTATTTATTCAGTTACAATTCTTTTTCAATAGAAAGAACTCAGTATAATTTTCTCTTATTGAGCTTAGAAAAGTTTTAAAAACCGATTAAAGAAATGAATGAGATAACTGTTGGGATTATAAGATTTTCTATTCAGATGGTAAGAAACACATTTGGATACAACATTAAATATCAATAAGGACTACCGTCATAATTATTGCGGAGGATTATTTCAAATTTTAACTTTTCCCAATACTGGTGAGGGTTATAATAAGCTTGGTTATGATTTTAAAAGGGGGGAAAAAAAATCCTCAAATTGGTGCTAGGGCAAAACACTTTGCAAACTGGAGGAAGAAAAAACCCCCTATTTTTAAAATCCCAACCCCCATGACGGAGCTATTTTTAAATCTTTTTTGAGCAGGGTCAAATGGTTGATGCTTTAATTACTGTTAACACATCTCCAAGATTTAATCTTTCAGTTGCTCATAAAGCATATAGATCCCTTGGAAAATATATAAATACTCTAGGTGGAGGAACCAATTTACGCTTTACTACGAATTACACTTCAAAAAATTATCGTTACCGTCAGTATTCTCATTACGTAGCACAAAGATTAGAAAACCAGGCAAATGGTGGGCTAGATTCTTTAAGTGTTTACTTTTTTGAGAAAGCTGTAGAAGAATTTGATTATGATGGATTTTTAGACCGATCGAGATTGACTAACAATATTGAAGTAGATAATACGCTGTCTGGAAGGAGATATTATATTGATCAACAATATGATTTAATAATAGGAGGTAATAATAAGATGTATAATTATGAAAGACCAAAAATATTGACAGCAGGTTATAAAATCAATTATGAAATAAAGCAGTTTAATTATAATAATATTAAAGCAAATGGATTTTGGAACTGTCTCAGGTACATCCAATTATCAGGTTAGTAATCGATTAGATAAAATGGAAAACGAGATTTACGCGATCTACAATAAAAAAATTCGGGAAATTAAAAGTGGGAATACGCTTTTTTGATTGGAATTATTTTTTAATTTTCCTGAAGATAAAAAAAGGGACGAGCCGGTTAATCGCGGACCTAATCCTACCTCAATTAAAACTAATCAATTTGCTTTAGATTCCTATTGGGAAAAATATTTTTAAAATTTCAATTTAGGGCTGAGGGTTATTTTTCAATCAAAAAACTATACTCTACACAATTTTTGTCTGGAGTAATAAGTAGGCAGTTTAAAAATCAAATGTATGTTGAGGCTAAACTTAGCATTCGTGATCAATCACCTAATTTCAACTTTTTTCCCTTTATAGAAGTAATTTTATTAGTATGACTGGTATAATCCAAATTTTTGTAAACCAAAATTTAATACTGTAGAATTTGTTTTTAATCACCCATTCTGGGAAATTTTAAAGGTAAATACGAGCTAATAAATAATTATACTTTTTCAAAAACTTATTGCCTACTAAAGGATGATAAATTTCTTAGAAAAAACAAATAAGTTAGAAGAGGAGTTAATAGTTGCCCCAGAGCAATGTGAAAATCAAATCACTTATCTCAAATTAAGATGGAACAATATTATTAATATTGGTAAATTTTCACTTGCTAATACTCTTCAATATCAAAAAGTGACTCAAACCGGTGCAAAAGAAAGCTTCAAACCACTTAATGTTCCAGAGTGGAATATTAGAAGTTCCCTATTTTTTTGAGTAATCTTTTGGAAAAGCACTTTACCTCCAAACAGGGATTACAGCACAATATTTTACAAAGTACTATGGTGATCGCTACAGTCCCTTAATTGGTGAATTTATATCACAAAATCATACGGAAATTGGTAATTTTCCTAGAGTCGATTTTTATAAATGCAAAAATCCAACAAACAAGGCTATTTCTTAAATTTGAACATTTCAATGATGATAACACAGGCTACAACTACTACTCAGCTCCTTTTACACCCTATAGGGATTCTATACTCAGGTTTGGGATTGTTTGGAATTTTTTCAGTAAATTAAATAGCTACTAAATCTCCTGTTTTATTCTTTTGAGGTAAATTAGACTTTCCCATAAGATATGAATCAACTTGATGTGCAGTTTCCCGACCCTCAGATATTGCCCAAACAATAAGTGATTGTCCTCTTTTTGCATCTCCTGCAGTAAAAATATTAGGTTTATTGGTCTGTAGAATTTCTCCCTTTAATATTTCCTCGTTTATCGAAATTAAGTCCAAATTGTTCGGAAGAGTTTTTTCAGGCCCAGTAAACAAGGGAAAGGGGGGCAACACATGGCCATTCCCAGAACCCCCAAATTTCTGATAATTTGGGGTTCCCCGGATTTTTTTTCCATTCAATTTCCCCTTTTTTCAACCTTTTAGTTTTCCCTTTTTGAATCCCCAAAAACTCTTTTAAATCAATATGCTCCATTCTTTTTGACTTCCCTTCATAGAGGAGCTTGTTTTAAGTTTAAAAGGCCAATGGGGCCCAAAGGGGTTTTTCATCAGTTCTTTGATCAGACGGCTTGGCATTATTTCAAAATTAGTGACATTTTTTGCGCCTTCCCTATTCGAAGTTCCAATACAGTCAGACCCAGTATCCCCCCCTCAATGACAATTACATTTTTATCTTTTGCAAAGTATTTGGGAAGGCGATTATGTTGGCCATCTACAGCTTTATTGTTGTGGGGCAAGAAACCATTGCTTGAAAAACCCTTTCAAATTGGCACCCTAAATGGGGGTTCTTTTATTGTAGAGCCTGTGCAAATAACCACTGCGTCTATTTGGCTTCTATTTCTTTTGCCAATATAGTAACACCTATCTCAAGTTCAATTAAAATTTAATTCCTTCTGCTATTAAAATTTCAAGACGCCTGTCTTCTTTTTTTCCCTTTTAAAATCTGGAATCCCCTATCTTAATAGCCCCCCAATCTTATTATTCTCTCAAAAAAAGTAACCTTAGACCAGCCTATTCAATTGTTGAGCAGCAGCTAATCCAGCGGTCCCAGCCTATAACAGCAACTGTTTTCCCGTACTAAATTCAGGTAATTTTGGCTTAATCCATCCCTCAGAAAAAACCCCGTTCAACAATGTATTTTTTAATTAATTCAATTGATACAGGTGGGTTGACAATACCAAGTCACAACTTCTTCCCTGGAGCAGGGCAAAGTCTTCCAGTGAATTCAGGAAAATTATTTGTAGAATGCAAAATTGTCAACGCACTTTTCAGTCATTCCTATAAACAGCATCGTTGAAGTCGGGATTAGATTTCCTAATGGGCATCCCCTATGACAAAATACCCACAATCCCTACACCTAGCACCTTGTTTCAAGTTCTTTATTTTTGGTGCAACTGTAAATTCTTTATAATCTTTTATACGTCTCTTAGGAGCAATTGCTGGCTCCTTAATTCTATCGAATTCCATAAACCTTTGATCTTACCCATAGTTAAAGAGATTTTTCAGTTTTTTATTGGACATCATTTCTAATGCTTTCTTGAAATCGGTTGGCATTACTTTTATAAAGTTTTTAATTGAATTAGGCCAAGTATTTAATATTTCAGATGCAATTGTGCTATCAGTTAGTTTGTGATGGTTTTTGATAAGTTCTAAAAGATTGTTTTGATCATTTTCATCAAGGTTTTCAAGCTCTACCATTTCAAGATTAAACTTCCTTTCATCAAAAAATCCATTTTATTATAGATGTATGCAATACCACCACTCATTCCTGCAGCAAAGTTTCTACCAAATTCTCCAAGTATCA
This sequence comes from Alphaproteobacteria bacterium, assembly GCA_019650635.1. Classification (GTDB taxonomy): domain Bacteria; phylum Pseudomonadota; class Alphaproteobacteria; order Methylaequorales; family Methylaequoraceae; genus Methylaequor. The sequence goes on along the minus strand of BOXE01000004.1, from coordinate 3,431 downwards.
CAGCAATTCCACCAGTCATATATTCACACCCATGATCTCCTATTCCTTCAACAACAGCTTTGGCTCCTGAATTTCTAACGCAAAATCTTTCCCTGCAATACCATTTACATAAGCTTCACCATTTGTAGCCCCATACAATGCGACATTACCAATAATTATATTTTGATCAGACACAAAAGTGGCATCCTTAGGGACTTTGGCGATTAATGTAGCTCCAGATAAACCTTTTCCAAAATAATCATTTGATGTACCAGTTATTTTCAGTCTTAGACCTTTTGTTGCAAAACAACCAAAACTCTGCCCTGCAGTTCCGATGAAATTTATTTTAATTGAGTCAGTAGGAGGCCATTTGCCCCATGTAATTTGGAAATCTCATTACTTAAAATTGTTCCTATAGTTCTATCAGTATTTTTAATTTTGTAAGATAATTCAATTGGATTTTTGTTATAGATTGCATCTTTAGCGTCATCAGAATCCTAAAATCAATAACTTTTTCTAAGTTATGATTTTGTAATTCAGTATTTCTTTCAATAATAGACTCAGACGTTGTTTCATTTGCTTTGTATAAAATTCTTGATAAATCAATTCCTTGAGCTTTATAATGTTTGATGCTTTACTCATATTTAGTTTTTGGGACTGACCAACCATTTCATCGACATTTCTAAACCCTAATTCAGCCATAATTCGTCTTAATTCCTCTGCTACGAAATACATATAATTAATTACATGTTCAGGTTTACCTTTAAAGTTTTTCTCAACTCAGGGTCCTGCGTAGCAATTCCAACAGGACATGTGTTTAAATGACATGCTCTCATCATTATACATCCACTTGCAATTAATGGAGCGGTAGAAAAACCAAATTCCTCAGCACCGAGTAGACATGCGATTGCAACATCTCTTCCGGTTTTTAGTTGCCCATCGCATTCAAGTACAACTCTACTTCTTAAACCATTTAAAACAAGTGTTTGTTGAGCTTCAGCAATTCCAAGTTCCCATGGAAGTCCTGCGTTTTTTCAAAGAGGTAAGGGAGATGCACCAGTACCTCCATCATATCCAGAGATTAGTATAACATCCCTTTGCTTTGCTACTCCAGCAGCAATTGTTCCAACACCACCTTCAGACACTAATTTTACATTTATTCTAGCTTTTCGATTTGCATTCTTCAAATCATAAATTAGCTGTGACAAATCCTCAATGGAATAAATATCGTGATGGGGAGGTGGAGAGATTAATCCAACATAGGGTGTAGAGTTTCTCACTGAGGCAATGTAAGGGGTTTACTTTAGGACCCGGAAGTTGGCCTCCCTCTCCCCGGCTTGGCCCTGAGCCATTTTAATTTGTATTTCTTTGCAGAGCTGAGATAGTAGCTAGATACGCCAAATCTTCCAGAGCAACTTGTTTAATAGCAGAGTTTTTAAGATCTCCATTTTCGTCTGGCATAAACCTCCTTACGTCTTCACCGCCCTCACCAGAATTACTTTTTGCCTCCCATTCTATTCATCGCAATCGCGAGATTTTCGTGAGCCTCCCTTTACTAATTGATCCAAGAGACATAGCACCAGTTTTAAATCGTTTCACGATTTCGGTCCAAGGTTCAACCTTTATCAATTGGAATAGGATCAATTTAGAGAATTCAAAAAGCCCCTTAAAGTCATGAGCTTTGTTTTGATCATTTATTATCAGCAAATGTCTCATACTTTATCAAAGTTTTTATTTCTTACTGCCTGTTGAAGTGAAGCAATAGTGAAAGGATTTACAACATGTGCTTCACCATCCCTTCTCCATCTATATTCTCCACCAATTTCTAATGGTAGTCCCAAATTAGACTCATGGGAAAATATGCTTTACTATGTCTTTTGGTAATATCTTTTTCTATCTTTATACAGGCCAATTCCTTCAATTCTTGTAGGAGTATTAGTAAAAATTGGTCAATAAAATTTTGAGACAATCCCAAGCCTTCGAAAATTTGCGCTCCTCTGTATGAATTTAGCGTAGAAATACCAATTTTATTCATGACCTTAATGATTCCTTTTGCAATGGCTTTATTAAAGTTATCAATTGCCTTTGACTTACTTAAACTATCTCGTTCTGTTCTAACTCATACTCAATTATCTCATTAACAAGGGTATGGATTGATAGCACTTGCTCCATACCAAAAGAAGTGCAAAATGATGAGGCTTCTCTTGGCTCAGCAGATTCTACAATTATTCCAAAAGAAGATCTCTTTTCACGCTTGTAAAAATTATGCACATGAGACGTAGCAAGGAGTGCGGAATAGGAGCCATGGTGGGGGAAACACCTCTGTCAGATAAAATAATTATATTTGCTCCATTAGAAATTTCATTATCAATCTTAACTACAATTTCACCTAAAGCAATTTCAAGCCCATTGTAACCCATATCTACCTCATACAAAATGGTACCTTTAGCCGCTTTAATATGGCTTTTCTGTATGAAAATATTTTTTCAAGATCTTCATTTGATATAATTGGATTTTCAATGAATAGTTTCTTGGCATGATTGGGGAAATATCAAAAAGCGTTAAATTCTTTTCCAATAGTAAGACTTATATCTGTAACAATTTCTTCTCTTATTCCGTCAAGTGGAGGGTTTGTAACTTGTGCAAACAGCTGTTTAAAATAATTGAAATAAAAGCTGTGGTTTATCTGATAAAACAGCTAAGTGGGTATCGTTCCCATAGAACCTGATTGCCTCTTTACCATTCAAGATCATCGGTGAAATAATGGTTTTCAAATCTTCTTGAGTATATCCAAATATTCTCATTCTTGTTTCAAAACTTTACCCTCGGTTCTATTTTGGAATTGATATAAGGTATTTCTTGAGTGGTATCAGGCTTTCATCTATCCATTTTTTATAGGGTCTCTTTGAAGTAATTAATTTTTTTATTTCTTCATCTTGAACTATTCTTCCATCGTCCATATCAACAAGAAACATTTTTCCTGGCTCAAGCCTTCCATGAATCTTACATTGCTTGGTTCAATTTCAAGTACACCTGTTTCAGATGACATCACACATATCCATCTTTTGTAACGGTGTATCTTGAGGGTCTTAGACCATTCCTATCAAGTAGAGCTCCAATGTATTTTCCATCTGTAAAGGTATTGATGCAGGACCATCCCATGGCTCCATTAGACAAGAATTAAATTTATAAAAGCTCTTTTAGCATCATCCATATAGGTGTGTTTCTCCCATGCCTCAGGAACCAACATCATCATAACTTCTGGAGCGACCTGCCAGTTGAGAGAAGAAGTTTTACTGCCATATCCATGGAACAAGAGTCTGATTTACCAGGAGTATTATTGGCAACATTTTTATTATATCAGGAAACCAAAAAATTTACTTTCTAAAAGTTCCTCTCTTAAACTCCATTCGGCTAAAAATTACCTCTGTATGTTTTATTTCTCCCCAAAA
>BOXE01000003.1:0-199534 GCA_019650635.1 Alphaproteobacteria bacterium | reverse complement strand
AAAGTGTTGAATTATTGCATTTTATTTTTTTTTTCCCCTTTTTTTGTTGAGTAAACCTAAAACCCTTTGTGAGTCTCCCTAAAACAAACAAGGGGGAACAATTGCCCCCCCTTGCCGATGAGACTTCTGTTGCCCGGTGTCCATAACCGCGCTTACTTAAATTAATTAAGCAGCGAGTGCCATTTCATTATCATTGGCATTTATAATTTTAGTCCGATAACGTTGGTACCATTCCGGGCAAAGTTTTTGACTATTCACACGCACGTCGATCCTATTTCACCCCCCTTTGATATTTTGTGGTGGAGGTGCCGGGTACCGCCCCCGGGTCCGCATCGGCTCAAAATCAAACGTTTATTGCCATAGCTGAAATTCAGCACTTTTTATCATAAAGAATGATAAAAAAAATTAAACCTATAAATTGTTTTAGTATAAGAATAAGTTATTATGAAAAATTAAAATTCTATGAAGAAAAGAAATCAAATAAAAACTGAAATAGAAAAATTGAGAAATAATGATTTTTCCACTAAAAGAGTTACAGTTAAATCATTAGAGAAGATTCTTTATAAATCTTTTAAAATTTTAGACCATGGTTTTGTAAGAGTTATAGATTATATGGGCAACGATACTTCAATCGTTCAAGCAGCTAGAGTGTCTTATGGAAAAGGAACAAAGAAATTAAATCAAGATAAAAGTTTAATTAATTATTTAATAAGTCATAGACATTCAACACCTTTTGAAATGAATGAAATAAAATTTCACGTTAAACTTCCAATTTTTGTTGCAAGACAGTGGATAAGACATAGAACTGCTAACGTAAATGAGTATTCTGCAAGATATTCTATTTTAGACAAAGAATTCTACATTCCTAAAAACGAGAATCTTAAACCTCAATCAAAATCTAATAATCAAGGAAGATCTGGTGACTTAAGCAGTGCTGAAATTAAAAGTTATTCAAAAATTATAAGGGATAACTCTAGAATAGGTTTTGAGAATTACAGTAAACTTTTAAATGAGGATGAATCTGGAAGAATGATTGATGATTCAAAAAAAGGACTAGCGAGAGAGTTATCGCGAATGACACTTCCTCTAAATGCTTACACTCAGTGGTATTGGAAAATTGATCTTCATAATTTTATGCATTTTTTATCCCTAAGATTCGATCCACATGCTCAGTACGAAATTAGAGTATATGCTGAAGTTATGATGGAAATTTTAAAAAAGTGGGTTCCTCTTACTTATGAGGCATTTGTTAGCAACAGATTGAATTCTCTAACGATGTCCTCGCATGGTATCGAATACATAAAGTCATTGATCAAGAAAAGAAAAAGTATTCCAAAAAATATTTCGAAAAGAGAATTAGAGACTATAAATAAAATATTTAATTGTTAATCTTAATTTCTGAACTAGTATTGTTAGAAATCGACTTTACCAATTTGTCGGCAATTTTTTTAAAAATTTCATTTATACTAGAATTTTTCTTAGATGTTAAGGGAACACCAGCATCACTGGATTCCGGAATTTCGTGAAGTATTGGTATTTCAGCTAAGAAATTAAGTTTTTGTTTTTTTGATTCTTGTATAACTCCATCTTTTCCAAAAAGATAACTTTTCTTCTTATCAAGTTCTATAAAACTCATATTTTGTATAGTACCCAGAATAGGCACATTCACTTTTTTAAACATATTGATTGCTTTTCTGACATCTAGGAGTGAAATTTCTTGGGGTGTAGATACAATTACAGCACCACTAATTTTTAAAGTTTGACAAAGTGACAGCTGAATATCGCCGGTACCTGGAGGAAGGTCTATAATTAAAAAATCTAATTCTCCCCATTCAACATCATTTAAAAGTTGTTTGATTGCACTTGAAGCCATTGCACCTCTCCAAACAATAGCTGTATCCTCTGGAACCATGTTACCAATTGACATTGCTTTAATCAAAAATTTTTCATAGGGGAGCATTTTCTTAGTTTTAGAGGCAGTAGGTTTGTCAGTAATTCCAAGCATTTTATGTATAGATGGACCGTATATATCTGCATCAAGAAGACCAACTTTTAGCTTTTCAAAATTTGCAAGCGCAATTGCTAGATTTACAGCAACAGTTGATTTACCAACCCCACCTTTACCTGAACCAACAACCACAAAATTTTTTATCATGTCACAATTTTAAATTAAAAAATAAAAATTTAAATTAGAAAATTATTCTTTGCATGCTTAAAACATTTCTTATATATAAGTTAACAATAATTAAAAAAAATGTCTTGGTCATCAAACGATAACAACAGTCCTTGGGGGAAAAAACCCAGAGAAAATAAAAAAAGTAGCTCAAACGGAAGTGGAGATAGCTATGGTGATGATTACCTAAAATCTTTTCAGGACAAACTTAAAAATATGTTTCCTAAAAATAACCCAACTAGTTTAGGTCTTGTTGTTGTTATACTTCTTTTTATTTGGACTTTAAGTGGCTTTTACAGAGTAGGGACAGATGAACAGGGAGTTGTAACAAGGTTTGGTGAATATGTCAGAACCACAGAACCTGGTTTGCATTATCATCTCCCATTTCCTATAGAGTCAGTATTCAAACCCAAGGTTACAAAAGTTAACAGAATAGAAGTGGGATTTAGAACATCGCAATCTCAATTTTCTCAAACTCCTCAAACAAGACAGACCCCGGAAGAAGCTTTAATGCTTACTGGAGACGAAAACATAGTAGACTTAAATTTTACAATCTTTTGGATTATTAATGATGCAAAAGATTTCTTATTTAATGTTAGAAACCCAGAGATTACTATAAAAAGTATTGGCGAAAGTGTTATGCGAGAGAAAATAGGGCAAACACCTATTGATCCCATTTTATCTGAAGGAAAGTCTATTGTAGAAGAGGATGTAAAAAATAGTGTACAAGCGGTTTTAGATTATTATCAATCCGGAGTTTTAATTACCCAAGTTCAACTTCAAAAAGCTGACCCACCTGAGTTGGTAATCGAATCGTTCAGGGATGTTCAAAGAGCAAAAACTGATGAACAAAGATTAAGAAATGAGGCTGAAGCTTACAGGAACGACATAATTCCAAAAGCAAGAGGTGAAGCAGAAAGAACAATTCAAGAAGCAGAAGCATATAAAAAAGAAGTTGTGGCAAAAGCCGAGGGTGAAGCGCAAAGATTTCTCTCAGTTTACAACTCCTATAAAACCTCAAAGGATGTTACCAGGGAAAGAATTTATTTAGAAACTCTTGAAAAAACACTAGGGAGAATAGATAAAGTTATTGTGGATAACAATGCTGGAAGCGGTGTTGTTCCTTACTTACCTCTTCCAGAACTAAAAAAAAAAATAAATAATAATTCCAATTCAAACAATGAGCAAAACTAGTTTTTTATATATAATTTTAATAGCGTTAGCATTCGTTGGACTAAACGCTTTGTTTACAATGAATGAAAAAGAGCAAGGTCTGGTTCTTCAGTTTGGTGAACCAAAGAGAGTTGTTCAATCTTCAGGACTTCACTTTAAACTTCCTCTTATTCAAAATGTCATAAAGTATGACAGAAGAATACTAGAATACGACTTGCCTGTTGAGGAGGTTATAGCAGTTGATAAAAAAAGAATGCTAATTGACTCGTTTACTAGGTTTAAAATAACTGATCCACTAGAATTTTACAAAACGGTTGGAAATGAGAGCAGTGTAAGGAATAGACTGAACTCGAATGTTATTTCATCACTTAGAAGGGTCGTAGGTCGTGTAACACTTGACGAACTTTTATCCAAAGAACGAGGTAACATAATGGAAAATATTAAAGTTGAAGTCAATAATGAAGCATCTCGTTTTGGGATTGAGATAGTCGATGTTAGAATAAGAAGAGCAGATTTACCAGAAGCAAACAGTCAAGCAATTTACGAAAGAATGATCAGTGAAAGGGTAAGAGAAGCAAAAGAGTTTAGAGCAAAAGGATCTGAAGTTGCTCAGAAAATTAGAGCAGAAGCTGACAAAGAAAAAACTGTAATTCTTGCAGAAGCAACAAGAAAATCCGAAATTTTAAGGGGTGAGGGCGAATCAAAAGCTATCGACATATATGCAGATGCGTTTGAACAAGATTCAGACTTCTATTCTTTTTACAGATCAATGCAAGCTTATGGAAATGTATTAGGTGAAGACGGAACTACAATGATATTATCGCCAGACAGTGAATTTCTAGAATTTTTCAACAGCTCTAAAGGAAAAGCAAGATAGATAATTAAATGATTAAAATTTTCTCGACCTTCACGATCCTTTATTTTTTTTTCTGCTTTTTTAACGTAGAAAGCCATCCGCTATCTGATAATTTTGCCGACTTAGTTGAAAGTAAATCCCCAAGTGTAGTCAACGTTTTTACGGTTCAAAAACCTCAAGAAACAACTAGCAACCAAAATCCTCTAGACGGCATACCTCCACAATTTAGAGATTTTTTTAAAAATTTTCCGCCTGGTTTTCCTTTTGGTCCTCAACCCCAACAGCCCAATCAACCAGAAAGTGAACGTCCTCAAGCTTTAGGTTCAGGCTTTGTAATTGATCCAACCGGATATATTGTTACAAATAACCACGTTATTGAACAGTCAAATCAAATTAAAGTTAAGTTTCAGGATGATACAGAATTAGAAGCTAAATTAGTTGGAACTGATAAGCTTACCGATATAGCACTTCTCAAGGTAGAATCAAAAGGTTCCTTACCTTACCTAAAGTTTGCAGATTCAGACAAAGCGAGAGTTGGGCACTCAGTTTTTGCAATTGGAAACCCTTTTGGTCTAGGCGGCACTGTCACATCTGGGATAATTTCAGCTTTTAACAGAGATATTAATGCTGGTCCCTACGATAGTTTTATTCAAACAGACGCGTCCATAAACAGAGGTAACTCGGGAGGTCCACTCTTTAATTTAGAGGGCGAGGTTTTAGGAATAAATACAGCTATTTTTTCGCCCACTGGCGGAAGTGTTGGCATTGGTTTCTCAATTCCTGCAAATCTTGCAAAACCAATTATTGAACAGCTTAGAAAGTTTGGAAAAACCCAAAGGGGATGGCTTGGTGTAAGAATACAAGAACTCACACCTGAAATAGCTAAAAGTCTTGGACTTAAAAATGAAGATGGGGTGTTAATCTCAATGGTTAACCCTGGTGAACCAGCGGAAAAAGGTGGCCTAAAATCTGGAGACGTAATTTTAGAATTCAATGGAAAAAAAATCAAAGATGTCAAATCTCTTCAAAGAACTGTTGCTGAATCAGTTGTTGAAAGTAAGGCTGAGGTAAAAGTTTGGAGAGATAAAAAGAAAAGATCATTTACAGTAAAGCTTGGAGAGTTGGAAAAATTTAACGCTGCGGCTAATGAGAAAAGTGGTGATAATAAGGAAATTGTCAGCGATGAAATTGAGATAGATGATATTGGCTTGAGACTTCTTGGTCTTAACAAAAATACTAGATCAAAATATAATATTTCAGAATCTGTTAAAGGTGTTGTTATTACAGCAGTCAAAAGAGATTCGTTTGCCGCCAAAGCGGGACTAAATGTTGGTAATGTGATTTCCCAAATTGCTCAAAAAGAAATTCAAGAACCATCTCAAGCTAAGAAAATATTTGATGACTTTATTAAGAAAGATGCTGATTCATTACTTTTACAAGTATTTGAGGGCGAATTTTCAAGATTTCTAATTCTTAAATTAAAGTAAAAGAGTTGTATCCATTAGCAATTTTGATTGGTGGACCAACAGCAACCCAAAAAACAAGGCTTGCATATGAGATTCAAAAAAAATTGCCAAGCATAATCATTAATTCAGACAGTATGCAAGTCTATAACGATTTAGCTTCACTTACAAATGCTCCATCCAATGAAGAAATAAGAGAATATTCTTGTAAGTTATTTAAATTTATAGAGTATCCAGAAAAATGTAACGTAGGTTTATGGTTTACAAACGTTTTGAAAGTATTGTCACAAACAAAAGAAAAAATTCCTATTTTTGTTGGAGGCACTGGATTATATCTTGAAAGCTTGTATGGCAAAATTTCAGCAATTCCAGAGATACCTGCAAGAGTTGAAACAAAAATCAAAAAATTGCATAAAAAACACGGAAATTCAGTTTTTTTTAGAAAACTTGAGCAAGTTGATGAAGTATATTCTAAAAAGATTTCAAGAAATGATACACAAAGATTATTAAGAGCAATAACTGTTAAAATAGCGACTGGAAAAAATTTAACATATTGGCATGGTAAAGTTTCAAAAAAAGTATTTAAAAAAATCATTTATCTAACAATTTCTGTTGATCGAGGTAAACTTTATAAAAGTATAGATGATAGGTGTTTAAAAATAATGAAGTCTAATGCTGTGAATGAGGTTTCAAGTTTTCTAAAAAAAAAAAAAAAAATCGATCATCCTCTTCATAAATCTATTGGTTTTAGTATTATTGAGGAATATTTAATGGGAATCAAAACATTTAAAGAATCCCTCGATTTGTTTAGACAAGAAACTAGAAGATATGCCAAAAGACAAATTACTTGGTTTAGAAATAGACCAAAGGAAGCTATTGAAATGAATTTTTCTGATGCAAAAAAATACTTACTAAAAAATATTTAAATTTTTTGGTGTTTAAAGAATGTTTTTGGTTTAACTTATTATTATGATGAAAAAGTTATCAGGCGCAAGAATAGTTATTGAAGCATTAATCCAAGAAAATGTTAAAGTAATTTTCGGTTATCCAGGAGGTGCTGTACTTCCAATTTATGATGAGTTGTTTAAACAGAATAAAATAAGGCATATTCTTGTAAGACATGAACAAGCAGCCGTTCACGCTGCTGAGGGCTACGCAAGATCAACTGGTAAAGTAGGTGTTGTCTTAGTAACGTCTGGTCCAGGAGCTACTAATACGGTTACAGGTTTAACAGATGCTATGATGGATTCAGTTCCAGTAGTTTGTATTTCTGGTCAAGTTCCTACACACATGATAGGCAATGATGCTTTTCAAGAGGCTGATATTGTAGGCATAACCAGACCGTGTACAAAACACAATTACTTGGTAAAAGAAATATCAAAGTTAGCTGAGTCAATTCATTCTGCATTTCATATTGCCAAGAACGGTAGGCCCGGTCCCGTTTTAGTTGATATACCCAAAGATATACAAACATTTGAAACAAAATATGGAGGAAAAAAGCATACAAAAAGTGTTACATTTTATAAACCCAACACAAAACCGTCACTCGACACAATTGTTAAGTTTGTAAATCTTCTAGAAAAATCAAAGAAACCGATTTTTTACGTTGGGGGAGGTGTTATAAACTCTGGATCAAGAGCTTCTCTATACCTGAAGAAATTACTAAAAATAACTGGTTATCCTTGCACACAAACACTTATGGGTCTTGGAGCAACCCCAACTTCAGACGATCAGTTTATAGGAATGTTGGGTATGCATGGAACGTACGAGGCTAATTTATCTATGAATAAATCAGACTTGATGATTTGTATTGGGGCTAGATTTGATGATAGAATAACGGGAAAAGTTTCTGGCTTTTCTCCAAAATCAAAGAAAGTTCACCTAGATATAGATGCATCTTCATTTAATAAAAGTGTAAACGTTGACCTTTTGATTCAGGGAGATTTATCTAAAATATTAGAAATGACTCTCAAATATATTGAAAATAAAAGAATATCTTTTAGCAAAGAAAAAATATCTGCATGGTGGAATCAAATTAATAAATGGAGAGCAAAGAATTGCTTAAATTATAAGAATTCTAGATCAATTATTAAACCTCAGTATGCATTACAAAGACTAGATTCTCTGACTAAGCATTTAGATCCATTTATAACAACTGAGGTTGGTCAGCATCAAATGTGGGCTGCTCAATTTCTTACATTTAATAAACCTAAACATTGGATGACGTCAGGTGGATTAGGTACGATGGGTTATGGATTACCTGCAGCTATGGGTGTTCAGATTGCACATCCAAAAGATTTAGTTATAGATGTTGCTGGTGAAGCCTCGATACTTATGAACATCCAAGAAATGTCAACAATTAAACAGTATAGATTACCTGTAAAAATTTTTATTCTTAATAATCACTACATGGGTATGGTCAGACAATGGCAAGAGCTACTTCATGGGAATAGACTTTCAGAGTCATATATGGATTCACTTCCAGATTTTGTAAAACTTGCTGAATCATTTGGAGCAACAGGACTTCGTGTTAGCAAACCTGGAGAAATGGATGATCTTATAAAAGAAATGATCAAAATAAAAGGACCAGTAATATGCGATGTCGTGGTCGACCCAAAAGAAAATTGTTTCCCAATGATACCTTCAGGATCTACACATGACCAAATGCTTCTTGGTCCGAATGATAAATTAGAGGGAGAAATTTCAGAAGAAGGAATGGTTCTTGTTTAGTATGCTGTAATGACAGAATCTCATTCCAAACATATTCTCTCAATTATGGTTGATAACGAACCAGGAGTTTTGGCAAGGATTGTAGGGCTTTTTTCTGGAAGAGGATATAACATTGAAAGTTTATCTGTATCAGAAGTTGATTCTGATAGATTTTTATCTAGAGTAACTGTTGTAACTTCAGGAACAAAAAATATTATAGATCAAATTAAAGCTCAAGTAAGAAAACTCATTCCTGTTCACAATTTAATAGATATAACGGAGTTAAAAAGTTTTATAGGAAAAGAGTTGATTTTAATGAAATTGGATATAAAACAGAATACAGTTTTAAAAATCCACAAACATATAAAAAATATTGGAGCGAAGATTTTATTTGAAGATAAAACTGTAATAATAATAGAATTTTCAGGAACTCCAACTGAAATTTCCAGTTTGATAAAAAAAATGAAGGTGTATAATATTGTTGAGTTAACTAGATCGGGCCTAGTATCAATGGCATTAGGTAAAGATTACATAAGAAGATAAGGAAAATTTATGAAAGTTTATTACGATAGTGATGCAGACTTAAATTTAATTAAAAATAAGAAAGTTTGTATAATAGGTTATGGAAGCCAAGGTCATGCTCACGCCCTTAACCTAAGAGATAGTGGAGTTAAAAATGTTGTAATAGCATTGAGACAAGGCTCCGCCTCACGTGCTAAAGCCGAAAAAGAAGGGTTTGAGGTTTTAGGTGTTGATGAGGCATCTAAATGGGCAGATGTTTGTATGGTCCTTGTGCCAGACGAGTTACAAGCAGATTTATATTCTGAATACTTAGAAAAAAATTTAAAAAAAGGAGCTTGTTTGCTTTTTGCCCACGGACTTTCAATTCATTTTCAACTAATAAAAGCCAGAGCTGACCTAGACGTTTTTATGATCGCACCAAAAGGCCCAGGTCACACAGTAAGGGGTCAGTATCTTTCAGGTGGTGGGGTACCTTGTTTAATTGCTATTCATCAAGATGCATCTAAGAATGCCCTTGAACTTGGAATTTCTTATGCCTCAGCGATTGGGGGCGGTCGTTCTGGAATAATTCAAACAACTTTCAAAGAAGAATGCGAAACAGACTTGTTTGGTGAGCAAACCGTTTTGTGTGGCGGTTTAACTGCTTTGATTCAAGCGGGTTTCGAAACTCTTGTTGAAGCAGGGTATTCTCCTGAAATGGCATATTTTGAATGTCTACATGAAGTCAAGTTAATAGTTGATTTAATCTATGAGGGTGGGATTGCCAATATGAGGTATTCCATTTCAAATACTGCTGAGTATGGAGATCTTACTAGAGGACCACGAATAATAAATGAAAATACCAAGTTAGAAATGAAGAAAGTTTTAAATGAAATTCAGTCTGGAAAGTTTGTAAGAGACTGGATTTTGGAATGTAAGTCTGGACAATTAAACTTCAAAGCAGAAAAAAGAATTCAAACTGAAAAGCAAATTGAAATAGTTGGAGAAAAGTTGAGAAAAATGATGCCTTGGATAAGTTCAAATAAATTAGTAAATAAAAAGAATAATTAACATATTATAAATATGAAAAAGAATAAAATAATAATTTTTGATACCACTCTAAGAGATGGGGAGCAATCAGCTGGTGCTTCGATGTCTATTGAAGATAAAATTGAGATCGCAACAAAACTTAATGAAATGAAAGTTGATATTATTGAAGCTGGATTTCCGTTTGCGTCCAAAGGTGATTTTCAAGCAGTAAAAAAAGTATCTGAGATATCTACTCATTCAATTATATGTGGTCTAGCAAGAGCTCAGATAAAGATATAGATACTGCTGGTGAAGCACTTGCTCCGGCAGAAAAAAAAAGGATACATACCTTTATTTCCACAAGTGACTTGCATATGAAATATAAGCTGAGAATGTCTAAAAAAGAGGTACTTGAATCGATTAAGAAAAGTATTGCTAGAGCCTCAAAATATACCTCTGACATCGAGTGGTCACCCGAAGATGCCTCAAGGACTAACCTCGACTTTCTCTACAAAAGTATAGAAGTAGCAATTAGTTCTGGCGCAACGACTATTAATATTCCAGATACAGTGGGTTATGCGATCCCGAAAGAGTTTGCATCTTTGATTAAAAAAATTAAAAATAATGTTTCAAACATTGATAAGGCGTAATTTCAGTTCATTGTCACAATGATCTAGGCCTGGCAGTATCAAATTCTTTGTCTGCTATAATAGAAGGAGCAAGACAGGTTGAGTGTACAGTAAATGGAATTGGTGAGAGAGCAGGTAATGCTGCTTTAGAAGAAATAGTAATGTGTCTTAAGACCAGAGCTGACAAGCTCCCTTTTTATACAGATATTAATACTAGGAAAATAACTGTTATATCTCATCTTGTTTCAACAATAACCGGTTTTCCAGTCCAACCAAATAAAGCAATAGTTGGAAAGAATGCCTTTGCCCATGAATCAGGAATTCATCAAGATGGAATGTTAAAAAATGCTAATACTTATGAAATTATTACACCAGAATCAATAGGACTGTCCTCTTCTGAACTAGTCTTAGGCAAACATTCGGGAAGACATGCATTTAAAGTTAAACTTAATGAATTAGGATATGATTTCGATGAAAGAAATATTAATAAACTTTTTAAGCAGTTTAAAAATTTAGCTGATAAGAAAAAACAAGTTTTTGAAGAAGATTTATATGCAATGGTAGAAAGCGAAAAGAATTTTCAAAAAAAGATGCCAATTAATTTAATTGATCTTTCGTTAAAGTGTGGTCAAGGTAAAAATGCAGAAGCAAAATTAAAATTAGAAATCTTTGGAGAAAAAAAGTTAATAAAGGAAGTTGGAAATGGGCCTATTGACGCAATTTTTAATGCCTTAAAAGCTTTAATTCCAAATAAGGCTAATTTGATTGTTTATCAGGTTAATGCGATTACAAAAGGGACGGATGCGCAAGCAGAGGTTAATGTAAGACTAGAGGAAAAATTAATATCTGTTCAAGGACAAGGAAGCGATATCGATACAATGGTTGCTTCTGCTAAAGCTTACATAAATGCAATGAATAAGCTTATATTGAAAAGAAAAAGAGCAAATGACTCTAAATCAGTTTTTCAAACATCAAACGAGAAACTAAATAAGCATGTAATTTAATTTATTGATTTTTGTGAATTTTGCATGTAAAAAATTAAAACATGAAAAAATTTTTCTCTTTTTTATCTCAAGATATTGCAATTGACCTTGGAACAGCGAACACTTTAATTTACGTTAAAGGCAAAGGTATTGTATTAAACGAGCCTTCAGTTGTGGCTTTGTCAAATGATAAAAAAGAAGCTAAACCCAAAGTTTTAGCTGTGGGTCACGAAGCAAAAACAATGTTGGGTAGAACTCCTGGGAATATTGTTGCTATCCGACCAATGCGCGACGGAGTTATAGCTGATTTTGATGTTGCTGAAGAAATGATAAAGCACTTTATAAGGAAAGCCCATAATCACAACAGTTTTTTTAGTCCTGTTATTGTAGTATGTGTTCCCTCTGGAGCTACATCAGTAGAGAGAAGAGCTATTGAAGGTTCAGCTGCAGCTGCTGGCGCTAGGAAAGTATATTTGGTAGATGAGCCAATGGCAGCTGCACTCGGAGCAGGTCTTGCAGTAACGGAGCCTTCTGGCTCTATGGTTGTTGACATTGGTGGTGGAACAACGGAAGTTGCACTCTTGGCTCTTGGTGGAATTGTTCATGCACACTCTGTAAGAGTTGGTGGAGATGCAATGGACACTGCAATAATTAACTATATTAGAAGATCACATAATCTTCTGGTGGGAGAGAGTAGTGCAGAAAGGATTAAGAAAGCTATCGGAGTTGCTGCTCCCCCTAGCTCAGGTGATGGTAAAGTGCTTCATATCAAAGGAAGAGATCTTTTGAAGGGTGTGCCAAAAGAGGTCATAATAAATCAAAGACAAATTTCTGATGCTCTTCAGGAACCAGTCCAAGCAATTATCGAAGCCGTTACAAACACTCTTGAGAACTCAGATCCAGAACTTGCAGCAGATATTGTTGATAAAGGAATTGTGTTAACTGGTGGCGGTTCACTATTAGGAGAGTTGGATCAGGTAATTAGAGATTCAACTGGTTTACCAGTTAGTATAGCTGATGATCCATTAAGTTGCGTGGTTCAGGGTACAGGAAAATGTGCTGAAAACCTTAAAGAACTTCGATCTGTTTTAAGCAGTAGTTATTAACTTATGGTATACAAGTCGTCTTTTGGGAGAGGATTTAATTCTAGCATTCTTAATAGCTATGTTTTGAGTGTCTTACTCTGTATTTTCTTTTCAATAACACTTTTTGTACTTTCAGTGATTGATGCAGCAACAATTAAGTTTTTAAGATTTTCAACAATCTCTTTTAGTAAACCAATTTTCATTTTAGTGGGTAAGCCCTTTCAGATTTTTAATAATTCATTAATTTACATTAACGAAACCATGCTAGCAAAAGAGAAAAACTTAGTATTGTTAGAAGAAAACAAAAAGTTAGCCAAAGAATTAGATAATAAAAATTTTTTGTTACTTGAAAATCAAAGGTTGAAAAATTTATTGAAGGTCCAAGAAGTTGATTATGTAAAAAAAATAACAGCTAGAATTTTAATTGATGCTTACAAAGATGCTGGATCTTTAATTTATATAGATGTTGGAAAAAAAGATGGCTTGAAAATTAATGATCTTGTTTTTAATGAAAAAGGTTTGTTGGGAAGAATAATCGAGTTAGGACAAAATTCTTCAAAAGTTCTTACAATTTTTGACGAAAATTCGGTTGTTCCAGTAGTTTCGGTCAACACTAAAAAATCTTTCTTTGTACAAGGAGGAAATAAAAGATTGGAGCTAAAGCATATTGAAAAAAAATTTGGTCTAAAACACGGTGAACTTGTAGTTTCTACCGATGCCGCTGGATATTTTAAAGAAGGGATAAAAATTGGAAGAGTTGTAAAAACTTTAAATGAAGTTTTTGTGTTGCCATTTGCAAAAAAAACAGATTCAATTTATGTTAATGTTTTAATATATAATTTTACGAATGTATTTGAAGATTAGGTAAATCATTTATGCTTTATAATTTGGTGTCCAGATCGATACCGTATTTATTTGTTTTATTTTTCATTTTTTTTGAGTCTACACCTAATTATTTTTTTGAAGATGAAATGATAAAACCTTATATGTTTTTTACAATTTTTTACTGTTGGATTTGCACTAACTTTAAACAGTTTTCACCCATATCAATTTTTTTTTTAAGTACACTTTATGATCTCATACAAGGCGGAGTTGTAGGAATTACTTGTTTGTTTTTTTTGTTGTTACATTATTCTCGCAGAAGAAAATTTAATGATTTAATTTCAAATGACTTTAAAGAAACTTGGATTAAGTACATACTTGGTTTCACGGCTTACATATTTATTATTTCATTAACAATAATTTTCTTCAGCGAGAATCAGATAGTTATAAAGAATTTAGCTCTCAGTTTTATTTTTAGCATTGCGCTATTCCCTTTATTTTTTTATATAGTTGATAAGCTAAGTTATAGATTCAGAACTTATAATGAGTAGAGAAGTAAATTTTGAAAAAAAAATTAAAAGAAGAGCTCTTATACTTGGACTCTCAAAAACCTTTTTTACTTTTTTAGTTTTTGGGAAACTTTTTTATTTACAAATTCTTCAAAAATCTAAATACGGAAAATTATCTGACACAAACAGAATAAAATTAAAAATTGTTTATCCAGAAAGGGGAATAATTTTTGATTTATATGATAAACCCATAGCTTCTAATAGGATCGATTATCAATTAAGTATATTTAAAGATAAGAAAAATTTAGTTTATGATTATGTGAAAAAACTCAGAGGCCACATAAATTTTTCCGAAATGGACTTAGAATTAATCAAAGATAACTCAAATGAACAAGACCTTTCAGACTTCATTACTATTAAAAGAAATTTGAGTTGGAATGAGCTTGAATTTTTTGAATTTATGAAAAATAAATTTCCTTTCTTAATTATTACTAAAGAAAAAGTTAGGAACTATGAAAACGATTTAATATTTTCACATGTACTTGGTTATGTCGGCTTTAAAAAGAATGTTACTAAAAAGAAATTGTCAAACCTTAAAGTTGGAATTGCAGGAATTGAAAAAAAGCTAGACTCAAAGCTCTTGGGTAAAGACGGTTGGATTAAATTCGAGACTGACTCTAAAGGAGCTGTCAAAAAAGAGCTGAATAAAAAATATGCAGTACCTGGTGGGAACATTAAAACAAATCTAATAAGTGAGATACAAAATAAAGCATCTGAAGAAATGCGAGGAATCAGAGGTGCAGTTGTAATGATTAATTGTCAGAATGGGGGTGTAAATTGTTTATACTCATCACCTTCTTTTAATAATAATGAATTTAGCGATGGTGTTAGTTTAAAAAAATGGAATAAATTATTGGCTGACGAATTTAATCCTCTCCTTAATAGGTGTATTGCAGGTCTTTATTCACCTGGATCAACCTACAAATTAGTTACAGCGTTACATGCTATTGAAAATCAAAAATTTAATAAGAATAAAAAGTTTTTATGCTCTGGGCATGTATCTTTTGGAAATAGAAAATTTCATTGTTGGAAGAAAGAAGGTCATGGATATGTAAATTTACATGAAGCTATTGAAAAATCTTGCGATTGTTACTTTTATAACTTAGCTAAAACCTTAAAAATAGACGATCTTGCAAAATTTTCAAATTTGTTTTCATATGGACAAAGAACAGGTATTGATATTCCAAATGAGTTAAAAGGCATTATGCCTGATAGAAAATGGAAAATCAAAAATAGAAACGAAAAATGGCAAAAAGGTGAAACCCTAAACACTGTTATTGGTCAAGGATTTATGTTGTCAACTCCTCTTCAAATAACATTGATGACAGCAAGAATTGCAACGGGGAAAAAAATAATACCTACTATTATTACAAATAAAAAAGAGTTTGAAAATTTAAATATTAGTAATGAAAATTTAGAATTTATCAAATCCTCAATGTTTTCAGTTGTAAATAGTAGTACTGGAACGGCATTCAATTCCAAACTACCTGGTAATTATAAAATGGCTGGCAAGACCGGGACTTCGCAAGTAAGAAGAATAAGTTTAGAGGAGAGGGAGGATGGTGTAATCAAAAATGAAGAGTTGAACTATAAACTAAGAGATCATTCAATATTTACATGTTTTGCACCTTTTGACAAACCAAAGTATTCACTTTCAGTAATTGCAGAACATATGGGAAGCGGTTCAAAAGTTGCTGCTCCTATTGCTAAAAGAATAATGGAATTAGCGTTAAACAAATACTAAAAAATGACAGAAATTATAATCAAATTAAAAAACTTAAATTGGCTATTCATTTTTTTGGTATCTTTTTTGTCTTTTGTAGGGCTTGTAATGATTTACAGTGCGACATTTGGTGAAGAATCAAAAATTTTTATTTCTCACATCTATAAAGTTACATTTGGTTTTATTTTAATGATTTTGGTTAGTTTAATTGATGTAGAATTTTGGAAAAAAAACGCATATCTATTTTACTTTATTGGAATAGTTTTATTGTTGTGGGTAACTTTTTATGGCTACCTTGGAAAGGGAGCAAGAAGATGGATCAATTTTTATGGATTAAATTTTCAACCATCTGAAATAATGAAGATTTTCTTAATAATTTCTTTAGCCAAGTTTTTTGATGAAAAGAAGTTTCAAGAATCAAGAGATTATTTTTTTCTTATCCTTCCTATATTAATAGTAACAATCCCCTTCCTCTTGGTTCTAATTCAACCAGACCTTGGAACTGCAATGTTAATATTATTTGTAAGTATTGTTATTTTTTTTGTTTCGGGAATTAATTGGAAATTTTTTGCATTATCTGGGTTGCTTTCACTCATAGTTACACCGTATTTATGGGGGGGACTAAAAGAGTATCAGAAACAAAGAATACTAACCTTATTTAATCCTGAAAATGATCCATTAGGATCCGGTTACCATATAATTCAGTCTCAAATAGCAATTGGTTCTGGAGGTACTTTTGGTAAAGGATGGACTAAAGGGACTCAATCTCATTTAGATTTTCTTCCTGAAAAGCACACAGATTTTATATTTTCCATGTTAGGTGAAGAATTTGGATTTTTAGGAACTTTATCTGTAATAGGTTTGATTTGTCTAATAACGTATATCACATACCATATTACCAGTAGTTTCATTCACAATAACTTTAATAGAATTGTAGGATATGGAATTATCACGAATTTTTTCTTTGCTTCACTTATAAACATGTCAATGGTAATTGGAATATTACCGATTGTTGGTTTGCCTTTACCTTTGGTTTCATATGGTGGTTCATCAATGCTGACTTATTTTATTGGATTTGGAATAACTTTGTCTTTAGACCGTGGATCTAATTATTTATAATTCACCACTTTCAGACAAGATGATTGCAATTTTTTTGGTTGATTTCATATTTCTTAAAATTATCAAAATAATTACTAAAAGTGGTACACTCAGAAACATTCCAGCAACTCCCCAAATTTTTCCCATTATAGTTAAGAAAATTATCATTACTAATGGACTTATATTAAGTGTTTTACCCATTAACTTGGGTTCTAAAAAATTTCCGATGTAAATTTGAATAAGTAAAAGAAGAAAAAAAGTTAAAGAAGGTTCAAAAAAATTTAGAAATTGAACGGCTGAAAAAATAAATGGTAAAAGAACAGATAAAAGAGACCCTATAAAAGGAATAAAGTTTAGAAAGAAAGAGAAAATACCAAAAGTAGGAGCTAAATCGTTTTCTAAAAAGAAAAGAATTATGAAAGTAAATATTCCAGTTAATAAACTTGTAATGGTTTTGAGTTGAAAATAAAAAAAAATATCGTAATTAATTTTGTTGAGAATTTTTATGTTTGAAGAACTCAAAACAGAATTCAATTTTTTTTTCAAATGATTTTCTTCAAAAATTAAAAATATAATGAAAATTATTACAAAAGCGAAGTTGCCGGCAAATGAAGACAGACTATTCAAGATATTTGAAAAAATTGTTAACATGTCGAATGAACCAAAAAAATCATTTTCTTCCATGAACAAATTGAAGGGTTTTTTCGATAAGTATAATAATATTTTTTCAAAGTTTTCTTGATATACATTTGATCTTTGCAGGACTGTATTAATATTTAATTCTAGAATTATCCATAAAAAATAAGAAAAAATAGAAATTGTGAACAGCATTATAGTCATAGCATTAAATTTGCTTAAGCTAACTTTAAATCTTAAGTTAATTGATAAAAGTAATTTATTAGTTACAGACTTTATTATTAAATAAAAAAAAAGTGCTAAAAACAGTGGAAGAAAAATAAATTTTCCAAGGTAAAAAATTAAAAATAAAAATAAAAAAAATAAAAGAATAGAATTAGACTTCATATTTAATTTTTTTTGTAGCCCTCTAAAACTTGTGTCATTTTTGTTGTTCCAAATAAATCCGAATCTGTTTCCTCAATCCTCACACTTTTTATTAAACCAACTCCTTTAGCATACCATTCCTCAGAAAGAATATTAATATCAATTGAACCGATTTCGCTATCACCTATAAATTTAGTATTTCCGATACCTCTAATTAAGATGCAGTTACGAAATTTACCAGTTGGTGTAGAAATAATTTCATCTGTTGAAATTATCTCATAATCTATCATAAAGTTCGTTGTAGCTCTGTAATCGTAGTAAGGATATCTTTTAAGTATCAAATATGTTTTGCTGTCTACTGACCATTTTTTTCCAATTTTAATTGGGGATGGAAGCACCATTCTTTCTCGTTTCTCTTTATTAATATTTTTATCTTTTGCAAAAGCAAAACCACTTCTGAAGATACCATTTTTCTCAAGCTTATAAAAAAATATGGAACCATCCTCACGAAGAAATGGATAAAACGATTCCTTTTTTCCTTCTAACTCTAATTTTTTTTTACCTAATGATAGATTTGTTTTTTTATATACAGTTTTTTTATCAACTTCAGGTTCGATTTCTATTTTATAAGACCAAGATTTAATTTTTCCTAGTGGAAAGTAGGTATGATTATTTTCTGAACATCCAATTAAGATAAAAAGAAATAATATATATTTCATTATTTATTTCTCTGGAAGTAATTGATTTGGCATATCAAAAAAATTTAATTTTGAACTTACAGCAGCAGCTTTCTCTTTTTTTAAAATTGAAGAAATAATATTTTTTTTGTTTTCGTTTATATTTTCGCCCATCTGAGGAACACCGTTTTTTAGACTAACAAGTGCTTTTGAAACTCGTTCGTGAACTTCTTTATTATATTTTAAGCTATGTGATCTTGGGGTACTTAGTCCAGCTAAATCGTCCATATCTGTTATCCATAAGAAGATGGAACCTTCAGAATTTAAAAGTGCATTTGGCTCATATATTTGTGCTGCAACCAACCTGAATCTATCTGGTAAGGGATCGTTTGAAGGCCAGCCTATCAAATTTTTAAAAGAATCGTAAGTTAAAATATAAAAGAGCGTTGTTAAAACAATCATTGTTGATTTTATCATCCAATGAAAATTGGTTCTTAAATTAAACAACAGTAATAAAAATGCTAGGATAATGTAGCAAATTATAATTAAAAAAATTTCTGAATTCATATTGACCTTTCCTTTAATTTTCAGGAACTAATTTTTTAAATAAATTACCTGAAATAGTTACCTTACCGTTTTGTGTAATATTAAATCTTGTAGCAGTTTTTTCTACACCTTTTTTTTCTAAGTTAATTGTTCCGTAATAAATTACTTCAAGCTGAGGATTAACTTTTTCCACTTTAACGTTTACGTCTACTGGTTGATTAGTCTTAGTTGCATAATAGTGAATATTTACTATGTATTCACCTGGTACAACTGCCCTTATTGTTACAACCTCTTGATTTAGAGGATTCTGAACTTTTTCACCGTTTATTTCAATTGTATCGTTTAAAAGACCCCTGTCATCCCTGTCCAAATGAACGAAACCTGCTTCTTTACCCCTAAACCATATCAGATCACCAGTTGGACTCTGAACATAAGTGTCTACATCATCAGGATTATTATCTTTCCAGCTCACTGTTATTATATATTCGGCCTTTGGATTTATAACACCCGTTTTTGGTATTGGGTTCATGAAAATAATAGCAAGAAACATTAAAAGTGTGAAAGATAATAATATATTGAAAAGTAAATCAGTGAAAGGGTCAGCCCTTAGTCTTCTTCCTGAATACGACATTATAAACTATTATCTATACTTACTTCAGAAATTTGGTTTAATACTGAAAATAATTCTTCACATCCACTCTCAAGATTATAATACTGAACAGCTACCATTACACCAGCCACCAACGCTGATAAAGTAGTATATAAGGCAACTCCCATCCCACTACCCATAGTTGTAAGAACTCCCTGAAGGAGAGTAACATCAAAAGTTGTTATGTCTGATAAAGATCCTAACATTATTATGAACCCAATAACTGTTCCTATAAGGCCTAGTTTAAGCATTATATCTGAACAAAACCATCCAAATTCATAAAATCCAACTGTTTTTTTTATATAACTATCTAATATTTGAACGTGAGATGTAGCTCCATTTTTTTTCAAACCTATTAAGTCTTTGAAATAATCTCTAACAATTCCATTGGATATTTCACCTTTTGAGGTAAGAATTAACGATCCCTCAATAATTCTTAACTTAACATTTTCGTCCAAAAGACTTTTTTTTATTATATGCGCCTTATTAAGTTCATCTGAGATAATAAAAGTATGATAAAAGCAATGCATACTAATCACAAAAAATAGAACTAATATAAAACTAGTAATATAACTTTTATCAGAGCTTAATATTTTAATAATTAGTCCTTGATCAAAGATAAAAAAAATAAAAAATGACATCAGGCTGAATTGTAATAGCCATTTTAAAAATAGTTTATGTGCTCTAGTCATATTTTTCTATTAAGGTTAATTTAATATCTAATCAATGTTTCAGTTGGAACATCAATTTTTTTTCTTCCATTAAGAAAATTTAACTCAATTAAAGAAATAAAACAAGAAACTGTTGCTCCTGCTTTTTTTAGAAGTTCACAAGCTGCTCGTGCTGTTCCACCAGTTGCTAAAAGATCGTCAACTAAAATTATTTTCTTTGCCTGAAGTTTTAAATTTACTTCTAGAGTGTCTTTTCCATACTCTAAATCATATTCTAAACTAATAACTTGTCCGGGAAGTTTGTTTTTTTTTCTAATCATAACTATTCCTTTATTCAAGTTTAATGCTAAGCAAGATGCAAATATAAACCCTCTCGCATCAATTCCTGCTATTAAGTCATATTCATAGCTTTTGGTGAGAGCTTCAAGATATTTTATAGAGGCTTTAAAAGCATCATTGTTAGAGATTAAAGTAGAAATATCATAAAAAAGAATTCCAGGTTCTGGGAAGTCTGGGACTTTACTAATACAAGATTCAATTTCCTCGATTTGCATAATTACAAGATATAAGTTATTAAAATTTCTTAAAAAAGGTGGTAAAACTTGAAAAAATATTGAAATATACCATAAATTTACATTAATATTTGTAAATAGAGAATATATATAAATATTTCATTTACAACTTAAATGTATGAAATCATCAGATAAAAAGTTTAATTTAGTTAAGTCTTCGTTCAATATAATTGAAAAAAGCGGTTGGAAGTCATTTTCATTACAAAAACTTTCATATGCAGAAAAAATTCCAATAAATGAGATCAAAATTTTTTTTAAGTCTGAAATAACTATTCTAGACGAATTCTCAAAAATGATTGATATAAAAGTTGAAAAGAGTTTCGATTATGAGGAGTTAACAAACACCTCGGTAAAAGACAATTTATTTGAATTAATTATGCTAAGGTTAGAGTATATGCAACCATATAGAAATGCCCTTAAAAGTATTAAAAGTTCTTTTAAGTCTGATCCTCTTGTAGCTAAATCTGTCGCAAAAAACGTAATGAATTCTTTAGATTTTTATTTAGAGCTCACAAATGCATTTAACGATTCCTTTTTAGATATCTTTAAGAAAAAATCAATTTTTCTTATTTATAGTTATATTTTTATGATTTGGCTCGAGGACGATTCAGATGAGTTATCAAAAACAATGTCTGAGTTGGATAAGCTTCTTACCTTTTCAGAAAAAATTGCACTTGATTTTAAAACGTATACTCCATTTTAACCCCTTTGATTGCATCTCTTTGTCTTTTTTTTAAGCTATCCTCGTTAAATCCATCAATTAATTCATGGAATAATTTATACCAATTAAGTTTCGCATCTAAATGCAGAAATACTGATCCGAGCCCAATAGCTGCTCTGTCCATAAAAACAAATTCTCTTGGTGGTTTTACCCCTCCAATTTTTTTTAATTCCCTATGAACTTTTGAAGCAGCTTCGGCTCCATAAGTAGAAGAATTTGTATCCTGCATTTTTCTTAATTTATTTTCCATTAAGGGTGAGTAAAGAAATTTTGCCCAAATATTTAAAACATCAATTAAATCTTTTGAAATGTTTTCAAATCCCCAACTTTCATATGCATGTATGGCTAAATCAGTGTCATTGTTTTTAATTGCATGGTACAAGTCGATAACACCTTTAACAAATGATGGTTTGAAAACTCTTATGCAACCAAAATCTAAAAGATTTATATTTGCATTTTTATCTGAAGAATAATTTCCTAAATGAGGATCCCCATGAATAACACCATATTTATAAAATGGATAGTACCATGCTGTAAACATATTCTTAGCTATTTTTTGTCTAATAGCATGAGGATATTTTTTAAAGTGAAGAAGTTTATTTCCTGGCAAGAAATTCATACTTATTAATCTATTAGTAGAGATTTCCTTATAAACTTTAGGTATTCTTACTTCATTAAATTCATTAAAAATCAGATTGAATAATTGGATGTGTTTTTGTTCTTGTTTATACTCTAACTCTTCTTTAATTCTAACGCTAATTTCTTTTTGAATTTCAGAAGTGTCAATACTTGAATCAATTTTCTTGTAGATTGAAAAGATTAGCTTCAGTTGATTTACATCTGCATCAACAATAGAGTTCATATCAGGGTATTGTAATTTACAAACAACATTTTCTCCTTTATAAACAGCTCTGTGAACTTGACCTAAAGAAGCGGCAGCAAATGGTTCTTTTTCAAAAGAGTCAAAAGAATCAAGCCAATCAAATCCAAGTTCGTTTTTCATTCTCCTTTTTACAAAATTCCAACCCATTGGAGGAGCATTTGACTGTAGCTTAGTTAACTCATTTACATATTCTTCTGGTAGTAGGTCAGGAACTGTTGATAAAAGTTGCGCAATTTTCATTATAGGCCCCTTTAAATTTCCTAGAATATTTTTAAGATCCTCAGCATTTTTCTCATGTTCTTTATTTAATAATCTAGTCCCTAAAAACTTCAAAGCAATACTGCCAGCAGACGTTCCTAGGTTGGCGTATCTTGCTACTCTTTTTGAAAATTTATTAATCTCATCCATTAATGATAAGTTAATGAAAAAAAAAAAAAATTAAACGAAAATAATCAATAGAATAAAAATTAATGAAATAAATATATAATTCTTTGAAAGAAATTCCAAAGTTTTTGCCTTGAAGTAGCTTGATAGTTCGAACTGATTATACTTGTCCATAAAAAACTTTTGCAATTATCATTCCAAATTATTTTGTTCTATATGTCAGATAATCCACCAAGTTTACGAGTTTTTCTTTCTCTGAAGAATCTGCGAAAATACCCAGACTATCCACTGCCATAGTAGAAAAATATTTTGCTTTCTTCACACAGTCCTGCTTAACATCATATTTTGTCATTAAATCTATTATTTTTAAAAAATCACTATTGTTGGTTCTGTTTTTATTGATAATAAATTCTATTATTTTTTTTTCACTTTTATCACATCTCTTGTAACAAAGTATAAGAGGA
Source organism: Alphaproteobacteria bacterium (assembly GCA_019650635.1). Taxonomy (GTDB): domain Bacteria; phylum Pseudomonadota; class Alphaproteobacteria; order Methylaequorales; family Methylaequoraceae; genus Methylaequor. The sequence continues at coordinate 176,152 of BOXE01000003.1, read as the reverse complement.
AGAGACATTTTGCCTTCTTTTAGATCATTTCCCGAACTTTTGCCAGAGGTTTTAAAGTCTGAAAAATAATCGAGAGAGTCGTCTACAATTTGATATGCCATTCCAAGAAAAGTTCCAAATTCAGCAAGACATTTTTTCTTTTCCGAATTTATTTCACTCACTTCACCACCAATTTGGCATGCAGCAGAGAATAATTCAGCGGTTTTATGATTTATAATATCAAGATACTCAGACTCGTTTGTGTGAAGATTTTTTATTGAAACCAATTGTTTAACCTCGCCGTTTGAAATTTTGACTGAAGCCTTTGAAATTATATCTAAACAAGCAATTGATCCTTCGTTTATTAATATTCTGAAAGCTTTACTCAAAAGATAATCTCCTACCAGGATGCTAGATTTGTTATCCCAAATAAAATTGGCTGAAGATTTTCCTCGTCTTTTTTACTATCATCAACCACATCATCATGTAATAAAGTTGCTGTATGGATAAACTCAATCACCGATGCAAGTTCAATGTGTCTGCTTCCAATATAATTACATAATTTTGAACACGCGATGGTTAAAAGGGGCCTTATTCTTTTTCCACCTGAACCAATTATGTGATTTGATAAATCCGAGATAAGCGGTTCACTTCCTAAAAGATTATTTAGAATGGATTGATTTATTTTAATTATATCAGGCTCAAGCCATTTCATAAAGATATCAAGGGGGTTATCTTGATTTTTTCTTTTTAAGTTAATGATATTCATTTTGAAGTTTTAAAAAATTGAAAATATTTTTTTTTTTGATCACAGTGATTTAAGATATAGTATTCTAAAATCGAATTTTAAATTAATATTTTATAATAAGTTTTTATTATGTTAACTTTCCAGGAAATTATAGATAATCTTTATTCGTATTGGAAGAAGAAAGGTTGTATCCAGATTCAATCATATGACTTGGAAATGGGGGCAGCCACCTTTCATCCATCTACAGTTCTCAGAGTAATAGATAAAGAACCTTGGAGTGCCATTTTCCTTCAACCCTGTAGAAGACCATCTGATGGAAGATATGGAGAAAATCCCAACAGACTTCAACATTATTATCAACTTCAGGTTTTAATTAAACCTAGTCCCAGTGACTCTCAAGAGATGTATTTAGAAAGTTTAAGATCTATAAACATTGATAAGAATTTAAATGACATTAAGTTTATAGAAGATGATTGGGAAAGCCCAACTCTTGGAGCCACAGGACTTGGTTGGGAAGTTCAATGTAATGGAATGGAAATTAGCCAGTTTACTTATTTTCAACAAATTGGGGGGATAGACGTTAATCCTGTGTGTCTAGAGATAACCTACGGTCTTGAGAGAATAGCAACTTTTGTTCAAAATGTTGATAGTGTTTATAAAATCAAAGTTAACGATTCCGGTATAACCTATGGTGACTTGTATTTAGAGAATGAAAAACAAATGTCTTTTTTCAATTTTAAGCTTGCTTCAAAGAACCATTTGTACAATTCATTTAAATACCATGAGGAAAGTGCAAAAACCTTAATCGAAAATAAACTACCAATACCAGCTTATGAACAATGTATAAAAGCAAGTCACTCTTTTAACTTATTAGACTCTCGTGGTTTAGTGTCAGTTTCAGAGAGACAAGCATATATTTTAAGAATAAGATCTCTGGTTCAAAGTTGTTGCAAATTAGTTAAAAAAAATGTCTGACTTTATTCTTGAAATCTATGGAGAAGAAATACCATCTTCAGCACAAAGTTTAATTGAAAATCAATTTGAAAAATTATTTAGTCAGCTTCTCGAAGATAATGAAATTAAATATAAAGATTTACTTACTTTTTCAACTTCTAGAAGAGTTGTAGTCTATGTTAATGGTTTAAATAATTATATAAATTCTAAACAAGTCGAAGTTAGAGGGCCGCAAGTAGATGCTAGTCAAATGGCAATCCAGGGTTTTTTAAAGTCGAATAATCTTGAAAATATAAACAAATTAGAAACAAAAGTTATCAAGGACAAGTCTTATTTTGTCTTTAAGAAAAAGACAAAGAAACAAAATATTTCAGATATTCTAAAAACAGAAACTCCAAAAATTTTGCAATCTATAAAATGGGTTAAATCAATGAGATGGGGAAACCATAATGATAGGTGGATAAGACCAATTAAAAATATCCTCTGCATTTTTAATAATAAATTATTAAAAATAAAATTTGCTAACCTTGATTCTAATAACTTTACATTTGGAAATTATCACTTTGAAGAAAGAAAATTTCAATATTCTAACTATTTAAATTATCGAGAGAAATTAAAAAAAACCTTTGTTATGCTTGAGAGGTCAACTAGACAAAAACATATTCTAAAAAAAATAGATGCTTTTTGTAAAAAAAATAATCTTAAACTTATCAATGACTCATCTTTATTAAAGCGGATTTCAAATTCCGTTGAATTTCCTAATGTATATTTTGGTTCTTTTGATAATAAATTTTTTAAAATTCCAGAATTTCTTTTGAAAAATATTATGTCAGACAAACAAGATTATTTTATTTTTAAAGAAAAAAATAATAAACTTTCTAATTTTTTTGGATTTGTATCTGGAATCAAGGTTAAAAAACATAATAAACTTGTTGAAGGAAACTTAAATGTACTGAAGGCAAGATTTAGTGATGCAGCCTTTTTCATTAATGAAGACAAAAAGAAAGGTTTAATTAATAGAGTAAATCAATTGAAAGAAATAGTTTTCTATGAGCAAGCAGGATCACTTTATGATAGAGCAAAAAGAATTAAAAATGTTATAAAGTTTATATATGAAAAATTAGGAAAGAAGGATGATCAATTTGAGAATTTTTTAATATATGCAAATACTGATTTAGCTTCAGAATTAGTGAAAGAGTTCCCCACTTTACAGGGTAAAGTTGGAGGGTTTTTAGCAAATTTTGAAAATTTCCCAAAAACTGTTTCTCAAGCTTTCTCAGATCAATATGAATATGAGTTTTCTAAGTCATATGATAATTTTTTAACTTTTATTCTTTCAATATCCCAGAAGTTTGATTCTATCCTTGGTTATTTTGTGACAAAAGAAAGCTTAACCGGTGCTGGTGACCCGTTTGGTATCCGCCGATCAACATTATCTATAATTAAGATATGCATAGATAAGAAAATCAACCTTAATTTTTCTGAACTTTTTGATTTTCATAAAAATTTATATTTAGTTCAAAATATAAATTTAAAAATAGAGTTTAGTTTTTTATTTGACTTTTTTCAAAAAAGAATTGTCAATCTTTTTAAGGAAATGGGATTCAGAAATGATATAATACTAGCTTCTATTGACAAAGAGTTTAATCCATATGCAATCTTTATAAGAGCTAAGAAAATGACAGAATTGTATAATTCAAGAGATGGAAAAAACTTTCTCAAAGCCTTTAAAAGACTTAATTCTTTAAATGAAGATGTAGAAAATAAAAGTGTTGAAGTTTCTCTGTTAAAAAAAGAAGAAGAAAAAAATTTTTATAATCTAATTGATTATATAAAAAAAAATATTGATGAATCAAAGCATGACTTTATTTTTGAAAATTTTAATTATCTTTATCAATTAAGCGAGACAATCAATAACTTTTTTGACAATGTTATAGTTAATGATGATAACTTAAAAATTAGAACAAATAGAAAAATTCTGATTAATAAGCTTCATCAAGTTTTAAATGATAATTATAGGTTTTCCTTACTTGAAATTTAATGGCCAATAATTTAAAAAAAAAAATTGAACTTTCAAATCTCTTGGAACAAGTCGAGACTAATTTTGATTCAAAAGAAATAATTTCTAAACTTGATAAATTACATTCTAAATCAAAAGCGCATGTTATTGGAATTACAGGAGCACCCGGTGTTGGAAAATCTTCATTAATTGATAAATTGGTAAAGCATATCAGAAAGAAGAATAAATCTGTAGGAATTATTGCTATTGATCCTTCATCAGAAAGGTCAGGGGGAGCTTTATTGGGAGATAGAACCAGACTAATGTTGAATCCCTCTGATAATGATGTATTTGTGAGATCTATGGCATCAAAAAGTTTTTTAGGGGGGATATCAGAACTAACTTATCCTTCAATGGTAGTAATGCGAGCAATGTTTGATTTTCTAATTATTGAAACCGTTGGGGTTGGTCAATCAGAAACCTTTATTAAAAATCTCTCAGATTCAGTAATTTTAGGAGTACAACCAGGTAGTGGAGATTCAATACAGTTCATGAAATCTGGAATTTTCGAGATTCCCGATATCGTAGTTGTAACAAAATGCGATATTAAGAATTTATCTGAAATTACATACTCTGATTTATCAGGAAGTAAAGCTTATTTCCAAAATCAAAATGATTGGGAAATAAAAATTATTAAAACTTCATCTGCTCAAAATATTGGTTTTGATAATTTATTTGATGAGTTGAACTTAAGATGGAAGTGGTTGAATGAAAATAAAAGATTAGATAAGTTAAGAATAAATCAGGATATTAATTGGCTTTACAGTTGTATATCAAAAGATTTCGGGGACAAGGGACTTGAAAGAATAAAAAAGAATGTTTCTTATAAAAATTCACCCTTTTCAAAGCTTAAAGAGTTAAAGAGTAAATTTAATTTTTAAGTGCTTGATCGCAACTCCACCAAATTTTTTCTAACTTTATAGTTGAGTCTCCACTAATTAAATTTTTTTTAAAAAATTCATTTATAGACCTTAAATTAATATAAGCTAAACCTTCTTTATAATTATGACTCGTTATATAACCAACCACTTCCTCATTAAACTTAATTTCCTCACTAATCTTTTTTTTAAAGTTTATTTTAATTTTAAAAAGTTTTTTCTTTATAAGATTTCTGTATTTCATTCTTGCAGTTATTTCTTGTCCCATGTAGCAACCTTTGGTCCAAGAAATACCGTTTAACTCGTCAAATCTCATCTCTAGCAGAAGAGATTTATCTTCTATAATATCGTATTTAAAGTCAGGAATTGAATGTTTGAGTCTCAAATCGTTATATTCTGAATATGATATTTTCTTAAGATTATATTCATCTAAATTAATTTTATTAGAATTTTCAAATATATAAATTCTTTTAAATAAACTTTTGAATCTAGGGTCCTCAAAACAGAAATAATCATTCTTTAATTGTTTTAAATTTTCTTCGGAATCATTTGAGATTAGAAAAATACTAATGGTCTTCTCTTCTTCGATAAAAACATCTGACCTTAATTTGTAAATTTCTAGTTTTCTTAGTATATGATCTTTTTGATCTTCATTTAACTCCAATAAAATAAATTCTTTATAAATCGATAAGAAGAAATCTACGATAAATTTTCCTTGAGGAGAGAGGATTGATGAATAAATTGAACTTTTTTTTTTTAAAATCTCTACGTCGTTTGATATGATTCCTTGAATAAAAGAGAATTTATCTCTACCAAAGATTTTGATTATTGATTTATTTTCAAGTTTGTGAAATTCTTTTTTGTTAAACATTATACTAATTTATTAAATTTTTATAATTTAACAATATGAATAAAACTAAAAATATACTCATTATATCATCAAATAGATTGGGTGATTCAATTATGTCGTCTGGGCTTCATCAGTTCTTTAAAAAAGAAGCTACTAATAAAATTACATTAGTTTGTGGGAAAGTGCCATCAGAGTTGTTTAAGTATTGTGAAAATATTGATCATTTAATTACTTTGAACAAAAGAAAATTTGCATATCACTGGTTTTTATTATGGTTTAAATTAATTTTTATTAAATGGGAGTATATTATTGATTTAAGAGGTACAGGTATAAGTTTGTTTCTATTTTCAAAATACAAATATATTTATAAAAAAAAAAATCAAACAAAAAAAAATCACAAAGTTGAAGAGATTACTAAATCTGTTACTGGTAAAATAATTAATCCGTCAATTAAAATTAATTCTATGTTAAATTTTAAAGATGATAATCTCAGAGAAATTCTAAAATTAAGAAAAAATCATAAATTAATAATGATTGCTCCAACTGCAAATTGGATTGGTAAGACGTGGCCCTCTGAGAGGTTCTTAGAATTAGTATATATTTTGCACAAACAACCTTATTTCAGAAAATCTTTATTTTTGTTTGTTGGTCCAGCAAATGAGAAACATTTAGTCAGAAATATATTTGAAAAGAAAAGGAATTATATTTTAGACTTATTTGGTAAATCTAACCTTATTGAAATATTTAATATAATGAAACACTGTAATTTATTTATAGGAAATGATTCTGGATTAATGCATATGGCTGCCTTAGCAAATATTAAAACATTTGGTCTTTTTGGACCAAGTGATAAATTTAAATACAAACCATGGGGTAAAGGAAATATTGTCATTTCAAGTACAAAGACTCCTCATGAATTGATGGGTTATGAAGGGTTCGATTCGAAAAAATGTGGCTCATTGATGATGGATATAAAAACACAAAAAGTTTTTGAAAATGTTATGAAAAATTTAGTGAATGATAAATGAAAAGATTATCAGTTTTAATTGTAATTAATAATGAAGAAAAACAAATAGAAGAATGTTTGAAATCAGTTAAATTTGCTGATGAGATAGTTGTAATTTTAGATAAGTGTACAGACAACTCAGAAAAAATAGTAAAAAAATATACAAGAAAATTTTTCTGTGGAAAATGGAATATTGAGGGAAAAAGAAGAAATTTTGGTATCAGTAAATGCTCGGAGGAGTGGATTTTAGAAATCGACGCTGACGAAAGAGTGCCGAAGAAGCTTTCAAAAGAAATTTTAGAAACAATCAATTCAAGTGACAGTGATTGGCACACAATTCCAGTGAAAAATTTTCTTGGTAAGAAAGAAATTGTCTATGGATGGGGAGCTTATTTTGGAAAATCTGCTTATTCTGGACTTTTTAAAAGAAACAAAAAAGTCTGGGGAAACCAGAGAGTGCATCCTAAAATAAAATTAGTAGGTAAAGAAGGAAAAAAACTTAAAAACAAACTTCATCATTTCTATTGTAAGAGTGTCTTTGATCTTTTCGTAAAACTAGATTCTTATTCTTCTGCAAAAGCATTAGATCTTGTCAACTACAAAAAAAGTGAATCATTCAATAGAAATGTTAGAAGAATTTTTTCGAGATTTTGGAAATGTTTTTTTTTAAGAAAAGGCTACAAAGAAAAACACATTGGATTTCTAATAGCACTAGTTGCTTCTCTTTATCCGATATTTTCATATCTTAAATATAAAGAGAAGAATGACTAGGGTTTTATTTATAGATAATGGAGTTGAATTTGATTCACTAGTTTTAAGAGAAAAGCCATTTGGTGGTGCAGAAGTAGCTTTTGTTTCGCTTGTAGAAAGTTTAGCTAAACTTGGATTAAAGGTGACTGTTTATAATAACTGTATTAACGAAGGTTTAATAAACGGTGTTAAATGGAAAAGAATTGGAAAAGAATTGGAATATGAAGATTTTGATGTTTTGGTGGTTAATAGGGGTGATAAATATCTTAATTTCAGAAAAGAATGTAAACAAAGAATTTTTTGGATTCATAATCCTGCTAAATATCTTTTAAAATACAGATATTTATCAAAATTATTTGTACATAAATTCAAAATTATTTTTTCAAGTATATATCATCTAAAATCTTATCCCTGGTGGGCTCCTGCTAAAGCAAGAATTGTAATACCTTATGGAATTGATGATTATCTTTTTCAAAAAAAAAGAACTAAAAATTTAAATAAAGACGCAATATTTACATCTAATCCTATGAGAGGTTTGGAATGGTTGTTAACTCAATGGGAAGAAAATATTTTTCCAAATTGTAAAAATGCTAAATTGAATGTTTATTCTGGTTTTGAAACTTATGGATCTTTTGGAAGAAAACATTCAAAAAAGATTAAAGAAATTCTTATAAAAGCAAAATCATTAAAAAATAAAGGAGTTGTTATTCATAAACCAATTGAAAGAAAAAAGCTTTTTAAAAAAATAGAATCATCAAGAGTATTTGTTTATAAAGGTAGTGATGATGAAACATTCTGCATGGCAGTGGCAGAATCCCAAATGCTTGGTGTTCCTGCTGTTGTAGGAAATTATGGATGTTTAAAGGAAAGAGTAATAAATAAAAAAACAGGTTTTGTATGTGAAGATGATAAAGATTTCTGTTTGAGTACAATAAATTTACTCAATAACGACAATTTATGGCAAAAAATGAATATTGAGTCGCTAAAGCATAAAAATTATTACAATTGGTCACAAATTGCAAAAAAATGGTTAAAAGTCCTAAAATAAAAATATTAAATATAATTTCTGGTTCTAAATATGGAGGTGCCGAGCTGTTTTTTGAGAGACTCGCTTTATCTTTTGAAAGATGTGACAAAATTGAGCAAAAAATAATAATACGAAACAATAGAAATAGATCGAAAAAATTTATAGATGGAATAAATGAAATAGAAAAAATAAATTTTTTTCATAAATTAAACCCATTTTGTACATTTAAAATTGAAAAGATTATCAGGGAATACAAACCAAATATACTTTTAAGTTGGATGAATAGGGCATCTAGTGTAATTCCTAATATAAAAATTAACAATGAAATAACTGTTGGCAGATTAGGGGGATATTATAAAATAAAAAATTATACAAAATGTGATTATTTAATTACAAATACTTCTGACTTGAAGAAATATGTAATATCCAAAGGATGGGATAAAAATAAGGTTGAATTTATACCTAACTTTGTTTCTCAAAATAAAATAGATAAAACAAAATCAAAAATTAATAAAGATAGAATTATTCTTTGTATGGGTAGATTTCATCCTAATAAGGCTATAGATATTCTTATAAAGGCAATGCCTTTTTTACCTAAATTCAGATTATTTATTGTTGGAGAGGGTGAATTGAAATCTCAATACGAAATTTTAATTAAAAAATTTGATTTAATGTCAAGAGTTAAAATTTTCGAATGGAGTGATAACATATCAGAATTTTTAAATAAATGCTCTATTCTTGTATGCCCGTCCAGACATGAGCCATTTGGAAATATTGTGATAGAGGGGTGGGCGCATAAAATACCAGTAGTTGTTTCAGATGTTGGTGGTCCAGGTAGAATTGTAAAACATAAAACGACTGGAATTAAATTTGAAAAAGATAATACATTTGATTTGGTGAGTAAGATTAAGAATTTGAATTCAGATAAAAAATTAAAAAGAAAAATTGTTATGAATGCTTATAATGTTTACAAAAAAAGTTATTCTGAAGAAGTTATAGTTTCAAATTATTTAAGTTTTTTTAGGAGAATTATAAAATCATGTGCGGAATAGCTGGTTTTTCATATATCAACCCCGATAAAAAAATTTCAAAACGATTTTTTAATACAGAAAGATATCTCTCTCATAGAGGTCCAGAAAACACAGGATTTTTTAAAAATCCACATTTGGATTTAATTCATACTAGATTGTCTATTGTAGACATAAAAGGAGGCAATCAGCCAATTCAAAATAAGAGATATGTTTTAGTGGCTAATGGTGAAATTTATAATGACCCTGAAATAAGAAAAAAAAATCGAACATATAAATTTGTCACAAATTCCGACTCTGAGTCAATTTTGGCATTATATGAACGCAATGGGATTGATGGATTAAAACTTTTAAGAGGCATGTACGCATTTATAATTTATGATAAAAAACGTGACGAAGTGATTATTGGTAGAGATGAATTTGGTATCAAGCCTCTTTATTTCAGTTTGATGAAAAACGGAATTGCATTTTGTTCAGAAACTAAACCAATTGTTTCATTAAAAAAATCAATTCCTAATATTAATGTTTGGAAATTATTTGAATATATGCAATTGCAATACTCTTCTGGAACCGAAACATTATATGAAGGAATTCAGAGAGTTGCGCCTGGACAAATTCTTGTAATTAAAAGAGGTAAGATAATAAAAAGTTTTCTTAGTTCTTTTACTCAGAAAAAGAAAAGTATTAATGATGCTGAATTAATTGCTTCTTTAGACAAAAGCCTTAGAGAATCTGTGTCAAGTCATCTTAGAAGTGATGTACCTTATTGTATTTTTTTCTCAGGTGGAATTGATTCAATGCTTCTTTTACATTATGTACATCAACTCAAAAAAGAGAATGTTACTGCATATTCAATCTCTTTTGATGAAGATACTTCTAAAAGTTTAGAAAAAATAACTCAAACATATAATGTGGATTTAGTAAAAGTTAAATTTTCTGAGGATGATTTTTGGAATTGGATTTTCTTAGCAGCTGAAAAAATAGATGAGCCAGTTGCCGATTATGCAATTTTACCAACCCTTAAACTAGCTTCAATCGCTTCAAAAAAATATAAAGTTGCTTTAACGGGTGAAGGAGGTGACGAACTGTTTGGAGGGTACGGACGTTATAAAAAAAGTCAAAGAGTATTGTTTGGGAAAAAAGATTATTTACCAAAAGGTGCATTTAATGATGTACTTGGTAGTAAAAAGTTTCAAAACTGGGAGTACGAGTTAAAAAATCTTAATAGTTTTTTTTTAAAGAACAAGGTTACTAGACTACAAAGTTTTCAACTTTTTGATTACTACAATTGGTTACCTAATAATCTTCTTGTAAAATTGGATAGATGCTTAATGACATTTTCGATGGAAGGAAGAACTCCATTTATAGATAAAAAATTGTTTAACAAACTTTTTTACATTAGTGATAAAGAGAAAATTTATAATGGTGTAAGTAAATTTTACATAAGGAAGTTTTTAAATTCAAATATACAAAACTATAATTTTTTTGAAAAAAAAAAAGGTTTTACAGTTCCAATATATGAATGGATTCCAAAGAAAATCAATTTTTTACGGGAATTGTTATTGAAACAAGATTTTTTGAAAGAATATTTTTCAAAAGACGAATTAGTAAAAATTTGCAATGCTACAAGAATAAATAAAAAATTCGTTAAACCTCTTTGGCATATAATATTCTTTACCTCTTGGTATCTTGTAAATATCAAGGGAATAAGGAAAAGAGGGAATTTTTTTGATATTCTAGCGGACTGTAACTAAGTTATATAAGAATAGGAGTTTCATTGGATATAATTTTACAGGGTGGAAGTGTTGTCTTACCTAATAATAAAATTGAAGAGTTGGACATTGGAATTTGTGATTCCAAAATTAGTGCAATAGGAGATTTAAGTAGAAGTTCATCTCAAAAGATTATCAATATAAAAAACCTGTTAGTTATTCCAGGTGCAATTGATACTCAAGTTCATTTTAGAGAACCTGGATTAACACACAAAGAAGATATTTTTCATGGTACAATGGGTGCTGTTTTAGGTGGCGTAACTTCAATTTTTGAAATGCCAAATACCAAACCACCTACCATAAATCTTAAAGAACTTACTAACAAATTTAAAATTGCTGAAAAAGTGGTTTTTGTAATTTCAGTTTTTATAGGAGCTACAGAGAAAATATAGAGGAAATAAATGAATTAGAAAGTTTCTCAGGTTGTTGCGGTGTAAAGATTTTTATGGGATCCTCTACAGGTGATCTATTAGTAGAAGATGATGAAAGCATAATTAAAATTTTAAAGCGCGCAAAAAAAACAGTTGCAGTTCATAGTGAAGATGAATACAGATTAAAACAAAGAAAAAAAGATTTCTTAAATAAAAAAATCTTAGTTTCAGATCATCCTGTTATAAGAGATGTTGAATCAGCTGTAATAAGTACTACTAGGCTTTTAAAAGCTGCAAGAACTTCAAAAAAAATACATATCCTGCACTTATCAACAGCAAATGAAGTTGATTTGTTAAAATCTAATAAAGATATTGCTACATGCGAAGCAACACCGCAACATTTATTTTTCCATAGCCAAGAATGTTATGAAAGGTTGGGCTCACTTGCACAAATGAACCCTCCCATAAGAGATAAAAGTCACTCAAAGGTTATTTGGCAAGGAGTCCAAACTGGCGTTATTGATGTAATTGGTTCAGATCATGCCCCACATACATTGGAAGAAAAAAGTAAAGAGTATCCTAACTCTCCATCCGGTATGCCAGGAGTTCAAACATTACTTCCAATAATGCTTGATTTTGTTAACAAAAATAAACTTTCAATTTTTGATTTAGTTAGATTGTATGCACCAATCCTTGTAATATATACAAAGTTCTAAATAAAGGAAGAATTGATATTGGGTATGATGCAGATTTAACGTTATTGATATGAATAAAAAATTTAGAATTACAAATAATTGGATTCAAAGTAAATCAAAGTGGACGCCCTACGATAATGTGGTTGTAAAAGGTATGCCTATTTTCACAATTGTGAATGGAAAGGTAGCTATGTCTGAAAATGAAGTTATTCCTGTCCCACAGGGAAAAAAACTTAAATTTGATTATTAATTTCTTTAACAAAAACTATTGAAACACTTTGACTCAGTATATTGTATTGATTAACAGTTTTTTTGATTGCAATTTGAATTGCTGTTTCAGAGTCAAATGCTTGGACAATTTCGAAGCTTTTTCCGTAAATAGGAATTTCCAACTCAATCTCAAACCATTTCATTTTTTTTCGCTTTTATTTATTACAATCGAGACCATTGCATCACCAGTAACATTAACACATGTTCTCAACATATCTAAAAATCTATCTACACCCATAACGATAGCGATACCTTCTAATGGTAAGCCAACTTGATTTAAAACCATACCTAACATTATAATACCTACACCAGGTACTCCTGCAGTTCCAATTGAAGCGAGTGTAGCGGTTAATATTATCGAAACATAATCAGTAAAAAACAAATCAATACCGTATAAATTCGCAATAAAAACTGTTGCTACTCCTTGCATAATTGCAGTACCATCCATATTAATTGTTGCTCCGAGCGGAATTGTGAAGGATGCTATATTTTCTCTTACGGAAAATTGATTTTTAACACATTGTAGTGTGATTGGTATTGTTGCACTACTACTAGATGTTGAAAAAGAGAACAGTAATGCCTCTTTGATTCCAGAGAAAAACTTTTTTAAATTTAAATTTCCATAGAATTTAATTGCTGGAAGGTAAACAACTGAAGCATGAAAAAAAAGAACAAAAATAACAAGAAGAAAATATTTAATTAATTCAATAATTGAAGATAAGCCTTGTGTTGCGAAAGTTTTAGCAATGAGGCAAAAAATACCTGCAGGAGCAACTAACATTACAAAGGAAAGTACCTTCATGATAATATTATTAAAATCAACAAAAAATTTTTTTAAAGTTTTGCTTTCTTTAGAAGATGATAAAGCACCCCCAATTAAAATTGCAAAGAAAATTACTTGTAACATCTCTCCTCTTACTAATGAATCAAAGGGGTTGTTTGGAATTATATTTAATAAAATTTCTAAAAATGATGGAGGATTAGAAACATTTATATTATTTGCTTCAAAGTTAGTGTCTATTTCATTACCTGGTTGGAATAAGTTTGCAAAAAACAGAGAAATTGATATTGCTAAAAAGGTTGTAGTTATATATATGGTTATAGACTTTATGCCAATTCTTCCTAGAGAACTGATATTTTGAAGATTCGCGACACCATTAATCAAAGAAAAAAAAACAATAGGAACAACTAGCATTTTGATCAATTTGAGAAAAACGTCACCTCCAAATGAGAGAAATAGTAAAATTGGGTCTTCGTATAATGAAGGGATAGAAATTATTCCTAATAACAAACCAAATATTATTCCTGATACAAAACCAATAAATATTTTTTCTGTTAAACTTTTCTTCATTATGGTGCCCTCTACTGGTTACGCTCCAGTGGCTGAGTCTTACCAAGACCCTGTTTTACTATTAAACTAAGAGGGCTAGAAAAAATGAAGAAATTTTTTTTAAATAATAATTGACTCATCATGTCCAATAGAAAGTTATACTGTAACTAAAAGATTTTTTTACAAAAGAAATAAATTATAAACTAATTTTTTTGAATGTAATTAAAACTTTTCGAAGAAACTTTGTTCCAATATACATTTAGTCTTGGATCTTCTATATTTAGCTTACCTTTTTTTGTTAATTCACCTTTTTCTGCTTTTGGATAAATTTGATCAGCTAATCGAATTTCGCTCTCTGATAATCTTCTGACAATATGCCTTCTATTAAGCTCTGAGGGATGTTCTACTCCAACTGACTCAAGTAACTCTTTAAAAACAAATAATGTATTCTTATGAAAATTAAAAGCTCTTTGAGATCTATCATCAATATCAATTGCTCTATATCTCATTGGATCCATGGTTGCTATCCCTGTCGGACATTCGCCTGTGTGACAAGATCTGCATTGTATGCAACCAATTGAAAACATAAATGGTCTTGCCATATTTATCCAATCTGCTCCTAAAGAACACATATGCGCAATATCGAATGCCGAAACTATTTTTCCTGAAACTCCAATCTTAACTCTTTCTCTGAGATTGGATCCAACTAAAGCATTATCTACAAAAACTATAGCATCTTTAAGTGGCGATCCGAGGTGATCAGTAAACTCTGCCGGTGCTGCTCCTGTACCTCCTTCAGCACCATCAATTGTAATAAAATCAACATATTCTTTTCTTAAAAACATTGTTTTGACAATTGATACTAATTCCCAAGGGTGACCAATACACATCTTTATTCCTACAGGTTTATTACCAGAGAGTTTTCTAAGTTTTTTAACAAAATCTATTAGCTGATTTGGATTTGAAAATTCTTTATGTTTTGCTGGTGATATACAATCTTTTCCCATTGATATACCCCTTGTTTCAGCAATTTCTTTAGTTACTTTAGGCGCTAAAAGCATCCCCCCGTGTCCAGGTTTTGCACCCTGACTAATTTTTATTTCTATCATTTTAACTTGTTCTTTTTTTGCTATTTTTGAAAAATTTTGTGGGCAAAAATCTCCATTTTTTTTTCTACAACCAAAGTATCCTGATGAAATTTGCCATATGGTATCACCTCCACCTTTTTCATGATACTTTGACATTGAACCCTCTCCAGTATTATGTGCGAATTTTCCAAGTTTTGCAGCTTTGTTTAATGATGTTATTGCTGGCGGAGAAATTGCTCCGAAGGAAGTGCCTGAAATATTTAGTACAGACATGTTGTATGAATTTTTCCCAATTCCAACTTTTGTTCTAAAGTCACTATTTGCAATTGAGGATGGAGTAATGGAATGATTTAACCAAACGAAATCGTCATCATACATTTTTTCTAATGAACCAAAAGGTCGTACACCGTCAATATTTTTTGATCTTTGATAAACCATACTCCTCTGGTTGCGAGAATATGGAACCTCTTCATCATCGGTTTCCCAGTAATATTGCCTTAGTTCAGGTCTTATACTTTCAAAAAAAAATCTAAACCTACCTAGAAGTGGAAAATTTGATAATATTGATCTTTTTTTTTGCATGTAATCTTTTAATGAAATAATAAATAACAAAAAACTAAAAAAGAAGATTACAAAGAAAATTGAATTCAAAAATCCAGCAATACCAGATATTACTGATAATAAAAATAAGTAAAACAGTAACGAATATCTTCCCCAAATTAAATCGATCATACAATTGAACATTAACAAATTTTTTTAAAAATAAAATATTTTTTTAAAAGTCAATTTTTTAAATTAATATTTGGTTACATTTATGTTTTATATTTTAGATTAAGTGTTGTATAAGTATAACCAATCAAACTCATTATATTATATTTATCGAAAGTTCTAATAAATGAATGAACTGAAAATACAAAAAGAATTAAGAGAATTCGCTAAGAAAAGAGACTGGGAAAAGTTTCATAACCTTAAAAATATTGCAATTTCAATAAATTTAGAATCGTCAGAACTTCTAGAAATCTTTCAGTGGGAAAATGAAAATTCCAATTTTTGGTTTAAGAAAAAAATAAAAAGTCTTATTGAGGAAGAAGTTGCAGACGTTATGTTATATTTACTAAGATTCGTAGATATTGCAAAAATTGATTTAGAGAAGGTATGTATTGAAAAAATAAAAAAAAATAAAAGAAAGTACCCTATTAGTTTATCCAAAGGAATATCAACAAAATACAATAAATTAAAAAGATAGTTTCAAAAGAGTGTTAGATGAAGAAGAATAAGAACAAATTTGAAAAACTATCTGCCGCTTTAAGAAAAAATTTAATAAAAAGAAAGGAGAAAAAAAATGGGTATAATGCCTGATTCTTGGATAAGAAAAATGGCAGAAGAAAAAGGAATGATTGATCCATTTATAGATAAATTGGAAAAAAAAAATGTCCTATCTTATGGTCTTTCTTCTTATGGTTACGATGCTAGAGTTTCTAAGAATTTTAAAATTTTTACTAACGTTAATTCCGCAACTGTTGATCCAAAAAGTTTTTCAGAATCAAGCTTTGTTGATAGAAATGTTGACGCTTGTATTATACCGCCAAATAGTTTTGCACTAGCGCAAACTATTGAATATTTTAAAATTCCAAAAGAAACTCTCGTTATATGTGTTGGCAAATCAACTTATGCAAGGTGTGGAATAATTGTTAATGTAACACCTCTTGAACCTGAATGGGAAGGTCATGTAACATTAGAGTTTTCAAATACTACTCCACTACCTGCCAAAATATATGCAAATGAAGGTGCAGCTCAATTTTTATTTTTTTAGAGGAGAAAATGTTTGCGATTTGTCCTATGCAGACAGAAAAGGAAAGTATATGTTTCAAGAGGGAGTTACTCTTCCGAAATTATAAAATGGATAAAATAGAAATAACTGGAGGAAAATCCCTTAATGGAAAAATAAGAATTAGCGGATCTAAAAACTCTGCACTCCCAATTTTAGCTGCTTCTTTATTAACTGAAGAGAAAATTTCAGTTTCCAATGTTCCGAATCTTTCTGATATCTTTTCAATGCTTGAATTATTAAAGTCTTTGAATGTAAAAATAAACAAAAGGAAGGATAAAATAGATTTAACATCCTCAACTCCAAGATCACTGCTAGCTCATTATGATTTAGTTAGAAAAATGAGAGCTTCCTTTTTAATATTAGGTCCATTATTAGCTAGATACGGTGAAGCCAAAGTTTCTCTTCCTGGAGGTTGTGCCATTGGGAATAGGCCAGTAAACCTGCATTTGGATGGTCTAGAAAGAATGGGAGTTACTTTTAAAATTGAAGATGGATATGTAACTGGGTCTGTAGATGGGAGATTGAAAGGTGCAAGTATTAATCTTAATAAAATTTCTGTTGGTGCAACTGAAAATCTTATTATGGCTGCTACATTGGCCGAAGGAACAACTATCATTACTAATGCTGCACAAGAACCTGAAATATCTGATTTGTCAAAATTACTTATTAGAATGGGAGCGAATATAAAAGGCTTTGGTACAAAAAAAATTGTAATTGATGGAGTTAATAAACTTAAAAGTTGTTCTTATGAAATTATGCCTGACAGAATTGAATCAGGCACTTATATATTATGTGTCTTTGGCTGTGGAGGAATAGTAAAACTAGAAAATGTAAATAACGAAATCTGTGATCATTTGATTAAAATTTTTAAACAACTAAAGTCACTTCAACTAAAAAAAAATGATAATGGTAAAAAATTGTTGATAAAAAAAAAAAAAAAAATTCAGAACTTTCCTTGATAGTCAAAACAAAAGAATACCTGGATTTCCAACTGATCTCAAGCACAATTAACTTCTTCTTTGCTAAAAACAAAAGGTCGCTCAGAAATTGTTGAAAATATTTTTGAAAATAGGTTTATGCATATTGGTGAATTAATTAGAATGGGAGCAAATGTAAAGCAAATTGGTTCAAAGGTTATTGTGAAGAAATGTAAAAAACTTAGAGGAGCAGAGGTAATGGCAACAGACCTAAGAGCTTCATCATGTCTAGTAATAGCAGCTTTAATGGCTGATGGAAAAACAACAATAAATAGAGTTTATCATTTAGACAGAGGATATGAAAATTTGGAACAAAAATTAAAATTGTGTGGTGCACAAATAAAAAGGGTGAAGTCTTGAGGGATATTATTTTAGCTATTCCAAAAGGAAGAATTTTAAATGAGCTTATCCCTCTTTTGAAAAAAGTTGACATTGAACCAGAACAAGAATTTTTTGATGATAAGAGTAGGAAACTTATGTTTCTTACAAATAAAAAAAACTTATCAATAATAAAAGTAAGAGCATTTGATGTTGCAACGTTTGTAGCATTAGGAGCTGCACAAATAGGAATAGCAGGAGATGATGTCCTCAATGAGTTTGATTACGATGAAATTCAAAATGTTTTAGATTTAGGAATTGGAAAATGTAGATTGTCAGTAGCAAAAAAAATTAAAGTTAATAAAGAAAACTTCCAAAGTAATGGTCATATCATGGTTGCTACAAAATATAAAAATACAGTAATCAATTTTTTTGCTAATAAGGGTGTAAGAGCTGAATGTATTAAATTAAATGGAGCAATAGAACTTGCACCGAGATTAGGAATTTGTTCGACAATTGTGGACTTAGTATCAACAGGTAGAACTCTGAAAGAAAACAATTTAAGAGAATCTGATGTTTTACTTGAAATCACCTCTAAATTAATTGTAAATAAAATTTCTTACAAAATAATGAATTCAGAAATTTCAAAAATAATAACTAAATTTTCAAGGATAATTAATGGTTAAAATATTAAATACTGAACAAAGTGATTTTAAAATAAAATTTGATAATTTGCTCAAGAAACGTGATAAGGATGATGAAAAAATAGATAAAATTGTTTCAAAGATTATCTATGATGTTCGCATAAATTCTGATAATGCTTTGCTAAGATTAACAAATAAACTCGATAAATCTAATTTTAAAAAGATTAAAGATTTGATTGTTAAAGACTCTGAATTTGAAAAATGTTTCCAAGATCTTTCGTCTAGTACTAAATTTTCTCTAAATAAAGCTATAAGTAGGATCAAGGCATATCATAAAAAACAGATGCCCAAGAACATAATGTATAAAGATAAGGAGGGTGTGGTTCTTGGAGGTATTTGGAATCCTATGGAATCAGTTGGTCTTTACGTTCCAGGAGGTAAAGCGGCATATCCGTCTTCTTTGATAATGAACGCGGTTCCTGCAATTGTTGCTGGAGTTGAACGAATAGTCGTTACAGTACCAGCTGTGAATGGCGAAACTAATCCCTTAGTTTTAGCTTGCTGTAAACTTTTAGGAATTAAAGAAGTTTATAAAATTGGGGGTGCACAAGCTATATCAGCTTTAGCTTTAGGTACTAAAACAATTAAAAAGGTCGACAAAATTTTTGGTCCTGGCAATGCTTATGTTGCATCTGCCAAAAAACAATTTTTTGGGACTGTTGGCATTGACATGATTGCGGGTCCGTCAGAGGTATTGGTTGTTGCTGATTCAAAGAATAACCCTGACCACATAGCATAGATTTGTTAGCTCAAGCTGAACATGATGAATTAGCTCAATCAATATTAATTACTGATGACAAAAATTTTTCTGAAAAGTAATTAAAAGTATCAACAATTTTCTTAAAACTTAGAGAGAAGAAAGATTGCTAGGTCAAGTTGGAATAATTTTGGGGCAGTTATTATTTGTGATGATCTAAATAAATCAGTTGAATTAATAAATAAAATTGCACCAGAGCATTTAGAAATTGCAGTTGAAAAACCAAAAAAATATCTAAAAAAAATCAGGAATGCAGGTGCTATCTTTTTAGGACGTTTCACACCAGAGGCAGTAGGTGATTATATTGCCGGTCCTAACCATGTTTTACCCACAGATAGAACTGCAAGATTTTCTTCTGGATTAAATTTATTGGATTATTTAAAAAGATCGTCTGTAGTTGAATGTAATAAAAGAAATCTAAGCAGAATTGGAAAAGATGCAATTAATCTTGCATATGAAGAGGGTTTACAAGCTCATGCTTTATCAATAGAATGCAGAATAATTAAATAATTATTTGTATGGCTAAAGACGAATTAATGGAATTTACAGGAACAGTTAAAGAACTGTTACCAAATGCAATGTTTAGAGTCTTACTTGATAATAATCATGAAATAATTGCCCACACAGCTGGAAAAATGAGAAAATTTAGGATTAGAGTTCTTGCTGGTGATCGTGTAACAGTAGAAATGACCCCTTATGATCTCACAAAGGGAAGAATCACATTTAGACACAAATAATTTTTTGATAGAGAGTCGTAAAATAATTCTAGCTTCTCAATCTAAGAGAAGAATAGAACTTATTAATCTCTTGGGATTAAAGAATATTGTGTGCGAAAATCATAAGGTTGATGAAGAAAATTTTAAATGGAAAAAACCCTATTCAAAATCAGTCCTAGATCTATCAGAACTTAAAGCTCGTTCCATAAAAACAAAAAATAATGAAAATTCAGTTGTTATTGCAGGTGATACTATGGTGATACGTGCAGGAAAAATTTTTCATAAAACAAACTCAATGAGTGAGATAAAAAGTTATTTACAAACTCTTTCAGGAAGAAAACACTTTGTCTATGGTGGTTTGTGTGTTTTGTCAACCTCTGGAAAAGCTTTTAGAAAATTTTCAAAAACAGAAGTTTATTTTAATAAGATTTTAGATAACGAAATTACAAAACAAGTTTTAGAAGACGGCGTAGGCAAAGCGGGTGGATATGCACTTCAAAATTTTGGTTCGCGATTTGTAAAAAAAATTCGTGGTTGCTATACAAACGTTATTGGAATATCAATTCCAGAGTTATATAAAATATTAAAAAATCCAGAGTTATAATTTTTGTTTCTAAAAATGCATTATAATGCTAAAAAATCTTATTATTTAATTAATTATTTTGCCCAGGTAGCTCAGTTGGTAGAGCAAGCGACTGAAAATCGCTGTGTCGGTGGTTCAATTCCTCCCCTGGGCACCACTATTTTATGTTAAACAGTAAATTTCTTATAATTATATTACTTATATTGATTCAGTCCTGTGAATTTAGTCAAAAAGATTATTTTCCCTCAACCTACGGTCTAAAGTGGGTATACTCAGTTGCAATTAAATCGTCGTATACTGGTAAAAGTAGTAATAAAAGAGTTATGATAACAAATTTTCACCAGTCAAAAAAAAATAAAGTTGAGGAATTCTCAAAACTTTATTCAGATGGTAGTTATTATTCATATGAAATTAAAGATGGAAAGGTTGAAAGGACTTCAGTAATACTTACTTTTTCAGACGGTATTGACGAACCTGTAAAAAAAATCATTTATCCAGATCTTAATTTCAAACAGAAAGAATGGAAAGTTAAAGAACAACTATTCTTAGTAAGAGGTTTTCAACCTCCATTATTAAATGTTAAGCCAAGATCACAATTGGAAATGAATTATAAAATAAAAAAAAGACACAAAAAATTAAGATTTAAGAAAACAACATATGACGATTGTATTGAGATTGAAGGCTCAGGTAACACAAAGTTTATTGGAGATACACGATCTGGCCCCATAAATGTAGAAGTTAAGAATAATGAAATTCTTTGTAATAATATTGGATTAATTCAGCAAGTTCGTAGCGAAAATACGAATGCATCAGCTTTTGGTAATATGACTTTAACCAAAAACTTGATGAGTTTTAAATAAATGAGTTCTGTATCTTTTATAATACCTGTATACAACAAATCGTCTTTTTTAAAATATGTAATCGAATGTCTCAAAAATCAGTCAGGAGACTTTGAACGCGAATTTATTTTTGTTGATGACGGATCAACTGATAATTCATATGAAATAATTTCATCGTTAACAAAAGATTTAGAGAATACAAGAATTTTGAGACAAAAAAATTTTGGATCTGCTAATGCTACAAATAAAGGAATAAAGAGTGCTCGAATGAAATATTTGAAATTTCTTGATGCAGACGACATTATTTTAAGTGAAACAACCGATGCTCTATTAAATATTCTTGAAAATAATACTGATTTGGTCTTAGTTTATGGTCTTCAAAGAAAAGTAAAAAACTTAAATGACATAAATATTTTTGAAAATTTTGATAAAAGAAACTACACGGTTATTCATAATCCTATCAAAAAGGCAATGAGAAATTCAATGTTCAATCCATCACAATTTTTAGCCAGAACAGAATTGTGTAAAAAAGTAGGTGGTTGCGACGAGAGAATAAAATTTAGTCAAGAATACTCTCTTACACTAAAACTTTCTATATTAGGAAAGTTTGCGAAGCTAAATTTTCCGACAGCTATACTTCCATTAGTTGCACCTGGACAAATTTCTGAGAAAAAAAACAATCAAATATATAGGGTTTCAAAAGCTCTAGAACTTTTTCTTGAAGACAACCCTGAATTAGAAAGTAAATATAAACTTTATGCACAAAGAAGATTAACAGCAAGAGCCTGGAGATTTGCAAAAAGATTTAAAAAGTCCAGTTTTTTTTCAAAGTGGTTTCTGTTGTATCTTAAAGGATTTTTTTATTTCAATTCAAATGTTTTAGAAAACTGTAAAAAGCAAATGAAATTTACAATGATTTCTTAGATTAAAAAACTTTCCCAGGATTCAGAATGTTTTGAGGATCAAATATTTTTTTTATATCTCTCATTTTATTTAATTCAAAAACTTCTTTATTTCTTTTTAACTCGCCTTTTCTGAGTTGCCCGATTCCGTGTTCAGCACTGATTGCTCCGCCAAAAATCTTAACATTATCAAAAACTATTTTGTTTATAGAGTTACATATTGACTTTCTTGATAAATTTTGTTGCTCATTAATTAAAACGTTGAAATGTAAATTATTATCTCCCAAGTGCCCAAAATTTATTATCTTGGAACCATTAAAATATTTTTTAATACTTTTTGTAGTTTTTTTTACAAACTCTGAAATATTAGTAAGTGGAATTGAAATATCATGTGGAATTATAAAATCCTCCTTCCTTTCAGCAAGTGGAATAGATTCCCTGTAATTCCATAGTTTCTTATTTTCGTTATCAGACTTGGATAAAATTAAATCATCAGTATCTAAATCATTGAAATCAATTTTTGCAAAAATAAAGTTGTTAAAGTCATTTATTTTATTAAAATTTGAAAATTCAACAAGACAGTAACATTGATTTTTCTTTAAATTAACTACTTTACATTCATGTTTTTCCAAAACCTCAATTGATTCTTTATTCATGAATTCAAAACTTGTTATTAAATCTTTAAATTTGTTATTGATATATTTGTAAAAATTTAAGACTTTTGAAAAATTTTTAAATGAAGCCCAAAGAACTGTCTTTTCTTTTGGTAACGGAAATAATTGAACTGTTGCTGCAGTAACAATTCCCAGTGTTCCTTCTGAACCAATTAAAAGATGCTTTAAATCAAGACCGGTATTATTTTTTTTTTACATTTTTAAGAGAGCTATAAATTCTTCCATCAGGAAGAACGGCTTCTATTCCTAAAATATTTTGTCTTATTGTTCCATATTTTATTACATTCAAACCACCAGCATTTGTGGCGATATTACCTCCTATTTGACAACTTCCTCTTGAACCCATAGATAAAGGAAATTCAAGATCATACTTTTCTAATTTATTTTTAATAATATCTAAGATGCACCCCCCTTCTACTGTTACAGAGTTTCCAATAAGATCAATATTTCTAATTTTATTTAAATTGGATAAATTAATTATTATTTCATTTCCTTTTTTTCTTGGGACCGCTCCACCAACCAATCCAGTATTTCCTCCTTGTGGTACAACAGCAATTGCTTTTTTTTGACAAAAATTTAAAATTTCTGAGATTTTTTTTACAGATCTCGGAAAAATTATCAACTGAGATTTGCCTTCATATTCTCCTCTCCAATCAATGCAATGTTTTTTTAAAACTTTAGACTCAGTTGAATACTCAGAGGGATGAAGTTTGTTTATAAGTTTAATAAGGTCGTCTTTTTTCATTTACAATGCGGCTCTCTTGAGTCTTTCATTAATTGTTTTACCAATACCTTTATTTGGAATAGGAGCAACAACAATTCTTTGTTTTGAATATTTGTCTAACTTTCTTAGAAAATAAAATAAGTTGAATGCGGCTTCTTTTAAATTAGAAGATTTTGAAAGATTCAATGTTGGTTGATGTGAGATTACTTTTTTATTTCCAAAATCAAGAAAGGCATCATCCAAATTTGGTTTATCAATATTTAATTTTAGTGGAGTTTTTGGAGCATAGTGTTTCAGCATTTGCCCAGGCGAATTTGGACGTAATATTCTTTTGTAATTGAAATTTAAGTTTTTTACTTTTTTTCCTAACTTTTTTCTGATTGTTTTATAATCTATCACACCTAATCTTTTTATTTCGTAAGGATTGGTTGTCATATCTAAAATAGTCGACTCTACTCCATGTTCGGTTCTTCCTGAATCAATAATCAAATCAACTTTTTCACCAAATGAATCAACTACATGATCAGCATCTGTAGCAGAGATATAGCCACTTTCGTTTGCACTAGGCGCAGCAATTGGTTTGTTAAGTTTACTAATTAATTTTAAAACAAATTTTGAAGAAGGAATTCTGATAGCAATAGTGTCAAGTCCAGAAACGGCAAAGTCATGAACAAGATTATTTTTTTTTCTTTTTAAAATCAATGTTACAGGACCTGGCCAGAATTCTTTCATTATTTCTCTTGAATCATTGTTTATAACAGAAATTTTTTCTGCTAAGTCAATTGAGTCAACATGAATGATTAATGGATTAAATAATGGTCTTTGCTTTAGACCATAAACTTTTTGTATTGCTATTTTACTACTAGATTCGCAAGCAAGCCCATAAACAGTCTCAGTTTTAATAGAAACTAATTTTTCATTTTTAAGAAATAAAACTGCTTTTTTAAGTGAATCTTCGGACTCTTTTAAAACATTTTTTCTCATTGAGCTAATATATGAAAAAATAAAATAACTTTAAAGCTTATATTCAATATCACTAAATTTAATAAGAATTCACTTACATTTAACTATTTAATGTGGATACTAAAAAAATGGACCCTAGATTTCATAAATATTTATATATGATAGCAATTTGTGCATTGATAATTGCTGTTTTAACTATTTATAAGGGTTTAAACGAAATTAATCTTTTCTTTACTGAAAGAATCAAAATTTGATAATTTTTAATACTTCATTAAAACAATCTATAACATAATCTGGCTTGATTGACTTTTCTATTTTTCCGTAACCATATGTTACATAAATTGATTTCATACCTAAAGCCTTGGCAGGTATAATATCATTACTACTATCTCCAATCATAATTGCTTGTTCAGGCGAAACATGACATTCATTTAAACAATATTCCAACATTTCTGTATCTGGCTTAAGTTTGATTTTGAATCAGAACCTAACACACAGTCAAAAAAATCTTCAATTTTAAAATTCATTAGAATTTTTTCAGTAATAAATTGTTTTTTATTAGTGCAGAGAGCAATCCTGAATTTTGATTTTAGCTTTTTTAGAGTATTAAAAACATTTGGATATAAAAATGATCTGTTACTACAATTCTCAAAATAAAATTCTAAAAATTCTTCTATTAATAAATCTATGTTAAGGGGAGGTTTAAGTTTCAAATTTTGATAAGCCCTCATTATCATTGCTTTGGCCCCACCACCTACTAATGAACCAATAATTCTTTTTTCAACTGGTTTTATATTTTGATTTCTTAAAACAAAATTTAAAGAATCAATAAGATCAGGCCCACTATTGATAATTGTACCATCTAAGTCAATTAGTATGCATTTTATTTTTTTATTCATAAAAAGAATTTTCTCTATAAAAAAAATGTTATAATATTAATCTAATTTTAAATTCAAGTTTACTTAATGTCTTTATCTATAATTGTTTTAGCAGCAGGAAAAGGTTCAAGAATGCTATCTGCAAAACCTAAAGTTTTGCATGAGGTTGGAAATTATCCGATGCTCTTTCATATTCTAGATTCAATAAATTCTTTTAGAAGATGCTAAAGTAAAGGTTGTAATTTCAAGTTCATTTTCACAATATAAAAGTGAAATAAAAAGTAAATATAGAAAAATAACTTTTTCAACACAGATCAAACAAAATGGTACAGCAGATGCTGTAAATTCTTCATTAGATGAAAGTACAAAGAATTCTAATACCACTCTAGTTTTATGTGGGGATACACCATTAATTTCACAAAAGACATTAAAAAAATCTTTGAAAAAAATTTCATAAAGATAATTTAGATTTATGTGTTATTTCAATGATCCCAGATAATGAGATGAATTCTTATGGAAAATTAAAATTTAAAAATAAAAGATTAACTGGAATAGTTGAAAACAGTGAAATTACAAACGATAAACACTCTAATATATGTAATTCTGGAATAATGATTTTTAAAACAAAAAAGACTTATTGAAAACTTAAAATTAATTAAAAATAAAAATAAAAAAAAAGAGTATTTTTTAACAGATTTGGTTGAAATCTTTAATAAAAAAAATCTTTCAATTGATCATTTTTCGTGTGATTTTACCGAGACATTAGGTGTTAATTGTATGAAGGATCTAGCGAGAGTAAATTTTGAATTTCAGAAGATAAAAAGAAATTACTATTTATCTAAAGGTGTTCAAATGGTGGCCCCTGAAACAATTTTTTTTAGTTACGATACTCAAATTGGTAAAGATGTTACCATCCAACCAAATGTTTATTTTGGTTTGGAAGTTCAAATCAAAGATCGGGTGACTTTGAGAAGTTTTAGTTATCTTGACAATGTAATTGTTTCTAATAACTCTGTCATTGGTCCCTATGCAAGAATCAGAGATGGCGTTGAAATTAAAGAAAACTCCAAAATTGGAAATTTTGTTGAAATAAAAAAATCAAAAGTTGATAAGAATGTAAAAATTTCTCATCTATCTTACATTGGAGATTCAATTATTAACAGTGATAGTAATATTGGTGCTGGTGCAATTACTTGCAACTATGATGGTTTCAGAAAGAATAAAACCATAATTGGTAAAAACTGTTTCATTGGATCTAATACCTCTTTAGTTGCTCCGTTAAATATAAAAAAAGGATCTGTAGTTGGAGCTGGAACTGTTGTTAATAAGGATGTTCCGATAGAAACTGTTGTTTATCGAAAATCTGAATTAATCAAAAAAAATAAAAAAAAATAATGTGTGGAATCTTTGGTATTTTTTCTAATAATCCAGTTATTAATCCAATTTTAACGGGACTCTCGAAGCTTGAATATCGAGGGTATGATTCATCTGGTATCTCAGTTCTGGATAATAGTAACTCGATCATAACTATAAGAGCTAAAGGTAAGTTAGAGAATCTAAATAAAAAAATAAAAACTAATGAGCTCTTTGGAAATATTGGAATTGGTCATACAAGATGGGCTACCCATGGTGTGCCATCTACAAATAATGCTCATCCCCATGTTTCTGAAAATGTTTCGATTGTTCATAATGGAATAATTGAAAATTACTCACAACTTAAGAAAATGTTGAAAAATAAAGGATTTATTTTTAAATCTCAAACTGATAGTGAAGTTATAGCTCATTTACTAAGTTATGAGTTGAGAGTAAACACTCCAAGGAATGCAATAAAAAACACTTTACAATACTTAGAGGGTGCATTTGCTATAGCAATACTTTTTAAAAACTTTAATTTACTAGCAGGAGCAAGGCGAGGAAGTCCGTTAGCACTTGGTTTATCAGATCAAACTACTTATTTAGGTTCTGATTCATTAGCTCTGGCACCCTTTACTCAAAAGATTATATTTATGGATGAAGGAGATAGCGTTGTTATTGAGAAAGGCAAATTTGAAATTTACAATAAAGATTTTAAAAAAGTTAAGAGAAATATAACATTATCTTCGTTCACTGGATCAAATCTTGATAAAGGGAATTTTGATCATTACATGCAAAAAGAAATTTTTGAACAACCACTTGTTATTGGAGACTCTTTATCAAGATTTCTTGATCCTATAAAAAAAAAAATAAATATTCTTGATTTAAAGGTTAATTGGAAACAAATTTCAAAAATAGATTTTATTGCATGTGGAACATCTTATTTTGCATGTCAAACTGCAACTTATTGGTTTGAAAAATATTTAAATTTGAATGCAAATTCTTATCTAGCATCCGAATTTAGATACAAAACGTACGTTAAATCAAAGAATACACTTTCAATATTTATTTCACAATCTGGTGAAACTGCAGATACGTTGGCGGCTTTAAAATTTGCAAAGAAAAACGACAGTAAAATATTTAGTATTGTCAATAATTCAGAGAGTAGTATTGCAAGAGAATCACACAATTTCATAACTATTGAAGCGGGTCCAGAAATTGGTGTTGCATCAACTAAAGCGTTTACTGCACAACTAAGTGTTTTAGCGTGCTTATGTTTAATAGCTGGAAGAGAAAGAAAAACGATTAATAGTTCCAATGAGCAAAAATTGACTGAAAAACTTTTGGAAATTCCTTCAAATATGTCATCTGTTTTTAATTTAGTAGGGCAAGTCAAGAAATTAAGTAAGCAAATAGTTAATGCAAAAAGTGTTTTATTCTTGGGAAGAGGTCATTTGTTTCCAATTGCACTAGAGGGTGCATTAAAATTAAAAGAAATTTCTTACATTCATGCTGAGGGATACGCCTCTGGCGAAATGAAACACGGTCCAATTGCACTGGTTGATGATAAAGTTCCTGTAATTGTATTAGCACCTAAAGATAGTTTATTTGAGAAAAATATTTCTAATATGCAAGAAATTTTAGCACGTGGAGGAAAAGTTATATTAATAACTGATACTAACGGCGACAAAGAGATCGATGATAAAAATCTTAAGAGATTAGTTTTAGGCTCTACATGAGTTGTTCAACCAATTATTTTTACACTACCAGTGCAACTATTATCTTGTATGTCGGAGTTTTGAAAGGTACTGATGTTGATCAGCTTAAAATTTAGCTAAATCAGTAACAGTTGAATGATTCTATATTATGTTTTTATAATTTTTATAATTATTTTTTTTTTTTTTGTTTTTTTTTTTTTAATTATGGAATCTTACGGAAAAAAAATTATATTGATGGGATGTTTACGAATGTGAAACTCTTTTAAAAAAGATTACTCAGAAAAAAGAACAGAGAGGTCTTAAGAAATAGAATATGTGTGTTCAGTAGTGAAGACAAAAATGAAATTAATAAAAGAAATAAAAATAAAAATTTAAATTTAAGAAGAAAATTTAAAAAACGTTAAAATTTTTAACAATGAAAAAAATTCTTATTTGTACCGATTTAATTAATAGTAATTTTACTGAAATTAATTTAAATGTTATTTAGATTCATAATAATTGGAACAATTATTTCATTAATAATTTTGATGATGTATGAAGAGATGAAAATTTTATTTTATTTATTTTTATTTTTTCTATAATCTTCATTTGGTATATGAGATATTAGGAAAATCGATCAATGCGAAACACAAAGAAAACAATTAAGATTATCCATTCTTCTTTTTTTTTGAAAATGAAACCAATGTTAAAGAGTTTTTATATTTTAAGGGAAAATTTAATACAGTTTCACAATCTTGACTACAAAAATGTTGAACCAAATTTTATTGAAATAAGTTATTCGGTAAAATAAATAAGATGTTAATTTGATTCATACTAAAGGAGAAGGAATACATTTGTAGTTTTTGCCGATTAAGAAAAATATATAAAGAGTTAATGAATTTATTGATAATTAAATTATTTAAATTATAATAATTTAATGAGTACTTATATTTACTAGGAAACTCGACCTTTTTCACATTCAAAAGGATATTTTAATAACTCCTTTTTTAAATGATTTATCTTTTCGAAACATGAAATATTATTAGGTCCGTTGGCCCAATACTTATGAGGGTCAAGTGATCTATAAAAATCCTTAATAAAATATTTGCAACCCCAATTATCTTTTTTTTCGCAATATTCTTGCCCAATTTGGAGATGTAAATGACGAACTCTTGCCATGCAACGATATTTAACTTTTATTGGTAATTTTGCAATAACATCTCCTCGTTTTACAATATCATTTTCACTAACTTTAAATTCACCAACGTGACCATAAATTGCGATAAGATTTTTTCCATCTAGAGCTTTCCCGTGATCAATAACAATCGTAGCTCCCCAACAATCTTCGACTATTGTTTCTAAAACCTTTCCATCAGCAATTGCAATTATAGGTTGATTTTTAAAACCAATAATATCTATGCCCTGATGAATAGTGTCCCTTGGGCGTGTATTTACTCCACTCATGCTTCCAAAATCTGAGAGTATTGGATTAACTTCGAAGCCTTCTGGACTCACGTCTTTAGCGTATTGTTTACAATATTCGAGAATTCTATTAAACTCACCTATATAACCTGGGTGATCGTCATACCATCCTAATGAATTTTTACTGTGAGGGAATATCATTTAATTTGTGTTGATTTTCATCATTGCAAGCAAACATGAAAATGAAAAAAGAATAAATTAATATAATTAAACATTTATAAGTAACAGTTTAAATTTCTTATTAAGACATATATTTATATATGATTTATATTAATTTTATAAAGAAAAAAATTGATTGAATTAAATTAGTTTTTATTAAAAATAAATTAAAATGTGCTGAATTTATTTGAAAGGCTTATTAGATGTTAAGTGTTTATCTATCAGGAGAAATCCATACTAATTGGCGTGAAGAAATAATTGATCTTTGTCAGAAAGAAGATTTAAAATAAAGTTTTCTTCACCTGTTACTAATCACGATGCTTCAGACAATTGTGGTGTAGAAATTTTAGGTGATGAAGAAAAAAACTTTTGGAAAGATAATAAAGGTGCCAAAATTAATTCTATTAAAACAAAAAAATCAATAAAAGATTGTGATGTTGTTGTTGTAAAATTCGGAGAAAAATATAGACAATGGAATGCTGCGTTTGATGCAGGTTATGCTTCAGCTTTAAATAAGTCTATCATTGTTATCCATAATGATGAGCATCAACATGCACTAAAAGAAGTGATGCTTCAGCCTCTGCAGTGGCGGCAGATCAACATCAAGTTGTAAGAATTTTGAAATATATTTTAGAGGGATCATTATAATCTAATTTATAAATATCAAAATTATAATTAAAAAGATTTTTATAATGCAATTTTATCTTATAAAATTTGCAAAGCCTAGCAGAAGTTTACTTATTTAGTAAAAGCCACAACAAAAGCTTTCACACAAATTTTGTTTTAGTATCTTATACTTCAATAAAAAAATCATTAAAGTCAAAAGTTATGTTCTTTTTTGATATAATTTATATACAAATTTAGCCATTCTTTTTCAGTTAAACCCTCAAGCTTTGTATTACCAGTTTCTTCAGATTCCCAATCTTCTAGTATATAGTCAGTAAAATCTAAGTTTATTTTAACAAGAATGTCACAAAATTTATCTAATGAAATTTTATTATGCATGACTAAATGATAAATAATTTTTTTTTGTTTAAAAGAGCAAAATTTTGTTAATAATGAAGATGATATATTAAAGTGAAAAAGTTTTTACCATTAATTATAATTCTTATATTAATAATTTACGGAATTTACAGTAGTACAATAAAAAAAATTAACAGAATGGAACAACCTTTATTTAACAAGAAAATGTAGATTATTCCTTATCTGTTTACATTTTTTTATTATTAGGAGGAAACCTGTTCCACATAAAAATTGTCCACATCAGACAAAGAATATAACTAATCAAGAAGAATTCTTTTGGAAAATTCCAATAAAGCAATTTTGTAACCAAATATTTACAAATGTATTAGAAATAAAAATACCCGTAAATTATGTTCAATTAATGTCAATGGACATGTAAGACCAAAACTGTTTCTGTTGTGACGAGAAAGATTAAAAAAAATGAGTTGATCTTAATTTCCTATTTCTAGGCCACTTCCACTTAAATTTATATCCGACAGGAATAATTACAAATAAACTGATAATAAAAATGACTATTCCAAAATGAAAAATTAAAACTAAATCTGCAAAATTTTCTTGTGTCATTTAACTAAAATTTATAGGTATGTTTATAAATTAGTTATTTTTATAAACTCTCTCACAAAGCAATTTATTTAAAAAGTGAGCACTAGTCCCATTTGCAAATTTCTTCCACTTTTTACTGGGGTTTCCAGTATAAAAATTTTTACCTTGTCCCATTCTTTTACTATAAAGTTCATAGTTTAAGTCTCTAATCATTAAATTATTACAGTCAAGCTCTGAATGTGAAATAAAGGAAAAAACATTATTTTTTTTTTTTTTGTTATAATTGACTAGCTGGCTGTAAAAAATTCGATTCTTCTTCCTTATTATCGACGAACTGTCTAAAAACAAATCTCCTTCACTTATTGTAAAAAGTTTAATCCACTCTGCATTTGAAGACATTGGGTTTAAAAAACATACTAGGAAAAAAAGTACAATTAATTTTTTCATTATTAGAGATTAAAATATGTTTTGTAATTTTTTCAAACAAATATAAGTAAACTTGACACAAAAAAAAAAAAGATAAATTATAATTAGATGAAATTATTGATATTGCTAACATATTTTTTGTTTTCATTCAGTATTTTAGAAGCAAAGGATAATCCCAAAGATCCACACGATGATGAATTAAAAGGAAAAAATTTAATTTGTTACAATGATTCTCTAAGCGTTGAGGACTGGGGTATAAAGTTTTTGAAAAATAATGAAGTAAAGATGTATTCATTAAATAAAGCAATCTATGAAATCTATCAATATAATAGAAAATACAGAACAAATATCAGAAATATAATAATTAGTAAAAATAACAAAATTGAATTTATAATTAATAGATCAAGGTTAGTTTTAGGAAATAAATCGTGTAAAATTGTACTTGGAGATCCTTTAATTTTATTACAAGAAAGAATTAAAAGTATAAAAGAAGACAGGAAGGAAAAAAATAGGATTTGATTCTGTTTGTTAAATTTTTAATTCCACTTTTTTTTCTTTCACCTTTTTTTATTTTTTCTGAGGAAATACTGAACTGCAATACAAATAGTAACATAGGTTTAAACTTCTTAGGTAAAGATTATGAAAAGATACTAGATTATTTACATCTAAAAAAATTTAAAATTAAACTATCAAGAAATCGAAGTGATATTATTTTACAGGAAAAGAATAAATTAAAAAAAAATCATTCTCCTAAAACTTCTCATTTTTTTGAGATTGTTATTATAAAGTCTTCTGGTTACCCTATCCCAATGCATTGTTCCTGGGTTCATGATTTAAGGAACTCTAAGATAGAAGATAACGATTTTAATTGTATTGGTATTCCAGAGAATGACAAAGTTCTTAGTTTGGATTTTAATGGCAATTTTATGTATTCATCAAAGTTTGAAGAATTTGCAAAAAATGGGAGAAATAATAAAACATTACATTCTTTAATTGGTAAATGTAAATGATAGTATAAATAAAAAAAGGAGTTTCTTCACAAGAACAATGGTAGACAGATTTCAATATAAAGTTGTAGATTATGTTAATATTGATCATCATAATTATTCAAGTGTGGAGGAGTTTATTAACGAACTTGGAAACAAGGGCTTTGAATTAATTGAAGTAATAGATATGGGAGAAAATAATACTAACAAAGACGGAAAAAGCTCTAGGTTTAGATATATTTTTAAAAAAAATGGGTAAAAGTATAAAAATTAAAGATTTGAATGATAGGATCTATTTAATAGATGATATTGATCAATTTGTTAGTCATATAAATGAGTATCATGCTCATGGCGTGTCAATTCATGAGGAGAACGGATTTTTTTTTCAAATTGATGATTTTTTTAGAGAAAAAATAAAAAAATTAAGTACAAAGTAATTCTGATGGATATTTTTATCTTTGATAGTCTTTCAAGAAAGAAAAGAGAGTTTATTCCAATTGATGCCAATAAGGTAAGGATTTATGCTTGCGGGCCTACGGTATATGATTATGCACACATTGGAAATGCTAGGATGGCAGTTGTTACCGATCTTTTAGTGAGGGTATTAAAAAAAAAATACAAAAATGTATTATTTGTTTCAAATATAACTGATATCGATGATAAAATAATAAATGAGTCGGAAAAATTGAAAATTCCTTTCAAAGAATTAACAAATAAGTTTAGCAAAATTTATAATAATGAAATGTTATCGCTAAACGTTGGTCCCCCAGATATTCAGCCAAAGGCAACTGATCATATAGATGATATGATTTTAATGATTGAAAAACTTATAAAAAATGAATGCGCTTATGTAATGAATAATCATGTTATGTTCAAAGTTGAAAGTTACAAACATTATGGAAAACTTTCAAGAAGAACTCTCGAAGAACAATTGGAAGGATCAAGAATAGAAATTGCAGATTTTAAACAAAATGCTAGAGACTTTATTTTGTGGAAACCAAGTAAAGATGAACAACCAGGTTGGAACTCACCATGGGGAAGAGGAAGACCTGGCTGGCATATTGAATGTAGTACAATGTCTAAAAAATGTCTTGATACTCCGTTTGATATTCACTGTGGAGGTGTTGATTTAACTTTTCCTCACCATGAGAATGAAATTGCACAGAGTTGCTCTGCATTTAAACCTAATTCTGAGCCTGAAAATTTTAGCAAATACTGGTTTCATAATGGGTTTGTGACATTGAATGGAGAAAAAATGTCAAAATCTCTTGGAAATATCCAACTAGTCAATGATTTGCTAAAGAAATATAACGGAGAAACTATAAGATTAAGTCTCTTGAGTGCACATTACAGACAACCATTGAATTGGAATAAGGATATTCTTGAGCAATCTAAAAAAACATTATTAAGAATAAAAAAAAATTTTGAAAAAATTAAAGTTAAAGATTTTAAAATATTTGACATAAATAAAAATGAATTTTATGAAGAATTTCAAAATTCTCTTTTTGATGATTTGAATACTCCAAAAGCCCTTAGCATCATTGGAAAAAATCTAAATAAAATAAAAGAAAAAAATCATGAAGACAGACAAAAAATTGCTCATGCTACTTTTGAAGCTTTGACTTTATTAGGATTGTATAAAGAGAATAAAAATGACGAAGATTTTGATGACACCTTAATTAAAAAGTTAATAAATGAAAGAAATGAAGCAAGAAAACTAAAAAATTTTGAAAAAGCTGATGAAATTCGCCAAAACTTAAAAAACAAAAATATCGAAATAGAAGACACCAAAGACGGAACAGTATGGACAAAGTCAAAATAAAGAACCCTTTGATTTCGGTATTAATTCTTTCTATAAAGTTTTATCAAATTTTTATTTCTCCACTTCTCTCAAATAATTGCAGATTTTATCCAACCTGTTCACAATATTGTTTGGAGTCTCTAAATAGATTTGGTTTTTTTAAAGGGATTTTTTATAGTTTTATGAGAATTAAGGACTGTCATCCTTTTGGTAAAAGTGGTTTTGATCCAGTTAAAGAAAATATAAAATTTAAAAGAGTAACACCCTCGCATATAAAAAAACTAAGACAGAAAAACTTATATAGAGACCTTCCAAATTCCTTAGCAGATTATAAAGAGGACAATTATCCAAATACCAAACATTATGCCATCCTTAAAAACGAAAGCGTAGTTTCAGCTCTTACAATTATTGAGCGTACAACAAATAAAAAAAAATCAGCTCAGTTAAGAGGAATGTTTACCGTACAAAAAGAATTGAAAAAAGGTTATGGTTCTCTTTTAATAGATAAAGTAAGTTTTAAATTAAAAAAAGAAAACATAAATTTAATTTGGTGTAATTCAAGAATTAATGTAATTGATTTTTATAAGAAGAATAAATTCAAAGAAATTGGTAAAACATTTAGTATAAATTTACTAGGTGATCATAAAAAGTTAATAAGAAAGTTGTAAATGAAGGAGAAAATTCAATTAAATGTTTTAGGTGATAAATTAATTACTTGCTCAAAAGAACCTCTGACTGGATATAGAAGAAATGGTTGTTGTGATGCTCATGAGAGCGATTATGGAAAACATCTGATTTGTGCTATTCTGAATGAAAAATTTTTAGAATTTCAATTCTCCAAAGGAAATGACTTGATTACTCAAAAAGAAATAAACTTTCCTGGATTGAAGCCGCAAGATAGGTGGTGTGTATGCGCGGAAGGTGGGTGGAAGCGTACAATCAATCCTGTGCAACACCTATAGTTCTTGCAGCAACCCACATCGACGTTTTAAAATTATTGACTTCAAAATATTAAAAAATTTGCAATAGATTTAAACTAAAATTATTATCTTGAAATGCAAAAACTGTTAATAATTTCATCTACAAAAAACTCTAACTTTGATTTGTCCAAAAGTATTAAGAGTTATATTAAAGAAACAAAAGATTTGAATTGCGAAGTTGTCTCATTAGAAGATTTCGATTTACCTCTCTACACCCCAACACTTGAAGAAAAGTTTAAAAAAAATCAGTCTTTTCCGCAAAATATTGAGAAATCTAAAAATTTGATTTGCTCCTCAAATGCAATTATATGGTGCAGTCCAGAGTATAATGGAGGGATTTCACCTATTGTTACTAACGCAATAGCATGGATTAGTAGAGCCACTGAAGATTGGAAAGAGGGGTTTAAAGATAAACCTTCACTTATATGCACTTCTTCTGGAGGCAATGGAAAAAATTTTATTGAAGGGTTTCGAATACAGTTAAATTACCTTGGATCTAGGGTTTTTGGAGAATCATTGATTCAGACAAAATCTAAAGAAATTCAAAAAGAAGAATTCTGTTCGGTTTTAGATAGTTTTTGTAAAAATATTTGAAAAAGTGGTAAAGAATTTTTTTTTAAGTCGTTAAGTACTATGCAAGCTTGCTTTCCATTAACTGCAAAAAAGGGGTGGTAACACCCCTTTTTTTTTGTATATCTAATGAATTTATTAGTGAAACAGAATAATATTAGTGTTATCTGACTTATAAAAAGAATAAAATTTTATGACTTCAAAGTTTGATTTATTTGTAATTGGTGGTGGATCGGGTGGTGTAAGGGCAGCACGATACGCTTCTTCGCTTGGAATAAATACTGGCATAGCAGAGGGGTCTCGCCTTGGAGGTACTTGTGTAAATAAAGGATGTATTCCTAAAAAACTTTATTCATTTGCTTCTCATTACAGTGAGGAATTAAACTTAATGAGATCATTTGGTTGGAAAATCGATAAGTCAAAATTTAGTTGGAACAAACTTGTTAAAAATAAAAAGAAAGAACTTTTTAGGCTCAATAATATCTATCAAAATTTACTTGAAAACTCAAAAGTAAAAATCTTTGAAGATTATGCTGAATTTGTGGATCAAAACACTTTAAAGGTTGGAAATAAATATATTCACTCAAAAAATATTTTGATTGCAGTTGGGACGAAACCAAGAGAACTCAATAAATTTAGTAATGTAAATATCTTGTCATCAGATGAGGCATTTGATTTAAAAAAATTACCCAAAAATATTTTAATAATGGGGGGAGGATATATTGCAGTTGAATTTGCTTCAATTTTTAATGGATTAGGTGTTAACACATCTTTATGTGTCCGAGGTAAAAGGATATTAAGTGATTTTGATAAAGAGATATCTGAATTTATAATGCAACAAATGCAGGAAAAAGGTGTAAAAATAATAGTAGAAGATTTTCCCGAGAAGATTCAATTAAAACAAAAAGATTATCAAGTTTTTTTTAAAAATAAAACCAGAAGATATGAAAAAGTTATGGGAGCTTTGGGCCGTGTTCCAAACATATCAAAATTGAAAATTGAAAATGCAAAAATTAAACTCAATTTTAAAGGTGCCATTCATACTGATGATTTATTTAAAACATCCGCTAAAAATATTTATGCTATTGGGGATGTCATAGACAAAGTTCAACTTACACCGGTTGCTATTTCAGAAGCGATGACTTTTGTAAATAATCTTAAATCCAACAATAAAAAGAAGTTTAACTACAAAAATATTCCAACTGCTGTATTTTCTAATCCAAATTATGCTTTTGTTGGTTACTCTGAAAATGAAGCTAAAAAGATTTATAAAAAAATCAAAGTTTATAAATCTCAATTTCGATCTCTTAAATTCTCAATGTCAAATTCAAAGGAAAAAGTTCTTATTAAACTAATTACTAACGCTTTAAATGACAAGATAGTTGGTTTGCATTATGCAGGAGAAAATGCTGCGGAGATCATACAAGGTTTTTCAGTTGCTGTTGTAAATGGCTTGACAAAAAGTCAACTTGATAAAACAATTGGAATCCACCCAACATGTGCGGAGGAGGTCGTTACTTTAAAAACGTAATATAGAATATTAATTTGTATTTTAATTACTAAGTTATTATAAAGTTAAGATTATGAAAGAAAATTGGTCGCCTCAATCTTGGAAATTTAAGAAAGCTTTACATCAGCCCGTATATGATAATGTTCCAAAGTTGAATAAAATAACAAAAAAGATGAAAAAACTTCCACCTCTGGTCTTTGCTGGTGAGGTCAGGGAATTGAAATGCGAATTAGCAAAATGTGCTGATGGAAAAGGTTTTCTACTTCAAGCTGGAGATTGTGCAGAAAGTTTTGCTGAATTTCATCCAAATTACATTAGAGATACATTTAGAGTAATAATGCAGATGGCAGTAATTCTATCATTTGCATCAGGAGTTCCAGTTGTGAAATTAGGCAGACTAGCTGGTCAATTTGCCAAACCAAGATCATCTCCAATTGAAAAAAAAGGTGACTTAGAACTTCCAAGCTATTTGGGTGACATGATTAATTGCATTGATTTTTCAAAAAAAGCACGTGAACCTGACCCCGAAAGAATGATTCAGGCTTACAATCAAGCAGCCTCAACTCAGAATCTATTGAGGGCGTTCGCTTATGGTGGCTACGCTGATTTGTCTACTATCCAGAGTTGGAATCTTGATTTTGTAAAAAAATCAAAACAGGGTTCAAATTTTAAAAACTTAGCAAATAGAATCTCAGAATGTTTAAATTTTATGAATGCCTGTGGTGTGAACAACCATAATGTAAGACAACTCTCAGAAACAAACTTTTATATTTCTCACGAAGCTTTGCTTCTACCATATGAGTCTGCATTTACAAGAATAGATAGTACAACTGGAGATTGGTATAATGTCGGTGCGCATATGTTATGGATTGGTGATAGAACAAGAGATTTAAATGGTGCGCATGTTGAGTTCTGTTCAGGAATAAGTAATCCTATTGGAATTAAAGTTGGACCAACAACAGAACATAATGAGTTGGTAAAGGTTATTAATAGAATTAATCCAAAAAATGAAGCAGGAAAAATTGTATTGATTGTTAGAATGGGAGCTGGAAATATTGAAAAACTATATCCACCCGATTATAAAAGCAATAAAAAAAAATAAACTTAAAGTGGTTTGGTCATGCGATCCAATGCATGCCAACACAGAGAAGGCAAAAAGTGGATATAAAACACGTAATTTTAAAAATATCTTATCTGAAGTAAAATCATTCTTCAAAGTTCACAAAGCGAGGGTACATATGCTGGCGGATACACTTAGAGATGACAGGACAAAATGTTACAGAATGCATGGGTGGCATGCAGAAAATTTCTGATAAAGATCTAAGCAGTAGATATCATACGCATTGTGATCCAAGACTAAATGCCTCCCAATCAATTGAATTGGCTTTCCTGATAGCTTCTCATTTAAAGAAAATCAAATAATAAAAGGAGATTTGATATAAAGATTTTTGTTTCTCAAAAAAATACAATAGTTGGTGATATCGAGGGTAAATTTTGAGATTTTAAAAAGTCTTACAGTGAGGCAGTTTCACAAAACTGTGATCTCTTTTTGACATCTGAATTGTCTCTAACTGGTTATCCTCCTCAAGACCTTTTATTTCGAAAAGATTTCTTAAAGAAGGTGGAGATCTTCAAACAAAAAATTATAAATCTTACTAAGAATAAAAAAACAATCTTTGCACTAAGTATCCCACTTTCGAAAATAAATGAAATTACAAATGCATTGCTTTTAGTTCAATCAGGAAAAATAATATATACAGTTCAAAAAAAGATCTTACCGAATTATGGAGTCTTTGACGAAAAAAGGTATTTTTCATCAACCAAAATAAAAACTGAATATTTCAATTACCGAAATAAAAAAATTGAATTTTTAATATGTGAAGACATGTGGACCAAAGATTTTACAAAAAAAAAAAAGAAAAGTTAGATCTTATTGTTGTTATTAATGCCTCTCCGTTTGAAATAGGGAAGTTTAAGTTGAGGCAACGTCATGCATCAAAAAGGGCAAAATATTTTAAATCCAGTTTAGTTTATGTCAATCTGGTTGGATCGCAAGATGACCTCATTTTTGATGGAGGTTCTTTTGTTATGGATAAGTTAGGTAAAATTGTAATACAAGAAAAATTTTTTGAAGAGTCTGAAAATCATTTTATTTTAGATTCAAAAACTAAAAAAAAACAAATTAAGAATATTAATAAGTTTGAAAATTTATACAGAGCTTTAATGTTAGGTCTAAAAAATTACATGACTAAAAACGGTTTCCGTTTTGCTCATCTTGGGTTATCAGGAGGAATTGATTCAGCATTAACTTTGGCTATTTTAGCAGATACAATTGATAGTGAGAATATTCATTCTTTCTATCTTCCTTCTAAATTCTCTAGTAACGATAGTAAAAAAGATGCAGAAGCTCTTTCCAAAAATGTTGGTATAAAAACATCAGAAATTTCAATCGAAATTTTACGAAACACTGTTATAAAACATTTAAACCCTATATTTAAAAAATACAAGGAGGATGTTACAGAAGAAAATATTCAATCCAGATTAAGAGGCCTCATCCTCATGGCATTGTCTAATAAATTAGATTCTCTGCTTGTTACAACCGGAAATAAATCTGAACTTGCTGTTGGTTATTCAACCCTATACGGTGATATGTGTGGAGGTTATTCCTTGTTAAAAGATGTTTATAAAACTGACGTGTTTGAACTTTGTAGATGGAGAAATAAAAATACGTTGTCCTATTTTAAAGTAAAAAGAAACAATATAATTCCAGAAGAAATTTTAACAAAGGAACCCTCAGCTGAACTTAAATATAATCAAAAAGATTCTGATTTATTACCGCCTTATGAAATTTTAGATAAAATTCTGTCATATTTGATTGATGAGAATCGCGATGTTAAATTTATTATTAAAAAAGGGTTTATCAAAGATGATGTAATGAAAATATGGAAAATGATTAAAAATTCTGAATTCAAAAGATATCAATCTGCTATTGGTCCAAAAGTATCTAAAATGTCATTATCACTGGATAGAAGATTTCCAATTACCAATAAATTTGATCTATAATGTTGAGATTTGCTCCAAGTCCAACTGGTTTCTTACACATGGGTAACATTAGGGTTGCATTAGTTAACTATTTGTATGCAAAAAAAAATAATTTAAACTTCTTTCTTCGAATCGATGATACTGATCAAGAGAGGTCAAAAACTGAATTCATAGAATCAATAATTGAAGATCTCAAATGGTTGGGGATTCATTATAAAAAAGTAATAAAACAGTCAGAGAGAATTTCTAAATATAAAGAAATTTTTGATTTCTTGAAAAGTAAAAATTTTATTTATCCTTGTTTCGAATCAGCAGATGAACTTTCCTTAAAAAGAAAGATTCTTTTAAAACAGGGGAAACCGCCAATCTATGACAGAACATCTCTAAGACTAAAAAAAAGTGAAATACACTCATTAATACAGTCTGGCAAAAGACCTCACTGGAGACTAAAGTTAGATGATGAAACTATTGAATGGTCTGATATGATTCACGGAAAAATTATTTTTTCAAACTTGTCAGTTTCTGATCCTGTTGTATTTCGATCAGATGAAATGCCTTTATTCACTATTACATCTGTTGTTGACGATGCTGACACTGAAGTTTCACATATTTTTAGAGGAGACGATCATATTACAAATACAGCAGCTCAAATAAAGTTATTTAAACTTATTGATGCCAAAATACCTGAATTTGGACATTTCCCACTTATTAAATCTATTTCTGGACAGGGTTTATCAAAAAGATCAGACGATTTTTCAGTTCGGCAATTTAGAAAACAAAAAGTTTCACAATTAGTTTTAATTAATTATCTTCAAAAAATAGGAACCAACCAATCATTTGAAAAGATAGATGATATGAAAACCTTATATAAGAATTTTAATATTAATAATTTTTCTAAAAATTCAGTTTTCTTTGATCCAAATGATATCGAGAGAATAAATTCAAAATATTTAAAAAACTTAGATATTGAAACTGTAAAAGAAACTTTTAACTTAGATTTTGAAAATAAATTTTGGTTAATTATTCGATCTAATATTAATTCAATTGAAGAAGCTAAAGAATGGTTTGATTTGGTAAAAAATGATTTCTTGATAGAGAATAAAATAATTTTAAAAAAACCTTTGAAATCCACAATACTTAAATTTATTCCCGAAAAAGTAGACAAGGATTTTTGGTCTGTCTGGACTAATAAGATTTTAGAAAATTTTGAGATTAAACCAAAAGTCCTTTATATTACTCTAAGACAGATCTTAACTGGAAAAAAATATGGACCAAGTATGAATGACTTACTGACATTAATCAGAAAAGATGAGATTATAAAAAGAGTGGAATCAAATTGTGAAGAAGAAGATTAAGTTATACGATAGCACACTAAGAGATGGTGCTCAAACTAAAGGGGTGAACTTTAGTTTAAACGATAAATTAAAAATAATATCATTATTGGATGAAATTGGTATTGATTATATTGAGGGTGGGTGGCCAGGAGCTAATCCTACAGACAATGTATTTTTCCAAAAACTTCCAAAATTAAGTAATTCTAAAGCCGTTGCTTTCGGTATGATGAGAAAATTTGGAAAAAGTTCTCAAAATGATTCAGGACTTAATGCAGTTCTTAATTCTGGTGTTTCAACAGTTTGTTTAGTCGGAAAATCATGGGATTTTCATGTAAAGAATGCTTTGAAAATCCCTTTAAATAAGAATTTGGATATGATTAGCGATACTATTGCATTTGCATCTAAAAGAGTTGATGAGGTGTTGTTTGATGCTGAACATTTTTTTGACGGGTACAAAAATAATAAAGAATACTCATTAAACTCCATTAAAAGAGCCTATGATGCTGGTGCTAATTGGATAATTCTATGTGATACAAATGGTGGAACATTACCACATGAGTTAGAAAATATTTTTAATGAGGTGAAAAAAGTAGTTCCAGAAAGTATGATTGGTGTTCATTTTCATAATGATACAGATAACGCTACGTACAATTCACTAGAATCTATCAGGCACGGAATTACTCAAGTTCAGGGTACTTTTAACGGTCTCGGCGAAAGATGTGGAAATGCTAACCTCATTAATGTTGCTGCTAATGCAATATTAAAAATGGGTTTCGAATGTAGTTTAAAAAAAAAAATACACAATTTAACATTTGCAAGTAGATTTATTGATGAAACTTTAAATAGAGAGTCTCAAAGAAACCTCCCTTTTGTTGGTTCAGCTGCATTTGCACATAAAGGTGGCCTTCACATTGCTGCAGTTGAGAAAGATCCAAGATGTTATGAACACATTGACCCAAAACAAGTTGGGAATGAAAGAGTTTTGGTAGTTTCTAATCAGTCTGGAAAAAGTAACATAATAAACAAACTAAAAAAATTAAAAATTAATGTACAAAATAAAGAAAAAAAAGTTATTAAATTTCTAGAAAAAATTAAAGAACAAGAATTTCTAGGCTATGCGTATGACGGAGCTGAAGCAAGCTTTGAACTTTTAGCAAAAAGAGTGTTTCAGAGATTTAAAGAGTTTTATAATCTTGAAAACTTTAAAGTATCTGATGAAAAGAGAAAAAATATTAAAAATGAGTTCGTGCCGTTCTCTGAAGCAAGAGTAAAGATTTTTGTTGGAAAGAAAAGCTTTTACAGCGCAGCAGAGGGTAATGGACCTATTCATGCTCTGGATATGGCTCTAAGGAATGCTTTAATAAAGTTTTATCCTAGAATAAAAAAATTAAATTTAGTTGATTACAAAGTTAGAATCTTAACACCCCAAGACGGTACGAAAGCTCTTGTAAGAGTAAGAATTGAGTCTAAAAATGATCAATTGAAATGGTCAACAATTGGAGTTTCCCATAATGTTATTGATGCCTCATACATTGCCCTAAATGACAGCATTACATATCATCTTCTAAAATCTAAGTGATCATGAAAAAATCATGTATGCCTGAAATAGTTCTGGTAAATACACAAATACCAGAAAATTTAGGGGCAACTGCCAGAGCGATGTTAAACTTTAATCTCAAAAACCTTCGAGTTGTATCTCCTCTTTTTGAACTTTCGAATGAAAAGATTATTCCACTTTCAGCCGGTGCTGATTCGGTTATAAAAAATATAAAAAAATTTGGGGTTTTCGAAGATTCTGTTAAAGACCTTAACATTCTCATTGCTACAACCAATAGATTAAGATCAGTTAAAAAGAAGCAGATAACTTTTCAAAAATTAAATAAAATTATCTCAAATTCTAAAAATAAAGTAGGAATTATTTTTGGCCCTGAAAAAAGTGGACTTGAGAATGAGCATTTATCAATTTGTGATTATTCTTTAAAGATTAATTCAAACCCAAAATTTT
Source organism: Alphaproteobacteria bacterium (assembly GCA_019650635.1). Classification (GTDB taxonomy): domain Bacteria; phylum Pseudomonadota; class Alphaproteobacteria; order Methylaequorales; family Methylaequoraceae; genus Methylaequor. Next base: position 131,570 of record BOXE01000003.1, on the reverse strand, counting down.
CTTCATTAAATCTTTCCCATGCTGTTTCAATAGTAGCATACGAAATATGGAGAGGAAATTTTCCTAAAAGAATTTTGATTTCGAATGTTAAAAAAAAAAGTGACCTCCAAGCAACCAAAGGTGAGCTTTCCAATTTCCTATTAATTTTACAAGAACATCTAGAGGAAAACGGTTTTTTTTCTGTATTGGAAAGAAAAAAAATATTGGTTCAAAAAATTCGTAACATTTTTACTAAACTCGAATTAACATCGCGAGATATTTCAACGCTTCTTGGAATAATTAAAAATTTAAGAAAAAACAAGTAAAAGTAATTTGACATAAAAAAAATTAAAAGTATATTTCACCTGATGACTAGAATTTTAAAATCAAAATATAAAATTGATAGACGACTCAGATGTAACTTATGGGGAAGACCTAAAAGCCCATTTAATAGAAGAGATTATCCACCCGGCTTAAATGGACAAAATAGAAAAAAGAAGCCCTCTGATTTCGGGATACAACTTATGGCTAAACAAAAGCTTAAATGCCATTACGGATATATTACTGAAAAACAATTCAGAAATTTATTCTTTAAGGCCTCTAAGATTAAGGGCAATACAAGTGAAAATCTTATAGAATTGTTAGAGCGAAGACTTGATGCTACAGTCTACAGAATGAAATTCTCAACTACTATTTTTGCTGCCCGACAATTTGTAAGTCACGGCCATATTTTAGTAAATGGAAAAAAAGTAACTATTTCATCATATTCTTTAAAAGACGGAGATATTGTTGAAGTTAAAGAAAAAAGTCGAGAAATCCCAGTTTTATTAGAAGCTATTAGCTCCACGGAAAGAGAGACTCCCCAATACTTATCAGTTGATTACGACAAGCTTAAAGGTACCTTCGTAAAGGGTCCTAAACTTGATGAAGTACCGTATCCAGTTGTAATGGAGCCAAACTTAGTTATTGAATATTATTCAAGATAGCTTGTAGAAAATTCTCTTTAAAAATCTAAAATTCAGATTAGGATTACTTTAATGAATTTAAGTGCTCTAATAATCGCTCGTAATGAAGAAAAAAAAATTGAACTTACGCTTAAATCGTTGAGTTTTGTAGATGAAATTGTTGTGATATTAGACAGATCAATTGATGATACAAAGAAAATAGCCTCAAAATATACAAAAAAAATTTACGAAGGTTCATGGAAATCTGAGGGAAAAAGGAGAAATTACGGTATTTCTAAATGCAGTTCACAATGGATTTTGGAGATCGATGCAGATGAATTAGTAACCAAGTCGTTAGAAAAAGAAATAATTCAAAAATTGAAATTTAAAAATTTTGATTTTTATTATGTTTCTTTGACTAACTTTATTGGTAATAAAAAGGTAACAAAAGGTTGGATGGCTTGTCTTGCCCCTGATGGAAAGTTTTGTTTATTCAGGAAAGGAACAAAAGTTTGGATTGATGGAAGTGTTCATCCACAATATCAAATTAAAGGAAAAAAAGGAAAGCCTTTTGCAAACTCTTTGAATCATTATTTATCAAAGGACATTTCAGAATTATTATCAAAGTTTAACAGAAATACTACTTTGTACGCAGAAGATTTAAGAAAAGAGGGCAAAAGCCTACATAAGTTGATTTCGGTTAGAAAGATCTTTTCAAGGTTTATTAAATCTTTTATTACAAGAAGAGGGTTTCAGTTTGGTGGGTTAGGAGTTTTAATTGGTATCCTATGTGCTATTTATCCATACGTGTCGGCTATTAAATGCAGAGAAGATAGAATTAAGTTTTAATTTTAAAGTTGATATTTTTTTCTTTTAGAAAGTCCTCAATTTCACCATTTTCGAGCATTTCCTTTAAAATATCACAACCCCCAATAAATTCTTTTTTAATGTAAATCTGAGGAATAGTTGGCCATTCTGAATAAACTTTTATTCCTTCCCTAAGTTCTATGTCATCTAAAACATTGTAACTTTGATAATTTATCCCAAGGTAATTTAATATTCCAACTACGTTTGCAGAGAAACCACACTGGGGAAAATCTGGAGTTCCTTTCATGAATAAAACTACGTCATCATTTTCGATCATAGTATCAATTTTTTTATCAATATTTGTCATAAATTTTCCTATTTAACTTTCAGAGGTAGTTAGCATTAGTGCATGGAGTGTTGTACCCATGTGTGAACCTATTGCTTCATAAACCATTTTGTGCTGTTTAAGTTTTGATAAACCTTTAAATTTCTGAGAAATAATTTTAGCGTGATAGTGATTGTTGTCACCTCTAATATCATTAACTTCAATGATAGCATCTGGTATTTTTTTTTTTATAAGTTTAGTTATTTCTTGAGCGCTTAAAGTCATTTTTCAATAAAGTTTTCAAACCATATATTATTATATTTTATAAGCTTTTTTACTGAAATTTCAAATTTTTTTATAATACAAAATTTATCACCACTAACTGTGGCAATTTCTTGAAGCTTTATATTCTCTTTTTTCGCTACTTTTTTAATAATATCTTCATTGTTAACTATGAGTAAATATCTTGATTGATCTTCACCGAATAACCAATTTTTTGAATTTTTTACATTTGAGGGAATTTTTATATTTAAACCTTTTTCATTTCTGATCGCAAGTTCTGCAAGTGCTAAAATAATTCCACCCTCTGAAATATCATGACAACCAGTAACTATAGAGTTGTGCTTTTTCATAAAATTTCTAACAAAAGTACCATTTTTTATTTCTTCTTTCAGATCAAGGGGAGGGGGAGAGCCATAATTTTTGTTGCAAATTCTGTTAAATTCAGAAAGTTCAAGATGACCATGAGAATTTCCTACAATAAAAATCTTATCCCCCTCATTCATTCTTAAACCTTTTGATTGAGAAATATTTTTTATGACTCCAACACCACCTATAACTGGAGTAGGAAATATTGACTTGTTTTTAGTTTCATTGTAAAGAGACACATTTCCTGAAACAACCGGATAATTTAATGCTTCGCAAGCAGTTTTTATTCCTTTTATAGCTTCTTTAATTTGATACATAATTTCCTTCTTCTCGGGATTACCAAAATTTAAATTATCGGTTATTGCGATTGGATCAGCACCTGATGCAATAAGATTTCTCCATGACTCTGCAACTCCTATTTCGGCTCCTAACTTTGGGTCAGAATTGCAGTAAATGGGATTGCAATCACATGTTACAGCAATTGCTTTAGTAGAGTTATGGACTCTGATCACTGCTGAATCACTTTGTTCAGACGAAAAATATGTATCACACATTACAGACCTATCATATTGATGGTAGATCCACTTCTTTGATGAATGGTTTGGACTTGATATTATTTTTATTAAAGCAGATTTGATTGAAAAATTTTTATGATTCTCTTTTTTAAATTTGATAAAAGGTTTTTCAGAAGGCCGATCATATTCAGGTGAAGAATCTGCCAAGGGCTTAATAGGTAACTTTCCAACTAAACTATTATTAAAAAAGATTTCCATATTTCCAGTTTTTGTAATAACTCCAATCTCAGCTGCTTCTAATCCCCATTTTTTAAAAATCCTTAAAGTACTTTTTTTTTTGGACGGTTTAATTACCATCAGCATTCTCTCTTGAGTTTCAGACAGCATCATTTCGTAAGGTGTCATTTTATCTTCTCTACACGGCACCTTATCTAAAAATAATTTCACTCCACACGAACCTTTCGAAGCCATTTCAAATGACGAAGATGTCAAACCTGCAGCTCCCATGTCTTGAATTGCTATTATTGCATCTTCTTTCATTAACTCCTGACAGGACTCTAATAGAAGTTTTTCCATAAATGGGTCTCCAACTTGGACTTGTGGTCTGCTATCTTCTGAATGATCATCGAACTCTGCTGATGCCATTGTTGCACCATGTATTCCATCTCTTCCAGTCTTTGCGCCTACGTAAATGATTGGATTCCCAGAACCTTTTGCAATGGAATAAAATATTTTATTTTTTTTAACCAATCCAATACACATTGCATTTACTAAAATATTGTTATTGTAAGACTCATGAAAGTTACATTCTCCTCCTACAGTTGGAATTCCAACGCAATTCCCATAATCTCCGATACCTTTTACTACACCTGACAATAGTTGTTTTGTTTTGGGATGTTTTGGTGAGCCAAATCTGAGAGAATTTAGGTTTGCAATTGGTCTTGCGCCCATTGTAAAAACATCTCGCATAATACCACCAACACCAGTAGCTGCTCCTTGGTACGGCTCAATAAAAGAAGGATGATTATGACTTTCCATCTTAAATACTATTGCTTCATTATCACCAATGTCAATTATTCCAGCATTTTCTCCAGGACCACAAATTACTTTTTCGCCTGATGTGGGCAAAGATTTTTAGCCACTTTTTGTAGACTTATAAGAACAGTGCTCACTCCACATCACTGAGAAAATACCTAACTCAAGAAGATTGGGCTCTCTTTGGAGAATTTCTTTTATTAATTTAAATTCATCTTCAGATATTCCATGTTCTGAAACTATATGTTTGTTAATTTTTATCATAATAAATTTTGCAATCCTCTAAAGAAAGAAATACCGTCGTTGTCTTCTGAAAAATTTACAGCTCTTTCTGGATGAGGCATTAGACCAAGAATATTTTTATTTTTGTTTATTATTCCCGCAATATTATTCATTGAGCCATTTGGATTTTCAGATTTGTTGATTTTACCATCTCTTGAAGAATATTTAAAAACAATTTGGTTGTTATCTTCAAGCCTTTTGAGGTTGTCTTCTGATGTATAAAACCTTCCTTGAGCATGGGCTATAGGAAATTGAACAACATTTTTATGAATATTCTTAGTAAATGGGGTATTTTTATTTTCAATTTTTACAAAATTTTCTTTGCAAATGAAAAGGCGTTTATAATTATCAATTAGAGCTCCATCAAGTAATTTACACTCTGTTAAAATTTGAAATCCATTGCAAATACCAATTATAGGAACTCCTTTTTTAGATAATCTTATGACCTCTTTCATCGCAGGAGATTTTGTAGCAAGTGCTCCTGACCTTAGATAATCTCCAAATGAAAAACCACCAGGGATAAAAATCATTTCTTGATTTTTAATGTTTGGATCATCGTGCCAAACTAAATCCGTGTTGACATTCATATATTTTTGAACTGCAATATCTAAATCTCTATCGCAATTTGAACCTGGGAAAACGACAATTGAAACAACTTTTTTTGGCACAAGTTATTTCTTTATAATTTTAAAATTTTCAATAATAGGATTTGATAGCAAATCTGAGCTAATTTTTTCTAAATCTCCTAATGTGTTTTTTGATGAAGAAATTTCAATATCAAAAAACTTCCCTTTTGAAATTTTTTAATAGTTTTATAACCCATACTATCAATTGTTCTTTTAATTGCCTCTGCTTCGGGATCCAAAATACCTTTTTTAAAATTTATATAAACTCTATAGATCATTTTTTATAACTTTCTTAAATTCATTTTCTGATAAAACTCCTAATCTATATGCGACTTCTTTGTATGCCTTCCCAACTTCACCTAAATCTTGCCTAAATCTATCCTTGTCCAGTTTTTTGTTAGTTTTTACATCCCATAATCTACAGTTATCTGGACTTATTTCATCAGCAACTATAATTGAAGCTTCTTCATTATCCCAATATCGCCCGAATTCAAGCTTAAAGTCTACAAGCCTGATATTTAGAGAAAAGAAGTAACCTGTTAAGAAATCATTAATTCGTGAACTTAAAGAAATAATTTCCTCAAGTTCATTTGGTGTAGCCCATTCAAAAACTATAATGTGTTCTTCATTTATAATTGGATCATTTAATTTATCATTTTTTAAGTAAAACTCAATTATAGGTCTATTTAATACTTTTCCTTCTTTTATACCCAATCTTTGAACCAATGATCCTGTTGCAATGTTTCTAACAACTACCTCAATTGGTATTATATCCAATTTCTTGATAAGTTGTTCTCTCATATTCATTCTTTTTATTAAGTGATTTGAAATGTTAACGTCTTTTAATCTTGTCATTATCAACTCTGAAATGAAGTTATTTAATACACCTTTTCCTGGAATCTGATCTTTCTTTTTGTTATTGAAAGCAGTTGCATCATCTTTGAAATATTGAATCAATGTATTTGGTTCTGGACCTTGATAAAGTATTTTAGCTTTTCCTTCGTATATTTTTTTTCTATTTTTCATCCAAGAACTTTTTTGTAAATAGCATTAATATTTTTTAAAAAATATTTCAAATCAAACAATTCATTAATCTCTCTAACATTCAATAAAGATTTAACTTCATTATTTTTTTTCTAATAATTTTTTAAAACTTTTATTTTCTTTCCATGCTTTTAAAGCTATCTTTTGAACAATTTTATAAGCTGATTCTCTTGAAATATTTTTTTCAATTAGCTTCAGCATAACTCTTTGTGAGTTAAAAAGTCCATTAGTTTTTTCAAGGTTGTAGATCATCATTTTTTTATCAACTACTAAATTTTCTACAATATTATTCATTCTACTTAGTGCAAAATCACATAATATGATTGTATCAGGTCCGAGTGTTCTCTCAACTGACGAGTGAGAGATATCTCTTTCATGCCAGAGTGAAATGTTCTCCATGAAAGGAATACAACTTGACCTAATGACTCTTGCAATTCCAGTAAGGTTTTCACTTAAAACTGGATTTTTTTTATGGGGCATTGCAGAAGAGCCCTTTTGATCTTTAGAAAAAAATTCCTCAACTTCCCTTACCTCACTTCTGTGAAGATGTCTAAATTCAATTGCTAAATTTTCAATTGAAGAAGCAATCATTGCTAAAGCTGTAAAAAAGAATGCATGTCTATCTCTAGGAATAATCTGTGTTGAAACATCCTCAGTCTTAAGTTTAAGTTTTTTTGCTACAAAACTTTCAATAGATGGATCAATATTAGCATAAGTTCCAACTGCACCTGAAATACTGCAAATGGAAATTTGTTTTTCAGCATCACAAAGTCTTTTATAATGTCTTTCAAATTCACAATATTTACCTAACATTTTTAATCCAAAAGTTGTTGGTTCTGCAAAAATGCCGTGGCTTCTTCCTATGCAAGCTGTATTTTTGAAATTTAGAGATTTAACTTTGAGATTGTTTAATAACCTTTTTAACTCTCTTTTCAAAATTGAGCATGACTGCTTTAATTGAATTGAAAAAGCCGTATCTATAATATCAGAGGATGTGACGCCCATGTGAACAAACCTAGAGTCATGTCCAATATTTTCTCCAATGTTTGTTAAAAAAGCTATTACGTCGTGTTTTACATCTTTTTCTATAACATCAATTCTATCAATATCAAAACGTGCATTCTTTTTTATAGTTTTGAAAGAATCTTTAGGAATATCACCTCTATTGGAAAGTGCTTCACAAATTAGCAATTCAATTTTTAGCCAAATATTAAATTTATTTTCTGGCTCCCAAATTTTTGAGATTTCTTTTCTTTTATATCTTGGAATCATTTTTTATATATGGAGGAAATTTGAAGTTTTTCTTTGAAAGAGTAAATATTTCATATCCTGTTTTTGTTACTCCTACTGTATGCTCGAATTGTGCAGATAATGATTTATCAGATGTAACTGCAGTCCAACCATCTGAAAGAACTTTTACTTTATAATCTCCAATATTAATCATTGGCTCTACAGTAAAAAACATTCCTTCTTGCAACAATTCTCCTTCTCCGGGTTTTCCAAAATGAAGAACACTGGGATGATCATGAAAAACTTTACCTAAACCATGACCACAAAAATCTCTAACTATTGAATAGTTTTTTTTTTCAGCATATACCTGAATTGCATTTCCAATATCTCCAAATGTGTTTCCAGGTTTAATTTTTTCAATACCTTTCATCATTGCTTCATAAGTAGTTTCAACAAGTTTAATAGCTTTCAGTTTAACTTTACCTACATAAAACATTCTACTTGTATCTCCATGCCACCCATTCAAAACTGGTGTGACATCTATATTTATAATATCGCCATCTTGCAAAACTTTATCCCCTGGTATCCCGTGACATACTACGTGATTAACAGACGTACAAACAGACTTAGGAAACCCTTTGTAATTCAATGGAGCAGGCCTTGCCCCTCTACTCACTTGATACTCGTGACAAATATCGTTAAGTTTAGAAGTGGAAATACCAGGTTCAATGAAATCAGTAATGTAGTCAAGGCATTCAGCCGCAAGTTGTCCAGCTTTTCGCATAAACTCGAATTCATCTTTGGTATGTAATTTAATATTGTTATTCATTAAAAGATCAATTTATAATAAAAATTTAAAAACTTACAGAAATATTTTATGAAAAAAAAAAGAAAAACTTCAGGTATAATAATAATAGGTAATGAGATTTTATCTGGTAAAACTCTCGAAAAAAATTCAAATTTTATGTGTAAAGAATTATTTCGTATCGGGGTATCGTGTGAGGAAATAGTGATTATAAAAGATGATAAATCAAGAATAATAGAAAAATTAAATAATTTTAGAGAAAAGTATAGTTTTGTGTTCACGTCAGGTGGAATTGGTCCAACACATGATGATATTACTTCAGACTCTGTGGCTTGTGCTCTTGGAAAAAAATTGATTTTAAATACTGAAGCTAAAAGGCGTCTTGAAAAACATTATGCCGATGATGTATTGACAAAGGCAAGATTAAAAATGGCTTATATGCCAGAAAATTCAACTTTAATAGATAATCCGGTTAGTGTTGCTCCAGGATTTTCGATACAAAATATTTTTGTATTTCCAGGAGTACCAAAAATTATGCAAGTAATGTTTAAAGAAAAAGTTAAATCATTTGACGAAGGGCTAAGGTATTATAAAAAAACAATCTCAACAACTCTATCAGAAGGGATTATTGGCGAATATATTGAAAAAATACAAAACAAATTTAATACATTAGAAATTGGAAGTTACCCCTATTTTAAAAAAAATTCATTTGGTGTTTCTCTTGTTATCAAAGGAGAGAAAGATTTAGAAGTATCAAAAGCTAGCGACGAAATTTACAATTATATAGAATCTATAAATGGTAATCCTGAGATTTTTTAGTTTTGTCTATTTTTGATGTAATTTGAAATTTCTAGTTCAATTAATTTATTTAAATTTCGCTTTAACCAAGAATCTAAGAGTAAACGAAATTCAACTTCTATCGTTTCATTGTTTGGGTTAGACAAATTATTTGAAAAACTTTTCAAATTAGATTTTTTAATTGTTTTTTTAAAATTAATGTTTTGCCAGCTATGAAAACTTTTTAATTGCTTTTCTTCGGATGAATTAATTTGTAACTGAGAATTAGTATTTGAATTTTTATCTACTTTTATAGTATCTTCTGTTTGAATTTTTTCTATTTCTGGATAGATGTTTTTTGGTAAATCTTTGTTTATAACAAATTCATATTCATTTTTTGCTTCATTAATTAAACTGACTATAGAGCTTAGCAGTTCATTTATTGATTTATTTTTACTCATATCTTCTAACCTTATACTCTAGAATGTTTAAATTTTAAGTCAAAAAATAAAAACATTTGATAAGTAAAAAAAACGGGCAACTGTTATATTTAACAAATATGTTGATATACTGTAAGTAAATGTCTGTTATACCAAATGAAATAATACCATACGCCTTCGTCTTTATTTTATTGATCTTCCTTTTAGCATTAAAGAAGACAAAAAGCTCTGCTAAATTATTTGATGCTGAAAAAAAATTAGAAGTATTTGATGACGATAAGAAAATAATACTTGAAGCAGCTGAGCAAAAACTTTTAGCACTCAAAGATTTATACCTTCAGGAATTAATAGATGTTAAAGTCTACGTAAAAAAAACAGAATTGGTAGCTTCAAATTTAAGCAATGAAATGGGTGAAAATATGATGGAAATACATGAACTTCAAAAAAAAATCGTATACAATGATTTAAAAAAAGAAATAAAAAAGAAAATTGATTTTCAAAATACTACTGAATCAAAAACTAATATTGACAGATTAATATTAGCAGTAGATAAAAAAATTAAAACTGGAGAAATGCATGAGGAAAAGTAACTCTGAAATTTTAAATAAGGTCAAGAACGTTGTTAATGAAAAAAAAAAACCAAATCCTTCTAATAATAATTTATCAAATAATAAAACAAACGAAACAAGTAAGTTTTTAGCGCAATGGATCGAGGTTAATGCGGAAAAAATAACAAAAGAAATAATAAAAGAGGAGGTAAAAAAAATTTTTAAGTAATTTTTTTAAAATATAAAAAATCTTATATTATTAAATGTCTCTTTCAGAAATTAATTTGTTCTTAAGAAAATAGAAAAATAATATCTATTGTATTTATTATTTTCTAAGGAATAGGCGAACTAAATACAGCACTTAATTATACTTAGTCAATCATTTTAATATGTTCAATTGAATCGAAAGAAAAACCTATTTTTTTCAATTACAAAATCCTAAATCACAAATATTATCTATTTACTCATTGAATACAGAAATATTTGAGCAGCATCATCAAATTATAAAATCACGATAAATTAAAGCATTTTCAATAGTCGTTTATTTTAAAATGAAAGTGTATATGTTTCTTGTTTAATTCAAAATTCATTATGATATAAAGTATTAAATATTAATATAATAACTAGGAATAAAGAGTAAAATGAGCCTTGATAACATACCTATAGAAATTTGTATAAAGTTAAATTTTATTTTTTATAACCTTTTTTTGATACTTGCGAGCGTGCTGAAATTGGTAAACAGACAGGACTTAAAATCCTGCGGGTGGTAACACCCTTGTGGGTTCAAGTCCCACCGCTCGCACCAATAAGAAAGATGAAATTACATAACTACACACTTATAGCATTTTCCTTTTCAATTTTATTGAGCGGTTTTAACCTAAGGGGAGATGATTTAGAAGGAAAAATTAAGGATTTTATTTTGAAAAATCCAGAAGTCATAATCGAATCTCTTCAAAAGTTTGAAGTAAAAAAAGAAAATGAAAAAAAACTAGAGAATAAAAATAAGATTAATACATTGAGTAAGCAGATTTACAATTCTGAAAGTCTTTTTGAAGGAAATAAACTGTCTAATAAGATTATTGTAGAGTTTTTTGACTATAATTGCTCATATTGTAGAAGAGCTCACCAAGACTTAAAAAAAATAATTAGCGAGGATAAAAATATAAAAGTTATTTACAAAAATTATCCCATACTTTCAGAAAATTCTATTAAGCTAGCCAAGTATGCATTAATAATTTCAGAAATTGATAAAAAAAAATTTGTAAAATTTCACAATTTGATTTTGACAAATAAAGGCAAGATTAATGATGATATTTTGATTTCAATATTAAAGGAATTGAATATTGATAAAAATTACTTAGAGAACAAAATTAATGATGAGGAAATTAATCAAAAGCTTAAAAATGATATTGATTTAGCAAGAAATCTTGGCCTAAGAGGAACACCTGCATTCATAATTTCAGATGAGATCTTTTTTGGATACATAGATAAAGATGATATGGTTTCAATACTAAATCAGCAATAAAGATTCTGTTTAGCTTCACTTTTAAATTTCGCCGCGAATCCATTACTGTAAAGAATTTTTTTACCAAACTGACTTAAAAAAACATTATGGTTAACCAGCGCATCCATCTCTCTCAAATGTTTTTTTGTTCTGTCTTCATAGTTTACAAATATTTCTTGATCTTCTTGTAATATGTGAATCAGCTCGTGAAGTAAAATTCCTCTGTGACAAATATCATCCATTGGAGAAAGTGTATCAGCTAAAAAAATTGTATATTTAGGATTATCTGGTGTTAATGCTAATATTTCACATTCCCTCCCACACGCCATTTCTGCTAATGCTTTTTGTTCAATAAACTGAATTTTTGGGAATGTTTTTGGTTCTTTGTAATCAGTATGGGTTGTGATCCATAAAAGTAATGCTAGTATTAGCTCATTAAATGTTTCAAATTTTTCCATTATATTATACTCATGATTAAAAAATTATTTATTCATCGTTCTCTTCCTGAAATGTATAACATAGATGTTGGAGATGACAATAAAATTTATACTGAAGCCAGTGGAAAAAAAGACGGTATTCCAGTTATTTTTGTGCATGGTGGACCCGGGGGACAATGTCGTAGTGAACATCACTCACTTTTTAATCCTCAGATATTTCGATCAATTATTTTTGACCAAAGAGGATGCGGTAAGAGCATTCCTTACAGATCTTTAGAAGGAAATAATACTGAAAATTTAGTTGAAGATATTGAAAAAATAAGAGATTTTTTCAAAATAAAAAAATTTCTAATTGTTGGTGGGTCATGGGGTGCTACGTTAGCAATAAAATATGCCCTAAAGTTTCCCAAAAATTTAATTGGTGTTCTTTTAAGGTCAGTTTTTCTTGGAACAATTAATGAGATAAATTGGGCATTCATTGATGGTCCTAAAAATTTTGCTCCAAACTTGTATAAAACATTTGAAAGGTATTCGAACGGTAAAGAAATAATTGACTCATATTACAAAAAAATTTTGAAAGAAAATTCTAAGGTCCATTCTTGGATTTGGCATGACTATGAAAGAATTTTATCTCAATTAAATCCTAAAAATTATTTCTTTGAATCTGAAGAAGAATTACTCAAGAGAGAAGGTCTTCCAAATTCGCCATTCATGGAATTACATTACATAAAAAATAATTTTTTTATGGAAGATAATGAAATTGTTAAAAAAATTTCGAAAATAAAAAATTTACCGTCGTTTATCGTTCAAGGGAGATATGATCTTATATGTCCGCCAGTAAATGCTTATAAACTTCATGAAAATTGGAAATCTTCTGAAATAAAGTTTGTAAATACAGCAGGACACTCTTCCTCGGATGAAGGCATTATTGATAATTTGTTAATTGGTTTAAAAAAATTAACTGAGCATCTTTAATTCGTATAGAACATAATTATTTTTTTCCTTTTTTATCAATTCACTTTTCAGTTTTTCTTTGCTTTTCTCCTCCATTAGCTGAAACAACGACCAAACACAAGCACCCCTTACCAAACTACTTTCATTATTAATATGATTGAGAATGTATTTTATTAATTTTTTATTTTTGCTATTTCCAGAAGCAATAATTATGTTTCTTAGAAATCTGTTCCAACCTATTCTTTTTACAGAAGAATTATGAAAGTACGTTTTAAAGTGTTCTTCACTAAATTTTAAGAAAAATAATAAATCATTTTTGTCATTCGATATAAGTTTTTTCTCATCTGTTTCAGTGGCAAACTTATTCCAAGGACAAATAGATAAACAATCGTCGCAACCATATATTTTGTTTCCAATCAACTTTCGTAAACTTATTGGAATTGGACCTTTATTTTCAATCGTTAAATATGAAATACATCTTTTAGAGTCAATTTTATAATTGCTTAAAATTGCGTTTGTAGGACATATTTCTAAACATTTCACACATGATCCACATCCGTTAATCATATTTTTTGTTTCATTTATTTTTATAGGAAGAAATATTTCTGCTAGAAATAACCAAGATCCAAAACTTTTTGAAACAATGTTCGTATGTTTACCCTGCCAACCTAAACCAGCCTTTTCAGCAAAATATTTTTCCATTATAGGTGAAGTGTCAACGAAGATTTTTGTTTCAAGATTATATTTATCTTTAAACCAATCTTGTAAATTTTGTAATTTATTTTTAATTACGAAATGGTAGTCTTCATCTTGAGCATAAATACTAATATTTCCATGATTTTTATCTTTGTTTAAAAACAATGGATTTTCTTTAGGACCATAATTTTGTCCCAAAACAATAATAGTTTCTACTTTATCCCAAATTTTCTTTGGATTTGTTTTTTTTTCAAAATGCCTTTCTAACCATTTCATATCTCCATGATAATTTTTATTTAGAAAATTTTTATATCTTTGCTTTGTCTTTTCATCAACATATGGTTCTGAATAACCAATGGAATCAAAACCGAGTTTAATAATTTCTTTTTGTATATTTTTTTTTAAATTCTTCATTTTTTTATTTTGTTAAATATTATAATTATGAAATGTCTAAAAAATCAAATAAAGCTTTAGTTCTTTTAAGTGGGGGCTTAGACTCCTCAGTTGTTTTATCAGTGTGCCAAGATAAAGGTTATGATATATATGCCATTTCCTTTGATTATGGTCAAAGACATAAAGTTGAATTAGAGTATGCAAAATTTCAAGCAACATTTTTTAATTGTATTTCTCACGAAGTCTTTAAGATGGAATTCTACGGAGGCTCAGCATTAACAGATGACATTAAGGTTCCTAAAAATAGAGATTCTCATTCAATGTCCAAAGATATTCCTGTTACATACGTTCCAAGTAGAAATATTGTATTTCTCTCTTTTGCCTCAGGATACGCTGAATGTCACGATATTGATAATATCTTTATAGGAGTAAATGCAATAGATTACTCAGGATATCCTGATTGCAGAAAGAATTTTATAGATAATTTTGAAAAACTTATTAATAAATCTACCAAGAAGGGTTTAGAAGGGAGTAAATTTAAGATAAATACACCTTTAATAAACTTGTCAAAAAAAGATATTATCAAACTTGGTCATAAAAATGGTGTTGATTTTTCCATGACTTCGAGTTGTTATAGTCCAAAATTAAAAAAAAACTGTGGAGTATGTGATTCATGCTTATTAAGAAAACAAGGGTTTGAGGAAGCTGGTTTAAGAGATCCAGCCAGAATTTAATTAATGTATAAAGTAAAAGAAATTTTTAGATCAATTCAAGGAGAAGGTTTTAATACTGGAAAAGAAAGCGTATTTATAAGATTTTCTGGTTGTAATTTCTGGAATGGAAGGGTCGAAGACAGGTTGGAAGCAAAATGTAATTTTTGTGATACTGATTTTGTTGGTGTTAATGGTAAAAATGGAGGTAACTATAATCTAAAAGAGTTAATTGAAGTCGTAGAAAGAGTTTGGGATTTGTCTTTTTCACTAAAAAAAAAAAAAACGTAATTCTAACTGGTGGGGAACCCCTATTACAAGTTGATAAAAAATTGTTAGATTTTTTTGAAAAAAAAGAATTTTACAGTTGCTGTAGAAACAAACGGATCAATTAAAACAGACCTTGACTTTGACTGGATTTGTGTCAGCCCGAAGGATCCAGACCACTGGAATCAAAAAAAGGCGACGAATTAAAAATAATATATCCCCAAGATAAATTTAATTTAAAAGAAATAGTCAATTTAGATTTTAAATATTTTTTTTTACAACCAAAAGATGATAGCTTAATGAAACTTAATCTTAATAAAACTATTGACTATTGCAATTTAAATAAGAAGTGGATACCTAGTTTTCAATTTCATAAAGCAATCGGAATTCAGTAAAATGATAATCTTCAAAAAATATTATTTTGATGCAGCGCATTATATGCCTGAATTCAAGAAAAATCACAAATATAATAAAGTTCATGGGCATAGTTATGAGATTATTATAAAATTGAAAGGTGAATTAGATCCAAAAAATAATTGGGTTATGGATTTAGAAAAACTTGATTCTTTTGTAAAACCTGTGTTATCAAAACTCGATCATTCAATATTAAATGAAGTAAAGGGTCTTGAAAAACCGACTAGTGAAAATATCGCAAAATGGCTTTGGCAAAAATTAAAAAAAAAAATTCACAATCTTGAAAGCATTGAAATCAATAGACCAAGAATTGGAGGATGTATCTTCACAGGTGATTGAGTTACCTTCCTGAATAATTTGGAATATCAAGGTCTTCTACATAAACGTTCTTTCGGCCTTTTTCCTCTTTGAAAAACAACATCAATAGGTATACCCCCTCTGGGATTCCAGTAACTTGCAACCCTTATCCATTTTGGAGATATATATTTTATAATTTTTTTGGCTACTTTAATAGTACAATCTTCGTGGAAACCTCCGTAATTTCTGAATGTGAACAAAAAGAGTTTGAAAGATTTACTTTCCATTATTTTTTTATTAGGTACATAATCAACTATAAAATTACCAAAATCAGGTTGAGAAGTAATTGGACAAATACTTGTAAATTCTGGTGCAGTAAATCTTACACAATAATCTTCATCAGGGTGAGGGTTCTTCACCGTATCCAAAATAAAATTATCTGGTGAATTTTGAATCTTAGACTTGGATCCAAGATACCTAGGTTCTTTTGTATTTTTCATGATTTTCAGAATATTTTTTTTTTAGTTCATAAAATTTTTTATTAATTATAGACTCTCGTATATCACACATCATTTTTTTGTAAAAAGCAATATTATGTAAACTTAAAATCATACATGCTAAAATTTCATTATTTTTAACTAAGTGATGAATGTAAGATTTTGAAAAATTTTGAGAAACATATAAATCCAATCCTTCATCAAGAGGAGAGTCGTCTTTAAGATATATTGCATTTCTCAAGTTTATTTCACCATTACTTGTAAAAGCCCTCCCATTCCTCCCAAACCTCGTAGGTAAAACACAATCAAACATATCAATTCCTCTTTCTACTGCTGAAAATATGTCAATTGGTCTGCCAACACCCATCAAATATCTAGGTTTATCTTCATCGATATTTTCTAGAGAAAAATCAATTGATTTGATCATCTCTTCATGAGACTCTCCAACTGAAAGTCCCCCGAGGGCATAACCATCAAATCCAATTTTACTTAATTTTTCAGAGCATTTCTTTCTTAGAGTTTCAAACATACCTCCTTGAATAATTCCAAATAAACCAAAACCTTCTCTGGATGTGAAAGTATTTTTACACCTATTCGCCCATCTGATTGATAATTCCATTGACTCTTTAGCTCTTGAAAAGGATGCAGGATATTCGGTACATTCATCCAGTACCATAGAAATATCAGAATTTAATCTTTCTTGGATTTGAATTGCAGATTCTGGCGTTAATTCAAATTTCTTTCCGTCAATATGAGATACAAAATTAATTCCATTTTCATTTATTTTTCTTAATTTTGACAAAGACCATACTTGATATCCGCCAGAATCTGTCAAAATTGGTTTATTCCAATTAATAAATTTGTGAAGCCCTCCTAATTCTTTTACTAAACAATCTCCTGGGCGAAGCATCAAATGGTATGTATTTGCTAAAATAATTTCTATACCAAGTTTTTCTAAATCTCTCTGAAAAATTGCCTTTACGCTCCCAAGAGTTCCAACAGGCATAAAGACAGGAGTTTTAATTTTTCCATGGAAAGTTTCAATAGATCCTGCGCGTGCCTTTTGATATTTATTTTCTACAGAGAATTTAAACTTTGCCATTTTTATTCCAAATTAAACATGCATCTCCATAAGAAAAAAAACGAAGTTTATTTTTGATCGCAAAATCATAAAGTCTCATTGTTTTTTTTTTTTCCAATAAGTGTGAAAATTAAAAGTAGTAATGTAGATTTTGGTGTATGAAAATTTGTAACAAGTCCATCAACAGAATTTATTTCCCATCCGGGTTTTATAAATATATTTGTTTCACCTTTATATGGTGAAATATAACCTTTGCTATCTTTTGATGATTCAAGTAATCTTAAAACTGTTGTTCCAATAGCGATTATTCTTCCACCATTGTTCTTTACTTTATTAATTTCTTCAGATGATTTTTTTGAAATACATCCATATTCATAATGCATCTTATGTTTAAAAACATTTGCTGTTCTTATTGGAATGAAAGTCCCACCATTTACATGTAAAGTAATATAAATTATTTTAATTTTTTTTGTTTTTAGTTTATTAATTAAACGTTTAGTAAAGTGAAAGCTCGCTGTTGGAGCAGCTACTGCTCCCTCATTTTTGGCAAAAATAGTTTGATAATTATTAAAATCTGATTTCTTGTGACCTCTCTTTTTTATGTAGGGGGGGATGGGCGGTTTTCCAAAAATTTTTATTTTTTCTAAAAATTCTTTGTAGGGTAAGTCAAACTTTAAAGATATTTCATAATCATGTATTTTAATTATTTCAGCAAATTGTTTTTTAAAAATACTGATTTTCATTCCAGTCATTAGCTTTTTTTTTGCTTTTAAAAAGGCACTCCATGTATTTTCTTTTTTATCTTCAATTTTATTAAGATTTATTGAAACTTTTTGGTTGTCAATTGTGCCTTCGAGTTCAGCATGTATTACCTTAGTATTATTGATAATAATTGCATCTGATGAATTTAATTCATTTATAATTTCATTGAACTTAATTATTCTATTATTTTTACCTACAACAACTAATTTTGAATTATCTCTAGGTTTGACAGGATGCAGAGCTATCAGTTCCTTTGGAATTTCATAATCTAAATCATTTAGATGCATTTTAGTAAAGGTGATCTATTACTTTAGTGAGAAAATCTTCGCATTTTTTTAACTGTACTATTTCAATGTATTCATCTGGTTTGTGGGCTTGTTTAATACTTCCTGGACCACAAACTATTGTTTGAAAGCCTATCTGATTGAAAATACCTGCTTCTGTACCGAAACTCACCGTATTTACGGAATTAGTTCTCAATTTTTCTAAGCAAAGTGATATGATATTTGAATTGTGATTTGTTATCAAAGGCGGGAAATTATTTTGTTCAGACAATGATATACTGCATTTCTTGTTAAATGACTTCATCTCTCCTTCTAAAATTAATAGATAATCTTTGATTTGGTTTACAAACTTTTCTGTATTAAATTTTGGAGTATCTCTTATCTCAAATTCAATTTTACAATTGTTCGGTATAATATTAACTGCGGTCCCACCAGAAATTTTTCCTACATTAATGGTTGTAAAACTTGGATAGAAATTTAGGTCTTTTTTTTTTTCAATTAATTTTTGTTTAGCCTCTAGAAATTGAATAAACTTTGAGCAATATTGTATTGCATTGACCCCCTCATTTATTAATGATGAGTGAGATTCTAATCCATTAAATGATACTTCAAAGTTTTTCTTTCCTTTGTGCTGATTTACAAGTTTCATTTCAGTTGGTTCACCAACAATACAAAATTTTGGTTTAGGATCTAGTTTGTTCAAAAAAGGAACTAATTTCTGAATACCAAGACATCCTACTTCTTCATCATATGAGAAAATTAGAAAAAGAGGCTTCTTCATTTCTTTAATTTTTAATTTTTTTAATAAAGACAATACAACTGCTATAAATCCTTTCATATCAGCAGTTCCTCTACCATAATATTTATTATTTTTCATAGTTAAATTAAAAGGGTTTGATGTCCATTTTTGTCCATCTGTTGGAACAACGTCTGTATGGCCAGAAAAGGCTATTCCGCCGTCCTTTTTTGGTCCAATTCTGCAAAAAACATTAAACCTGCCTTTTTCCCCTTCAATTTTTTTGGCTTTTAATCCAATTTTATTTAAATAATCTATAATAAAATTTGCCAATTCTTTATTTGAATTTTCACTAATTGTTGGAAAAGAAATTAATTTGGAAAAGATCTGATCTAAATTCATTTTTAAGAATTATTAAATTGTTCGTTAATTATGCGTTCTTCTAAGTCATGACCAGGATCAAACAACAAGTTTACAAATAATTTTTTTTCAAGTTCAATTTCAAGCCTGTCAATATTTTCAAATTGCATGAAGTCTGCTTCTGCTCTAACAGGTCTTAATTTAGAGTCAATTGCGTACAGAGTAATTTTTGCATCATTGGTAAGTAAAGCACCTCTCCATCTTCTTGGCCTGTAAGGACTTATTGGAGTGAGTGCTAAAACCTTAGCACCTACAGGAATTACAGGACCTCTCAATGAAAGATTATAAGCTGAACTTCCTGCTGGAGTTGCGATTAAACAACCGTCACCGAGGAATTCTTCAATCCTAGTTTTATTATTTACTTCAATTTTTATTTTTGCAATCTTTGAGCTACTTCTTATTAGAGATACATCGTTAAAAGCTAAACTCTCTTTAATTTTTTTATTCTTTTCAAAGCATTTTATTTTTAAAGGTGATAACTTATAAGGAATTGCTTCGTCTAATCTTTTTTTTAAATTTTTCTCAGAGAATTGATTCATCAAAAATCCAATGTGACCTTTATTCATTCCATAAATTGGTTTGTTCAAATGTAAAAAATCATGTAATGATTTTAACATTGTTCCATCACCTCCTAGTGCCACTATAATGTCTGCTTTTTCCGGAGGAACGGAATCGTAAGTTTGTTCCATCATTTTAAGTGATTTAATAGCATCTGGTTTTTCTGAAGAAACAAATCCAATTTTCGTCATTTATCAACCACCTGTAGTATTCATAAATCTTTTATGAATATAGCTCTTTTCATCAATTTTAAAGTAATGTCTTTCTGGTTTCATGAAAATGACTTTCTTTAATGCATTTAACAAATTTGGTCTGTCATTAGCTCTAATAAATGGAGTGAGGTCTAAAGAATTGTTATCACCAAGACATGGATAAACTTTTCCATTTGAAGTTATTCTTAATCTGTTACAAGTTGCACAAAAATGATCAGATATAGGAGAGATGAAACCCACAAATAGATTTAATTTTTGCAATAGAAATAGTTTGATGGACCTGAAGACTTTAGTGAAGATTGTTCTAAATCAAAATCTTTACAGATTATTTCCTTAGCTTTATTAACAGAAAAGTATTGTGACTTTCTCGAATTTAACATATCTCCTACCGGCATAACTTCAATGAAAGATAATGTAAAAGAATTATGACTACACCATTTCATTATTTCTAATAATTCATCATCATTAAAATTTTTTAAAAGAACTGTGTTTATCTTTATAGATAACTTATTTTCTTTAGCACTTTCAATTCCTTCGAAAACACTTTCAATGTTTCCTCCATTAGTAATGAAATTAAATTTTTCTTTTATGAGCGAATCAAGTGAAACATTTACTCTTTTGACTCCAAGGTCTGATAATGTTTTTGAATATTTTTTTAACTGCGTTCCATTCGTAGTTAGTAAAATTTCATCAATAACCTTTTTACTTAGTTTTTTGGACAGGAATTCAATATATTCCACTATATCTTTTCTCACTAATGGTTCTCCACCAGTAATACGAAATTTTCTGATCCCTAAATCAATAAGTGACTCTGAAATTAATTTAAGTTTATTAATATCTAAAATTTCTTCTTTTTTGTAAAAATTAGGATTGGACTCAGGCATACAATATTTGCATCTAAGATCACATCTGTCAGTAACAGAAATTCTTACATAGTCAATTTTTCTTCCAAAGTTATCCAGCATAATTTTTTTGAATAATATTCATATTTTAATTCTTAGGTTAAAATAATATAGTAATCAAATTATTAGTAAACTTAAAGTCATGAAAATTAAACCCAACTTAGAAAATTCATCCTTAACAAGAAAAATCTTTGGATTAGATGAGTATTTAAAGCGAAAGAAGATAGACGTAATTGAAGAAAAACCCATAACACTCTATTTAAACAGTCAAGAAATTGTGACAATGATGACAATTAACGATTTCCCAGAATATTTAGCACTTGGTTATCTTTTAAATCAAAATATGATTACCAAAACAACAAAAATTGAGTCTGTTGAGTATTATGCAGACCTAAAAACAGTTGTTGTAAGAACTAAAAAATCAACAAATTTTGAAGCAAAATTAAAAAAAAAGACCATTACCTCAGGTTGTGCTCAAGGAACAGTGTTCGGTGATATTATGGAAAATTTGAAAAAATTTAAATTTAAAAATTCTTTCAAAATTAAAAAATCATGGATCTATGACTTATCAAAAAAAATTAATCTAACTCCTAGCCTTTATCTAAAAGCTGGAGCTATTCATGGTTGTGTCTTATGTGTGAAAAACAAGCCTTTAATATATATGGAGGATGTTGGAAGACATAATGCCATTGATAAGATTGCAGGTTACATGAAAGTAAAAAAGATTTCTCCAGCCAATAAAATTTTTTATACAACTGGAAGACTCACAAGTGAAATGGTAATGAAGTCAGTTCAAATGAGAATCCCAATAGTTATTTCAAGATCAGGTTTCACAGCATGGGGGGTTGACCTTGCACGACAAGCTAACCTGACTTTAATTGGAAGAGCCAAAGGAAAAAAATTTTTTGTCTTGAGTGGAGAACATAGAATTGAATAAAGACAAAATTTTAGGGATGATACTCTCAGGTGGTTTATCAAGAAGAATGGGTTCTGATAAAACTTTTAAGAAAATTTCAGGTGTAAATTTGATACAGCATACTATTAAAAGATCTACAAAACAGGTTGGAAGATTAATTGTAAATTCAAATGATTCTAATAAAATTTTTAAGCATCTTGACTCAACTATAATTGTAAAGGATTGTATTCCAGGAAATTTTGGTCCTCTTGTAGGAATTTTGTCTGGTATTAAGTGGGCAAGACATGATTCAAATTATAATTGGTTGGTAAGTTTTCCGGTAGACTCTCCTTTTTTTCCAAATGATATTGTCAATAGATTCATTGAAGAAAGCGAAAATTATGAAATTCTAATGGCTGAATGTTCCGAAAGAGTACATCCAGTCTTTTCAATGTGGAAAGTAAATATAGAAATGGAAAATCAATTGGAATTTTTTTTGAATGCTGGTGGAAGGAAGATAGATGAATTTACCAAAAAATTTAAAACGAGGGTGGTAAAGTTTGAGGAATTTGGATATGATCCATTCTTTAATGTTAATACTGTTGAAGACCTAAAAATTGCGAATGAAATTTACAACAAATACTTCAAAGATTAAAAATGAGTTTTTTAAATAAATTACACAAAAAAAATATAATCGCAAAACCTGGATTTAATAGGTGGCTTGTACCACCAGCCTCAATCGCTATTCATTTGTGTATTGGATCAGTTTACGCATGGAGTATGTTTAACCCAGCTTTGGTTAAAATTCTTGGAGTTGTGACATCTTCTGGAGATGACTGGAGTCTCGGTCAAGTTGTTTGGATTTTTTCTGTAGCAATCGTTAGCTTAGGATTAGCAGCAGCTTATGCTGGTAAATGGCTTGAGGAAGTTGGTCCTAGGATGGTTGGATTTGTAGCAGCGTGTTGTTGGGGTGGGGGGTTTGTCATTGGCTCAATTGGAATCTTCCTCCAAGAAATGGGGGTCCAAATAACTTTGTCTCTCCCAATGTTGAGCGATGATCCAATAATATTAAGTGTTGGGTTATATCTTCTGTATCTAGGTTATGGTGTAATTGGTGGAATTGGGTTAGGACTTGGTTATGTATCGCCGGTATCAACTTTAATAAGATGGTTTCCAGATAGAAGAGGCATGGCAACTGGCATGGCTATAATGGGTTTTGGTGGTGGTGCCATGATTGCAAAAGTTACTATAGACAGATTATTAGCAAAATTTTACAAAGTTCCAGAGTATTTAGGAGATATAGATTCACTGAACCTAATAACGGAGGGTGGAAGAAGATTTGTAGATATTTCAGGAAACTTAGTTGAAGTTGTAATTGTTACTGTCAATGATTTAGCAAAAATGATAGTACCTGGAGATCCTGGTGTATATATTGTCGGAACCGGTTCAAGTGGTGCTGCCCAAACATTCCTTTTTTTGGGTATTGTTTATTTTATCATTATGACCATTGCCGCATTTTCTTATAGAGTCCCTCCTGAGGGATGGAAACCTAAAGGATGGACACCTCCAAAAGATTCAAAAAAGACAAGATTAATTACTAAGAATAACGTGCATATCGATCAAGCTTTAAAAACTCCACAATTTTATTTCTTATGGATTGTACTTTGCTTTAACGTAACAGCTGGTATAGGAGTTATTGGGGTTGCTAAAACAATGATGATTGAAATTTTTGAACCAAGTTTACCAGCCATTGTCACCGCAGGTTTTGCCGGAACATATGTACTGATGATAAGTGTTTTTAACATGGTTGGAAGAATATTTTGGGCATCCATGTCAGACTTTATTGGAAGAAAACCCACATACTTTATATTCTTTTCACTTGGAATACTTTTATACTTGTCAATTCCTTTTACTGCTAAAGCTATGAGTATTGACCCAATTGTAACTTATCTCATACTTTTTTATGCAGCATCAATGGTGATTTTCACAATGTATGGCGGCGGCTTTGCGACAATTCCGGCTTACCTTGCCGATATCTTTGGTACAAAATATGTTGGAGGAATACACGGAAGACTTCTTACAGCTTGGTCCACAGCTGGTGTTTTGGGTCCTGTTGCAATTACTCAACTTAGACAAAATTCAGTAGATAGCGCTATTAATGATCTTGTATCCAAAATAAGTCCCGAAAAATTTACAGAAATTTACGGAGCTTCCGTAGAAAATTTATCACTTTTGGTTCAAGAAAAAACAGTCACGATATCTAATTTAATGCCTCATATGCCAGAAGGCACTATCAATCCATCAACAACATTATATAACTCTACAATGTTTGCCATGGCTGGTTTATTGGCTATAGCTTTTGTTGCCAACCTCTTAATAGGTCCGGTAAATGAAAAACACCATATGAAAGAATAGCTTCGACTAAGCTGTTAACTTTTCAATTTTTGCGGCGCAATATTTTAGTTCTGGAATTTTACCGTCTGGATCTAAAGCCTGATTGGTCAGCAAATTAGCAGGAGCATTTTCAAAACAAAACGGCATGAAAACCATTCCATCTGGGATCATTTTATCAAACCTAACTTTGACACTTACCTTGCCTCTCCTTGTTGACAATTGAACTTGTTCATCTTGTGAAAAATTATTTTTTTTCATTTCATTTTTTGAAAGATGAACATATGGTTGTGGCTCTATTGTGTTCAAAACCTTGGATCTAGAAGTCATTGAGCCTGTATGCCAATGCTCAAGTAACCTTCCAGTTGTAAGTACAAGCGGGTATTTTTCGTCAGGTTTCTCATCAGGAGAAATAAGTTTAGCAGGAACAAGCTTTCCTTTTTTGTTATTTGTCGGAAAACCTTCTCCAAAGATTACCTCATTTCCTGGTTTGTTCTCATCATCACAAGGATAAGTTACGGCACCGTCTTTGACTAATCTTTCCCAAGTAATGTTTTTCATAGATTCCATACATTTGCTAAGTTCGTCATATACCTCATCTGGACCATTATAATTCCAATTTAATCCCATTCTTTTGGCTAATTCTTGTATTATCCAAAGGTCTTGTTTTGCTTTCCCAGGAGGGTTAACCGCTTTTTTTGCTAACTGAACTCGTCTATCCGTGTTTGTAAAAGTCCCAGTTTTTTCAGGAAAAGCTGATGCAGGTAAAACAATATCAGCAAGATATGCTGTTTCTGTTAAGAAGATATCTTGGACAATGAGAATTTCTAACCTAGCTAATGCTTCTCTTGCGTGATTAGCATTTGGATCGGACATGGCGGGATTTTCTCCCATAACATAAAGCCCTTTGATGCTTTTATTATATATAGATTCCATGATTTCAACCACAGTCAAGCCTGGGTTGGGATCAAGTTTTGTTTGCCAATAATTTTCAAAAAATTTAAGATTTTTGCTGTCTGATATTGGTTGATAATCAGGAAAAACCATTGGTATCAAACCTACATCAGACGCACCTTGAACATTATTTTGCCCACGAAGAGGGTGAAGTCCAGTTCCCTTTCTTCCAATGTTTCCTGTAATCATTGCAAGTGAAATTAAACATCTTGAGTTGTCTGTACCGTGAATATGTTGAGAGATTCCCATACCCCAAAAGATCATTGCGGATTTAGCGTTAGCAAATAATCTGGCAGTTTCTCTTATCTCTGAAGGAGAAATTCCACAAATATCTGACATCTCCTCAGGTGTAAAATCTTTGATATGTTCTTTAAGATCTTTATAACCTTCTGTGTTTTTTTCAATGTACTGTCTATCTACGAGACCTTCTTCAATAATTGTATTAATCATTGCATTTAACAACGCTACATCAGCACCTGGAGTGAATTGCAAGCTTTTCTCAGATATTCTAGATAAGTCTTGTTTTCTTGGATCCATTATAATTAGTTTCAATCCATTTTTTTTTACGGCATTTTTAATAAATGTAGCAGCTACTGGATGATTTTGCGTCGGTCTTGCTCCAATAACAATGGCAACATCTGCATTTTGAATTTCTGAAACTGGAGCTGTAACTGCTCCTGATCCAATTGTTTCCATAAGAGCAGCAACGGAAGACGCATGACACATTCTTGTACAATGGTCGACATTATTATTTTTAAAACCTGTTCTTATTAACTTTTGGAATAAATAAGCTTCCTCATTTGAACCTTTAGCACAACCAAAACCAGCAAGGGATTTGTCTCCAGAACTATTTAATATTTCTTTAAGTTTACGAGCAGCTAAATCGAGAGCCTCATCCCATGAAGCTTCTCTAAAATGAGTCAATGGGTTTAGTGGATCGATTTTTTCTAATGGATCTTTTGGTTTGTCTGATTTTCTAATTAAGGGTACTGTTAGTCTTTCAGGGTTGTGAATATAATCAAAACCAAATCTTCCTTTAACGCATAGCCTATTCTTATTTGCAGGACCGTCTCTTCCGTCAACAGATATAATTTTTTCATTTTGAATATTATATGTTAATTGACAACCAACCCCGCAGTATGGACATAAAGAATCGACTTTTCTGTCAGGTTTAGCATTTTTGGTTCCATTATCATCTAACAAATTAGATTCCATTAATGCTCCAGTTGGACATGCTTGAACACATTCTCCACAACTTACACAAGATGAATCACCCATTGGATCATTAAAGTCAAAGATTACCTGCGAGGTGTGACTCTGTTTCCCATGCCAATCACGTCATTTACTTGAACTTCCCTGCATGCTCTAACACAGAGGTTGCAGTTTATGCAAGCATCAAGATTTACTGACATCGCAACGTGTGATGAGTCTTCACAAGGAACTATTTTTTTCTCTCTTTTTTCAAATCTACTTTTTTCAACATCTATATCTGAAGCAATTTTCCAGAAATGTGAGTCGGGGTCATGAGAAGTCTCTCTATCTGGTTGATCTGTAACTAATAGTTCTAAAACCATTTTTCTAGACTTGATGGATCTTTCATCGTTTGTTACAACTTTCATACCCTCCGTTGGTTTTCTTATACAAGAAGCAGCTAAAACTCTCTCTCCCTCAATAGAAACCATACATGCTCTGCAATTTCCATCGGCTCTGTATCCAGGTTTATCTGCAAAACAAAGGTGGGGAAGTGTTATGCCCTCTCTTTTGGCAACGGTCCAAATGGATTCATCTTGACTCCCTTCAACAGGTATATCATCTATGAAAAATTTCACCTTCTTCATCTTTATGAAATATCCTTTCCGAAATATTTAAGTGCACATCTGATTGGGTTACCTGCTGCTTGACCCAATCCGCAAATTGAGGCATCACCCATCATTTCAACAAGTTCGTTGAGAAGTTTTTTATCCCAATTATTTTTTTCTAAAAGTTTAACAGCTTTTTCTGTTCCCACCCTACATGGAGTACATTGACCACAACTCTCATCTTCAAAAACTTAAGTAAGTTTAACACTACTTTTGTTATATCATCTTTATCAGAAAAACAACAACAGCACCTGATCCAATGAAACACCCGTGCTCTTCAAGAGTGCCAAAGTCGAGTGGTATATTTGCCATACTACTAGGTAACAATCCTCCGGATGCACCACCTGGAAGATAACCATAGAATTTATGACCCTCTTGCATACCCCCACAGTAGTCATTTAAAAGTTGATTCATGGTTATACCGGCAGGTGCAAGTTTTACTCCAGTATTTTGACTCTTCCTGAAACAGAATAGCTGTGTGGACCCAACCTATTATTGGTTCCTTGGTCCGAATACCATCTTGCACCATTTTCAATAATATCTCTAACCCAAAAACAGTTTCAATGTTATGGTTTAGGTAGGTTGACCAAATAACCCAACTTTGATATGAAAGGCGGTTTGTGTCTTGGTAGGCCTCTTTTTCCTTCAATTGATTCAATCATTGCGGACTCTTTCACCCATATGTATGCACCGGCTCCTCTTCTCAAATGTACTACGGTTTCTCTATCAATTATGTTTTTTTTCTTAAGAACATCTAATTCTCTAATAATTTTTTCTCTAATACCTGGATATTCTGTCTCTTAAATAAATGTAGATATCTTTAGCTTCAACTGCCCATGCAGTATAAGCATACCTTCAAAAATTTATGAAGGTTTTGTTCTAAATATAGTTTATCTTTGAAGGTTCCTGGCTCTCCTTCATCACCATTAATTGTCATAAGGCGCGGGCCAGGTTCCATTCTAACAAATTTCCACTTTTGACCTGATGGAAATCCTGCTCCACCCATTCCCTTTAAACCTGCCTCTTGTAGAACATCAATGACTGATTCAACGGAAAGTTTTCCTTGATAACATTTTTTAAGATCTGATACCCACCATTTTTCATATACTTATCTAACGAAATACCATCAATAATTTGAGGGTGTGTATCTTTTTTCTTTATTGCATTTTCTATTGTTTCATCGAGCAATTTTTGATGTGATTGTGTCCAACCTCACATGCAGGCGCAACGTCACATAGACCCATACATGGTGCTCTCAAGACCCTAACTTTATCAGAGTTATGGTACTTTTTTGAAGATCCTTTAAAAGGCTATCGGAACCCTTTAATTCGCAGGTCAAACTATCACACATTCTAATTGTTATTTCAGGTGGTGTAGGATCATTATCATCTAAAACATCAAAGTGAGCATAGAATGAGGCAACTTCAAAAGCCTCTGCAAAAGGAATTTTCATGATGTCAGATAAGGCAGCTAAATGGCTTTTCTTTATACATCTATACTTATCTTGAATCAGGTGAAGGTATTCAATGAGCAAGTCTCTTTTAATTGGAGTTCCGTTTATTAAAGTTTTAACATCCTCTTTCGATTTTTGATCTAAACTCCTGCCTTTTGGATATGGTACATATTGTTTTTTGGTCTTAACTCTTAACTTAGAACTATCTGGAAATTTAGGAAGTTCTTTAATGACACCTTCTTCTAGAGCGATATTCAAAATTTTACGAATAAGTGTTAGATATTTTTTCTGTGAATTTATCTTAAAACCTTTTCAACCAATAAATTTACAAAGTTCGAAATTGTTAAGAAATTAATTTCAGATACTTCTAATTCAGAAAATACGGTAGCAAATCATTTTCAATTCTGTATTTGTCGATTAAGCTGACTTAGTGAATAATCATTATTTTTGACTCTTTTATCATTAACATGAATTTAAAATTACATCCTTTTGAAATCGTTAAAGTCCCCTTTTTTTTTTTCAAGAGACCTCGAAAATTTTTAAACCAGGCTTCAGCCTGATTTTTGTTTTTGTTTATTTTCTTATCTTGATAGTTCCCTTAGAAGAATATAGGTCGAAAAATGACCCCCTAGAATCAGACTTACCGGAAAGTTTTGGGAAGAAGGATACCCTTTTTAAATTTTTAATAATTTTTTTGTATAAATTTTCCCCACATATCCCCTATTTATAAATATAATAACAATTTTTTCAAAGTCAAACGTAGTCCCAATATTTTTTTAAAAAATTTTTAAATTTAGTAAAACCCCAGAAACTTGGTAAATATGAAAATAACAATTTCCCAAAAATCCAGTTAAAAATTAGAATAAACCGGTTTTAAATTTAGTAATTATGGGTTTAAGCAATATTTTAAAGAAAAGTAGTCCTCTTGGTAGTCCACTAATCTATTAAAAATTAATTTTATCTAAAATTTTTTCAATAAAGTTTTTAAGATTACTTTTATTAAATAAAAAGCCTTTAATTTGCGCATTCTTTGCCGCTTCAAGATCAGTTAATTTATCACCAATCATAAAAACATCTTGTCTTATCCAAGTTATATTTTTCAACTGCTTCGTTTATCATTTTAGGTGAAGGTTTTCTTCTTGATTCAGGGTTATTGTTAGGTAAATCTTCAGAAAAAAAAAAATCATTAATTTGGATACCTTCTTTTTTTAGGATTTTATTCATCCATTCATGCAGGTTTGTGACATCTTTAGAAGTGAAATAGCCTCGACTAATTCCAGATTGATTAGTTATTACAATCACAAGAAAATTGTTTTTTTTTAATAATTTAATAGCCTCTACAGCTCCATCAATCCATTTAAAATCCTCACTTTTATGCAGATAACCTACGTCCTCATTTAAGACTCCATCTCTATCTAAAAAGCATGCTTTATTAATTTTTTTAAATTTTTCTTGATTCATTTTTTTTCGAATATAATTATAGTGCAATAAATTATAATGTTGAAATATGGTTAAAAAAAAAAAAATTAACGGTTCTTACACACCATCTGAAAAAGAAAAATTCATGAGTGCAAAGCAGTTGAAATATTTTAAACAGTTACTGAGTGATTGGAAAGATGACCTTCTCCAAGGTTCATCTCTAACAATAAATAATCTGAAAGAAGAATCCTCTAATAAACCAGATAATGCTGACAGAGCTTCAATTGAGTCAGAGAGAAGTTTAGAGTTAAGAACAAGAGATAGAGAACGCAAATTAATAAGTAAAATAAATAAAGCACTCAGAAAGATTGAGGATGGAACCTATGGTTATTGTGAAGAAACCAATCAACCTATCTCTTTAAAAAGACTCATAGCTAGACCAATAGCAACATTGTCATTAGAGGCACAGGAATCTCATGAAAAATCAGAAAAGATTTATAAAGAGAAAGAATATTAATTAATCTATTGCTATATTTTTTTTTAATGATAGATTGTATAAAAAGAACATTTATAGAACATTTATGGATAAATTAAAAACATTAGAATCCACCATCAGTCAGATAGAGAGAAACTTCGGTAAAGGCTCCGTCATGAAATTAGGAGAAAGAGAAGTGGTCGAAATTGACGCAATATCCTCAGGTTCACTAAGTCTTGACGTAGCATTGGGCATCGGAGGATTACCAAAAGGTAGAATAGTTGAAATATACGGTCCCGAGAGTTCCGGTAAGACAACACTAGCACTTCATGTTATTGCCGAAGCTCAAAAAAAAGGTGGGACATGTGCATTTGTCGATGCTGAACACGCATTGGATCCAGTATACGCAAAAAAATTGGGTGTTAACACTGATGAGATGCTTATTTCCCAGCCAGATAACGGTGAGCAAGCGCTCGAAATTGCAGATACCCTTGTAAATTCAAATGCAATTGATGTTCTAGTCGTTGATTCCGTTGCTGCCCTAGTTCCAAGAGCTGAAATTGAAGGTGACATGGGAGACTCTCATATGGGCTTACATGCAAGACTAATGAGCCAAGCTTTAAGGAAATTAACTGGATCAATTTCAAGGTCTCAGGCTTTGGTCATATTTATTAACCAAATCAGGCAAAAAATTGGAGTTATGTTTGGAAACCCAGAGACAACCACAGGAGGAAACGCTCTTAAATTTTATGCTTCAATTAGAATGGATATCAGGAGAATTGGTGCTATTAAAGACAGGGACGAGGTAGTTGGTAATCAGACAAGGGTAAAAGTTGTCAAAAATAAACTTGCCCCTCCATTTAAAACGGTTGAATTTGATATCATGTATGGTGAAGGAATTTCCAAAAATGGAGAAATCTTAGATTTAGCAACTAAAGACGGGTTGGTTGAAAAGGCAGGTGCGTGGTACTCATACAATGGTGAAAGAATTGGTCAAGGAAGAGAAAATGCAAAAATTTATCTAAAAGAGAATCCAAAAGTAGCTCTTGAAATAGAGGAATCGATTCGCTCTCAAAATAAAGAACAAGTTGTAAAAGCAGAAGATGATCTTAACGATAATAAAGAAGATCTGCCAGATAAAGAAATGAAAGTTGATTAATTACTAACTTTTTAATTATAATCATTTTAGAAAAATGCAAAATTCAAATGATTATTCAAACAAAATAAGAGAAACATTCTTAAATTTTTTTAAAAAAAATTCACACTCAGAGATTGAATCATCATCTCTGATTCCTAATGATGATTCAACTTTACTATTTGTAAACTCTGGGATGGTTCAATTTAAAAAATGGTTTACTGGTGAAGAAAATCCAAAAAATAAGAATGTTGTTTCCATACAAAAATGCTTGAGAGCAGGGGGTAAACATAATGACCTCGACAATGTTGGTTTAACCCCAAGACATCATACTTTTTTTGAAATGCTGGGTAATTTTTCATTTGGTGGTTATTTCAAGGAAGAAGCAATAAAACTTGCATGGGATTTATTAACAAAAGAATATTCAATAGATGAAAAAAGATTAATTATTACTGTATATAAGGAGGACGAACTCTCTTTTAAAATTTGGAAAAAAATTTCAGGGTTTAATGACGAAAAAATAATAAGAATTTCATCCAACGATAATTTTTGGTCCATGGGTGACACTGGACCTTGTGGTCCTTGCAGCGAAATATTTTATGATAATGGTGAAAGTATAAAAGGAGGCTTACCTGGTACCAAAAATCAGGATGGAGACAGATTTGTTGAGATATGGAACCTTGTTTTCATGGAATATGAAAAAAAAGGGGATAGTTTAGAAATACTACCTGGTAAATTTGTTGATACAGGCATGGGATTAGAAAGAATATTGGCAGTTCTAAATGGAAAAGTTAATAATTACGATACTGACTTATTTGAATATGTTTTCAAAAGAATAGAAGAGGAAACTAAAACAAATTTAAATAAAAATTTATTGATACCTTTCAGAATAATTTCTGACCATTTGAAGTCTATTATTTTTATGATGTCTGAGGGTATTTTACCTTCTAACGAGGGAAGAGGTTATGTGTTGAGAAGAATAATAAGACGAGCTCTTCTAAATGTTAATAAACTGAATCCAGATGTAATAATTCTAAACAGACTTGTGGACGATGTAATAAAAAAATACATAAAAACCTATCCTGAATTAACCAAAGCAGAATTCTTTATTAAAGATAATTTAAAGAATGAAGAGGAAAAATTTTCTGAAACTTTATCAATAGGACTTGAACTATTGAACAAAGAAATTAAAAAAATTAAAACTAAAGAAT
This sequence comes from Alphaproteobacteria bacterium, assembly GCA_019650635.1. GTDB lineage: Bacteria > Pseudomonadota > Alphaproteobacteria > Methylaequorales > Methylaequoraceae > Methylaequor. Next base: position 98,649 of record BOXE01000003.1, on the reverse strand, counting down.
TTAAACCTGAAATAGCTTTTAAACTTTATGATACTTATGGATTTCCAGTCGATATGACTGAGTCGATTTTAAATGATAGGAAATTAAGTTTAGATACTAAGAAATATAAATCTATTGTAGAAGCGCATAAAAAATTACAAAAAAATTCATGGGTTGGAATTGGAAAAAAAGATAATGAAAAAAATTATCAAGAAATTTTTAAGAATTTTTCTAGTACACAATTTTGTGGATATGAGACAACCACATGTAATTCAAAATTATTATATATTATCGAAAATGATATCTTGGTTGATTCAACAAAAAAAAATGAGGAAGTAATATTAATATTTGACAAAACCCCTTTTTATGCAGAAGCTGGAGGTCAACTTGGGGATTCAGGAAATATATTAAATTCTCAAAGACAAATTGTAGCTGAAATTTCTGATACTAAGAAAATTAAGAATGGAATTTACTTGCACTTCGTAAATCGATGCTTACTCGAATTGAAAAAAAATGAATCATATTTTTTAGAAATTGACAAAGATAAACGAGATAAAACTAGTAATAATCATTCTGCCACTCATTTGCTTCACGAATCTTTAAGACAAGTCGTTGGAAAACATGTGAGTCAAAAAGGTTCATTAGTTAGTTCTAAAAAACTTAGATTTGACTATTCATCTAATGAGCAATTGTCATTGGAAAAACATAAGAAAATTGAGAATTTAGTTAATAACTCAATTAGATCAAATATTGGAGTTGAAATAAATCAAATGAGTTTGGATAAAGCTCTTAAGTTGGGAGCTATTGCTTTGTTTGGAGAAAAATACCCTAATAAAGTAAGAGTTGTAAGCATGAAAAGTAAATTTAAAAATGAGCAGACATTGACATCAATTGAGTTATGTGGAGGAACTCATGTTAAGCAAACTGGACAAATTGGTTTCTTTAAAATTTTAAGTGATATTTCTGTTTCTTCGGGTGTCAGAAGGATAGAGGCTCTAACGGGTCAAGATGCACATGATTATGTTGACGATAAAATAAATTCTTTAGTTGAGATAAAAAATATTTTAAAAGCTTCCGATGAGAATGTTGTTGAAAAAATTAAAAATTTAAAAAATAGTTCTACAAATAAAACAAAAATTTCTAATGAAATTGAATATTCAAATCTAAAAATTATTAGTACCAAAGAATGCAAGATATATTTTGACAACATAGATTGTCATTCAAAAGAGTTAAGAAATAATTCTGATTCAATAAAAAAACAATTTAAATCAGGAATAATAATATTAACCTCGCAAGAAGATAACAAAGTTTCAGTTGTGGTATCTATTACTGAAAATCTCTTAGGTAAATTTGATTCTACTATTATAATAAAAAAAATAATTACTTATCTAGGTGGCAAAGGTGGAGGTGGAAGAAAGGATCTTTCACAAGGTGGTGCTCCACTAAATGAAAAATTTAAAAAACTTAAAAATAACTTACAAAAAATAATAGTTTAATTTTCGATTTTGTTCTTAATAATGTCGAAAAATTCATTAGTAGTAATCCATTTTTGTTCTGGTCCACACATCAGTGCTAAATCTTTTGTCATAAAACCGTTATCAATTGTGTCTATGCAAATATTTTCTAAATTTTCAGAGAATTTTAATAAATCAGAGTTATTATCAATGATTGCTCTTTGTTTTAAAGCTCTTGTCCAGGCAAAAATAGATGCTATTGGATTTGTCGAAGTTTGAATACCCTGTTGGTGTTGTCTGAAGTGGCTAGTAATTGTTCCGTGTGCTGCTTCTGACTTTAATATTTTTCCGTCTGGACTCTGTAATACAGAGGTCATTAATCCCAATGAGCCATAACCTTGAGCAACTAGATCAGACATAACATCACCATCATAATTTTTACATGCCCATATAAACCCACCACTCCATTTCATAAGACACGCTACCATATCATCTATTAATCTATGTTGATAAGTTAAGTTATTTTTTTCAAATTCTTTTTTAAATTTTTTAAATACATCATCAAATATTTGTTTAAAGCTTTCATCATATTTTTGCAAAATAGTATTTTTTGTTGATAAGAAAAGTGAAACTTTTCTTTTACATGCAAAATTAAAACAAGAATTTGCAAAATCATTGATAGACTCAAACACATTAAAGTATGCAAGACCAACACCACCTGTTTCAAAATTGTGTATTAATTTTTCTTCTCTATTTCCATCTTCATCTTCAAAACAAATTGTAAGTTTCCCTTTTTTATTTACAACTATCTCTTTGGATCTATAAATATCACCGAACGCATGACGAGCTATGATTACTGGTTTGTTCCAATGATCAACAATTTTGGGTATTTTATTAATCATTATAGGTTCTCGAAAAATTGTTCCTTTCAAAATATTTCTTATGGTTCCATTAGGAGAAGGATATTTCTTTTTTAAATTATATTCTTTTACTCTTTTATCGTCAGGAGTGATTGTAGCACATTTCAATCCAACATTTATTTTTTTTATCTCATTGGCAGCATCAGAAGTTACTTGATCATTTGTTTCATCGCGATTTGTGATACTAAGATCGAAATTTGATAGTTTTAATTCAAGGTAGGGTAGAATTAATTCATTCTCAATTTTATTCCATAAAACTCTTGCCATTTCATCGCCGTTAAGATTTACAATTTTATTTTTTACAACAATTTTTGGCATGAGCGATTCAATTAAATTCTATAAGATAATCTATTTAATCCTAAATTCATTTAGACATTTTTAATTTAATAACTTACAAAAAAAAATAAATAACATTGGAAACTAGGAATTAAGTTATATTATTAAAGTAAAAAGTACGTTTATGAAAAAAGAATTTATAACATTATCAATATTATCTTCGAGTTTAATTATATTTTATTTTTTATTTCCTGTCTTACAAGAAAACATTTTTAAAAGAGAAATTAATGTTAATAAGAAAGAAGATCTTTATTCAGATCAAATACCTCAAACACTTCAAAGTTACAATGCTTCTTTATTAACGTTTGATATTGTAAGGATTTCTAAAAATGGAGATGTTGTGATGGCTGGAAAGTCAGAACCAAATGAAACAATCGAATTATTAGATGGAGAAGAAATTATTGCTGAAGTTAGTTCTGATGAAAATGGAGAATGGATATGGGTTAGTGGATTTCCGATTAAAAGTGGTATTAAAAAATTTAAACTACAATACAAAAATAACCTTAACACATCTTCACTCTCTGATCAGACAGTCATTGTTTTAGTTGATAACGAAGAAAATAGTGTTCCTAAGGTTGCCAGAGTTTTAAATAGTGACGTTGAAAGTATAGATATGTTAAATCTTGAAAAAATTAATGATTCCATAACACTTGATGTTTTGAGTTATTCCCCGCCTGGTCTTGTTATTATCTCTGGAAGAACTATTCCAAATACAGAAATTGAAATTTTTAAGTCAGCAGAATCTTTTGGAAATACAAAATCAAATGAAAACGGGATATGGAAATTTATTATAAAAAAGAATGATTATTCGAATGAAGAGATTTCTATAAAAGCAAAAATAAATGATGAAACTCTAATACTTACATACAATGAGAATGAGATTCAGAAAAGATTTAAGAAAACAAATTTTGAATTTTATGATGATAGAATTATTGTTCAGAAAGGAAATAGTCTTTGGAGGATTGCAAGAAAAACTTTAGGTGGAGGTGTATTTTATACAGAAATTTATAAAAATAATTTAAGAAAAATTAAAAACCCAAACTTAATATATCCCGGACAAGTATTTAACATTCCAATTAAAAGAAAAAAAAAATTTATGAATAAACAAAAAGATTTTTTCGACAAATTTGGCGATTTTTTGAAAGATATTGATTTATTAAAAAGCATTATTCCTCCAATACATAGGGCAGGATATCCTTTTATTATACTATTTATTATTTGTACGATAATTTTCTCTACTCTTTCAAATTTTCTAGGATGGATAGGTGTTATTCTTACAATTTGGTGTGTATATTTTTTCAGAGATCCAGAAAGAGTAACTCCAAAAAAAGATAACATACTAGTTGCTCCTGCTGACGGCAGAATTTTGTCTATTTCGACTGAGTTGGCTCCAGAAAATCTTACAGAAGATAAACAAAAGAAAATGAATAAAATTTCAATTTTTATGAATGTTTTTAATGTTCATGTAAATAGAATACCTGTTTCAGGTAAAGTTATATGGCTTAAATATGTACCAGGAGCTTTTTTTAATGCTTCTTTAGATAAATCCAGTAAAAAAAATGAAAGAATGATTTCTAAAATTGAAATTAAAAGAGATGTTTTTGTCTATGTTGTTCAGATTGCTGGATTAGTAGCCAGGAGAATTAAATGTGAATTAGAAGAAAATCAGTCAGTTAATATAGGCGATAGGTTTGGCATAATTAGGTTTGGAAGTAGGGTTGACTTGTATATTCCAGAGAGTTTTAAAATCAATTCATTAGAAAATCAAATTTCTGTAGCTGGAGAAACAATACTTGCAGAATTCGACAATAAAGATGTAAAAAAGTAGAGCATGAAAAAACTGCCTTTAAGAAGTTTGATACCAAATTTATTTACTTTTATTTCTTTAACTTTTGGACTAACCGCAATCAAATTTGCAATTGACCAAAAATGGCAGATTTCAGTTTCACTTATTGTTTTTGCTTCATTTTTAGATAATATTGATGGAAAACTAGCTCGGCTGTTAAAAACCTAATTCAGATTTTGGAGTTGAGTTAGATTCATTATCTGATTTTATAAGTTTTGGAATTGCACCAGCCATTGTTGTTTATCTTTGGTCTAAGTCCTTGTTCATGGAAAGTAGTTGGGCCGTTGTATTTTTTATGCAATTTGTTCTTCGTCAAGACTTGCGAAATTTAACCTTTCAAATTTTGAGGATAAAAATGATTTGAAAAAAATAAAATTCTTCTCCGGGGTTTCAACTCCTGCTGCAGCCGGACTAACTCTTCTTCCTTTGATGTTTTTTTTTAGGTTTGATACTCCACTTGAAGCAAATGAGTTTATTATGAAGTTTTATTTATTCATTCCAGCTATTTTGATGATAACAAACATTCCTACTTACTCACTAAAAGGTATAAGATTTGAGAAAAGAATTATATCTTTTCTGATCATTTTGCTAGCCAGTTTTTTATCTCTTTTACTAACTGACTTTTGGTTGGCAATGATCATTTTAATTATCGTTTATTTTCTTAGTATTCCATTTGCAATAATTGACTTCAAGAAGAACTAAATATCTTTGACTTTTCTCCTACGTAAATCAAGCATGGTGTGATGATCAAAGTTAAAATAAATGAAAACATTACACCGAAAACCATGGCATTTGATAACTGAATCCACCACTGCGAACTTGGACTACCAAAGTTCACCTCGGTATCTATAAAATTTATGTTAAGTCCAATAGCCATTGGAATTAATCCAAAAAAAGTTGTAAGAGTGGTTAATAAAACTGGTCTGAGTCTTTGGGCTCCTGTTCTAATTATAGCATCACGAACATTTTCACCTTTTTTCCTCAAACTTTTGTATGTATCTAATAAAACTATATTATTGTTGACCACTATGCCAGCTAAAGCAATGACTCCAATACCACTCATAACAATTCCAAACGGTTTATTCGTTAAAATTAATCCTATCATTACGCCAATAGTTGAGAAGATTATTGCAGTTAAAATAATCAAACAATAATAGAAGCTATTAAAGGTTGCAATTAAGATAATTGTTATTAAGAAAACTGAAATAAAAAAAGCTTTAATTAAAAATTCTTTTGCTTCTCTTTGATCTTGTTCTTGACCTATAAAAATAATTTTTGATTCAAAAGAATCTTGTTATTAAACAACCACGATTTAATTTCCTTTAACTTTATTATTGCTTATAAATCCTTCTTTACGTCAAACTTATTGTCTTTGAATTGATATTAGAGTATCTGGTTATTTTTCCAACTTTCTTTTTGGAATCCTTTTCACAAATAAACTCAAAGATACAGCTCCATTTTTCCTTCAATAAGTATTTGATCTAGTTCATCCAAAGTCCTAAAAGGTTTGTCATATTTTACAACGATGTCTATTTCTTCATCGCTATCCTCGGGCATAAATTCTGTTACTTTCAAACCATGCGTTAACATTTGTATTGCATCTCCTACTGTTTGAATATCTACACCATGTTTATCCGCTTGTTCTCTATCAATAATTAATTCCCATTCAATGCCAGGATTGTTGATATCTGAATCAATATTTTTTATCCATGAGTTTGTTTTAAGAAAATTTAAAAGATTTTGTGAATCAGAATTTAAATTTTTTAACTTAGCATTTACTATCTTAATTTCAACATCTCTGTCTTTTGGAGGGCCATCCTTTTTTTCAATAAATTCGATATAAATTCCTGGAAAATTTTTAGTTTGTATTTTTAAATCATTTAAAATTTGATTTGCTTTAGGTCTATTTTTCCAATTTATTAATTCTATTTTAATACTGCCAATGATATCTTCAGATTCACTTCTCTTTTGACCTTTTATTGTTCCACTTCGTGAGTAAAGATTTCTAATATATTGATTTTCAATAATCGTATTCTCAACTTTTTTTAAAATTTCATCTTTCTCGATTGGCGAATAATTACCTCTTGCGTGAACAACAATTTCAGCATAGTCAGGCTCAATAGGAGGAAAGTACTCTACCCCTTTTCCATATCTCATGTATAAGAATTGTGTAAAGACTAAGAAAACCAATGTTAATGTTATTAGTTTTTTTGGATTGTCCAATGAATATCTCATAATCTTTATGTATTTTGACTGCAAACCTTTTATTTGATTAAGATCTCCACTTTCTAGAAGAGTGAGATTTTTTAAATTTTGTTGGTTTAAAGATTTATCAAATCCAAAAATTCCACCAATTGTTGGAATAAAAATTAATGCCATGAGCAATGAAGATGAAAGAACTGCCAATAACGTTACTGGAAGAAAAAACATAAATTCTCCTGCAACTCCTGGCCAAAATATTAGCGGAAAAAAGCGGCTAAAGTGGTTAGTGTTGAAGCTAAAACAGGTATAAACATTTTTTTTGCAGATAATACAAATACTTTTTTTTTATCAATCCCTTCGCTTGCTCTTCTGTTGGCGTATTCTACAACAATAATTGCTCCATCTATTAAAATACCAACTGATAGAATTAACGCAAAAAGAACTACAACATTAATTGTTACATTAAAAAAAGATAGAATAATCATTGATAATAAAAATGATGAAGGAATAGAAACACTCACTAAAAAAGCTGATTTCCAGCCCATAAAAAGAATAATAATGACCAATACTATCAATGTCGCAAGTATTACATTATTTTCTAGATCTTTAATTTGAGTTTTTATTTTCTCTGATTCGTCTTGGAAAATTCCAATATTTAAAGCTTTTGGTAAAACTTCCTTTTTCATTTTTAATTAATTCTTTAATTTTGTTAATTGTTTCAATTATGTTTTCTCCAGTTCTTTTGGAAATCTCAAGAATGATTGCATTTTGTCCGTTATTTCGCGCAAAGCCTAATTTATCTTTGAAAGAATCCTCTTATCTCTGCTACATCTTTAAGAGTTACAACAGCGTCTCTGCTTGATTTTATTGGAATATTTAAAAGATCTGCTCTGTTTTCTATTAAACTAGGAATTTTTTAAATTGAAACTTCCTTTTTCATTACTTAATGTTCCTGCTGGAATCATGAGGTTACTTTTTGCAATTGATGAAAGCACATCTTTGTCTGTTAGTCCATAATTCTTAACTATATCAGGGTTAACAATTATTTTAACTTCTCTATCACTTTCACCAAGTGTGGATACCTCTAAAACCTCGGAAAAACTCTCAATTTTTCTTTTTAAATATTTGGAATACTGTTGGAGGACTCTATCTTCTAAATTTCCAGAAATCGCAACAGCTAAAACAGGAAAACGTGACAAATTAACTTCAGTGGCACGAGGTTCTTCGGTTTCATCTGGAAGTTTGTTTTTTGTTAAATCTATTTTTACTCTTGTATCAGAAAGGGCTTTATCAGAATTAAATCCTGCATCAAATTCTAAAATAATATTTCCCCCACCTAAATATGCTGTTGAAGAAATTTTTTTTACTCCTTCAATGTTTTTAAGTTCTCTCTCAAATGGTTTAATAAGTAAACGCTCAGAATCTTTTGGAGAAATCCCTTCATGAGATAAAGAAATGTATATTATTGGAAGACTAATATCTGGATCTGATTCTTTAGGGAGAGAAATATACTTGTACAATCCAAAGCTAATAAAGAAAAATAAGAATGTTAATATCAATTTTCTCTGAGAAAGTAACTTTTCAATCATTTTTAATTACTTCAACTTGTTCACCTTCTACTGTGAAATCTTGTCCCTGAATAATTATATCAATAAACTCGTTTTTATTTAGTTCTTTTGAATTGATCCAATATCCGTTACCGGTATCACTAATAATTTGAATAGGAATAAATTTCACTTTGTCATCAAAAATAATTTTCACACCAATTTTACCTGCATTATTAAGTGTAACTAAAGATGAAGGTATAAAGAAAGCTTCTGTTGCAGGGCCAAGTATTTGTATTTCACTTGTTAGGCCACTGAGAATTTTATATCGTTATTTTGAACTTCAACTTGTATTTTGAAACTTCTTGTATTCGGGTCTGAAGTTTTGGAGATATAGTTAATTATCCCATCAAAAAAAAAATCTCCAATTTTTACCCGAGCATTCTGGTTAATACGTATATTACTAATTTCTTTTTCGTTGGCTGAAGAACTTACAAAAATTGGATCTAGGTCAACTATTTTTGCAATTGGGTCTCCCTTTTTTAAGTAATCCCCAAGTTCCACATAACTTTCTTCTATTGCGCTATCAAAAGGCATAGAAACTTTCGTATTATTCAATGCAACTTGACTCTTTTCATAAAGCGCCAACGCATTTTCAAAGTTGGTAAGTGACTGGCTTAATTTTACTTCTGACCTATATCCTTTTTTAAACAAACTCTCTGCAACCTCATATTCTTTTTTTCTTTGATTGAGAAGAGCTTCCATCTCTTTAACTTTTGCTACTTTGTCTTCTGGGTCGATTAATAGCAGTTGGGTTCCTGCTTTATAAAAATTCCCTTTATCAAATTGTTTTGTGCTTATTCTCCCATCTACTTGAGCTTTAAGGATAACAGTTCTAGAAGCTTCGCTAAATCCTCTAAGTTTAATTTCTTTTGAAAATTTAGATTTTTTTAACATTTTAACTTCAACTTGTTTTTTTGTTTCAATTTTTTCGATCGAATCTACTTGATCGTCCTCTTTAAGGAAGAGAAAAACTGTGCCTAGTGAGAACAAAATAATTAATACAGTTATTTTCATTGTATCTTTGAAATTAAATTACGAATTTGCTTAAATAATTAATTATTAATAAGATAAAGTCTAACAAATAAATTAAAAGAGTTGAAAAATTTAATCTTTGCGGCAATTGATATTGGTAGTTATAACTGTAGATTAACCATTGTAAAAAAATTTAAAGATAATTTTAAAGTAATTCATAATTTTTCCTATGGAACTAATCTGATCAGCAACTTAAGTTTCAATAATGAATTTACAGAAAAAATATAGAAAAACACTCAAAGTGTTTAAAGAAATTTTCTGAAAACTTTTAAAATTTAAAGTTAATGATTACAGATGTATTGCCACTGAAGCGTGCAGACAAGTAATAAATCCTGATTTTTTTATTGAAAAAGTGAAAAAAGAAACTGGAATTTCTGTAGAAGTTATTTCATCCTATGAAGAGGCTCAATTAAGTTTAAAAAGTTGTGAAAAATATTTTAAAAAAATTAAAAATAAGGGAATTATTTTTGATATAGGAGGCGGAAGCACGGAATTAACATTTTTTGATGTTGAAAAAAAAATTTTTAATTCTAAGTCAATTTCATACGGGGTAATCAATCTGTCAGAAAAAGAAGATATATATGGAAAAGAATTTGTTACAAAGCAACTAAAAGATCATTTTAACTTTTTTAAAAATAGTCTCCTCAAGTTTTTAGATTTTGAATTTGTTTCTATTGGGTCATGTAGCACTGTTACAACTTTATGTGCTATTCATAAAAAATTAGATTTCTTTGATTTGAAAAAAATTGAAGGCCATCAAATGAACAAAAATCAGATTTTGGACTCAATTAATTTAATAAAAAGTTTACAGATAAGAGATTTAAAAAAAATGTCATGTGTTGGATCAAGATATAAACTTCTACTGAATGGGATTGTAATACTTAACATCATATTAGATATCTTTCCAATCAATAAAGTAATAGCTTCTCAAAATGGATTGAGAGAAGGAATGTTACGTGATTTACTTTTAGCACATGAAAAAAATTAAGTTAAAAAAAAAAAATATAAGTGCCAACAGTTCAAGATGGCTTGAAAGACATTTGAATGATGAATTCGTAATTAAATCAAAAATTGAAGGCTACAGATCTAGGTCATCTTATAAATTAATTGAGATGGAAAAAAAATTTAATTTTCTTAAAAATTCGCACAATATTTTAGATCTCGGTTGTGCTCCAGGTGGATGGCTTCAAGTTGCAAAAAAATTCGGTCCAAAATCCTCAAAGATAGTTGGAATTGATTTATTAAAGATTAAAAAAATAGATAACGTAGTGTCAATAGAAAAAGATATATTTGATGAAGATATAAAAGAAATCATCCAAAAAAATTTTACTAATAAAGTTGGACTTTTGATGAGTGATATGTCGCCCAACTCATCTGGTAACAAAAAAATTGATCATTTAAGAATTATCTCATTGATAGAAAGAGTTTTAGAAATTGCAAAAGAGGTTCTCAAACCAAATGGTTTTTTAGTTTCTAAAATTTTTCAAGGTGGTGCGCAAGGAGATCTTATTGAGAAAATGAAAAGTGAGCTTAGAGATATTAAATATTTTAAACCTAAAGCATCAAGAAAACAGTCACCTGAAACTTACCTTATAGCAAAAAAAAATTAATTATTTTGTTTAAAATTTTATAAGATTAGATTAAATTATTTTATGAAGTATTTACCAGAAGCTCTTACTTTTGATGATGTTCTCATTGTGCCGGCAAAATCATCAATCAGACCGTCTGAAGCTAACATTTCTACAAAGTTAACAAAAAATATAAAACTTAACGTTCCTTTAATTTCAGCAGCAATGGATACTGTAACTGAGTCCAATCTAGCTATCAAAATAGCGCAGATGGGTGGACTTGGAATAATTCATAAAAATCTAAATTTTGTTGATCAAGCTTTGGAGGTATCGAAAGTAAAAAGATTTGAATCTGGGATGGAAAAAATAAACCCGGTAACATTTCACCTGATGAGACTCTAAATAATGTTTTAAAAAAAAAAAAAAATATAATTTTTCCCGGAATTCCTGTTGTGATAAAAAAAATCAAAGAAGTTGGTTGGTATACTGACTAATAGAGACATGCGATTCGCAAAGAATCTTCAGCAGAAAGTTAGTACTTTAATGACCAAAAATAATTTAGTAACTGTCTCTGAAGATATTTCTATGGATAATGCACAAAAACTTTTACATGAACATAGAATTGAAAAGTTATTAGTAGTAGATAAAAATTTTAAATGTGTGGGTTTAATAACGGTTAAAGACATTGAAAAAGCAGAAAAATTTCCTTTTGCCTCAAAAGGATAAGATGGGGAGACTACTAGTTGGAGCGGCTGTTGGTGTTGGAGAGAGCGAAGGCATAAACAGGATAAGAACTCTGGAAAAGGCTGGTGTTGATGTTATAGTAATTGACACTGCTCACGGACACTCTGAAAATGTAATTTGGGAAAAACTAAAAAAATTTAAAAAAAAATTCCCGAAACTACCCGTTGTTGTTGGAAAAATGCTACAGCGGAAGCAGCAAAAAAACTTTAAAACAAAATGGGCTGACGCTTTAAAAGTTGGAATTGGTCCAGGCTCTATTTGTACAACGAGAATTATTGCAGGTGTTGGTGTGCCTCAGTTGCATGCAATTTCCGAAACGTTCAAAATAGCAAAAAAAAATAATATACCTATTATTTCAGATGGTGGCATTAAATATTCAGGTGATATTGCTAAAGCAATAGCATTTGGTGCTGATGTGGTTATGATAGGTTCGTTATTTGCTGGAACAGATGAAAATCACCTGGAGAAATATTTCTATCCCAAAGGAAAAAACATACAAATCATAAGGGGAAAACAGGTCACTCGGCGCTATGGGAAGTGGTTCAGCAGATAGATATTTTCAAGAAGAAATAATAAATGATGATAAGTTTGTTCCAGAAGGAGTTGAGGGAAGGGTTCCATATAGAGGAAGTGTTGTCAAAATAATTGAACAATTAATTGGAGGTTTAAAAGCTTCAATGGGTTACACTGGTAATAAAACTTTAAAAAATTTTAAAAATAAAACAAAAGTTATTAAAAATTTCTTCCCGCCGGTCTAAATGAAAGTCACGTCACAGTATTTCGATAACAAGGGAATCTCCCAAAATTTTCAAAACAACAAATGGCCGAGAATAATTTAAAAATTGATTTTGGATCACAGGTTACAAAGCTAATCGCAAAAAAGAATAAGAGAGTTTGGGGTTTTTAGCCAAATAGTACCATTTAAAAAAGTTACAAAAATTTTAAAGAAAAATTTTTAAAAAGGAATTTTTTTTCAGGGGGGTAAAATGGGTTCATAAAAAAAATCACCCAAGATTGAAAAATTTTTCCAAACAAAAAACCCCATTTTGGGATTTGTTAGGACTTCAATTAATTGCAAAAAAATTTTGGGAGGAAAAAAACCCCCTCAAAAAATAGAGTTTGGTAAAAAAAAAAATTAAAATTAAAAAAAATCTCCTTCTTGAAAATGTTTTTTTTCCAAAAAAAGTCCAAGTGTGGATGAGCACCGAAAAAATTTTCTTTTTTCCAATGTTTTGAAAAATAGCACCCCTTTCAGATAATTGTGAGTTTGCTTTTATTCAAAATCAAAAAAAAAAAATTTATGGTGTTAAATTCACCCAGGGGTGGTTCACCCCATGGGGAAAAAAATATTAAAAATTTTTTAAAAGAAATATTTGTATGTTCTGAAAATGGAATATGAAATTTTTAAAAAAAAAAATAATTAAGATAAAAAAAAAAATTTGGAAAAAAAAAAGAAATTGTGGATTTCGGGGGTGTTGATTCAAATTACACCTTAATAAATTTTGCAATTGGAAAAAATTTAATTTGTTTTTTGTTGATACTGGCTTATGAGGAAAAGAAGGAAAGAAAAAAAAAAATCTTTTTTTAAAAAATTTTAAATCAAATTAAAGTTTAAAGTCTAATTTTTTTCAAACTAAAGGTAAAAAGGGATCCTAAAAAAAAAAAGAAAAATATTGGAAAAGAATTTAAAAAAATTTTGTTTGCTTTTAAAAAAAATGTAAATTTTTTAGCCAAAAAACTCTTTATGATGTAATAGAATCCTTTCAAAAGTTGGAAGACCTCGTACTTTAAATCTCATCATAATTTGGTGGATTCCAAAAAAAATAAATTCTTAACCTTACCCGAATTATTTAAAGATGAAGTGGGTTTTGGGAAAAAAAACTAATTTGAATTTTTTTAAATAGACACCCTTTTTTCCCTGGGGGTCTGCAATAAGATTTTGGGAGTGTAATAAAAAAAAATAAAATTTTAAAAAGGCATTCCCATTTTTTTTAACTTAATAAAGAAGAGGTTTTATGATAAAATTTCAGGCTTTTTGTTTCTTCCTTTAACTTTGGGTGTAATGGGAGAAAAAGCCCCTTATAAAAAAATTTGTTAGGGTAACTCATTGAGGAATGCCCGCTGAAATTTTTAAAATTTAAGGGAAATTTATTAAGCGCTGTCCAAAATAATTTATAAATCGTGTCCTGGAAATAAAAGAGTTTGCTACATTTTTCCAAAACCCAAAAGGGAACTATTGAAAAGTTTGAAAACCCCAGTTGTGCTTAATTTATTGATCTGAAAAAAATGTTTTCCCCTTTTAATAAAAGAATTTAAATTTAAAATTATTTCAAAACAAAATTCTTTTTAAAAAATAGGTGACTTAAAAATTTTTTAAAAAAAAATTTCTTTTTAATTTTTCTATTTTAAAAATTTAACTCTAAAGAATAATTTTTTTTATTTTTTTGTTTTTTCTTTTTTTTTTTTTTCAAAAATTTTACAAAGGATTATTTATTTTTAAAAAAATAATAGAACAAAAAAAAAAAATTACCCCTTTAAATTTTTTTAAAATTTTGTTATTTATCCTCCAAAATAAAAAAGGGCAAAAAATTGCTGATTATTAAAGAAAAATTTAAATTTTTTAATGATGAAACAAATAAATTTTATTATAGCAATTGCTACATTTAATAGAGTTAACAATTTAAAAGTTGTAATAGATTCTATTCTCAAACAGAAATTAAAAAAAAATGTCAACCTTGAAGTGGTTATTTCAAACTCTTGCTCAACGGATGAGACATCTTCATTCCTTAAATCTTTAAAGACAAACAAACAATTTCATATTCATAATAAAAGTGAAAAAATACCAAATAATACGTTATCTCAATTTATTAATTTTGAAAATTTGTCCAAAACAATTCCTGAACATGCTGATTGGGTATGGTGGTTGGGAGATGATGATAAATTAGTTAATAATAATTCTGTACAATGCGTTGTTGATACCATTATGGAAAATGATGAGGATGATTTAACTTTTGTACATGCTTGTAGTGCTCGAAGAGCTTCAAAGAAAAAAAATAAAGTAAAAGATTTGATATTCAATCTTTGTCAAGAATATGGATATCACGAAATGTTAGGTTGGTGTTCCTCGATTGTCATGAAGGGCAATGCCTTCAAAAATATACTTGCGTCCTCTAGTAGCAATAAAAATTACAAAGATGACGGAACACAAAAGGCTGTGTCTTGTTACATTCATTCTGCTCAGATACTAAAGAACTATCATGATAAACTTGGCATATTTTTGGACTATCCTTTAGTTGATAATCAAGTTTTTGGTCAATCTGAAGAAACAATAAAAAGGTGGAATGAAGAAAATGTTCCTAATAGATATTTTGAAATCGTTAGCGATATTTATGAACTAAGAGAGTTTCTTCCTAAAAAAAAGTTCAAGCCAAATTTTTTTAGATATCATACATACTACATATGGGATCACTTAGCTCATCTTTGCCTGATACAACTTGACAATTATATTACTAATTTAAGGACATATACTTCAGGTAAGGTCCAGATTGATGATAATTTTGAACAATACATAAAAAGTTTTCCAGAACAAATTAACAAAAAATGGCACCAAATATGCCAAATGACTGATTTAGTAGATGATCAAACAACAATGAAACTTCTTGCTTACACTTTTTTATCAGGAATTAATTATACTAATATGTATTTAAACAGTAATGGATCAGAGCATATAAAAAAAAATTATATAGATGGTTATTCAGATCTTGTCAGAAAGTTTCCAGTTTTCAATTTTGAAATTGGGTCATATCAATTATCACATAATTAAATGGAAAGGTATTACTCATGAAGGCAGTAATATTAGCTGGAGGATTAGGAACAAGAATATCTGAAGAGACTCACTTAAAACCAAAACCAATGATTGAAATAGGTGGCAAACCAATTCTCTGGCATATAATGAAGCAATATTCTCAACATGGAATAAATGATTTTATTATTTGTTGCGGATATAAGGGTTATTTGATTAAAGAGTATTTCTTTAATTATTCACTACACCTTACCGATATTACAATTAATACAAAAAATAATCAGAAATGGTTTCACAATAATTATGCTGAGGATTGGAATGTTACTCTTGTTGACACAGGGGAAAATACTTTAACAGGGGGAAGACTGAAGCGAATTTCAAGATATTTGGAAAATGATGAGCATTTTTGTTTTACATATGGCGATGGTGTAGGTGATATAGATATTTCTAAAGCTATAAGAGAACATAAAAAAAAAGGTAAATTAGCAACTGTAACCGCTACACAACCTCCTAGTAGATTTGGGTCACTTTCAATAGTAAAAGACAAAATTCAAAGTTTTAAAGAGAAACCAAAAGAAAATTGGATCAATGCAGGATTTTTTGTTTTATCGAAAGATGTAATAGATAGAATTGATGGAGACAATTGTGTATGGGAAGAAAAACCAATGGAGTCACTTGCTTCGGAGGGTCAATTTTCTGTTTACTTTCATAATGGTTTTTGGCAACCAATGGACACTCTTAGAGATAAAAAATTATTAGATAATTTATGGAATGAGGGAAATGCACCTTGGAAAACTTGGTCATGATGAATAACTTTTGGAAGAATAAAAAAGTTTTTGTTACTGGTCACACAGGTTTTAAAGGAAGTTGGTTAACGTTATGGCTAAAAAAATTAGGAGCAGATGTCTCTGGTTATTCACTTAAACCAAAAAAAAAAAGTCTTTTTGTTGATGCAAACATTTTTAATGGTATTGAATCAAATTATGAAAATATTCTTAATTTTAGAAAACTTTCTAATCAGATCAAAAAATTTTCACCCGAAATAGTTTTTCACTTAGCAGCTCAACCTTTAGTTAAATTATCTTATAACAACCCGAGAAAAACTTATTCCACAAATATTTTTGGAACCATAAATTTATTAGAATCCTTAAAAAATTGTGAAAGCGTAAAGTCAATTATTATTGTTACCACTGATAAAGTTTATGAAAATAGACAAACCAGACGTGGTTATAATGAAACTGATATGTTGGGTGGTTATGACCCTTATAGTTCTAGCAAAGCTTGCTGCGAAATTATAACAAATTCATATCGATCGTCTTTTTTTGAAAAAAAAGGATGGTCTCCTGGAATTGCAACTGCAAGAGCAGGAAATGTTATTGGAGGTGGAGATTATTCAGAATTTAGGTTAATTCCAGACCTATTTAAATCAATTCAAAACCAAACAGTTTTAAAGATAAGAAATATAAAATCTATAAGACCATGGCAACATGTTATGGAGGCGTTAAAAGGATATCTGAGACTAGCAGAACAACTGTATTTTAATAGTGAAAAATTTTCTGAAGCATGGAATTTTGGACCCAACAAAGAAGGTTGCAAAGATGTTGGTTGGGTATTGAGTCAGTTTAGAAAAAATTGGAATTTCTCAATTTCTCATATTCAACAAAATAATGTTTATGAGAGTGAAATGTTAAAATTAGACATAAGTAAAGCAATTAAAGAATTAAAATGGAAGCCAATTCTCTCTTTAAATGAAGCAATTGATTTAACATCCGAATGGTTTAGAAAAAAATTTTCTGGTGAATTTTCTGAAAATATACTCTTAGACCAGATAAATTCATATGAACAAAAATACATTGAGAGTATTAGATGACAAAAGTAAAACACTTAAAAAGATGCAGAGTTTGTAATGGTAAAAATTTAATTAAGATAGTCAAATTGGGCAAAATGCCATTCACAGATGAGTTTATGACATTTAAGAATATTGGTAAGGAATTTTTACACGATATTAATGTTTTTTTATGTAAGGATTGTCAAGTTGTACAAACGCAACATGACGTTGAAGTAAATAAGTATTACTTAGATTATCAATATTCAGTTGCTCATTCAAAAATTGCAAATAAATTTATGAGTTTGCTAGCAAATAATATTAATTCCTTTTACTTCAAAAAAATTTCAAAAAAATCAATTTTAGAAGTTGGCTCTGGTGATGGAAAGCAACTACATCAATTCAAAAAAATTGGATTTGATGTTTTAGGTTATGAGCCGTCCAAAATATTATCAGACATTGCAAATAAAAATAAAATTAAAACTATTAACGGACTCTTTACGAAAGATTCTTTAAATTTATTCAAAGCTCAAAAGAAGTATTTTGATGTAATATTACTGACTTATACTTTTGATCATTTACCTAATCCTGGTGAATTTCTTGATATATCCAAGAAATTACTAAAAAAAAATGGGATTCTTGTTGTAGAAGTTCATGATTTAGACAAAATTTCAAAAAATAACGAATTTTGTCTTTTTGAGCATGAACATTCAATTTATCTAAATAAGTCTTCTGCTACTAAATTTTTAAGAAAATACGATTTAGATATTATCAATTTTAATCTTATAGAAGAAAAATATCGAAGAGCTAACTCTCTGATTTTTGTTGCAAAAAGAAAAGTTGACGTCAATGTACAAAAGAAAGAATTATTACCAAAAAATAACACATCGAAATTTTATTTTGATTTAAAAAAAAATATATATAAAGGAATAAAAAATTTAGAAAAATATTCTTCCGTTAACAAAAAAAACGGGAAAAAAATTGCAGGTTATGGAGCTGGTGGAAGAGGAGTAATGACCTTAGCATCAATGAGCAATTCACAAAATTTTAAATTTCTAATTGAAAAAAACCCTAAATCACAAAATATTTATGCACCTGGTTCAGGTCTGCAAATTGTAAATCTGGAACACTTGAAAGAAAATCCAGTTGATGAAATTTTAGTTTTTAGTTTTGGATATATGGATGAAATAAAAAAAGACTTAAAAAAATACGGATATCAAAATAATCAAATCAAATCTTTTATAGATGTAATGAAGGATGGATATGTCTAAGGTTGTGGTAATAACAGGTGGTAATGGTTTTATTGGTAGTCATCTGGTTCGAGAGCTATTAAATCAGAAATATGAACCTATTTTACTATTAAGGAAGAACGCAAATTTAGATAAGCTTAAAAATCTTAATTCTATTAAGATTGTTGAAACGTCCGATTATTTAAATAACAATACTATAAATAAATTACAGTTGTTTAGCCCGCTGTCTTTTATACACTGTGCATGGTCTGGAGTTTTGGGTAAAGACAGAAATAACAATGCTCAAAAGAATAATGTAGCTTTATCAATAAGTTCAGTAAAGCTTGCAAAAAAAATAGGATGCCGCAAGTGGATTGGTTTAGGTTCTCATGCAGAATACGGTCCTCAAAAAGTAAAAACACATGAATCTATAATTTGTAAACCAACTACATTGTATGGAAAGTATAAATTAGAAGCAGGAAAGAAATGCCTCGAACTTTCTCATAAATTACAGTTAGAGGGAAAATGGATTCGAATTTTCAGTACTTATGGACCATTTGACAATGATTCATGGTTAATTCCATATATTATAAAGTCTTTATTAAAAAACAAAAAACCTGAATTAACACATTGCGAACAAATATGGGATTATCTTCATGTTGAAGATGCTGTTAATGCTATTATAAAACTTAAAAACTCCTCAGGAAGAGGTATTTTTAATCTTGGATCTTCAAAACCTAGAAAGTTAAAAGAATATGTATCAATCATTTGCGATGAAATAAATAAAAATATAAAACCAAGTTTTGGAAAAATTCCATACAGAAAAGATCAAGTAATGAGTCTTTATCCCGACATAACAAGAATAAAAAAAGCAGCTAAATGGAGTCCAAAGATTGATTTTTCGAATGGAATTAAAAATTTAGTAAATTATTATCATGAACATTAATTCATCAGTTTTACTTTCAAAATATATAAAGGCATACACTTTGAAAATGGTAAGCAAAGCAAAGGCTTCGCATGTTGGCGGTGGTTTATCTATAAGTGATATTTTAGCAGTTCTATATAACAATATTTTATATTTTGATTCACAAAAACCTCTCTTAGAGAATAGAGACAGATTTATTTTAAGTAAGGGTCATTGTTGTGCAGCACTATATGCAACACTTGCTTTAAAGAATTTTTTTACACTGAGAGACCTTAATAGTTTTGCTCAATTCGGTTCAAACTTTATGTCTCATGCTTCTCATAAAGTCAAAGGCGTTGAATTTTCAACTGGATCATTAGGACATGGACTTCCTTATGCAGTTGGCAAAGCAGTGGCTGCAAAGTCTAGGAACAAAAAATGGGAAGTTTTTGTTTTGTTAAGCGATGGTGAACTTAATGAAGGAAGTAATTGGGAGGCAACGTTATTTGCATCTCATCATAATCTAAATAATCTTACAATAATAGTTGATTACAACAAGTTACAAAGTTTAACAACAGTCGAAAAAACTATTAAAATTGAACCTTTAAAAGATAAATTTGAAGCATTTGGATGTTATGTATCTGAAGTAAATGGTCACGACCACGAAGAGTTAAAAAATAGTTTATCAAAAACAAATAAAAAAAACTCACCAAAAGTAATTATAGCCCACACAGTAAAAGGTAAAGGTGTAAGTTTTATGGAAAATAGAATTGAATGGCATTACAAAAGTCCTGATGAAGATCAATTAGAGATGGCATTAAATGAGATTGGTGTGATTTTATGAGAAATTATTTTATTGATCTATTAACTAAAGAAGCAAAATCAAATAATAAAATAATGTTAATGGTTGGTGATTTAGGTTTTAGTGTTGTAGAAAATTTCAAAGAGAAATATCCAAAACAATTTATTAATGCAGGTGTTGCTGAGCAAAATATGACAGGTATGGCTGCAGGACTAGCTTCTGAAAAATTTCATGTTTTCACATATTCCATTGCAAATTTTAATACATTTAGATGTTCAGAACAGATTAGAAATGATATTGATTACCATAACTATAATGTAACTGTTGTATCAGTAGGTGGTGGATTATCCTATGGCGCACTTGGCTACTCTCATCATGCTATTCAAGATTATGCTCTTATGCGTTCGTTTCCAAACATGACAATTTACGCACCTGGTACTCGGTCTGAAATAGCAAATTGTATGAAACAAATTTTTAAAAGCAAGTCTCCAGCGTATCTGAGGTTAGGAAAGACTTTACCAAAAAATTTAAAGAAACCTAATCAACCTCATGATCATGCTCCGGGTAAATGGACAAAAATTCTTGAATGTAAAAACCGTGAATCAAGAAAATGTATTCTAACAACAGGAGCCGTTATTGACGATGCAGTTAAAATGCAAAAAAAAGAGGAATTTTCAAATTATCATATTTATTCTCTTCCAATTTGGGGGATGAAATATAAAACCTTACAAGCACAACAGATTAATAAATGGGATGAAATCGTAACCCTCGAAGATCATTTAGAAGACGGTGGTTTTGGATCCTATATTTTAGAATGTAATTCAAGCATTCAAAAAGTTGGAGAAACCAAAATTAAATTAAAATCATTGAATAAGAATGTATGCAATACCGTGGGAGATCAAGATAATCTAAAGGAACATTTCAAATTCGCACACTAATTAAAATAAGTTGTGCTACAGCGTTATCTTAAAATTAGACCGTCTAACTCTTTTTGCCAACAGTCTTTTTTTGATTGTCTGATAAGCTCGACACTTTTATACCATTCAGTTTTTTTACTTTTTAATCCCCATCGCCAATCAGGATCTTTGGCAATTAGAATTTTTGTAGGTTTGTTTAAAGTTCCTCCTATATGAGCTAAGGAGGTATCAACTGTTAATAATTCGTCTAATTGTAAAACAATAACAGCAGTATCAGCCCAATCATCAATCAACTCATCACAAATTACTACATTTTGAAATTTTTGAAGATATTTTTTGTCTCTTTTTGTTAGATTTTTATCAACTGCAAAAAATTGACAATTCTGATTTTTAAAAATTTTACTGAAAATTGTAAGATCAATTGATCTGCTTATATCTGCAATATGTTCTTTGTTTCCTTTCCAGGAAATGCCAATATTTTTCTTCTTGCTAGCCAAAATTCTTTTTATTTTTTTGTTAAGTTCTTTCTTATCATTTTTTAATTTTTTTAAATTAAACTTAGGCGGTGGAGGAGTATTTTTATAATTTCCCAAAAGGAACGGGATATTCATTGTGAAAGTTTTATAATCAAATTTTTCTACCTCTTCATTTTCTAGTTTAGAAGAGAATCGAATCAAATGAGAATTATTTGCATACTTCAGAAGTGAAAAAACAGATTTGTTAGCACCCAATGCTGTAATTTTATGACCAAGACTCAATAGTGGTTCTAAATATCTATAAAAATGTAAATAATCTCCAAATCCTTGTTCAAAAAGGACAAGAATATTAAATTTTCTTTTTGAAAATAAAGCATTCTTATTGAGTTCTTCGATATCTTCAATTAAATTCATTTTAGCAATTTCATTCTGTGGATTTTTACTTTTTGATTTTAATTTATAATTTACTAAATTCATAAAGTTAGTTCTATTCGAGTTATCAATTAAATTGTAAAGCCTAAATCCTTCTTCTTTATTTCCAATTTTTAGATTTGTAATCGCTAGAGAAGTTGTTAGTGGTTTAGAAAGGGGAAACATTTCAATACCAGATTTAAGTTTTTCAATGGCATCATCATATTTTGAATGTGATTGTAAAATATTACATTCTAACTGAATTGCGAAATCGGTCATGAAGTGATTTATTCTTTTACTTTGTTCTAAACAAAATACAGCTTTATTTAAATTTCTGCATATGTAGTAACAATTTCCTAAAGCTAACCAACTACTATAAGACTTAGGATTCAACTCTACACATTTTTCATAATAATTTAATGCTTTCTTTTTTTCTCCGACTTTGAGCAAATGTCTTGCAAAGATATTTAAAAAAAATTCATTATTTGGATGATGTTTCACAGCCTTTTGAGCTACTTTTCCAATACCTTTCCAAAGATTTAGTTTTAAAAGCATTTTTAAAAATAAACTATGTGCCGCCTCAAAATTTGGATCTTTTCTTAGCACATACTTTATTCTTTTTATTGAACCCTGAACATCTAAGGATGAGAATTCTTTTGCTGCCAGCATATAATTTCC
Source organism: Alphaproteobacteria bacterium (assembly GCA_019650635.1). Lineage (GTDB taxonomy): Bacteria > Pseudomonadota > Alphaproteobacteria > Methylaequorales > Methylaequoraceae > Methylaequor. The sequence goes on along the minus strand of BOXE01000003.1, from coordinate 75,917 downwards.
TAAATCAGATTTAGAACTCTTGAAATACTCAAAACCTTGTTTTTCAACTGATAAATAATTTTGTTTATTTTTTACAATTTCAGTAAAGTGATCATGTTTAAAATTTGAATTTCTTTTTGAAGAATTATTTACACTTTCATGTAAAAGTTTCTTTTTTCGATCCAGTAAAAATTTTCCAACTAATTGAGAGTTTGAAGACATAATTTTAATAATTACAATTTTTATGCCAACAAAGAGGTGATAAAAATTAAATTAGACTGAAAAAAGATTTATTTCTTTATTTTATTTATATATGCTTTTGAAGCGATCAAACTCAATAATAAGAAATAACTCGCTTGCCACCAACCTAGCCAAAATGAAAAATTTACAAAAGAAGAACTCCAAAAAAAGCTATTTAAAAAAATAAGATGTAATCTGAACTTTAAAGACTGATGTAATTTCCAAATTCTTACATTTATTATATATATTAATAAAATAAAAAAAAGAGTCCCAAAGATACCTGTTTCAAGAAGAATTTCGATAAGAAAGTTGTGAGGGTGGCTCGGAATAAAGTTCATGTCTCCAGTGTACTTTGATCCAATATCTACTTGACTCCCATCTATAAAGTTTGAAGAATCCTGACCATATCCAAATAAAGGTTTTGTATAAACTTTTGAATAGAAAACCCCCAAATAAACTGTCGGTGATGATCTATTAAATTTGTAGGTATTTTAAACTCAAAGTTTGCTATAGACTTTTGATCAAATTTAGTAGGTAGGTTTTTATAAAGTAGAAAACTTAAAATAATTGAAAAACAAACAGAGATTGTAAAAATAAAATATTTAAGCCTATATAAAACTTGTAATTTTTTTAAACAAAAGAAAATTAGAACATAAAAAAATACCAACAAGGATTCCTAAAATACTTGCGCTTGATCCCGACATAATAATATTTGGAATTAGTAAAATAATAGTGATGTAATTAAACTTAGATTTAATTAAAAAAAAATTTACTACTGTAAAAATTGTCATCAAATTTACAAATCCTTTAAATTTACTTAATTCATAGAATTCATAATTTGAGACATTATAAATAAAAATTAGTAATGCATTTACGGCAAAACTAATACTTAAAATTTTAAATAAAAAAATTGCTTTCTTCTTATTTTCTAAAAGAATTAGAAAAATACAAAATGAAAGTATTACAAACAAATTTAAATACATTATAACCAAAAATGATCTGTATGGTTTAATTGATAAAAAAGCAGAAATCAAAAAGAGTAAATAAAAACAAACCATAAATCAAAATTTCATGCCTACTAATTTTACTTAAAATTTTTTTAGATTGTTTCAGAATAATTTTTAAGTTTAATAATATTAATATCCCAATTCCTAATATTAAAGAGGATCCAAAAGCAATTTTATTAAATAGGAGGAATAAAAAGGAAAATCCAATTAAAAGAATTGCATAATCTGAAAGCTTACTCATGGGGTTAAAAGATAAAATATATTATCAATTTTCCAAGTAAAATAGAAACGACCGCAAAAATTAAAAATTTTAATGTTAAATTCAAATGACTTATTAACTTTTCTTTACTAAATTTTGAGAATAAAAAGTTAAATATTTTTAAAAAATAGTTTAATAAAAATAAAGATAATGCACCAATACAAAAGTAAATAAAGTATTTGGCAAGATTATAATAGAATCCAATCTCATTTTGAAGAGATATAAAATATTCCTTCATTTGTTTTCAATAATTTTTTGTTCACAACCTGTGCAAATTTGATAACTAATGGATTTCTTGGGGTAAACTGTGGAAATTTCTTCGGAGTAAACCCAAAAGACTGAGCCACATTTCTGACACTCAATCCACAATTTTTCCATGGAAAAAGTTAACCTTTCTTTAATTTATCTAAAACTTTAGAAAATATTCCTTGAAGTTCTTCTTTTTTAACTTTTTTAGGGTCAACTTTAATTTTTTTTGACATTTAATTTCCTTCCAAAGTGGTTATATTAGGCTTTGCAATCATTACTGTCAATAGAGAATATTTATGCCGCAAGTGTTCAAGAAACTAACATTTAATTCATCTCAAAAGAATTTTATTGAAATTACAAGTGATATTCAAAAAGAGTTAGAAACATTAGATATGCAAAATGGATTAATAAATTTATCAGTTCTTCATACGAGTTGTTCACTATTAATTCAAGAAAACGCCGATCCATCTGTACAATTAGATATAAAAAATTTTTTAGAAGAAATAGCTCCAGAAAAAAACTATATTCATAGCTCTGAAGGAGCCGATGATATGCCAGCTCATTTAAAATCACTTCTGACACAAACACATATTAGTCTTAGTTTTAAAGACAAAAAATTAATTCTGGGAACATGGCAAGGGATATTCTTGCTAGAACACAGAGTTTCTGATAAAATCAGACATGTTCAACTACATTTTATAGGTGATTAAAATAGCACTTCTTAAGTTCTCCTTTATGTGATTTTGGAAAAAAAATAATTAATTTTTCGCTAAAAAATATTGATAATAAGATTTATAAACTCAATGATCTAATTGGTTCGAATGGAACCCTCGTTATGTTTATTTGTAATCATTGCCCTTATGTTAAAGCAATAATTACAAAACTTGTAACAACAACGAGAGAATTAAAAAAAAATGGTATTAATTCAATTGCGATTATGCCTAATGATTTTATAAAATATCCAGAAGATAATTTTGAAAACATGTGCATCTTTTCAAAAAAACATAAATTTAATTTTCCATATTTAATTGATGAATCTCAAAAAGTCGCAAAAGATTTTGGAGCAGTTTGCACTCCTGATTTTTTTGGATACAACAGAGAGGGATTGTTGAACTATAGAGGTAGAATAAGTGAAATGAATAATTTAAAGTTTGTTAATGAGAAGAACGAATTACTCGACGCAATGATAATGATAAGTAAAACAAATAGAGGGCCAAAGATTCAGTACCCTAGCGCAGGTTGTAGTGTGAAATGGAAAAATTAAAAATCTAATTTTTTTAATAATTTCTCTTGAGTCGTTTCCTACGTAATCTGGTCTATAATAAAAATCACTAAGTTTTTTTTCATACCTAGTTATGTATGCAGTTTTTAATCCAGCTAATTTAGCTCCATTGATATCCCATCCATGAGCAGCAATCATTAAAGCTCTTCCAGGCTTTATTTTCATTTTTTCACATGTTTTTAGATAAACCTCTCTAGCCGGCTTCCATATTTTAAAACTATTAATTGAAAAACATCCATCAATGAAATTATTTATATTATTTTTTTTTAAAAGTAATTTCGTATTTGATACTGACCCATTAGTTAAAGTAACTATTTTGATTTTATTTTTTTTTAAATATTTTAGGGAAGTTATTATATCAGGATGAACTCTTAGATTACCAAATTCGTCAAAAATAGAGTTGATAATTTTATTATTATAAGGAGTATTATTTTGTAAAAAAATTTTTGTTAGTTCGTTTTTTCCTATTGTTTTAAAATTCACAAATTGTTGACTCAAAGAGCTGGAAAAACCTTCTTTAAGAACTGATAAAAACCAACTATTTACTAAACTTTGTTTAAGCCCAAATTCTTTAAACTTCTTTTTTAGTGCGTTTAAGGAAAACATCGTCTGGTTTACATCAAATATTACAAGATCAATCTCATTAGGTTTAGTTTTTTTCTTTTGCATAACATCTGCTTTTTAAAATTATGGATGATTTGAATAGTAACCTCAATGACAATTAAAAATAAAAAATAGTTTACTTATAAATTTACGGAATTTTTTATAAACTTTCTTGATGAAAAGTTTGAGTTTTATGAGACATGCAGAATCAGACCATAATTATCTTGATGATAGTGATTTTGATAGACCAACTAAAAAATCAGGTTTAAAAATGACAAAAATTTGTGCAGAACATTTAAAAAAAAATAATATTAGATATGATCTTTTATTTTGTTCCCCTGCATTAAGGACGAAGCAAACTTCAAGTTATTTTCTTTCAGTTATGAATTTAAAAACCATTAAAGTTATTTATGATTATAATCTTTATGAGGGCAGTTCAGAAAACTTTTTGTTAAGAGTTAGTAATTTAAAAAAATATCAAGATATTTTAGTAGTGACACATGAACCTCAGATTTTATTTTTTAAAGATTTTTTTCTATCTAAAACTGATTTTTGGCCAAAAATTAAAGATCTAGAAATTGTAACTTCTTCGATTTTTTCCATTAATTTTGATATAAATATGTGGAATGAGATTAACGAAAGTAATGCCCAATCCTATAAATTCCTTAATCCAAAACTTCTTTGATTAAAATTTTTTTTTAATAATTTGTTAAAAGATTTTATTATTAAATTAAATAATTCGTGGCATGGTGTTTGCAGTTGTAATTTCAAACTTAAACCTAGAAAGAGGATAACAATGGCAATCAATGCAATGCACGTAGCGAAAACCGGACTCAATGCACAACAAGTAAGAATGCAAGTTATTTCAAACAATCTTGCTAACGTAAATACTAATGGATTTAAAAGGGACAGAGCAAATTTTGAATCCCTACTATATCAAATTATTAGAAGTAGTGGAGCTCAAACCTCAGTAGATACTGAACTTACTTCAGGTTTTTCAGTTGGTACCGGTGTGAATATTGTCAATTCTAATAAACTTCACTCGCAAGGTAGTATCGTTTCAACAGATAATTCGTTAGATTTAGCAATTGACGGTGGAGGTTTTTTTCAAGTTTTACTTCCAGATGGACAAGTTGTTTACACAAGAAATGGTGCTTTTTCTAGGAATAATGAAGGTATTCTTACAACTAATAGTGGTTTTATAATTCAGCCAGAGATTGCAATTCCAGCTGAAGCTACAAAAATAAACGTTTCAGCAGACGGTATTGTTTCTGTTCAAATTCCAGAGCAGGTAGAGGCTCAAGAGGTTGGTCAGCTGCAGTTAGCTGATTTCCAAAATAGAACAGGTTTGCAACCAATAGGTGAAAATTTTTATGTAGAAACCACATCTAGTGGACCTCCGGTTATTGAAAACCCATTTGCTGCAGGATTCGGTAAAATTATTCAAGGATCATTAGAAAGCTCCAACGTAAATGTAGTTCAGGAATTAGTTGATATGATTGAAACTCAAAGAGCATATGAAGTTAACTCAAAAGCAATAACCTCAGTTGATGAAATGCTTAGATTTGTAAGTAACAATTTATAGGAAACCAGAATGAAAATAATCTTAATCTTAGCTCTTTTTAGTCTTCAAAGTTGTGCTACACACATGCAAGATAAAATTGGGGAGGAATTTAAAAGTATTCAACCTGACTATTCAAACTTTGAAAATATTAATAATGCCACTGAAGGAGCCGTTTATGATGGAGATGGTGGACTTTTTGCTTCTGACAGAAGAGCTAATAGAGTAGGAGATATCATTACAATTACACTGGAAGAAACTTTAACAGCTGCAAATTCCGGTTCTGAAACACTTGCAAAGAGTGATGCATACACATTTGATCTTCCTGAAGCTTTATTTGGTCCATCTTCTTTGATAGGAAAGTTTTTTTTCCCTGGAGGTGTTAAAGAAGGCAATTTACAAGGTGGAACAACACAAAATTTTACTGGTTCAGGTACAGCAGCTCAATCAAACAGTATGACTGGAACTATTTCGGTAACAATTGTGAGGGTTTATCCAAATGGAAATCTTGAAGTCAAAGGACAAAGAAAATTAGAATATAATAGTGGAACAGAATATCTAAGACTTTCTGGAGTAGTAAGACCAGACGACATTTCTTCTTCAAATACTATTTCTTCAAAAAAAGTTGCTGACGCTCAAATTTCTTATGTAGGTACTGGCGATATGAATGATAGTGTAACAAAGGGTTGGTTAAGTAGGTATTTTGCCTATGTTTCACCATTTTAAAATTATGAAATCTATAATATCACTTATTTTTACTTTTATCTTCTTATCAAATAGCTTTTGCTTTGCTGATAGGATAAAAGATATGGCTTCGCTTGCAGGGGTCCGATCAAATCAACTTGTTGGATATGGTTTAGTTATTGGCCTTGCAAAAACTGGTGACGGCAGTGTAAATCTTACAAAACAAAGTATTGCTGCAATGATTGCGCAATTTGGCGTAATTGCAGATACTGCGGATATTGATGCAACCAATTCGGCAAATGTTATGGTAACAGCAAACTTACCCCCTTTTGCAAAACCAGGTCAAACTATAGATGTTACTGTTTCAACAATTGGTAAAGCAAAATCTCTAAAGGGTGGAACATTGTTAATGACTGGACTAAAAGGTGCAGACGGTCAGGTATATGCGATTGCTCAGGGAAATTTGGTCGTTGGTGGTCTAGGTGTCGAAGGTGCCGATGGATCAACTACAATTCAAGGCACACCAACAGTTGGAAGAATTCCTGGTGGAGCCACTGTTGAAAAGTTAGTTGAAAATACTTTTTTAGAAAAAGACAATATTGTGCTCAACCTTCATCAAGCAGATTTTTCTCAAGCGAATAGAATTGCAAATACAATTAATGAAACATTTGGACCAGAGGTTGCAATACCAATGGACTCCACTTCAATAAAAGTTAGGACTCCAGCAAACCCATCTCAGAAAGTTTCATTTATCGGTTTGTTAGAAAATATAAATTTTGAACCAGTTACACCTAAAGCTAAAGTAGTTGTAAATTCAAGAACTGGTACGGTTGTGATTGGAGGCGATGTAAGAATTTCTCCTGCAGCAGTTGCACACGGAAGTCTATCAGTAAAAATACAAGAAGACACAAAATTATTATCTGAAGGTACAGGAACTGTAGTTGGTACCTCAGCAACTGTATCAGGTACTGCTGCCACTACAGCAGCAGACACTCAGATTGAAGTTGATGAAGAACCAGCAAGAGCTTTTGTTTTTGACCCTGGTATCGAATTGCAAACACTTGTTGATGCACTCAATGAAACCGGAACTACTGCAACGGATATGGTTGCAATTCTAGAAGCTTTGAGAGAAGCAGGTGCGTTGAGAGCTGAACTTATAATAATTTAAATTAATGGGTAAATGATGAATAACAATCCCATAAAAAGTATAAAACCAATTCTTGCCGATCAGGTAGAAACTACGAGAGTTAAAAAAATTGAAAAGGAAGCAGATTTGGAGAATGTTGCACAAGAGTTTGAATCTTTATTTGTATATCAACTTTTAAAGAATGCAAGAAAAGCAAAACTCTCTGAAAGTTTATTTTCTAATCAAGGAACTGAAACTTATGAATCTCTTTTAGATCAAGAGTATTCAAAAACATTGTCTAAAAATCATAGTTTTGGAATTGCGGAAGCATTGCTGAGGCAATTTGGAGGTAAATAGTAATGCCAAGTTTATTTGATATTGGAAAAAGTGGACTTCAGGCATACAGACAGTCACTGGCGGTAACTGGACAGAATATTGCCAACGTCAACACTGATGGTTATAAAAAAAGAGACGTTGCATTGGAAGAAGTTTCAGGTGCAGGTGGAGGCGTCACTGAAATATCAGATCAAACAGGTCTGGGTGTAAGAGTTGAAAAAATTAGAAGGGCTTTTGATGAGTTTTTAATCGATAAGGCAAGACAAGCTTCATCAAACTTTAAAAGTGCCGACTCATTTTCTAATGAAGTAAAGAGTTTAGAAAATTTACTTCTTCCAACGGATTCAAATTTAAGTTCAGCAATTGGAGATTTTTTTAATTCACTCCAAGACATCGCTGCCTATCCTGATGATCAAGCATCAAGAATAGTGGCGATAGAAAAAGGCAAAGACTTAGCAGCACAATTTAATATGTATTCAGATAGGATTGAAAACCTCAAAGATCAAATCCTTGACAAAACCAAAAATGCAGTAACATCAGTTAATTTAATTTCAACGCAAATTTCAAATATAAATGCTAAAATTTTGGCCTCAGGTGTTGCAACAGGAGGGTCGAATGCCCTATTAGATCAAAGAGACCTCCTCCTTGATCAGATGTCAGAATTAACACAAATAACAGTTAGATATGGTAGCAAGGGACAAGCAGAAGTAAGATTAGGAAATACTGGTTCTGGACCAATTATTATTTCTGATACAGATAACCCAACAAAAGGCAATGAAACTACAACAATTATTGATGTATTAGAACAAAGTGGAAGATTACAACCTGTGGTTGGTATAGGACAGGTTGCGACAAACCAAATCAAAGCTGGTCTTATAAGTGGAATGATAAATTCTTTTGCATTAGCTGAAGATACTTTAAAGGAAATAGATGCATTGGCCTCACTTTTGTCACAAAAATTTAATGAAGTTAACCAAGCTGGATTGGATCTTGATGGAAAAAGTGGGAAACAAATGTTTACTGTTTCAAGTCTTAAAGCAGTTGAAAATCCAACTAACAGATCTAGTGTTGGCGTTGCAGTCTTTGTCACAAATCCATTAGAAATAAAGAGTGCAGAATACAAAGTTATATATAACGAAAATGAAGATTTATGGAAACTTACCTCTGACAGTTTAAAAAATACTATTGCTGGAAAACAAACAATTGAGGGACAAGGCTTCAAAATTTCTTTTTTCGGAGAACCACTTGATGGTGACGAATTTTCAATCGTTCCAAGTAGTGCTTCAAAAGGAATGAGTTTTTTATTAGAAAGACCGCAAGATTTTGCAGCAGGGGCACGAACATTAATAAGTTCAAGTTCATCAAACACAGGCACAGCAACATTAGAAGAAATCACTAAAATTAACTTTGAGGATAAAACCACAATTGGGGACATAAAAAATGTTTTTTCGAACGGACTTAGCCCAGTAACTTCTTCAGAATTTTCAGCTGATGGAGGAGCAGCAATTATCAAAGCAGGGACATCTTTTGTAAATTTAAGTTCGTACAAAGCACAACCTGAAATTCAATTTGGAATCTCTTCATCTGATTTATCTTCAATAACTTCAATTACCGTAACAATGGCTGATTCGAGTTCAGTGACAGTTGATCTTACTGGAATCACAACGCTTGAAGAGCTTGCTGATGTTCTGAATAGAAGTAGAGACGTTCAAGGTAATGCACATAACTTTAGATCAATGGGTTTATTTGCTTCTGGTGGAGGTTCATCTTTAACGATCGCAAGTAATGATAAAGAATTTTCTTCAGGAGCAATAACAGCTTCTTCCACAATTAATGCAAATGTAATAAATCCAACCGTAACAGCAGCCAGCGAATTACAAATTTTTACTAGAGAGGGAAGGCATATTGCAGGAAGTGTGTTATCTGATTCAGAAATTGCAGAATTTTTAACACAAGAAAATGGATTCAACAGATTTGCAGAGTACAGAGCAGACTATTTAAATGGAACTGGAAATGAGAAATATAGAGGTATCGATGTTTCAAGATCTACAACAGGAGGAAACTTTATAATAAGTTACGGAGCTAACGGTACAGCCGCAAGTGCACAAAGACACGCCACAACGGTTCCAGCAAGTCATGTAACTGCAGCGTATACCCTAACTGTAAACTCAACATCAACTGGAAAATCTAAAAATATTTCTGTTCCTATTGAATCATCAGCAGGTTTTGTTGCTGGGCTTATTAATGAAGAAGCAAAAACGCTTGGAATTGAGGCTACTGCCTCTACAAAGGTTAAGCTTACTGCACCATCTTCTGATGGAACTATTTCATTTAATCTTTTAAGTAAACCTGGTGTTGGAAACGATGCTGATATCACGGCTGCAATTCTTTCTACCGATCTAACAAATTTAGCTAATGCAATAAATAACTTTTCTGGAAGAACAGGCGTCGTTGCGAACCTTTCCTCAGATAAAAAACATATCGTCATGGAAAATGCAGATGGTGATGACATCCAAATCTCAGCATTTAGCTCTCCAAACACAGTTGAAATGGAAGTATTAAAAAGCGACTTCTCGTCTTTTAGTTCGGCTATTACCGTTAATTTAGATAATACTAACTTTAAAGCTGCTAGATTTAGTGGTGAACTAAAAATTTCTTCAGCTTCAGCCATTAGTACGTCAAATGATGGAGGTTCAACAACAGTTTCAGGAACACAAAATGCATTGAGTGATGGTTTTTTGAATGTTTCATCATCTAGTACTGGGGAAATCAAAACTATAAAACCTGTTCTTCTGCAAGGAGATTTTTCAACGGGTCATCCTGAAGGTTCAAGTGCGTCAAGCTCAGTTCTTTCATACGGATTAAAAATACCAGCTGACGGAAACGGTGCAGAATTTTCTTCAACGGTTGACGTTTCATCGTTTGAAACTTTAACACCTTCACAACTTGCAAAAAAAATTGCTGATGGATTAAGAAGTAACAGCCCATCTGCAGAAATAATTGGAACAGCAGTTGATTCGATTCCTGAAGATGGAAGCAGTTTTAGAATTAATCATGATGGTTTAACATATACGCTTACAATGGAGAACGGTGAAATTGTCGTATCTGGTGGTAAAAAAGATTTGATAACAGCTTATTTTGAGGATCCTGATCCCATAACAATTAATACAACGACATTGGGAGGAACAGACACCATTACATCGACTGAACATAACCTCAAAACTGGAGATGCAATTACATATAACGCAGCTGAAAAAGTAACTGTTGATACAACTAATTTTAGTTCGACCAACACGATTTCTGTTGCAAATGATTTCAGCGATAATGATCCAGTAGTTTATAAAAAAGGAGGTAGTTTTCCGATATCTGGCTTGGTTGATGGTACAACTTATTTTGTTAAAAATAGAACTGCAACTAGTTTTCAATTATCTGAAACCTCTGGAGGAAGTGTTATTACAATAACAGGAGGAACTGGTGGTAGCGTTTCAGATACATTTGCAAGCCCAAGAGGAGGGTTAGTCGATGGGCAAACTTATTTTGTTGTAAAGGTTGATGATCACAATTTTAAATTAGCTAATAATTATACTCTTGCAACGAATAGCACTCCTTCGGTAATAACAATTGGTGCAAGCGGAGTAGGGGGTAACGCTTCAGACACATTTGACCCACAAAAAAATCTCTATATATCTGCTGGTAAAACTATATCGGGTTCACAATTTTCATTTCCAGTTGATTCTATAAATGATGACAATGCAAAATTATTTGGTATGCAGAGTACAAATGTGAAAACAACAATTACTGGACTATCAGTCACTACACCCACTGCGAGCAATTCAACACATTTTCATATTAAGATAAAAGATAATACCAATCCAATTGGTGTTTTTGTTAAAGCCAATTCAAAAACAATTAATACCTCTGGTGTTGGAGGATCATCTACAACGTTAACCTCAGCAGGACATGGTTTTAAAACTGGTGATAAAATTACTTATACAGCAGGTGGTACACAACTTAACGGGTTGACTAACGGTACTTCATATTTTGCAAAAGTTGTTGATGCAAATACATTTAGTCTGGCATCTTCGTTTGCAAACGCAACTTCAGATACTCCTACGCTATTATCATTTGGGGGAGGAAACGGACATGCATCTGATACTTTTGCATCTGTTGTAGCGAGTGCATTGCTTAATGATAATGCTTCAACTCCTGCATCTGCAGTTGGAATATCTGCAGAAATAAATCAGGTAAGTGATACAAATGCACAAATTTCAATTATTAAAGAAGCTGATAAAAAGGAGATTGTAATTGATAGAGTTACATATAGTGATTCTGCTACTGCAGAGGCTTACGGTTTTAAAACCAGTCAGTTGAATCTCAATGTTTTAAATGATGAAATTAGAGTACAGTCATTTTCTTCGGGTGTTTCAGCTTCACATGCAGTTGATTTAGAAGTACCTTCAAATAGTATTAAGTCTTTGGTTGGAAATAACTTATCAATTTCAAATATTCCTTCAGAGGATTTAATTGTTTTGATGACTGGAAATGGTTCAAAAAAGATAGCATCAAGTTATGGAGAAATTATTCCTAACATTAGAGATGAGGAATTTAAGGTTCAGATTGATTCAACAAACAATAAAAAAGTAGAAATATTAGATAGCGACACTGGGCATACGATTGCTTCAAGATTAATTCCAGATGATGGAATTATAAATGCAGTTGGAAAATCATTGAGGTTGACTGGAGATGCAAAAGTTAAAGACTCATTTACAATTTTAAATAATAATGATGGTATTGGTGATAATAGAAATATTCTTAAAATGATTGATTTACAACAAACCGATGTAAATGGTTTGAATTCAGGGAGTTTTCAGGATATTTTTAATAAAACGGCTACTGAAATTGGTGCAACAGTTAGGAGTAGTCAGATGGAAGCTCAAGATGCAAAAGCAAGTAAAGATGAGGCAATTGCACTAGAGGATGAAAAATCGGGTGTATCATTAGACGAAGAAGCGTCATCATTAATTCAGTTTCAGCAGGCATTTTCTGCTAACGCAAGAATAATTCAGACTGCTAGAGAACTTTTTGATTCGTTGATGCGAGTTGTTTCTCAATAATTTAAACATATTAAGGCATGAAAATTGCTAATATAAATTTATGAAAATAAGTAATAAACTTTTCAATGAACAACAACTTGGTCAATTTTCCAACAACATGGAAAAAATTCAAAAAATCCAAGATAAAATCTCTTCTGGTAAAAATATTATTTTTGCTTCTGATGATCCTGTAGGTGCAGTGCAACTTTCAGGCATGAAGGATAATTTAAGTAAAGTAAATAGATTTATTGAAAACTCAAATATTGCACTCGATAGATTGAATATAATGGATACCACCATGGAAGCCATTAATACCGTTTTTATTAGAGCAAAAGAATTAGCAGTCCAAGCATCAAATGATGTTTACGGGTAATGGACAGAGAAGCAATAGCAATTGAATTTGATGAAATGAAAGCTGAGTTAATGACATTAGCCAATACTCAAGATTCAACTGGAACATTTATTTATGCTGGTTTTAAAACCAAAACCAGTCCCTTTAAAATGAACGCAGACGGAGCGGTAGAATATAAAGGAGATAGAGGTGTTTTAAATTTACAAGTAACAGAGTCTCGATTAATTGAGACTTCTATCGACGGGAGCACTGTTTTTCAGGATATTGTAACCTCAGAGGGTGTTTCAACAGATTTATTTGCTGCTCTGGATAATATAAGTCGATCCATTAGAACTGCAGCAGGCGGTGTTGAGGAGGCGAAGGCTGAAGGTATAGCAAAAATGTCACTTACGAATGCAAATCCAGGAACTTATTCATTCACTATTAATTCTGGTGATAAGTCAGCAGATTTTTCTTTAAATATTACAGGTGATGACTTGAGTGATGTTGCAACTGCAATTAACGGGGCTAATTTAGATATTACTGCAACGCTCGAAGATTCAAATAAAACTTTAAAGCTTGTGAACTCACTTGGTCAGGATATAGATTTTGGAAATTTACAAATACCGGATATCGACAAAGCTCAAGTTACCCCAACCTCATTTTTTTCTTTTCAAGCGGTCGACGCAGCAGGAAACAGTTTATCAAATGAACAAACTATATACGATAAGGATCAAACTATCGCTAGTCGATTAGATGAAATTGTAACAATACAAAGTCATGTTTCAAATCAAAGAGCAAAAGTTGGAGCACGAATGAATAGTGCCCAGAGACTAAGAGATATTTTAGAAGAAAGACAAATTTTGATTAATCAAGATGTAAGTGATTTACAAGATGCTGATCTTGCAACACTTGTAACTAGTCTTCAATCACAACTAACAAGCCAAGAGGCTTCGCAGAAAGCCTTCATTAATATTTCAAAACTAAATTTATTTGATTTTATTGGATGATTAAATAAAATCGTCAATTGAAGGTTCTTTTTTACAATCTCCCTAATTCATGAAGATCTTCTTCTTTTGAAATATCCCATCCCGCAGGGGCCTTTTCAAAGTGTCCTGATCTCATAGAAAAGCAATAAGCTTTAAAATTTTTCACAGATTTATTACTATTATATTTTCGTTCTTTATCTCCTTTCAGGGCGTTCTTGAATATTCCTTTGATTGTTCTTTCACTTCTTCCATCGAATTTGAATCTATAATAAACATAATTGATAGCTAATTCATGTGCTTCAAACATTGGATTTTTTCTCTCGGAAAGAAATCTTAAAATTTCTTCAGCTGGTCCTGCCAACTCTACTTCTTCCACATTTTATAATGAGTTGAAATTGCGTCTGCGTAATTTTTGGAAACCATGTCGAGGGAAAGCTGTTTTACTAGAAAGTCTTTAACAGCCAATCCGACGCAAATATCGTAAACGAACTCAGGACAAAATAACTTTTCACTCATATTTAAATTTCTTACCTAAAGGTAATTATACAATAAAACGTAATATTTCAATTAAAAATTGAATAATTAATTTAAAACTTAACAAATTCTCAGTGTGTCGTTTCTTTATTTAGAAATAAAAAAAGTTAATGGAAAATAAGGAGAATTTAACATGACAATGCTTTCAAATTACAGTAGTGCCTCAGTTAATGCAGTTAGTGCGGCCGTGAAGACAAAGAGATTAATGATGGCTTCTCTAGATAGATTATCTACAGGCAAAAGAACAATAAACGGAAATGATCCTGGGGGAACTGCGGTTGCAAGTAACATAACAACTCAAGCTAGAAGTGCAAGCATAGCTGCGCGAAATGCTGAAGATGGTATTTCATATTTACATGCTGCCGAAGGCGTTTTAATGGAATTAGCAGTCTTAAACACACGATTAAGAGAATTAGCAGTTCAGAAAAAAAATGGATTACTATCAACAGTTGATAAAGTAGCAATTGAATCAGAGGAAAACGAGATTATAAATGCTGCAAACAAAATAGCAGAGGTAAAATTTAACGATAGAGATTTATTATCAACATTTGTTTTAGCAATAAATAATGCTGGAACATTATCACAAATGGGAGCGGTTTACAAACCGACCTTCGAAAGTGGTGTTTCAAATGCTGACACTCAGTCAGCGTTAATACAAAGGTCTTTGGGGCAGGTTGCTGCGGGAATAAATGCGTTAAAAGGGCATCAAAGTAATATGCATTCATTAGCTGCCAACGCACGAGCTGCTGCTTCAAGAATTCAGGATACTGATTTTGCTAGGGAATCTGCAAACCTAGCTCAAAGCAGCATCCTAAACCAATCCGCTTTGGCAATGGTAGCGCAAGCTAACAATGCTATGGCTAATATATTAACTTTACTTAACTAACTCATAAAAAAGGAGAAAAAATATGACATCTGTAAGTAACGCTGCTGTTGGTGCTTATCTAGCAGGAAACGCCGCAGCAAAAGCAAGACACGGTATGAATGAAGCGATTGCTCGTTTATCAACTGGTGTAAGAGCCATGTATGGTGGTGATGCCGGTGGTGCATCTGCTGCGATGCAGATCAGAGCCGACGGTAAAAGTGCTGCAATTGCAGCTCGTAATATCGAAGACGGTATTTCATTTATGCAAGCCGGTGAGTCTTTACTATTAGAACTTGCTGCCTTAAACACAAGATTAAGAGAACTTAGAGTTCAAGATTTGAACGCTGATACTTTATCTGCTGGTGACGAGGCTGCAATATCTGCTGAAGAAGACGCTGTACTAGCTGCTGGTAACTTAATAGATAAAGCTAAATTTAATGGAACGGATTTATTAGGCGGTACTGTAGCTATAACATACGACCACGATGGAGCTATGACTACATTATCTGCTGATGCTACCATTACATTAGCCGATACAGATATTGGCACCATCGATGGGGTTACACAAGCTATTCAAACTGCACTAGGGAAAATGGCTGCGGGTATGAGCGCACTTAAAGGGCACCAAGGTGCTAACTATGCATTAGCTGCAAACTTTGAAGCTGCTGCTGCGCGTATTGCTGACACAGATTTTGCTAGATCATCTGCAAATCTTGCAAAATTTTCAATTTTGAATCAGTCTGCGATGGCAATGGTATCTCAAGCTAACCAAGCACAAGCTGCTGTTCTTGCTGTACTTCAGTAGAATAGGCGAAGATTAATTTACGATGAACTATAAAGGAGAAAAAATATGACATCTGTAAGTAACGCTGCTGTTGGTGCTTATCTAGCAGGAAACGCCGCAGCAAAAGCAAGACACGGTATGAATGAAGCGATTGCTCGTTTATCAACCGGTGTAAGAGCCATGTATGGTGGTGATGCCGGTGGTGCATCTGCTGCGATGCAGATCAGAGCCGACGGTAAAAGTGCTGCAATTGCAGCTCGTAATATCGAAGACGGTATTTCGTTTTTACAAGCCGGTGAGTCTTTACTATTAGAACTTGCTGCCTTAAACACAAGATTAAGAGAACTTAGAGTTCAAGATTTGAACGCTGATACTTTATCTGCTGGTGACGAGGCTGCAATAGCTGCTGAAGAAGACGCTGTATTAGCTGCTGGTAACTTAATTGACGCAGCCACATACAACGGTCGTAGTCTATTAGGTGGTAATGTTGCAATAACGTATGATCACGATGGTACTTTAACAACCTTATCACAGGATGCTACTATAACTTTAACAGATAGTAGTGTAGCTGGGATTGATACAGTAAACACATCAATTCAGGTAGCACTGGGTCACATGGCTGCAGGTTTGAGCGCGCTTAAAGGGCACCAGGCTGCAAACTATGCTTTGGCTGCAAACTTTGAAGCTGCTGCTGCGCGTATTGCTGACACAGATTTTGCTAGATCATCTGCAAATCTTGCAAAATTTTCAATTTTGAATCAGTCTGCGATGGCAATGGTATCACAAGCTAACCAAGCACAAGCTGCTGTTCTTGCTGTACTTCAGTAAGAACTAAAAAAGATTAAAAGGGGGAGAAGCTAAATAAGTTTCTCCCTTTTTTTTTTAATAATTTCAAGTTATTCACAAAATATCCATAAGACATTAAAAACTGTCAAAAAAATAACACTAAATATTGTAAAAGTTTGCATTCAAATGCCTATATTTTGTTAATTTATAAATATAAGTAAGTCTGTATTATTGGCACTGTAATTGCAGAGATACAACGTGAAAAAATTTAGGAGATATATAAATGGTTAGCGTAAGCACAGTAAATAGCCAAGCATCGCTAAAGCATATTATGAAAACAGAAAGAGAAATGCTCCAGGCAATGGAACGTATTTCTTCTGGAAGTAGAATTAATAATGCAGGTGATGATGCAGCTGGAGCAGCAATCAGTGATAGAATGTTAGCTACAGTTAGAGCTCTTGATATGTCTATAAGAAATGCATCAGATGTATTATCTATGGCTCAAGTAGCAGAAAGTGCAATTAATGAGCACTCTCAAGCATTACAAAGAATTAGAGAATTATCAATTCAAGCTGCAACAGACATATTGAATGCAGAACAAAGAATTTATTTACAAACAGAAGCAGATCAGTTGCTTCAAGAAATGGACAGAGTTGCAAGAGATACCACTTTTAATGAAATTGCTGTGCTAGACGGTACTTTTGCTGACAGACGTTTTCAAATCGGAACGCATGAACGAGAAAAAGCCGTAATCTCCGTGGCTAACATGAGAATAGATAAAATTGGTGCCTTTCAAAGCTCAACCAGTATGGATGAAGCAGGTACTGCTGGCAACCTAGCATCTGAAGGTGTTGTTGGTGCTAATAAAGCAGGAGCAGCTAGTAGGGTAACTACAAATGATGACTTGACGATTACAGGTTTGTTGGTCAAGCAACCGTAGGTCTTTCTGGCGGGAATCAGCTAAAAGAATAGTCGAGTTAGTTAATAATAAATTTGATAATACGGGTGTGAGTGCAACTGCTACCACAACAGTTAAAATTGAGGTCAATAGTACCGATGCAAATGGAGATCACGTTGTCGGATTTAATTTATATGGTAAAAATACTGACGCTCAAGCTATTTCAGCTACAATTTCAGTTGGCTCAACCACAGCAGCTTCAGATCTAAGTAATCTTAGAGATGCAATAAATGCTTATAGTGCCAATACTGGTATTAGAGCTACTTTAAGTGCAGATAAAACTAATATTATAATAGTTCAAGATGAAGGTGAAGATGTAGTTATTGAAGATGTAGATTTTGCAACTGTGACAAACGGAAATACAAAGTTTACATTTACCGCATTGTCTCAAGATCAGCTTGATGAAGCAGCCACTCAAATTACCACTGTTGTTGATACAAATAGTAATGCTAACTACTGACACGGTACGTTTTACAGGTCAAATTACATTTCATTCATCACAGACATTTACTATATCTGCTACTGCAGGACAAGGTCTTTTCGAAGCCGCGCCAGGTACGGCTACGTTAAATAAGGTTTCTACTATTGATATCAGAACGGTTTCTGGTGCTGTTGATGCATTAAAAGTAATAGATAGGGCACTAGATAGAGTCCATATGGAACGTGCAAAGTTCGGAGCAATAATGAGTAGAATGAATGTTGTGATTGATAACCTCACTAATGTTTCTACAAATCAAAAAACTTCTAGATCTCGAATAGTAGATGCTAATTTTGCAGCAGAATCAGCTAGATTGGCAAAATCACAAATTCTTCAACAGTCTGGAATGAATATGATTTCTCAAGCATCACGAACAATGCAAAATGTACTAATTTTATTCCAGTAAAAAAAAACTAAATTGGGACGTTAGTATGATATGACCTCAGTTAATAACAGACCTGAAATTCTCTCTAAACTTGGTGTTGGTTCAGGTTTAGATACAAGCGCATTAATTGAATCGTTAGTTGAAGCAGAGATTGCTGGCCCGAAGGAGCAACTCGAACAAAGAGAATCAGATTTTTCTGCGAGAATCTCAGCATTTTCACAAATTAAAAATAATTTAAAAGTTTTTAAAGACAACCTAGAAATTATACAAAGCAATAACTCATTAGGATATCAAGGCACGACCTCTGATTCAACAATTGCTACATTTTCAGCTAATGGAAATTCAGCCGCCTCTGCTATAAATTCGCAATTAACTGTCAGTTCTCTTGCTACGGCTCATACACTTACCGGCCCAAGTCTTTCTTCACCTAACAATACTGTTGGAGCAAGAACATTGTCGATTGCATTTGGAACATGGTCCGCAGATCCTACGCAAGGAGGAGGGCAGTCCCACACTTCAAATGGTATGTCAACAATTTCTGTAACTGCAACATCTACAACAACATTAAATCAATTACGAGATATGATCAATAACGCTGCAACTGACTCGAATAACGACGGTGAACAAGACGTTATTGCATCGGTATTATATGATGGTTCAAATTATATGCTGTCCTTAAAAAGTCAGTTTGGTGCAGCTAATGAAATGAAGATTACAGATAATCACGCATCATCTCCAGTATATGCTTATGATACAACAGATGGAGCTCAACTAACACAAAGAGTCGCAGGTACCGACTCAAGTTTTACAGTTGATGGTATTAGTATGACAAGGGATTCAAACAGCATTGATGATTTGTATTCCGGCATGACATTGGATTTATTAAAAACATCTGGTACAGCAATTACAATTAAAAGTGAAGTTGATTTAGATGCAGCTCAGACGTCAATTCAGGATTTTGTAACAACCTACAATGATGTGATGACTCATTGGAAAATCTTAGAGTTGCAAACGATGATGATGAAAACTCGGAATTTTAGCTGGAGATTCATTGTTAAGAAATATTCAAAATGATATGAGATCAGCAAATGGGTCTGCATTAAATGGATATGAGGGTGGTCCCTATTATTTATCTAATCTAGGCGTTAAAACCAATAGAGATGGAACATTAACTTTTGCAAATGCTGATGCACTTGAGAGAACATTTAAAAGTAATCCTAATTCACTATTAGCGTTTTTTAAAGATCAGATTGTTAGTGATAATGCTGATATCGCTCCTCTAAGATATAGCATTGCTGATACTACTCCTGGATCATATGCGGTTGCTGTAAGTTCCGGTTCTGCCACTATTGGGGGTGTTTCTGCTTCAGCTTCAGGAACAACATATTCAGTTTCGTCAGGAGATCCCAATGGATTAGCTCTTACTATCACATCAAGTGATACATCAGGAACAATTCACTACGGAAGAAGTTTTATCTCGCAGTTACAGGATAAATTAGATGTTTATATCAAATTTGATGGACTGATAGAAACAGTTTAGATGGTTCAGAAGTCGCTCAAAGAAATAGCTGAAAAGAAGGAAGCGCTTGATGACAGAATTGCATCACTATATTCTAGATATCAAACACAATACTCAGCCATGGATAGTGCTATTGCAAGTCTTAATGAGACATCAGACCTATTAAAAAATGCATTTAAATCTGGCAAAGATTAAAAACTAAATATTTTTACAATTTGTCGTTTAACTTACTGAATAATTTTATTTGGAGCAGTAATGAAAAACGATTTAAAAGATATTAAAGGCTTATTCCTAGTTGACAATAAAGAGGCTACGGTTGAGGCTATCAAAAAAATTAAAAGTGTAATCATATACACTCATGGTCAAATCAAGCAACTTCATAGTCACGAGATTAAAGATGAAAAAAACATCACTACTTTATGTACGGCTATAATAAATAATTTTTTGGCTAGTTAATACCCTTGATAAAAGTAAAAATCTGAACTAACTAAAGATTTAGATTATCTTTACAAACATTGCTTATTTTCAGTAATAAGAGTCAGAGATTTTAAAGATTATGATTTTTTACCAGGTTGTGTCCAGATCTTAGAGGAAATAACAGAGGGTTGGGATAGAGTTTACTTTTGCAGCAGACAAAGCTTCAGCTTTTGGTTAATTATGAATGTCATTAGCACTTTATCCAGCAATTAAATTAGGAGAAACATCAGACAAAGTAAGGCGGTCGATTTCACGACTCACAACAGGACTGAATATTCTTGCTGGTTCACCAGCAGGCGATATGTCTCAGGGTGTGGGACTCAAGGCTAAAGGAAAATCAAATCAACAAGTAGTTTCATCAACACAAGTCGCGTTGGATTTACTTCTAAGTGCTGAATCTGCACTTATAGAATTGGCAGCATTAGCAACGAGATTAAGAGAAATAGGAGTTGCAGATACTAATTCAACAAATGATGCATCAGATACTGCGGCATTAAATGCAGAAGCAATTTCAGTCAGCGATTCTATAGATGCAATAGTATCTTCTGCAAAATTCCATAACATTGCAATTCTTGGCACAAGCGCAAAAACTTTTGGTGTAACAAGGGGTGCAGACGGTAATACAACAACTATAAAAACTACAGCAGGTATAACTGCAACAAATGTATCTGATGCCACTGGTTCAAATTCAACAGCTGATACAGCAATAGGAGAAATACAAACCTCACTTGGTCATGTATCTGGTCATTTAACCTCAGTAGGTGGATTTCAGAATACTGCAAGTGCACTAGCTTCAATTGAATTAGAGTCAGCAGCAAGATTAATGGACACAAACTTTGCAGTTGAAACAGCAAAGTTAATGAAAAATACCTTAATACAAAAATATGCAACGAGCATGGTTACCAAAGCGAATGAAGTTGAAGAAAATAAAAAGTTATTAATTCTCTAAACAATTAGAATCTTAGTCGTTTAATATTTTAGAAAAGGAGTAATGGAAATGGAAAAACAAAATATTACAAAAAAAGTTGAGGAAAAAAATGAACTTAGTTCGAAAGAAAGACATAATATAATCCTAAAGTTGTATAAAGGTTTAACTGACAATCTTGAAGAGTTAAACAAATCAAAAGATAAAAAGGGATCTAATGCTTCACAGATTGCATACAAAGTAGATAGAATTGCATCAGGTCTTCAAGTTACATTAGATTTTAGTAATGAAGAATCAAAGAGTATAAGTGAGAACTTTAGAGAATTATACAGGCACATAAGATTTGCAATGAAAATGATTTACGAAAAACAAGAATACGTTCTCTTAGATTCCTCAAGAGAAATTGCAAAAACACTTTATCAATCTTGGGCTAAAATCAAACCCTCTATTTAGTGTTTGTTATTTTTTTTCAATACCATAGAATGTTAATTCATGGTTGGAAAAATAATTTCGGTAATTCTGACTGGACTAGTTGTTGGATCATCTGTTGCAGTACTAGTCCAGATTTTTCTTTATTCAATCAATTTTTTATCAAATATATTTAGGACAGACTTTACTGACTTAGTTAATCAACAACACTTTAGTATAAATGAGTTAGTCATAAAGATTATTTTTTTCTTTTTGATTGTACCGTTTTTTGTTGGACTCGTGGTTGGAATAATAAGAAACTTTACTAAAGGAAAAAGATGGCATGGTCCCCCAGATGTCATTTTATCGGTTCATAAAGATGACGAGGAATTAAATGTTAAATCAGGTTTTTTAACATCAATAGCATCAATTTTATCAATATCATGTGGAAGCTCTGTTGGACAGTATGGGCCACTGGTTCATTTTGGAGGGACCATTGGCGCAGAAATAAAAAAACTATTTTCCTATGCACCTGATTATAAAATTTTAGTCAGTTCAGGAGTTGCGTCAGCAATTTCTGCCGGTTTTGGAGCACCCTTAGCTGGTTTAATATATGCACGTGAGGTTGTACTTCGCCATCAATCTTTAGCGAGTTTTTCACCCATCTTATTGTCGTCAATTATCTCTTATTTTTTTACAGTAGAAATTTTTGAATATGAACCATCATTAAATATTCCAAGTGTCACAGGAAATAATGCAATAAATGTAATTGTAATAATTCTAGCGGGAATATTTGCAGGTCTCTTAGCAAGTTTATATTCATATTTATTAACTAATAAAAATTTGAATTTTCTCAATAATGTAGGTTCTAAGTCATATCTTACTCCTGCATATGCTGGAGTAATTTGTGGTATAGTTGCCATTAAGTTTCCTGAGGTGACCGGTATCGGATCTCAAACAATTAATGATTTATTAAATAATAAAATAACATTAAATCTTGCTTTAATATTTTTAGTTTTGAAATTGTTTTTAACTACATTGTGTATAAGAATGGGTCTTGTGGGGGGTATATTTGCTCCAGCGTTATTTTTAGGTGCAAGTTTAGGAGTGGTTTCTGCTGGGTTGGGAACACTTCTTTCAGAGACTGTTAATCCCTTTTTAATAATTTTATCTTCAATGGCTGCATTAGGAAGTTGTATAATTGGAGGGCCAATTGCAAATGTACTGATAGTTTTTGAGTTAACGTCTAATTATCAGGCTGCACTATCTGCAGGGTGTGTATGTTGTTGCGACAATAGTTTCATCGCAATTGATTGGCCAATCAACATTTGACCAACTTTTAAACAACCGTAACATAGACATTACAGTAGGAAGAGACATTTTATTTCTGCAAAGAAAAAAAATTAAAGAAATTGTTGATAAAGATTTTCTTAAAATTGATGGAAACATTACGGTCAAAGAAGCCATCGAAATGTTTAAAACTTTTGAGTGCAGTGAAGCATACTATGTTGGTTTGAATGATAAACTTTTAGGTAAACTCTCTTTGCCAAAATTACTATCGTACAATGACGATTTAAAAATTAAGGACATAAAAAAAACTAAGTTTTTAAAAATCAATGATGATGAAGATTTATCAAAAACGATTCAAAAATGTAAAGATTTCGTTGGTGAATCGATACCTGTTGTCGATAATAAAGGAAAAATAATAGGTATTTTTAGTGAAAACGATCTTTTTGTGAGTTATCTTGAGGCAGAAGAATTTAGAGCTGACGTGGAGACTAAATCCTAAAATCAATACTATTTTTTTGTTGTTTTGAAGTAGTTTTTAGTGAGGATATCATGAGATACTTTGTTATGCTCTCGTTATGAAAGTATATTGGACTAAAAAGTTCCCTTGATTTTAGAAACGCTTCAGTACTGATCCCGTTACTTGGTGCTAATTTTGGGCTATAAATTTTTTTTTTTAGTAATTCTGAGTTTTCTCTATTATAAGAGCTTAAATTATGATTATCTCCGACTTCTCTAATAATATTTCTATTAGTTACTGGATGTGGCATACCTTTTGCTACATTATCAACAAATTGATTAGCAATTGGATCAACATAATTATAATTTGGATTGATCATTTAGGAATAATAACCTATGAAACTAAGTCAAGCAAAGAAATATTACAAAAAAAGTCAAAATGACGGTTTGGAAAACGTTAATCCATTCGAAATTTTTAAAAAAATTAATTACGAGCTTCTTAGATCGTTAAAAATTGTTTCTCAAAAAATTAATGAAAAGACGATTGATGATGTAAGACAAAAAACTTCACAAAAGCTCTTACAATAATCTATACACTTCAAACAAGTCTTGATTTTGATAAAGAATTAAAATTATCCTCTGATTTATTCAGATTTTATGAATATTGCAGAAAAAAACTTATTGAGGGAATCACAAGTCTTAAAAGTAAAGAAATTATGAAATCAGCCGTTAATTTAGATAAGATGTTTGATTTTAATTATATTCAATCAGATGAGGAATTAAATGCTATCAGATAAGTTTATACAAGAGGATTTGTCAAGCAATGAAAATTTGTCGAAACAAATTATAAGACTCGAAGAATTAAGTATATCGATGACAAGCTTAATTGAAAGGGAATTCTCATAAAATTGCTCATTTAGAAAAAATTAGACAGAAAATTCTCAAGGATATTATTAAAAGTAAAAAAACTATTTCAACTGCTGACAAACCAAGGGTTTCTAATATTTTTTTCCTTAATGATAAAATGATTGATTTAGTTAGACAACAGAAAACAGAGACACTAGGTAAAATTAAAAAAAAAATTAAGTTCTACAAATCTTATAAAGACATGTAATTTACAATTTATTGATTGGACTTAAAAATAAACAATAATCCTTAAATTTTTTTGTTTTATAATAAAGTAATACAGAATATTAAATTACAAATCAGTTACTGTAATTTGATTTTAAAAATTTGTTAAATGGAAAAATTCATGTATTGCATTTGTGATCCTTTATTAGCTAAAGGTTCATAAATTACTTCTGATTTCGAGTTAAAAACTGGAAATCGATTCCACATGTTTAGAAGAAAATTAACATTCTTCTTTTTATGATTTTTTGGAGGATTAAACATTAAGCCAAGTTTAGGGTTTTCAATATTTTTATATTCAACATGAGTTTTGATTACCTCACAATTGTGTGTGATTAAATCTACCAAATTAACTTTTGTTCCTGATTTTAAGAAAATAGGGGATCGTTCTTGATGTTTTTGAGTCCATCTGTAACCTGTTTCTGTTCTTTCATCTATAGAGAAATTTTTTGCTTTTTTTACAATGAAAGAATTTTCTACGCCTGCAATAGACATCATCTTTCCATTTTTACAATCAAAACCAGCATATATTAATATCTGCAAAAAGACTGGTAAAATTGTTGTTGAGATATGTCCTTCAACAAACTTTTCTGCTTCATGAGTTGGGCCAGAAATAACTAAATCACCTTCATCTTTTAAAATGTCATAAATTTTGTCCAGAAATGCACCCTGATTTCTTTGATGTTCAATAACATGAGAACAAAATATCATATCATATTTTTTCTTGAAATTAAAAGTATTGAAGTCTCCTCTAAATTCTGCTTTTTCTTCATATTTATCAATTAAATCAACAGATAATCCAAATGATCGCATCACTTCACTATGGTTGCCAAAGGCACCACCAATATCGAGAACTTCAAACTTTTTTGGAAATTTTTTTTTGGAAAGAAGGTATTCTAATAAAGCAAACCCGCCCCAATCAAGTTTTGGAAAATTTTTTTTCATAAATTTGTTGAGCAATATTAATGCCAATTCTTTAAAAAGTTTCTTACTCTTTTCATTTTATGATAATTTTGATATTCAGGGGTTAGTGATTAATTAAAAGGAGAACATATGAAAGATCTTGACAAAGGAAAAACCATTTCTGCGCTTAATGAAATTTTAAAATACGAGTTAGCTGGTGTTGTTAAATATACTCATTTTGCTTTAATGGTCACTGGGCCTAATAGACTAAGTTTAGATAAATTCTTCAAAGAACAAGCTGAAGAATCTTTAGAACATGCGCAACAAGCAGGAGAATTGTTAACTGGACTTGGAGGACATCCATCACAAGCTATTCCAAATATTGAAGAAACAAATCAACATTCTATAGAAAATTTATTAAAAGAAAGTCTAGGGCATGAAGAAATGGCGATTGATCTTTATAAAAATTTATTAGACTGTGCGGAAAATAAAAGCCTTTACGTTGAGGAGTATGCTAGAGAGATGATAAAACAAGAAGAGATGCATAGTATTGAAATCAAAAAAATGTTAAGAGACTACGAAGTTTAATTTTTTTATGTATATTTGTGTATAAATTTAGCTTAATTTTATTAATTTTTATATTTTTAATATTAAGTTTTACTTTTCCTAGTCTATTCACAGAACTTAAATCTTCCATACCCTACCTTTTAGGATTAGTGATGTTTGGTATGGGGACGTCGCTTCAACTGCAGGAAATAAAAAATATTCTAACTGAACCCAAGTGGCTGTTAACTACAATTATTTTACAGTTCTCGATAATGCCTTTCTTGGCATTTTTTTTAGTTGTCATTTTTGATTTCCCAAAAGAGATTGCCCTGGGTTTTATTATTTTGGGCTCATGTCCTGGCGGAACAGCTTCCAATGTAATTGCTTATATTTGTAAAGCAAATTTGTCCTTGTCAATCCTCTGTACGTTTGTATCTACGGGTTTAGCTGTTTTTTTTACTCCTACTTTAATTTTTTTATTTGCTGATGAAAATATTGATATTGAAATTTTAAGTTTAATCAAATCAACATTCTTTATTGTTTTTCTTCCTGTTGTGTGTGGAATACTAATGAAAATTTTTATTAGAAACAAAGAAAAAACTTTGTTGAAGTTTTTTCCATTATTTTCAGAAATTTCTATTGCTTTGATAATTGGAATTATTTTTTCAATTAATATTGATAGTTTTAGTAATCTTTCTTGGAATATTCTAGTTGCTGTTGCTCTACACAATTTAATTGGTCTTTTTTTAGGATTCTTAATTGCAAGCTTTTTTAAATTCCCGATGGATGTAAAAAAAACAGTTGCAATTGAGGTTGCAATGCAAAATTCTGGTTTAGGTATGACGTTGGCCTTAATGCATTTCACAAAGCTGGTTGCTTTGCCGTCAGCTCTATTTAGTCTGTGGCATAATATTTCTGCCTCAGGTCTTGTTTATTTTTGGAAAAAAAAATAAATTAATAATTTAACATTTTACGAAAGGTTTTTCCCAAATGAGAATTAGTGCAAAAAATCAAATAAAAGGCAAAGTTACCTCTGTTATCCATGGATCAAGTTACTCTCAGGTATCTGTCGAACAAACGGACGCAGATGGAAATTTAACTGGAAGCTTTGTTCATGCAGCTGTTCCGGTTGATATATGTAAAGACATGGAACTTGGTAAAGGGAATGTAGTAACTTGTATTTTTCCTGCTGCAGCAGTCATAATTGGGAAACATTAGTTTTCATTTAAGTGAATGTTCTTTTAGAATCATTAAATTTAGTTTTCTCATTTGATCCTGATTTATATGAAATCATTTGGCTTTCATTAAAAGTATCACTTTTTGCTCTTACTTTTTCATGTTTTTTAGGTTTGCCCATAGCTGGAGTTTTGTCATCTACAAATTTTACTGGAAAAAAAACTATAATTATTTTTTTTAATTCAATGATGGCGTTACCTCCAGTATTTGTAGGTCTCTTACTTTATATTTTATTTTCCCAAACAGGTCCTTTAGGATTTTTAGAAATTTTATATACTCCGTCAATTATGATTATTGCTCAGATAATAATAATTTTACCAATAATTATTTCAGTTAGCACAGAACTGCTTCAACAAATGTTTGATGAGTATAAGGAAATGTTTGATACATTTGAAGTTGATTTAATAAGTAAAATTAGAACAACAGTTTTTGATGCTAGAATTTCACTTGTGACATGCATTTTAACTGGTTTAGGTAGGGCTTTGTCTGAGGTAGGAGCTATAATAATTGTTGGCGGAAATATCGTACACTACACAAGAGTTATGACGACAACAATTGCTTTAGAAACTTCTAAAGGAAATTTATCAATGGCAATGTCTTTAGGAATAGTTTTGATTATAATTGCTATTGCTTTAAACGCGATTGTAATGGTAATGAAAACAATTTCCAGGAAAAATTCTTATGATTAATTCAGAAAATCACATAACACTTAAAAATATAAATTATAGCGTGAACAACAAATCTTTTTTTAAGAATCTTTCAACAGACATTTCAACTAATGGTATTACAGTTATACTTGGTCCAAATGGTTCAGGAAAAACTTTATTAACGAAAATTATCAAAGGATTAATAAAACCAGAAAGCGGAGAGCTTTCAATAAAGTTAAATGGAACAACTCCCAACACGGGATATCTCTCACAAAATATAATTTTTTTAAGACGCAATGTTTTTAATAACCTTGCATATCCTCTTGAAATAAAAGGTTTTAACAAAAAAATGATAAATAAAAGGATTGAATTTTTATTAAAATATTTTGGATTTTCAAGCAAAAAGAAAATATCGGCTAGAAGTCTCTCAGAAGGAAATAAACAATATCTTTCCTTTATTAGAACTCTGGTTTCTAAACCCAATCTTTTGATTTTGGATGAACCAAGTTCTAATCTTGATATGCAATTTACAAAAAAGGTAGAAAACTTTTTAATTAAAGAAAGAAATAGAATAAAAATTATTATGGTTACTCATGACTTATTCCAAGCAAAAAGATTAGCTGATGAGATTTTATTTATTAATGATGGAGAGATAATTGAAGTTTCTACAAAAAATAAATTTCTTAAATCAAAAAATAAGTTGATTCAAAAGTTTTTGAAAGAGGGTGTTATCTATTAAACTTTTAATAGCTTTCTATTATTTGGAGAGTTAACCTTGTATAGAAATAAGTACAGTTTAGTCCTATTATAAACATTATAAATAACCTAAAAGATTTATCTAAATTTTCACCTATCCATAAAATAAATCTTTCTGATTGAGAAACTTTTAGACAAACTTCAAAAATAATAATAAAAGAAAATAAAAAGTTTAAGATTTGTATTTTTTTTATGTCATAAAAATTTAATACTAGTGTTGAGGATAAAATATAAATAATCGAGAAGATCAATATAAAAAGTAGACAATTTTTTTTTGTTCTTAAAACTTTAGAAATAAAACGTCCTTTTAGATCAAAAATTTCAGATACCATGTACATTAAAAAGATAAGAATGTTGTGAGAAAAAAGTAAGACTAAAAGTACAATAAATAAATTATTTATTTTTCTTACCTTTTTTTGAAAAGTCTTTTGTAGATAGTTGGAATAATGCAGCTACAAATATAATAGCAACTACGTAGAAGATAACAAAACCAACGGAGTTGTCCTGCATTGATTTGTGTAAATCATCTTGTGAACAAAGAACATCCTCTTTAAAAGATTTAAATTCTTTGTCACAAAAGTCGAAAGTACTATCTTTTTTTATGTTGTTTTGTTCGCCCAATTTTAAGTTTCTATTTCACCATCAATAGATTCATTAAGCTCAAGTGTATCTGAGGTTATAGTAGCTTTGACTTTTATCTTATTGATATCTTTAATTTCACCAGATTTAAATTTATCTCTAATCTTTTCTTCAATTTTTCTTTGAGAAGTAATCCCAACGTTTTTTAAAAACTTTCTTACAGAAATATTAATTTTTTCATCATCCATAAAAATACAATAATTTTTTAAAAAAAAATGTAAAGAGTTTGTAATTATTTTTTTTCAAAACAAACTAAATGATCTATATTAATGGGAGTTTTTATTCCAAACTCCTCATTATTTTCATGTAAATGTTGATGATGAGAATCAACAAGTACAGGTATAAGTTCTTCTTCAGGAGTTTTTAATGTATAGATAAAATTAGTTCCACGAAACTTCCTATCAACAATTTTTAATTTCAATTGACTTTTATCGTCATGCAGTAAATCTTCTGGTTGGATTAATAACTTAACAGTTTTACCCTCATTGAATTGGTTTAAATTTGAACAACCATATTTACCATTTATTATTCCAAGGCTCTTATGTTTCAGGATTTGTCTATTGATTATTTTGACATTTAGAAGGGTTCCTCTTTTTAAAAAATTTACAACCTCAAGAGAATTTGGAAAGTGATAAATATTATAGGGTGTATCAAACTGCTTTAGTACGTTGTTTATAATAATACCACACTTATCACCTAAATAAAATGCCTCATTAGGATCATGTGTTACAACAATTGCTGATATTTTTGTTAATTTTAAAATATCTTTTACAGTTTTTTGTAAATCCTCTTTTAATATTTGATCAATATTTGCAAAAGGTTCATCGAGTAATAAAAGATCAGGATAAGAAATTAGTGATCTGGCTAGAGAAACTCTTTGAGCCTCGCCAGAACTAATTTCATGGGGGTACTTTTGTTGAACTTCTTTGAGTTTAAATAAGTCTAAAAGTTCCAATGGAGAATATAAAAATTTTTTTCTATTTTTTCTCTCTAATCCAAGTAAAATATTATGATAGACGTTTTTGTGAGGAAACAAACAATTGTCCTGAAACGAAAGCGCTATGTTTCTCTTATCTGGACTTATTGACAGGGTATTTGAAGATATAATTTTTCCATTGAGATTAATGGTTCCATATTTTAATTTTTCAAGGCCAGCAATTGTTCTAAGGATAGTTGTTTTACCTGCACCTGACGGTCCTAGTAAGCATACAATATTTCCCTTCTTTGGAATTGCAAAATTTATATTCTTTATTTCATGATCATTTCCAGATGAGAATGTTGCATCAAGAACTTCAAAAAAATTTCCCATTATTTCTTATAATTCATTTATTATCTTGAAAAAAGTATTTAAATGAAATTAGAATAAAGATGCTCGCCCAGAAAATTAAAAACATAGACGGTATCGCAGTGGCCTCAATCAAATCTTGAGTTGCAAAGTTATAAGCACGGGTTGAGAAAGTTTCAAAATTGAAAGGTCTTAAAATCAAAGTGATTGGGAGTTCTTTAATTATTTCAATAGCAATCAGAATAAAAATAAAAAAAATATTTTTGTTTAAAATTGGCCAATGAACTGTAGAGAACGTTTTAAATTTATCAAATCCCATTAAATAAGAAGATTCATCTAATGAATAATTTATTTTAAGGAAATTAGATTTTATACCATTATAGGCAATTGAGTAAAATCTAAAAAAATAACCCAAAATTAATCCATAAAATGATCCAATGAATATTGTTTTTAAATCAAAATTTATGAATGAGCTTACTAACGAAAAAAAACTTATAATAGATACTGAAATAATGATACCAGGAATAGCATAACCAGAAATTGAAAGACTGCTGAAAACACTTAAAAAACGATTTTTTAAAACTCTATTTCCAAAATTTGTAAAAATTGCGACTGATATTAAAAAAAAGGATGTGAAAAAGATTAGTAAAAAAGTATTTAAATTAAGTTTTAAAA
Source organism: Alphaproteobacteria bacterium (assembly GCA_019650635.1). GTDB lineage: Bacteria > Pseudomonadota > Alphaproteobacteria > Methylaequorales > Methylaequoraceae > Methylaequor. Next base: position 44,498 of record BOXE01000003.1, on the reverse strand, counting down.
TTTCAAAGTTTGCTAAATATTCGGGAAATTTTATCGACCAGTACAACATTTGAGAAAAAGGAAAAACAAAGCTAAAGACAAATAAACATAAGCAAAAAGCTGTTGCCAAAAAATTTTTTGTGCCTTTTAAGGCTTGTTTTTTTCTTTTACCTTCATTCTTAAGTGAGTGAAACCTTGAATCTTTTCTTAAATAATTTTCAACTATAAAAAAAAAGAGCACAAAAATTAAAAGTAAAAGAGATAAAAAGTTAGATGTATTCAAATCATCAAAAATAAACCACGAGTTGTATATTTCTGTTGTAAAGGTTGAAACACCAAAGTATGAAACTGTTCCAAAATCTGATAATGTTTCCATAGCCACTAAACTTAGACCTATGAAAATTCCAGGTCTCGCACAAGGTAAAATAATTTTAAAAAATCTTTGATATGAACTAAAACCTAAACTTTTTCCAAGATCTAAAAGATTTACAGATTGACCTACAAATGAAGTTCTTGAAAGTAGATAAACATATCCATAAAGTGTAAAAGATAAGGATAATACTGAATTAACTATTGGAGAAAAGTTGGGTAAATATGAGTTAGCATTATTTGTATCCCAAATAAGGTTGATGAGTGTGTAACCGCTACCAAAATTCTCAAAAAATGCACTTAATGAATATCCAAAAATATACGGAGGAATTGCGAATGAGAGAATTAATGAATATTTAAAGAACTTTACTCCAACAAAATTGTAGAAAGTAACTAAGTAGGCAGGAATTACTCCGAAGATAAATGTAAGAAATAAAACAAAGAAAAGAATTATTAATGAGTTTTTCGTGTATTCTAAAAATTGTGAATTTTTAAATAATGTGAAGTCAAAGTCAATGATCGAAGAGTTAATAATTATAGTAAAAAGGGGTATGATTGAAATAATTGATATGCATAATATGATGTAGAAAGAAAGATTTGTTGAGTAAAATGGTTGATTAATTTTTGTCAAAACCTAATTAATTCCAACCAGCTTCTTGCATTATTTTAAAGGCATCTGTTTGCCATTTCCCATAAGAAGAAACATTTGTAATATTATCTTGTTTAAAGCTACCTCCCATTTTGGTTATCAAAGACGGAGGATCTACAGATTCTATCATTGGATACTCAAAAGTATTGTTTACCATGTGTTCTTGAGCTGCGTGGGTAAGTAAAAATTCAATAAATTTTATTGCATTATCGGGATTAGGTGAATGTTTTAATACTCCAATTCCCGAAATATTCATATGTGTCCCTCTGTTTTGCTGATTTGGAAAAAATGGACGAACTTTTTTTGCTGCTTCTTTTTGCTCCTTACCTTTTTTTCCGGATAACATTAAACCATAATAATAGGTATTCGCTATAGCAAGTTTGGACTCACCTGAGGCAACTGATAAGATCTGAGCTCTATCATTACCTTTGGGTTTTCTAGAAAAATTTGTAACAAATTTTTTTGTCCAACTTCTAGTGTACTCTAACCCATGATTTTCTATCAAGGATGCGATCAGAGACTGGTTGTAAACATTATTTGACTGTCTAATTGCAATATATTTATTAAACCTTTTGTCTGTGAGATCCTCGTAACTTAAATTAACCAAATCCTCTGAAGATATTTTTTTTGGGTTGTAGAAAATAATCCTAGCTCTTTTTGTTATTCCAAACCAATAATCAGACCTAAACTGAGCTGGTATTTTTTTTTCCAAAACTTTTGAACTAACTTTTTTAAAAACACCATTTTTTTGAGAAGAATAAAGTCTTCCAGCGTCAGCCAAAAAAAACAAATCTCCTTTGCAAGATTTTCCTTCCTCTAATATTCTCTTTTCAAGTGGTTTTGCTTTTCCAGAGATTATGTTGACATTAATACCAGTTTGTTTAGTGAACTCCTTGTAAAGTTTAATATCTGAATCATAATGTCTTGTAGTATATAAATTGATTTCATCTGCATTTATATGGAGTGAAAAAAAAAATACTATAAGATATACGAAAAAATTCATATTAATTTGATAATGATTATTATTATCTAATTAATATTAAAAGTTTAATATGTCAATAATTTTAGTGCAGGGGGAATTTTTCCCCCTACAATCTATTTAATGGTAATCAATTTTGGTTTTTTGTGCTCTGGTATGACTTTTTCTAATTTTATCTTCAACATACCGTCATTTAAGTCTGCACTTTTTACTCTTATTTCATCAGATAATGTAAATTTTCTAACAAAATTTCTTTGAGAAATACCTTGATGAATTATATTCTGAGTTTCATTAGCTTTATGATCTTTAATCTTTGATCTTACTGTTAATACACCATCAGAAAGTTCAACTTCAATTTGATCTTTATTAAAGCCTGCCACAGCAATTTCGATGTGGTAATTATAATCATCTGATTTTATTATATTGTAAGGCGGATATCCCGAGGAAGTATTAACTTCCATATCGAAAAGTCTATCAAACAAATCATCAAAGCCCACCGTAAATGGTGTAAATCTTTGTTTGTCAATATTTGTAATTGTATTTTGCATATTATCTCCTTTATTTAAGCAAGATTATTATTAATTTGTATCCCTAATAAGGCAATACAACTTTAATATAGTGTCATATTGACATAATGTCAATATGACATATAAAAAAAATTTTAATTATATAGACTGAGGTTATATTTTTTTTGATAAATTCTTAAATTTGAAAGAACCTTTTGCACATAAAATCTTGTTTCTGTGATCGGAATAGATTCAATCCAATTTACATAACTTATTTCTTTTTTTCTTGGGTCTCCGTATCTTTTAATCCAAATTTTCACCCTATTTGGACCTGCATTATAAGCAGCAAGTGCTAATGGTAAAGCATTTTTAAATTTAATCAGCATTTCATTTATGTAAGTTGTACCCAGTAAAATATTATATTCAGGATTTGTTGTTAATCTATTTTTGTAGTACTTAATCTTTAAATCTCGTGCTACTTTTTTTGCAGTGAAGGGCATTAATTGCATTAAACCTCTGGCGCCAGCTGAGCTGTACGCACTTATTGAAAAGTTACTCTCTTGGTGAATTATTGCATGAATAAGAGCTATAGTTGGTTTTGAATTTTCAAATTTATTAGGTATAAATTCTGTAATTTCTGGATATGAATATTTTACAGATGGAACTTTGAGCTGTTTTGATAATTTACCAACGATATTTTTATTTGAAAGTTTATAAGCTTTTTCAAGAACATAAAACTTTTCCTCATCAATAGAACATAACTCAAAAGCTTTTTTAAAAAATGGATAAGACTTTAAATTACTTTGTTTTGATTGAATAATAATATTTATTACTTCAATAAGATCTTCATATTTTTCGGGTTTTTTTAACACGTTTTTTTCTTTTTTTAAATTATAAGTTTCAAGCTTTAATGCAGCATTTTGTCCATAAAATGAAAACTTATTTTTAGAAGATTCTTTGAGCCACTTAGATATTGTCTTTTTGTCAGAATTTTTTTCTATGTTTGTTAACGCTAACCAGTATGCTGCTTTAGATCTAAAATTATTATCTGAGTTATTGAAAACTTTTTCAAAGTGTCCGATGGCTTTATCGTACAATTTTAAATGAGAAAAAGAAACCCATCCAGCTAGCCATTCCGCTTCTAATCCAGACTGATAAGAAAGTGGAAGGTTGTGATTTTTTAATATTTGATATGCCTTTTTATACTTTTTCTTGTTTAATAATCTTCTTACTATTATTCTTGAATTGATCCACCAGTTTCTTACATTTTCAATTTTATTTGGTGGGTTAATTAATAAATCTCCAGCCGTTTCAAGTTTTGCTTTTCTTCTCCATCTCATTCTTTCATAAATAAGCCCAGGATCATTTTTTAATTTTTCTGGAACATCTTTAATTAATGAAGATACATTTCCTACTCGTCTACTGAGGCCTAATCGAGCTTCACCAAGCTTTCTGTAATCTCCTCGTATTCGATTCAAAGTTCTTCTTGCTGAAACATTCTTACCTTCATACATCAGTCTATTAAATCTTTGCCAATTATCATTATTATTCCAAAAATTTTTATATTTTTTTATAAAATATTTTTGCTGAGAATAAGTCAAATTAGAATTTATCCATATATCCTTAATTCTTTTTTTTTTTTCTGTTATTTTTCCGACTTTTATCAAACTTTCAAGGTAATCAATTTTACCTTTTGATGTTTGGGGTGGATTGTTCTGAAACCATTCTATAATTTTTTCGGATTCAGTTTTACTTTCAATTGATGATTCAATTTTTCTAATTAAAATTTCTTTTTTTGGCCAATGTTTGTGATTTTTATAAAAATTAGTTAAGTATTGAAAGTTATGATTACTTCCAGGACGAGTTATATCAAGCCATCTAATATACGAAGATAAATTTTCATTTTTATAATCGTCTGCTAAAACTATTGCCATCGCCCAGTTTTGTTTTTTTATTTGATCAAAAACATCTTGGTAAGCATAAACTTTTATTTCAGGTCTGGCTTTTACACTTGGAGGATCAAGAGCATAAGAATTCCAATGGAAAATTAAACTTAAAAAAAAAAAGAGATTAATTCCTAATTTATTTTTAATCATAAAAACATATTATTATTTCCTAGAAAATAATTAACAATAAGAATATTATAATATTTTTATTGTCTAACAGAGATCAAAATGATATTTAAAGGTTCAATTCCAGCAGTTATAACTCCTTTCACTAAAAATTTAGAAGTTGATTTTGATTCTCTTGCGAAACATATTGAATTTTTAATTTCTGAAGGTTCACACGGCTTAGTTTCTTGTGGAACAACTGGTGAATCACCAACCCTAAGTCACGAAGAGCATAAAGAAGTAACAAATTTTATAATCAAAAAATCTAAAAATAGAGTCCCCGTTATGGCTGGTTGTGGCTCAAATTCGACCGCAGAAACAATTGATTTAGTTGAACATGCCAAAAAGTCTAAAGCAGATGCAACATTGTTGGTAACTCCTTACTATAATAAACCAAGTGATGATGGACTATACAAACATTTTAGTGCAATTGCAAAAAAATGTAATGACTTTCCTATATATTTGTATGATATTCCAGGAAGATCTGTAAAAAAAATTTCATCAGATCTTCTTATTAAATTATCTAAGATACCAAATATAGTTGGAGTTAAGGATGCAACCTCAGATTTAGCTGCACCAATGAATGTAATTCAAAATTGTGGAAAAAAATTCATTCAATTATCAGGAGAAGATGCAACTTTTCTAGCTTTTTTAATAAATGGGGGTGTTGGTTGCATATCTGTAACTGCAAACGTAGCTCCACGTTTGTGCGCTCAGATTTATAATTCATGGATAAATAGACAAATTGAAGAATCAATGAGGTTGAATCAACTTTTGTTCATTTTAAATAAAGCATTGTTTTTAGAGACAAGTCCATGCCCAGTTAAATATGCTCTCAGCAAACTTAAAAGATGCAAAAATATATTAAGGCTTCCTCTTACGACTGTAACAAAATCGACAATGCTTGAGATCGATAAAGCTTTGCGTAATCTTAATCTTATTAAAAAGTAGGTGAAAAATCAAAATCGATAATAGCTCTTAATAGAAAAGCTAAGTTTCAATTATCAAATAATAGATCAGATTGAAGTAGGGAATCGTTCTACTGGAGCTGAAGTTAAATCAATAGAAAAGGTGGGTTTCTTTAGATAATTCTTACGCAGTTGATAAAAAAGGTGAATTTTGGATAAATAATCTTTATGTAGATCTTAAGAGTTATGAAAAAGTCCTGAAAAACTAACAATATAAGATCTAAAAAGCTCTTGTTAAACAAAACTGAAATTTACAAAATCAATATGAAGTTAAACAAAATGGCTTAACTATGATTCCTCTTGATCTTCATTTTAATAACAAGGGTTTTATTAAAATTCTTTTAGGAATTTCAAAAGGAAGAAAAAAGGCGATTTAAGGGAATATAAAAACAGCAAGATTGGAAAAGAGAAAAAGCCAGATTGGAGAAAAAATGATATTGATAGCATTAGGGTCAAATTTAAAATCTGAAACTTATGGCGATCCATTAAAAACTGTCATAAAGCTATGGAATTTTTGAAAAAAAGGTTTGAACTTGAAAAAGTTTCAAATTTTTACGAGACTGAACCAATTCCTAAATCAAATCAGGCAATGTATGTCAATGGAGTAGGTGAGTGTAAAAACAAATTTCTTGCCAAAAAAATTTTATCGGAATTAATGAACATTGAGAAAATTTTCAAAAGGAGTCAGCATTTAAAAACGAATCAAGAGTTATTGATCTTGACCTGTTGCGTTATAATGAAATAATTTTAAAGATAAAAACTTGCAATTACCCCATCCGAGAATGCATTTAAGAAGATTTGTTATGCAACCATTATGTGATATAACAAAGAATGGAACATCCTTATTAAAAGAAAAAGCAAAAACATTTTAAAAAACTTGCAAATCAAAATTTACAATATAAATTGACTAAATGGCAGAGTAACAACAGAAGATTGCATCAACATCTATTCCTAATAGATTCCATTAGTTATATATGCTTGCAATAGAGCTAGAGACTTATCTTCTGGATCTCAGGCAGAAGTGTTCCAATTGATAACGACAAGAATACCGTATTGCATTACGAGAAATAGCTGAAAAAAATTGATTTAGTTAAGAACTTGGGACTCGATTGTTGTTTCATCTCAAAGATATCAACCGGTTGAAGATACTGATATTGACGATAATGAAACAGTTCCAATGAATGAAAATGCTCTCTCAAGTTTCCTTTGATAATTTCGAAAAAGAAAATGCATCTGAAAAAAAACGAAAAAAAATATATATGACTCAAAATGAAATCCAGAAACTTATTAGTCAGAAGAAAAATAATAGCCAAGAAGAAGATCAAACTGACAACCCACAAGTTGATTTAGAAAAGCAAGAAGACTAAAAAAAATAATTTAATATTTAAAAATTTTGATTTTTATCATAAAATTTTGTTGTGTTACGACAAGTTGAATTATTAGAAAAAGTAGAATCATATGATCCAAATGTTGAGGAAAAACTTCTCAACAAAGCATATGTTTTTTCGATGAGAGCTCATGGAAGTCAAACAAGAGCGTCTGGAGATCCTTTTTTTTCACATCCACTGGAAGTAGCAGGTATACTTGCAGATCACAAATTCGATTCCAGAACAATAATTACTGCTCTTCTTCATGATGTTGTTGAAGATACAACATATAGCCTTGAGGATATAAAAAAAAGTTTTGGTTCTGAAATTTCATCTTTAGTAGATGGTGTTACAAAGTTATCCAAATTTGAGGGTAGATCTGACAAGTTTAATCAAGCAGAAAACTTCAGGAAATTATTACTTGCTACATCAAGAGACATAAGAGTTTTATTTGTTAAGCTTGCAGATAGACTTCATAATATGAGAACACTAAAATTTATAAAAGATGAGAAAAAAAAAAAAAGAATTTCTTATGAAACACTTGAAATCTATTCACCTCTTGCCGAAAGACTTGGGATGGAAGAAATCAGAAAAGAACTTGATGATTTAAGTTTTAATGTAACTGAGCCAGAGCTCAGAGATTCAATAATTCAAAGACTGTTGATGTTGAGACAACAGGACGAAGATATTTTAGATAAAATTATTAAGAATATTGAAGAGTTTCTTCTTGAGAATAAAATAATATTCAAAGTTTTTGGCAGAGAAAAAACTCCTTACTCCATTTGGAAAAAAATGAAAGTTAAGTCTGTAAACTTTTCTCAACTCTCGGATATAATGGCCTTTACAATTTTAGTAAAGGATACCAAAACTTGTTATGAAGTTTTAGGTCTTCTTCATCAAGGTTATTCATATGTTCCAGGAAGATTCAAAGATTATATTTCAACCCCTAAACCGAACGGTTACCAATCAATACATACCACACTTATTGGTCCTCTTAATCAGAGAATAGAAATTCAAATAAGAACCTTCGAGATGAATGAAAAAGCAGAGTTTGGCGTTGCAGCACATTGGATATATAAAGATAAGATTAATCCAAAAGACGGAAAACAATATAGGTGGATGAGACAAATCTTAGATATTCTTGATCAATCAAATGAGCCAGAGGAGTTTCTTGAACACACCAAAATGCAAATGCATGCAGATCAGGTTTTTGTTTTTACGCCAAAAGGGGATATTGTAGCTTTGCCAAAAGGGGCAATGCCATTGGATTTCGCATTTTCTGTTCATTCTGATGTGGGTTATTTTTGTTCAGGCGTAAAGATTAATAATTCTATTAAACCACTTTCAACTAAGCTTAAAAATGGAGATCAGGTAGAAATCATTCGCGGTAAAGATAATTCAGTTCTACCAGACTGGCTGGAATTTTCTATTACAGGAAAAGCAAGAGTTTGTATTAAAAGATACCTCCACACAAAAGAAGACGAAGATTTTAAAAAACTTGGAAAAGAAATCTTAATTAATCATTTCAAGAATCAGGGTATGAGATACTCAGAAACAAATGTTAAAAACATTTTAGATAAGTTTAAGCTTAAAGACTTAGACAATCTTTATAAATTTATAGGATGTGGTAAGATTTTCCCTAATAAGATAGTTTCATCGATGTTTCCTGAAAAAAAACTTCTTAAAAAAAATGACAAGATTGTTATTCTAAATAAGCTTAAAGAAAAAAATAGATCAGAAGATTTTCCTCTAATCGTCCATGGCCTTACTCCAGGGATGAGTATTCACTTTGCTAAATGTTGTAATCCAATTCCAGGAGATGAAGCTATTTCTTTTGTAATGAAAAATAAGGGATTAATTATTCATTTAAAATTATGTAAAGAATTAAAAAAAGCAAAGTCCGAAAATAATAAATTTATTAAAGTATCGTGGGAAAACTTAAAATACAAAAAAAACGATTTTGTTGCTAAAATAAATGTTTTAATCCGAAATAAGATAGGTGCATTAGGTGTCTTATCTTCCATTATTGGAAAATCTTTAAGTAATATTAGAAACTTAGAAATAACTGAGAGAAATACTGACTTTTTCAAAATTAATATCGACATTGATGTAAAAAATAAATCTCATCTTAGTAAAGTAATTGCCTCTTTGAGAACCTCTGATTTTATAGAGAGTGTTTCAAGGGTTTAGGAGGATTTAATGCAATTTTCTAAATTTTTCAGAAGTATTAAAATGAAGATTTATAGAATCAGAGATTTTCCTGAATCTGTTGCGATTGGTTTAGCATGGGGTTCAGCAATATCGTTTACACCCTTGTTGGGGTTTCATTTGATAATTTGCTACCTGGGTACACTTGCAATGCGGGGTAATTTGATAGCTGCTACTGTTGGTTCAGTAATTGGAAATCCATGGACTTTTCCCTTCTTTTTCTATGTTGCCTATAAGTTGGGTGTAAACTTTATTTACTCTCCACTTGAGTATTATGAATTTAAAATAAGTTTCTTAATAGAAAATTTTAGTAAATTATTTTTTCCTACTTTGCTTGGTAGTTTACCTATTGCAATTACAACCTGGTTTATTACTTATAGAATTAGTAAATTTTATTTGGAAAAAAGATTTAATGAAAAAAAAAATAAGATTGGGAGTTAATATAGACCATGTGGCGACTCTAAGAAATGCAAGAAACGAAAATTTTCCTGATTTATTAAGAGTCGCCAATATTTTAAGAGACTGTAATGTTGACCTGATCACAGTCCACTTAAGAGAAGACAGAAGACACATAAACGATAGAGATGTTGAAGAACTAAAAAAAAGAAATTATCTCCCCCTAAATTTAGAGATGGCTGCTACAGATGAAATGAAGAATATTTGTTTTAAAACCAATCCTTTTTCTTGCTGTATTGTTCCTGAAAGAAGAGAAGAACTTACAACTGAAGGAGGATTGGATGTTAAAAATCAGTTAGATTATCTTGGTGAATTTGTCTCTGAATTTAAAGACAAAGATATAAAGTTGTCATTTTTTGTAGATCCTGACATAGAGCAGATTGATGCAGTTGCAAGGCTTGGAGTAAAGGTAATTGAAATTCATACAGGAAAATTTGCTATCAATTTCAATAAAAAAAATCATCATTTAGAATTAAATAGAATTAAGCAAGCAGCAGAGCATTGTCTAGAAATTGGAATAGATTGTCATGCTGGACATGGATTAAACTTCGATAACGTGAAGGAAATTTCAAAAATACCGAATATTATAGAACTTAACGTAGGACATTTTTTAATTTCAAATGCTATAATGGATGGTTTGGATATGACAATAAAGAAATTCATGAAAATTATAAATCATCCTAGCATTTGAATATTTTTGTAATAAAATTCAAATATGAAAAATACATTTTTTAAAGAAAAAAAAAAAGATGGTAGCTTTAAGAAAAACTTGGTTTCACTTTTGTATGCGATTATTGCGGCTTTATTAATAAGAAGTTTCCTTTATGAGCCTTTTAGCATTCCCTCTGGATCTATGTATCCAAATCTAAAAGTTGGAGATTATCTATTTGTATCTAAATTTTCATACGGTTTTTCAAAACATTCTCTCCCATTTAGTATACCTATTATTCCAGGTAGGTTGTTTTCCAAGGAGCCAGAAAGAGGTGAAATTGTTGTTTTTAAAACACCAGAGGATAATAGAACTGACTACATAAAACGCGTAGTTGGTCTACCGGGCGATTTTTAGAAATGAAGGATAATATATTAATAATCAACAACAAAGAAATAAGCGTAACAAAAAAAAATGTCGAAAAATACAAATCTTTTGATGTTTCAAAAATTATTGAGACATTACCTAACAAGTTAACATATGAAGTCTATGAATTTGAAAAAGCGTTTGAGGGTTTAAATACTAACAACTTTAATAAAATAAAAATTCCTATAGATCATTTTTTTGTTCTTGGAGATAATCGAGATAATTCACAAGATAGTAGATTTATTGGATTAATTCCAAGAGAAAACTTAGTGGGTAGAGCTGAAGTTGTGGCTGTTTCATTTGATACTGAAATAGGAAGTTTTTTAAAGTTCTGGACTTGGTATCCTGCCTTAAGAAAAGATAGATTCTTTGTTAGTTTGATTCCTCAAAAAAAAGAATGAACAAGTATTCCAAACTCATTAATGATATCAGATATAGTTTTAAAGATTTTGAACTTTTAGAAACATCTTTGACACATTCAAGTTTTGATAAAAATAAAAAAAACTATGAAAAGTTAGAGTTTTTAGGTGATAGGATTTTAGGATTAATTATATCTATTAATCTTTATAAAAATTTTAAAAAAGACTCTGAAGGTGAACTTGCAAAAAAACATTCTTTCTTAGTGTGTAAAAGAACTCTTATAAATATAGCAAGTCTGATTCAACTTCACCGTTATATAAAAGTTTCAAATGATATAAAAATGAAATCAATTGACTCAATAAAAGCGAATTCACTTGAGGCACTTATTGCTGCAGTTTTTTTGGACTCAGATTTTGAAACAGCACAAACTGTTGTTGAGAATCTTTGGAAAGAAGAAATAAAGAATATTGATTTGTCTAAATATGATCCAAAATCTCGATTACAAGAATTGTGCTTAAAAAAAAATAATAAACTTCCTGAATATAATTTTGTAAGTAAAACTGGTCCTGAACATGAACCAATTTTTAAAATAAGTGTAAATCACAGTGATGATTTAATTGTTATTGGAGAAGGGAAAAATAAACAAGATGCAGAAGTTAATGCCGCTAAATTACTTTTAAAAAAAATTGAAAATAAAAAAATATAAGTGTGGAGTTATCTTATTAACTGGATTTCCAAATGCAGGAAAATCAACACTATTGAATAATATTTTAAATAATAAAATTTCAATTGTCAGCCATAAAGTTCAGACCACAAAAGAAAAAATTTCTGGAGTGATTAATTTAAATCATAGTCAACTTATATTTACAGACACACCAGGTATAATTCAAAATAGAAAGTATAAAACAAAAGGTCTTTCACGTTCAATTCAGGATGAGGAAGAAAAAGTAGATTTAAATCTTTTTATTTACGATCTTTCAAAAAAAATTGATAAAAAATTGTTAAGTGAAATAAATACTATTATTCAAAATTTCAAAAAAAATTATTTGGTATTAAATAAAATAGATCTTGTTTCAAAAGATAGAATACTAAAATATTCTGAAATTCTAAATTCGCAAATAAATTTTTCAAAAACTTTTATGATTTCTGCAAAAAAAAGAAAAGGTCTGAAGTTTTTATTGAACAATCTAATTGATGAAATTCCTGAAAGACATTGGAAGTATAATGGAAAAATTAAAGTCACTAAAAGCATGAATTATAGAATTTCTGAAATTACAAGAGAAAAGATATTTAATCTTATAAATAAGGAAATACCATATTTAGTAAAAATTAAAACCAAAATTAAAAATGAAGAAAAAATAATAAAAATTTATCAAGAAATACTTGTAAATAAAGATTCTCAAAAATCAATAATTATAGGAAAAAATGGAGAAAAAATTAAGATGATTGGAACAAGGTCAAGAATCGACATTGAAAAAATTTTAAAAAAAAAAGTATTTTTGGATTTAACAGTTAAAAAAATGAGAATTTAATAATGAAAATACACGACGAAGGTTTTTTCTTATATTCAAAGAATTTTGGAGAAAAATCAAAAATTTTATATATTCTGTCGAAAGATTATGGTTTGATAAAGGGTCTTTCAAAGTCTTTTAAAAACAAAAACATCAATTTAATTAATCTTGATAAAATTCAATTTACATGGAGTTCAAGAAATCAAAATTCACTTGGATATTTAAATTATGAACAAGAAAATTATAATTTATCTTCTGATTATTTTTATACAATTATTAAAGCATCGGCATCGGAACTTTGTATAAAATTTTTACCTTTATGGGAACAAAATACTTCTATTTATAAAGAAATCAAAAATTTGACTCTTTTAAAGTATGATAGTAATTCTTATTTAGTTGGTAAATATGTAGAGTGGGAAATGAATTTTTTAAAGCATCTTGGTTATGGGCTCAATATCAATAAATGCTGTGTTACTGGAGAATTTAATAACACTTATTTTATTTCTCCAAAAACAGGCAATGCAGTTAATTTCGAAATAGGAAAAAAATATGCTAAAAATCTTTTTAAAATTCCAAAATGTATGAAAGAAAACTTTAAAAAAAATAAATATAATGATTATAAAGAGGCACTAAAAATAACAGGATATTTTTTCCTTAAAATTTTGGAAAATAACAAATTCAAATTTATTTTTAGGAATCAAATAATTAATAAACTGGAGAGTTTATAGTTTTTCTGTCCATTCACCATTTACAAAATATTCAACATTATTAAATGAAGATTTATAGTTCATATTTTTTGACTCTCTTATCCAATATCCAAGGTAAAGGTGACTTTTTTTTTTTCTTTAAGTTTTTGAATTGTTTTTAAGATTAAGTTTTTACCCAAACCTCTTTTGTGTGAATATGGATCAAAGAAACTATAAACAGCAGAATATCCATCATCTAAAACGTCTAGTAGGATTGAGCCATAAAGCTCTTTATTTAAATTAATTAAGTCAAATATTTTTACTTTATTTTTAGATTTATGAAAAAAATTAATAAAATCAGATTGTGTCATATATCTCATTTGACCATCTGAGTGTCTAACTCTGCAATATTGTTTAAATAATTTAAATCTTTTTCTGAATAAAATTTATTTTCAACTAATGATAAATCAGAGTTGGTTTTTAGATTTCTTTTATTACTTTTGGAATAGATAAATTTGGAAATATTTAATCTTAATGAAATACAAGATATGCAATTTTTACACGATGGAATATACATGTGATCATAATTTCTTCGAAATCCCTTTTGTGTAAGTTTTGATATTACTTCGTTTCCAGATTTATTTTTTGGAATATTTACAAAAATTCTTTTTTCTGACCTTCCTTTGATGTAAGAACAAGGAAACTCTGTTGAGCTTTTTAATATTAATTCATTTTTTTTTAATGTACCCATTTAATTTATCATTAGTAACTGAATGTCAGCTACGTTTGTGTTTGTTCCTTTAATTATTACAAGCGAATTTATTTTTTTCAATACCTGATATGAGTTATTATTTTCTAGTTCCTTGTTTAGATTTATGTTTTTATTTTCAATTAAATCCAAACTTTTATGATTAACAATTGCTCCAGCAGCATTTGTTGGTCCGTCTCTTCCGTCTGTTCCAGCTGATAATAGTGTAAATTTTAGATTAGAGAGAGACTTTCTTATATTTTTTATAAAGTGTAAAGCAAATTCTTGATTTCTTCCACCTTTTCCTTTTCCTTTAATTTTTACTGTGCTTTCTCCACCAGAAATTAATATTATTGGCTTTTTATAATTCTTTTTTTTAAGATCTCTAACAAAATTTTTAGCAATAACTTGAACATCTCCTTCAATATTAGTTTTCCAGATTTTTGAATTGATATTTTTTTTTTTACATAAAGAATCAATACTTTTTAAGCATAAATTATTACTCCCTATTAGTGTGTTTTCTACATTTAAGAAAACTTTATTTGTTTTGTCAGGAGTTTCTAAACTTTTATCTAATATTCCTAATTCAATATGCGCTTTTATTGATTTGTGAATATCATTCCATAGATTGTATTTTCTAAGAATTCTTTTTACATCATTAAAAGACGTTTCGTCAGGAACTGTTGGTCCACTCGATATCGAACTTAAATCATCTCCTATTACATCAGATAATATAAAACTATGGACTTTTGCTGGAAATGACATTTTCAATAAATTACCTCCTTTGATTTTTGAAAGGTGTTTCCGCACTGTATTAATTTCTTTGATATCTGCACCTGAATTTAATAATTTACGATTTAAAATTACCTTCTGCTCAATTTTTATATTTGCAGATGGGTAGGGTAACAAAGCAGAACCACCTCCAGATAAAAAAAACAAAACAAGATCTTTTTCCGAAAGCGAATGAAGTTTTTTTTCTATGTGTAAAGATGCAAGTAAACCATTTTTATTAGGAATAGGGTGTCCAGAAGAAAAACATTTGAAACCTTTTACTTTTTTAAAGTTTTCCTTGTTTACAACTATCACACCCTCAGATATTTTGTTCTCAAAATTCTTAAGAAGAGATAATGCAGTGTTACCCATATCAACTGAAGCTTTACCTACACAAATTGGAAGAATATTCTTAAAGTTATTATAAGTTTTTGAATAGCTATTGTTGCTTACAATAATTTTTGTTTTGTAAACTTTTATGAATTTTTTAAAATATTTCTGGGTTGAACGTTTGATACACCATGATTAAATAAACTCATTAACAAATTTTCAGAGCTATTTTCAACTCTAGCAAACTCATTATGGATTATACCACTCTGTCCATGGGCTCCTTGCCATCAAAAATCACGTATATTTGAAAATACTCTCATACCCATAGCTTCTCTAGTTTCCTCAGTAGCACTTCCAAGATGTGGTAGTAAAAAACGTTTTTAAAATTTAAAAGCTTTGGGTTTACATTTGGTTCACCTTCAAAAACTCCAGACCTGCTCCTTAATGAGACCGCTTTCTAATGCTTGAACTAAATCATTTTCAACAACAACATCACCTCTTGCTGTATTTATAAGATAGCTAGACTTTTTCATCTCTGCTAAAGTTTTACTATTGATTAGTCCTTTAGTCTCACTAGTAGATGGACAGTGCAAAGAAACAAAATCTGAATCTTTCATTAGATCTTCAAGTGTTTTACAAGGCAAGGCATTAAATTTTTTAATAATGTCATTGTTATTAAAATATGGGTCAAAAAAAAGTATTTTCATATTAAATCCAAAGTGTGCTTTGTGTGCAACTGCTTGAGCTATTCCCCATTCCAACAAGACCAAGGGTTTTACCTGTTACTTTTGTTCCCATCATATGAGTAGGTCGCCAGCCCGACCATTCTTTTTTTCTCACATGAAATTCTCCCTCTGAGGCTCTTCTAGAAACTCCAAGAAGAAGAAGCATTGCAATATCTGCTGTGCAATCGGTTAGTACTTCTGGAGTATTTGTAACAACTACTCCGTTACTTTTAGCTGACTCAATATCAATATTGTTGAAACCAACACCAAAATTTCCAATTATTTTAGCTTTTCTCTTACTTGATGAAATAATTTTATTTGAAATACTGTCAGTAACAGTTGGAAGAACAGCATCATAGTTATTCATAGCTTCAAGAAGCTGTTCTTCGGTCATTGGAATGTCACTCTCATTTAGAGTGACATCAAAATTCTCATCTAGCTTTTTTTCTACAGTACTAGGCCACTTCCTTGTTACTAATACTTTGAACTTTTGCGTCATTTTCTAAAGCCTTTCTCCAATATTCAGAAGCAGCAGCAATACCACTTCCAGGTTTTACATTAATACCTGAATCAATCATTGCCATTTCAGCTCCATTAATAAAGGCTGAAGCTTGAAGTTCATTTAAATCACCAAGATGGCCTATTCTAAAGACCTTACCAGCTACTTCTGTAAGTCCAGCACCAAGTGAAAGATGATATTTATTAAAGGCTGTTGAGAGCACTTGTTTTGCGTCTTTATCTTCTGGAACTACTATTGCTGATACAGTATCGGAATACCAATATGGATCTTTAGCACATAGTTTTAATTCCCAACCTTCAAGAATAGCTTTTCTTACTCCTTCAGCAATTCTGTGATGTCTCTTGAATACGTTTTCAAGACCCTCTTCAAAAATCATGTTACATGACTCCTGTAAAGCCCACAACATTGGTATTTGAGGCGTGTAAGGGAAATACCCATCTTTATTGGTTGCAATCTGATCTTCCCAAGAATAGTAGCATCTTTTAAGTTCAGCTTTTTTATGAGCTTCAAGAGCTTTAGGACTTACACACATTATTGCCATTCCAGAAGGTAACATAAAACCCTTTTGTGAGCCTGAGATAGCACAATCTACTTTCCACTCATCCATTCTAAAGTCAATAGATGCAATTGAACTAACACCATCAACAAACAAAAGTGCAGGGTGATTTGCTGCATCCATAGCCTTTCTTACATCTTCAACATTTGATGTGACTCCAGTAGCAGTTTCGTTTTGTGTCACACAAACAACCTTAATTTTGTGATCAGTATCATTTTTAAGAGTCTTTTCAACTTCTTCAGGAGGTGTTCCTGTGCCCCATTCTCTTTCTACAACTTCTGCATCTAATCCAAGTCTTTTAAACATATCAGCCCATAAATGACTAAACTGTCCATATCTATAAATTAAAACTTTTTCATTTGGTGACATAGTATTAATGATTGCGGATTCCCATGCACCTGTTCCTGATCCGGGGAATAAAAAAACTGTACCATTCTCGGATTTGAAAACTTTTTTTACATCCTTATATAAGGGAATCGTTAGGTTTGGAATTTCTGGGTTTCTTTGATCTTCTGATGAAATATGCATAGCATTTAAAATTCTTTCAGGTATATTTGTAGGACCTGGGATTGCTATGTGGAATCTACCTGGATGTGTTCTTGACATTATAACCTCCTAATTTGTGTTATCTTTTTTTAATCTTATAATTTTTAAAAATCAAGTTCATTATGATTTTATTATTTTAACCACTCCGCAACTTCTTTCGAAAAATATGAAAAAATTACGTCTGCTCCAGCTCTTTTAATACATGAAAGACTCTCCAATACGCAAGGTCTGTAGTCAATAAATTTATCATCAGAAGCATTCTTAATCATAACATATTCTCCACTTACTTGATAGGCAGCGACAGGTATCAAACAATTTTTTTTAATTTCATTAATAATATCTAAATAATAGCCTGCTGGTTTTACCATTACAATATCTGCACCTTCTTCAATATCTTCGAGTGATTCTTTTACTGCTTCTCTAGAATTTCTATAATCAATTTGATAGGAATCTTTTTTTGAATCTCCAAGATTTTCTTTACTTCCTAATGCGTCTCTAAAAGGGGAATAGAAGTTAGAGCAAAACTTTGAGCTATATGAAAGAATATTAACATTGGAAAATTTATTTGTTTCTAAGTTTTCTCTTATAATTTTAATTCTCCCATCCATCATATCACTTGGAGCAATGATTTTACAGCCGGATGATGCAAGGTTTAAAGACATCTTAACTAAAATTTGAACTGTGATATCGTTATCTATTTCTCCATTAGAGTTTATAATGCCGTCGTGACCACTGGTCGTATATGGATCTAAAGCTACATCACAGATGATCATCAGATCTGGAAACTCTTTCAAAACTTTTTTCAAAGCTCTAGATATCAGGTTATTTTCATTAAAGCTTTCACTTGCATCATCTGTTTTTTTTTCAACTTCAATCTTTGGAAACAATGCTACTGATTTTATTCCTAATTTTACGATTTCATCTAACTCTTAAGTAATTCATTTATCGAAAATCTTTTAAATCCAAATTTATTTTTGAATCCATTTTATCATAATCTTCACGAATAAAGTAAGGCATAACTAAATCGTCGGTTTTAAGAAATGTTTCTGCTACAAGATCTCTTAAATTGCGTGAGCTTCTGAGTCTTCTTCCCCTTGAAAAGGAAAACCTCTACTATTGAATTTCTTCATTCAGGCTTTTTTTAATGCCTGATCTAAATCCTCAATAATATCATCAATGTGCTCAATTCCAATTGATAATCTTACATAACCTGGTGTAACACCAGATGATAATTTTTCATCATCTGATAATTGAGAGTGTGTAGTTGATGCAGGGTGGATAGCAAGTGATCTTGCGTCTCCAATATTGGCAACATGATAGAGAAGTTTCAAATTATCTATGAATTTCTTTCCAGCATCTTCTCCATCTTTTAATTCGAAGCCTAGTAAAGATCCAAAGCCGCCTGACATATAGCTTTCTGCTCTATCTCTATGAATTCCAGACATGAGTTTGGGGTAAATAACTTTTTCAACCTTGCTGTGACCATTTAGGTACTCTGCTACTTTTTCGGCGTTTTCACAATGCCTTTGCATCCTTAAAGGTAATGTTTCTAAACCTTGAATAAAAGTAAAAGCATTAAATGGACTCATTGCTGAGCCATAGTCTCTTAGAAGAATAACCCTGGCTCTTAAAATATAAGCTATTGGACCTAGAGGTTTTGCAGCTTCAGACCAAACAGCACCATGATAACTTGGATCAGGTTTGTTAAGCATTGGAAATCTATCGCCCGCAGCTTCCCAATCAAAGTTTCCGCCATCAACTATCAGCCCTCCTATAGATAGACCGTGTCCACCAATATATTTAGTTGTAGAGTAGACTACAATATTTGCTCCATGGCTTAAAGGTTTGCATATGTATGGTGCAGCAGTATTATCCATTATCAAAGGAACATTGTGTTTTTTTCCAATTTTTGAAACTTCATTAATAGGAAAAACATTGAGTTTTGGGTTGGGCAAGGTCTCTGCATAAATGCATCTGGTTTTGTCGTCAATAGCATTTTCAAACTGTTCGGGTTTTGCAGGGTCAACGAATCTGCATTCTATTCCCATTTCTTTTAGTGTATTAGAAAACAGATTCCATGTTCCTCCATATAGATCTGTGGAGCTAACGAAATTATCTCCCGAATGACAGATATTTTGAATTGAAAATGCTGAAGCAGCTTGGCCTGAGCTAACTGCCATGGCAGCCACCCCGCCATCAAGTTTTGACATTCGTTCTTCTAAGACAGCACATGTAGGATTCATTATCCTAGTGTATATATTTCCAAGTTCCTGAAGTGAAAATAATTTAGCGGCATGTTCTGTATTATTAAATTGATAAGATGTGGTTTGGTAGATAGGAACGGCAACAGATGTGGTTGATTCGTCTCTACGATGACCTGTGTGTAAAACTATTGTTTCTTCTTTCATTTATTTATTTCGTAAAATTAATATATTATATAAGAGGCTGTGAATAAAATAACATTAAATAAAAAAAATCCAACCAGAAAACTAGAAATTTTTGATTACTCAGCAAAACTTTCAAAAAGAAATAAAGATTTGGTCAAATATAATGGAAAAACATTAATAAATTTCGCTAGCAACGATTATCTTGGGTTTTCTAAAAATAAAGAAATTTCTAATGAATCGATTTCTTGGATAAAAAAATATGGATCTAGTTTGTCTTCATCTCGTTTGGTTACGGGTAATTTAGATAAGATAGAAATGATTGAGAAACTAATTAGTAAAAATATTAAACACGAAAACTCTATAATAATTGGAAATGGATTTTTATTAAATTCAACACTTATTCCCTGTTTAACTGAAAATTCTTTAGGTAAAAGAAATAAATGCATTATTTTTTCTGATAAACTTAATCATGCAAGTATTAATTATGGGTGTTTGATTTCCAGACAAAAGTGTTTTAGATACAATCATCTTGATTTGAATCACCTTGAAAGTCAGTTAAAAAAAACACCAAGCAAAATCAAAAAAATGATTATCTCTGAAACACTCTTCAGCATGGATGGGGACCTTGCTGATTTAAATGGGTTAAGATATCTTTCACAAAAATATGCTTGCATACTTTATCTTGATGAAGCTCATTCGTTTGGTTTATACGGTAAGAATGGGTATGGGTTCGCCTCAGATGGAAATAAAAATACAAATGAAATTATTGTAGGTACCTTTAGTAAAGCTATAGGAAGTTATGGATCGTTTGTTTCATGCTCAAGGGATTTTTATAAAAAAATTGTTAATTCTTGCGGAGGATTAATCTACTCAACTGCTTTACCACCCTCGATTCTAGGCGCAATATCAGCTTCATTGAAAAAAATAACAAAAGCATCAAAATTAAGGAAAAAAATTAAAAGTAATTCTGAGTTTCTTTTAGAAAAATTAAAAAGATTAAACTTTGATACTGCAAAGTCTAATTCACATATAATTCCTTTGATTTTAAGAGATCGTTCAAAGTGTGAAAGTCTAAAAAAATATCTATTTGATCACGGATACTTTGTAAAAGAGATAAGTCCCCCAACAGTACCTTCTGGTTATGATAGAATAAGATTATCTTTAACTGCAAGTATGAGTAGGGTCATTATAAAAAATTTTATAAAACATATTTCAAACTTTAAACACTAATGAAATTTAATTTTTATTTTATTCATGGTTGGGGTTTTGACAAAACTTTTTGGAACTCAGTAAAAAAGAAAATTGAGTCTCTTGATGTTTGTGAAAATTCAGAATCGTTAGATCTTAAATTCTTCTCAAAAACAGAACAATCAAAACTTTTTTTTAAAAGTGATAACAATATTTTCATAGTTCACTCTTATGGTCTTAATTGGTTTTTAAAAAATGACATTCCATGTAGATTATTATTCAACTTTTTTGGAGCACCAGATTTTGTCAATTATCAAAAAAAGCCAAATCTAACTTATAAAAAAATTGCTTACATGCATAAACAATTGTTAGAAAATCCTGTCAAAGTTCTTAAAAACTTCTACGAAACATGTAATGTTGAATATTCTTTTCACAAAGTTATTAATATTGAAACGCTAAGAAATGCATTAATAGAACTCCAACGTGAAAATTTTTCCTTAAAATTTAATAAGTTAAATTTTCCTATTCACACATTTTATTCAACAAATGACAAAGTTTTAAACATCAATAAAGAAAGTATAGATTTTTTAGATAATGATAATCACGATATAAGCTTTTTAAATGAATATGATCATGGATTTCCTAAGACCAATCCTGAAATATGTTTTAAATTAATTTATAAAGTTCTAGAGAAAATATAGTGGACACATTCAAAAAAAAAGTAAAAAATTCATTTGATCAAGGAGCTGATTGTTATGACAAACATTCCAGCATACAAAAAGAAATATCAAAAAATCTATTAGATTTATTTTTTAATGAAATTAAAGAAAATAAAGAAGGATTTTCTTTATTAGAACTTGGTTGTGGAACAGGATTTTGTAGTAAAAAAATATCTGAAAATTTAAGTTTAACCAGAATTCACTTATTAGATATTTCTAATAATATGATTAAAAAATCAAAAATAAGATTTAAGAATCAAAATGTTTTTTTTTTTTAAAAATGACTTTGATTTTTTTGATAACTTTGAAAATTATAATTTAATTGTGTCAAATATGTCACTTCATTGGTCAAAAGATTTTTTAAAGCTTATTAAAAAAATACTAAATTCAATTAAAAAAAAATCTATTGTGCTCATTTCTTTTCCCAACTCAAGAAGTTTTAATAATTTAAAAACTAAACATCATAAATTAATTAATGATTTTCCAAATGAGAAAAAAATGGAAGAACTTTTAAATAATAAAAAATTTTATTTCACAATGAAAAGAATGATCCATGAGCTAGAATATAAAAATATAATGTTTTTCTTTAAAAGTTTAAAAAAAATAGGGGCTAATGTGAGTAACAATGTATTCAATATCCAAGATCTTTATAGTATGAGAAGAGATAAAGGCAAAGTTAGAGTTAACTTTGATATTAGTTATTTTTTTATAAGGAAAATTAGAGACTAATGCTGAAAGGATATTTTATTTCTGGAACCGATACAGGGGTTGGTAAAACTTTAGTAGCTTCAATTTTAGTAAATAAATTTGATGCAATATATTATAAGCCTATTCAATGTGGTGTTGATAAATTTGGTTATAGAGATTCAGATATAATTACAAAAAATTGTAATAGAAAAACAATACTTCCAGAAACTTATTTTTTTGAAAAAGGATTAAGCCCTAATATCGCCGCTGACTTTGAGAAAAAAAAAATTAGAATGGTTAAATTTAAAAATGTTTTGAATGAAAAGCTTAAAAAAAAAATTTTTATTGAAGGCGCTGGTGGATTAAACGTGCCATTGAATGATAAAATGCTCATGATCGATTTAATAAAATTTTTTAATTTTCCAGTTATCTTAGTTAGTAGGTCGCAATTGGGAACAATAAACCACACACTCTTGTCGATAAATCTTTTAAAACAAAAAAAAATAAAATTATGCGGAATTGTTTTTGTTGGAGATAACGAACCTGAAACCTTCAAGACTATTTCAAAGTTTGGAAAAAAAATTTATGGCAAAAAAAATTAATATAATTGCCAAGATACCATTTAAATCAGTTATTAATAAAAAATCAGTTGAAGATATGAAAACTTTGTTTGGGGTTATATGAAATCAAAAAAACAAATTTTAGCTAAGGATAAAAAATTTCTCTGGCATCCTTTTACACAATCTTCATTTTCTGAAGATCCAATAATTATTAGTTCAGCAAAAGATGAAATACTCTTTGATATTGAAGGTAAAGAGTATATTGATTTAATATCCTCGTGGTGGATAAATACACATGGTCATTGCAGAAACGAAATGGTAAATTCTGTTTTTAATCAGTCCAAAAAATTTGAGCAAGTTCTTTTTGCTGGTTTTACACACCATCCAGCTGTAGACTTGGCTGCTAGAATTGTTGATATTTTGCCAAAAAACTTGTCTCGAGTCTTCTATTCAGATAATGGTTCAACCTCTGTTGAAATAGCGATGAAAGGTTGCAATTCAGTATTGGCATAATTTAGGCAAAAAAAAAAACAAAATTTATTGCATTTTCAGGTGGATACCATGGCGACACTTTCGGCGCAATGTCTGTGGGTAAAACAACTGGCTTTTACAAGCCATTTGAGGATATTTTACACAAAAATTCTTTTATTCCTTTTCCAGAGGATTGGTTGGGGAACAATCAACTTGAAGAAAGTGAAAGATTAGCTATGAATGCTGCATATAAAATTGTTGAAAAAGAGAAAGATAAAATTGCTGCTGTAATTTTAGAGCCACTTGTCCAGGGTGCAGGAGGTATGAAAATTTGTAGAAAAGAGTTTTTGGATAAGTTAGTGAAAATGTTTAAAGATCAAGGAATACTTGTAATATTTGATGAGGTGATGACTGGTTTTGGAAGAACTGGAAAATGTTTGCAACAGATCATTTAACTATGAAACCAGATATAATTTGTTTGGCAAAATCACTTACTGGAGGATTTATTCCTCTTGCAGCTACAGTGTTTAGCGAGGAAATACATAAGGTTTTTGTAGACACTAATTTTAATAAAACATTTCTTCATGGGCATTCATTTTCTGCTAATCCTGTTGCATGTGCAGCAGCTCTTAGTTCTCTAAATTTATTTAATGAGGATAAAACTTTTACAAAAATTGAAGAAATCTCTAAAATTCACAATGACTGTTTAAAAAAAATATCAAAACTTCAAAATATTTCAAAAATTCGTAAATTAGGAACAATAGCAGCATTTGATTTTAAAAATATTTCTGATAGCTACGGTTCTTTAGAAAGTCTTGAAATGAGAAAGAAATTTCTTGAAAACGGGTTGTTGTTGCGCCCACTCGGAAATACAGTTTATTTTATGCCACCTTATTGTATAAAAAAAGAAAATCTAATTAATTCTTATGAAAAATTAATTGAAATTTTGCAGTAATTTTTTTTTCGTTTAAAATTAAAAAAATGATTGAAAATTTAGATAAAAATATTGAGACATTTCTTAAACCAATTTCTGATTCAATCACTGGCTTTGTTTTTGGAAGTTTCTCCTTTTTTGGAAATCAGATTCCATTCATTGTTTTATGGCTTGTGTTTGCCAGCCTTTATTTTTCTTTTTATTTTAGATTTGTAAATATTTTCTATTTTAAAAGAGCACTTAATGTAGCATTTGGTAAATACGATGATCCAAGTCATCCAGGAGAAATTACTCATTTTCAATCTTTTACTGCTGCAATGTCTGGAACAATTGGTCTAGGGAATATTGCTGGTGTTGCCGTTGCTATTTCAATAGGTGGACCTGGAGCAATGTTATGGATGATTATAACAGCTTTTTTTGGTATGACCTTGAAGTTTGTGGAAGTCAGTTTAGGCCACAAATACAGAATAATACACAAAGATGGCACAGTTTCAGGTGGAGCAATTAGATACCTATCAGACGGGATGGGTCAACTTGGTTATGTAAAATTGGGGAAATTTTTAGCAATATTCTTTGCAATTTGTTGTATAGGTGGTTCTTTTGGCGGAGGAAATATGTTCCAGGCAAATCAAGCTTTTCAACAAATTGTTGAGGCAACTGGATCTGAAAATAGCCCTTTGTTTAATAAAGGTTGGTTAGGTGGAATAGTTTTTGCTTTTATTGTCGGTTTTATAATTATTGGTGGCATAAAATCAATTGGAAAAGTTACTGAAAGACTTGTTCCATTAATGGCATTTATTTATGTTTTTTCTTGTTTGTATATTATAATCTCCAATTTTGGTTTGATTCCTGAAACAATTTATAAAATATTCTCAAGTGCATTTAACCTTGATGCTTCAGTCGGGGGATTTTTAGGCTCCCTTATTGCTGGAGTAAAAAGAGCAGTTTTTTCTAACGAATCAGGAATTGGATCTGCCCCAATTGCATATGCTCCTGCAAAAAGTAATAATCACTTGAATACTGGTTTCATGTCATTGTTGTCTCCAGTTGTAGATACAATAATTGTGTGTTCAATGACAGCATTAGTAATTATTATGACAGGTGTTTATGAGAGTAACTCTGGTATACAAGGAGTTGAATTGACCTCGAGAGCATTTGAATCAGTTTTCACTTGGTTCCCAACAATATTGGCTTTAGCAATTACCCTTTTTGCTATATCTACCTTAATAACATGGTCATACTATGGCTTGAGATGTTGGACGTATTTATTTGGAATGAGTTCTTTAAGTAAATATTCTTTCAAAATAATTTTCTTAAGTTTTACAGTTATTGGTACTTCGATGAATCTTGAAAGTGTTATAAATTTCTCTGATTCAATGATTTTCGCTATGTCCATTCCAAACATTATTGGATTGTACTTTCTATCGTCACAATTAAAATCAGATATATTAAAATTAAAGGAAAATTAATGTGAATGAAATTTTAATTGCAAGTGATCATGCTGGATTCAAGTTAAAAAAAATTTTAATTGAAGAATTACAGGGCGAAATAAAATTTGATGACTTAGGTCCTTTTTCTGAAGACTCTGTTGATTATCCTGATTATGCCAGAAAGCTGTCCAAAAAAATTGATTTAAAAAAAGATCTATTAGGAGTTTTGATTTGTGGTTCAGGAATCGGAATGTCAATGGTTGCAAATAGGTTTAAAAATGTACGTGCAGCGCTTTGTATGAATAATAAAATGTCAATGTTGGCCAGACAACATAACAATGCCAATATTTTAGTTTTAGGTTCAAGGTTGATTTCTGAGCAAGAAGCTATTAAATGTTTATTAGTATTTTTGAAAACAAACTATGAAGGTGGACGCCATCAAGCTAGACTTGATAAATTTAATCTTGTAGAATAAAGTAATATGGAGACAAAATGACAGCACAACTATTTTTTGAAAGCAGTTTAACACAAACTGATCCAGCAGTCTTAGAAGCTATAAAGAACGAATATCACAGGCAAAACGATCAAATTGAATTGATTGCATCTGAGAATATCGTGTCAAAGGCAGTTTTAGAAGCACAAGGAACAATATTAACAAATAAATATGCTGAAGGATATTCTGGTAAAAGATACTACGGCGGGTGTGAACATGTCGATGTTGTTGAAGACATTTGCATAGACAGAATTAAAAAATTATTCAACGCCGGTTTTGCTAACGTTCAAGTTCATTCTGGATCTCAGGCAAATCAAGCGGTTTTTTTAGCATTGTTAAAACCAGGTGATACAATAATGGGAATGTCTCTTGCTGCTGGAGGTCATTTAACTCATGGCGCCCCACCAAATGAATCTGGTAAATGGTTTAATGCAATCCAATATGGAGTCAGAAAAGACACAGCTTTAATC
Organism: Alphaproteobacteria bacterium; assembly: GCA_019650635.1. GTDB lineage: Bacteria > Pseudomonadota > Alphaproteobacteria > Methylaequorales > Methylaequoraceae > Methylaequor. The sequence goes on along the minus strand of BOXE01000003.1, from coordinate 17,739 downwards.
GATTATGATGAAGTTGAAACTTTAGCTTTAGAAAATAAACCTAAGTTGATAATTGCAGGTGGATCATCCTATCCTAGAATCATAGATTTCAAAAAATTTAAAGAAATTGCTGATAAAGTTGGAGCTCTTTTCCTTGTAGATATGGCACACTTTGCTGGCCTAGTAGCCACAGGACTTTATCCTAATCCACTTGAATTTGCAGACGTTGTAACGTCAACAACACATAAAACACTTAGAGGACCTAGAGGTGGAATAATTCTTACCAATAACGAAACCCATGCAAAAAAAATTAATTCTGCTGTTTTCCCAGGCCTTCAAGGTGGACCACTTATGCACGTAATATGTGCTAAAGCGGTAGCTTTTGGTGAAGCACTCCAACCAGATTTTAAAAAATATATTGAATCTGTCGTTTCGAATTCTAAAATTTTATCCGAAGTGATGCTAGAAAGAGGCTTAGAAGTAGTTTCAGGTGGAACAGATACCCATCTTGTGCTTGTAGATTTGAGACCAAAAAAAATAACAGGTAAAGCTGCAGAGAGATCACTTGAGAACGCTGGTATCACTTGCAACAAAAATGGTGTTCCATTTGATCCAGAAAGTCCTTTTGTAACTTCAGGAATAAGACTAGGAACGCCTGCTGGCACCAGTAGAGGTTTTGGAAAAGAAGAATTTCGTATTGTTGGCAATCTCATCGGAGATGTTCTAGACGGTTTATCCTTAAACCCAGAAGATAATTCAAAGGTTGAAAAGGAAGTAAAATCAAAAGTGAAAGCTTTATGTGAAAAATTTCCTATTTACAGCACTGCCATTTAACATCATTTGCTGTAAAAGAAATTATTTGCTTTTTACTAGAGATAGGTAAGCTATTTTATGAGATGTCCATTTTGTGGCCACGAAGAAACCCAAGTTAAGGATTCTAGACCAACAGAAGATAATAGCTCTATCAGAAGGAGGAGGCAGTGCCCAGCTTGCGGTGCCAGATTCACTACATTTGAGAGAGTTCAATTAAGAGAATTAATGGTGATAAAAAAAGATGACAACAGGACAGTATTTGATAGAGAAAAACTAGTAAGATCTATAAATATTTCTTGTAGAAAACGACCAGTTAACCCTGACAAGATAGAATTAATAACCAATAGTATACAAAGAAGACTAGAAAGTTCAGGTGAAACTGAAATTCCGACAAAAGTAATTGGAGAACTTGTAATGGATGCTCTCAAAGAATTAGATAGAGTAGCTTATTTAAGATTTGCTTCAGTATATAAGGATTTTCAAGAAACTGATGATTTTAGAAAGTTCATTGATAAAAATTTAAATCTCAAAAACGAATAGGACGTGGATTTAGATATAAAATACATTAAAATTGCTATTTTTCTTTTAAAAAAAATAATTGGAACGACTTTTCCCAACCCCCCTGTTGTCTCTTTGATAGTGGAGTCGAATTCAAAAAAAAATTTCAATAAGATTGTTTCCTTTGGTTACACTTTTGAAGGAGGAAGGCCTCATGCCGAGGCAGTTGCTTTAAGAAAAGTAACTTTTAAAAAAAAACATCATTATACGCTTTATTCGACTTTAGAACCTTGTTGTCATTCTGGAAGAGATGAGTCCTGTGTGTCTAAGATTTTAAAATCAAAAATTAATAGAGTTGTTTTTTCACTCAGGGATCCTGACAAAAGAGTTAATGGATCAGGAGAAAAATTATTAAGAACTAGTGGATTAGAGGTATTAGGGGATATTTTGAATGAAGAAACTAAACAAATTTATGATGGATATATTTTAAATAGAAAGTTCAGTCGTCCAAAGGTCACCTTAAAGATTGGATCTTCAATTGATACAAAAATTGCGTCTAAACTAAATAAATCTGAAAGAATTACAAACGATCAGGTTAAAAAAATTGTTCATCTTATGAGATCCGAAGCGGATGCCATTTTAGTTGGTAAAAATACTGTTAATATTGATAACCCAAAACTAAACTGCAGAATAGAGGGTTTAAAAAGATTTTCTCCAATAAGAATTATTCTTTCCAAAAAATTAGATTTAAACCTAAATTCAAATATTTTTAAAAATTGCAAAATAAATCGAACTTTTATTTTTACTATTAAGAATGAAAATCAAATAATAAAAAAAATCCAAAAAAAAAAAGTAAAAGTATTTATGTTAGATAAGAAAATGTTTAAATTATCTAATATTATTGAAGAGCTTGCTAAACTGGGAGTTTGCAACTTATTAGTTGAGGGAGGTGGAGAGGTTTTTACATCATTTCTTAATGAAGAGTTAGTTGATCGTTTAATTATTTTTAGATCTAATTACTTTATTGGTGGCACAGGAGTTAATGCGATTAACCTTTTAAATAAAAAGAAAAAAATAACTTTTAAACCTACGCAATTATCGATTGTAAAAAATAATACGATGGAAATATTAGAAAAACAAAATTATTGAAACATGTTTACTGGAATAATTAAAAAAGTTGGTGTCATTCATTCTTGGAATGCAAAATCAAGAATTCTTGGAATAAAATCAGAATTTGATAGTTTGATTCTAGGAGAATCAATATCATGTTCAGGTGTATGTTTAACAGTTAGCAGTTTTGAGAAGGATATATTTTTTTGTAATTTATCATCTGAAACAGTTTCCAAAACAAATTTTAAATTAAAGAAAGAAGGTGATAAATTGAATCTTGAAAAATCACTAAAAATTGGAGAAGATTTGAGTGGTCATCTTGTTTTCGGTCATGTCGATGGTATTTCAACTCTTAATGATATAAAAAATGATAAAGATTCTTGGATTTTAAACTTTTCGATATCCTCCGACTTATCTAAATATTTAACAAATAAGTGTTCTATTTGTATTGATGGAATTTCTTTAACAGTCAATAAAGTTGATAGAGAAAATTTTGATGTAAGCATTGTGCCTTTTACATGGGAAAATACAAACTTAAAGTTTTCAGCTGTTGGTGACAAATTTAATATAGAAATTGACATGTTAGCAAGATATGTATTCAAGGCTCTAAACAAATGAAAACAAGTTTTTCCCCAATTTCACAAATTATAAAAGATTTATCTAAAGGAAAGATGGTTGTAATAGTCGATGACGAAAAAAGAGAGAATGAAGGAGACCTTGTTTTTTCTGCAACACATGTTTCTCCTCAAAAAATAAATTTTATGGCAAAATATGCTCGTGGATTAATTTGTTTGGCACTAGATAAAAAAAGATTTAAAAAACTAAATTTAAAGCTTATGACTGACGATAATCACAGCAGACACAGAACTGCATTTACTGTCTCAATTGAGGCAAAAAAAGGAGTAACCACTGGTATTAGTGCTAAGGACAGGTCGCAAACCATAAAAGTTGCAGTTTCTCCAAAATCCAAAGCAAATGATTTAGTTAGTCCAGGTCATATTTTTCCTTTGTTAGCTAAGGATGGAGGAGTCCTTGAAAGAGCTGGTCATACAGAAGCCGCTGTTGATTTATCTAGACTTGCTAATGGAGATTCAAGTCCTTTTGGTGTTATTTGTGAAATAATGAATGACGATGGTTCAATGGCACGTTTTAAAGATCTTAAAAAATTTTGCAAACAACATAAACTCAAAATGTCATCAATAAAGGATTTGATTGAATATAAATTAAAAAAAGATAAATTTATCAAATGTGTAAAAAGAGACGAAATAAGTCTTCCTAAGTTTGGTACATTTAAGTTATTTGTTTATAAAAATCTAATAGACGAAACTGAGCACCTAGTTTTAGTCAAAGGAAAAATAACAAAAAATAAAAGTGTGTTAGTCAGAATGCACAGTTTAAATATCATTTCTGATTTACTTGACTTAAAAAATAAAGATCTTGAAAAGTCAATTGAAATTATAAGTAAAAATGATCAAGGAGTTATTGTAATAGTTAGAAATCCAGATAAAGAAATGAAAAAAAAAAATTCAACTTTATCTAAAAGTAAGAATAAAATTCTAAAGGAATATGGAGTAGGTGCCCAAATACTTCTCGATTTGGGTGTAAAGAAAATAATTTTGTTAACTAAATCATCAAAAAATATAGTGGGAATAGATGGTTTTGGATTAGAGATTAATGGTACAAAAAAAATCTAAGAAAGTCTTAATTATTTTTTCTGATTTTTATCCTGAAATTTCGGCGAACTTAATAAATGGTGCTGAATCATATTTGATATCTAACAATATTTTTTTTGACAAAATGAGAGTAGATGGTTCATTAGAAATTCCTTTTGTACTTCATAAATTTCAAAATGATTATTTAGGATTTATTGTGCTTGGGTGTGTTATAAAGGGCGAAACAGATCACTATGACATAGTAAAAAATATTTCTATGAATGAAATTTACTCATTAGTTTATAAGAAAGTTATACCAATCGGTTCAGCTATTTTAACTGTTAACAACTTTAAACAAGCTATAGAAAGATCTGATATAAAAAAAAAAAATTTTGGTGGAAAAGCTGCTATGGTTTGTTGCAATCTTATCAAAACCCTAAAATTATAGTAATATAATTTTAGTGGACATCTTTAATTAACAATAGTCAAATTGACTTAGTGTAATATGATTGCTCAGTATTTTTTTAATATTAAGGTTTAGAAATGAAGAAAGGTAAAATACATTCAAAATCTTTATCTAGATATTTAGCTGTACAAGCAATATTTAATCAAAGTTTTGGTTTTGACCAAAAGCAAATTGAAAAAGAATTTGTTACGCAGAATGATTTTAAATTTCACATTGATTCAGATTTTGATTTTGATAAAAAAACATTTGATAAAGTTTTTTTTAAAAAAATTTTTAATAATGTTTTTGAAAAGGAAGATTTTATTTGTGGTTTGATCTCTAATCATCTTCAGAAAAATTGGACATTTAAAAGGTTGCCAAAAGTATTGCAAGCTCTTTTAAGAGTTGCTATTTCTGAAATGATCACTTATCCAAAAACTTCGATGGGCATAATTATTACTGAATATTTAATGTTAGCTGAATCCTTTAATATTGAGAAAGAAAATAACTTTATTAATGCAATTCTTGATAAAATTCACCAGAAACTAGAAATTCATGAATAATGAAAAAAAATTAATTGAAAAATACTTACTCCCGCTTGCTCAAAATAAGGAGTCTTTATTTTTAAAAAATGATGCAGCTTATTTTAAAAAACAAAATCTTGTCATATCAACAGACATGATGATAGAAGATAAACATTTTAAAAAAAGTATAGATCCAAATTTATTAGCCAAAAAGCTTATAAGAATAAATTTGTCTGATATTGCCGCCATGGGTGCGGTTCCAGATGGTATTTTTTTAAATATTGCACTACCTAAATCTAATGCCCAGGATTGGCTAAAAGCATTTACCTCAGGATTGAAATCAGATATGAAAAAGTTCAATCTTAAACTCTATGGAGGAGATATGAGTAGTTCTGACAAAATTTTCTTATCTTTAACTGTTCTTGGTAAGACAGATAATTATTGTCATAAAAAAAACTATACGAAATCAAATTCTGATATTTTTGTTACAGGTTGTATTGGAGATGCAGGATTAGGTTATGAACTTATGAATAATGACTCTATTTTTAATTGCTCAAAAAAAGTAAAAAGATTAATTCAAAAATTACTTCTGCCTGAACCAAGACTCTCTGTTGGCAAACAACTGTTAAATAATGTGAGTTATGTACAGATATCTCTGATGGTTTGTTAGGAGAACTCTCATTCATAGCTAGTCAATCGAACAAACAGGCTAATATTTTCTTAGATAAAATACCTTTGTCATTTGCATCTAAAGAATTATTTATGAAAAATAAAAAAAAATAAATGATATTGGGAAATAATTTTATCTGGTGGAGAAGATTATGAATTACTTTTTGTTTATCAAAAAACAAAAATTGACAAAAATTTAAAGGAAATTTCTAAAATAGGTTATTTTCGAGCGGAAAAGGAGTAAGAATTTTTGATTGTGATGGTAAAGAATTTAAAACCAACAAATATGGTTTTAGTCATTTTTAATTAATTAATCGTTGATCATCGAATCTAATGTGTTATAAGGTTTGTTTTATAAGGTTCTTTTATTAATATGCTTCTCGAATTTTCAATCGTCTTAATCTGCTCTTTACTCTCAATTGGTTTTGGTGCATTCACAACTAAGAGAATATTGAGTGAACCTCAAGGTAGCGATAGAATGATAGAGATAGCTTCTGCAATTCAAGAAGGAGCCCAAGCATATCTTAATAGGCAATATATTACTATTTCAATCGTAGGTATTTTAATAACGCTCTTTACTTTATTTTCTTATACACAATCCTTACGTGGCAATTGGGTTTGTGATTGGTGCTTTTTTATCTGGACTTGCTGGTTACGTTGGAATGTTTGTATCTGTAAGAGCAAATGTTAGAACAACACAAGCAGCGACTCAAAGTATTGATAAAGCTCTTGATATTTCATTTAAGTCAGGAGCAATTACAGGATTCTTAGTTGTTGGATTCGGTCTTTTGGGACTTGTTGGTTATTATTGGTTTTTATACCAGAAACTTGGAGAATCTCAAGGTAGAGAAATTATAGAAGCGATGATTGCGTTGAGCTTTGGTGCTTCTTTGATTTCAATTTTTGCAAGACTTGGGGGAGGAATTTTTACTAAAGGGGCAGATGTTGGAGCAGATTTAGTTGGAAAAATAGAAGCTGGTATTCCAGAGGACGATCCAAGAAATCCAGCTGTTATTGCTGATAACGTAGGTGATAATGTAGGAGATTGTGCTGGAATGGCGGCTGATCTTTTTGAAACATATGCAGTTACAATAGTTGGCACAATGGTTCTAGGACTCATATTATTTGACGTCGGAGATCAACAAAAATTTATGATGTTCCCTTTATTAATCGCTGGTGTTTGTATTATTTCTTCATTAATTGGAGCATATTACGTAAAATTAAGTGATGGCTCCCAAAATATAATGGGTGCTCTTTACAAGGGTTTGATAATTACAGCATTTGTTTCGATAATTTTAATATACATTGTTACTGATATCTTTATAGGTGCGGACAAGTTAATAATTAATAGTGATCTTTTTATTGAATCATTTTTAGGAATAGATTTATTTTATTGTGCCATAATCGGATTATCTGTTACAGGTTTGATAGTTTGGATAACTGAGTATTATACTAGTACAGAATTTGGACCTGTTAAATCGGTTGCTCGCTCTTCACAATCTGGTCATGCTACCAATATCATTCAAGGTTTAGCTGTTTCAATGCAATCCACGGCACTACCCACATTTGTAATTATTTTAGGAATTGTTCTATCTTATAAGTTTGCTGGTCTTTACGGAATTTCTATAGCAGCTACAACAATGCTTGCTTTAGCTGGTATGATTGTAGCACTTGATGCATATGGTCCTGTTACAGATAACGCGGGGGGAATTGCTGAAATGTCAAATCTACCAGAAGATGTTAGGAAAACAACAGATGCTCTCGATGCTGTTGGAAATACAACAAAAGCTGTAACGAAGGGCTATGCAATTGGTTCAGCTGGACTCGCATCTTTAGTATTATTCGGAGCTTATACACAAGATTTAAAATATTATTTTCCAAATTTAGATATTAAGTTTGCATTAGATGACCCTTATGTTGTTGTTGGTCTTTTAATAGGTGGAATGTTACCTTATCTTTTTGGTTCAATGGGCATGACTGCTGTTGGTAAAACAGCTGAAAAGATAGTAAACGAAGTCAGAAGACAATTTTCAGAAAATAAAGGTATTATGACAGGTAAATCTAAACCAGAATATGGAAAAGCAGTAGATATATTAACAAAAGAAGCAATTTATGCAATGATACTTCCTTCAATGCTCCCTGTTTTAGCTCCATTCGTGACTTACTATTTAATCTATATTATTTCGGGTGAATCTGGTCCTGCATTTACAACAGTCGGCGCTATGCTACTCGGTACTATTGTTACAGGTTTATTCGTTGCTATTTCAATGACTTCAGGAGGTGGAGCTTGGGATAATGCTAAGAAATACATAGAGGATGGAAATTTTGGTGGAAAAAACTCGGATGCTCACAAAGCTGCAGTGACTGGTGACACAGTAGGAGATCCTTACAAAGATACTGCAGGCCCCGCTATTAACCCAATGATAAAAATTATCAACATTGTTTCAATCCTTCTGTTGTCAATGTTGTCTTAAATCTTTAATCATCAGCTTTACCACTACCTAAAATAGGGCCACCTCTTTTCATACCTGGAACTCCAAAATTACCTAAAATCTGTTGGAAAAAAGATTGTTTTGCACCATCTGTTTTCGTTTCAAGTGAAGACATTGCTACATCTGTAGATAATGACTTATCATAAAAATAAATATTTTTAAGTTTATTATTTTTACTGAATTTTAGTTCTAATATATATTGTTCTTTAACATTAGATTTTAGAAATGCAATTTTTGATTTTAAACTTCCAACATAATAATATGCATTATCACCCAAACTACCTTTAAATGACGGTTCGCCTAAAATTTGTGTAACAGAATTTTTGTCATCTTGTCCAATTTTAAGAAGGGAAATTGTATCTGCATCTGGTAAATTACCATTTATAATTTTTTTTGAAATACATGATGATAATATTATACAAAAGAAAAAATAAATAAAATATTTCATAATGTTAATTTTTAATAAAAAAAAAAAAGATTTAGTAAATATTTACAACAAAATAGTTGAGGAATCAAAAGTTTCTTATTATTTATTAAACTCAGGACAAATGATACTGATCATTTTCGAGAAGTTTTTCAACTAAATTTAATCTTAATTCTATGGTATATGAAAACAAAGAACTTGAGTGAAAAGTATCTGGAATATTTAATAAAAATTTTTATAAAGGATCTTGAAGGAATGGTTATAGAACTTGGAGGTTCAGAAACAAGTTTGAGAAAAAAAATTAGAAAATTTATAGAAAATTTCTATGGTAGATTATACGCTTTTAGTGAAATATTTGATAATTTTGAAAATGGAGGAAAAAAAAAATTGAAAAAAGTTATCAATAAAAATTTAAAGAGCTCTCTAGTTACAAAATTAATGATTAATTACTTAAGCCTGAATTATAATCATTTGAAAAAACTTGATCAAAAAGACTTCTGGAGAGCTAATCTTTTTACAAATAAATAAAGTATTTAAAAAAAATATTGTTATTTTTTGAAATTTTATGTACAAGTCAAGATTACTATTTTAAGGAAAATATAAAGTGGCAGTTCCAAAAAGAAAAACAACACCATCCAGAAAAGGTAAACGAAGATCTCATCATTCACAGTTTGCAGTTAACTCAGTTGAATGTCCTAACTGTGGTGAATTCAAGCTTGCTCATCATATTTGTAATTCTTGTGGATATTATAACAAAAAAGAAATCATTGATAAAACAGAATCTAGTGAAGATTCTGATTTAGATACTGAAAAGTAGAACAAGGGTTTGTTTTGAAAGAAATAGTATTGGCCATTGACGTTATGGGAGGAGATTTCGGCCCAAAGGCAACTTTAGAAGGTGTTAAGATGGCATCCAAAATCTATCCAAACGTTAAGTTTAAGTTATTTGGAGATCAAAATATATCTGAACCAGAATTAAAAAAATCTGGTCTCATTAATACCGAATTTTTTCATACAGAAGAAAGTATAAAATCAGATGATGAACCAGTAACAGCATTGAGGAAACTAAAAAAGTCAAGTATGAGACTTGGTATCAACAATGTATCGAATAGTGAATCTCACGGTTTTGTCTCAGCTGGAAATACAGGAGCTCTAATGGCTATATCAAAGTTTGTATTAAAGACTTTAAATGGAATAAACCGCCCTGCAATAGCTGGTTTGATGCCTACTATGAAAGGTCAAACAGTGATATTAGACCTAGGTGCCAACGTTGATTGTTCAAATGATAATTTAGTACAGTTTGCATTAATGGGTGACATATTTTCTCAAGCAGTTCTCGGAATACAGAAACCTAAAATAGGATTATTAAATGTAGGTTCTGAACTTATAAAAGGTAATGAGATAGTCAAACAAACTCACTCAGATCTTAAAAAAATTGAAAAAAAAATAAATTTCCATGGTTTTGTTGAAGGTAATGATATTAATAAAGGTATTGTAGACGTTGTAGTTACAGACGGATTTTCTGGAAATATAGCTTTAAAAACTGCTGAAGGTGTAGCAGAACTAATTTTCACATTCTTAAAAAATTCATACAAAAGCTCATTCATTTCAAAGATTGGATACATTCTTTCAAAACCAGCGTTAAACAGATTCAAGACTAGAATTGATCCGCGCAAATATAATGGTGCAGTTTTATTGGGTTTAAATGGAATAGTAGTCAAGAGTCACGGTGGCACTGATGCTTTTGGTTTTTGTAACGCTATAGGAGTTGCAGTTTCACTAATTGAAAATTCGTATATTCATCAAATTGAAAAAAAGTTAGAATTATATAAATAAAATGTTATCTCGTTCTAAAATTCTAGGTCATGGTTATTTTTTACCTTCAAAAGTTTTGAAAAATGAAGATCTCCTTGCATTTGTTGATACTTCGGATGAATGGATTTTCACTAGGACTGGAATAAAACAAAGGCATATAGTTTTAAAAGATGAATTAACTTCAGACCTTGCTGTAATGGCATCAAAAAATGCTTTAAAATCTGCTAATTTAAAAAGTGAAGACATTGATTGTATTATCCTTGCAACTACCACACCTGATGAAACATTCCCATCAACTGCTACAAAAGTTCAAACACAATTAGGTATGAAAAATATTCCTGCATTTGATGTTCAGGCAGTATGTTCAGGTTTTATCTATTCTCTTGAAATTGCAGATTCACTAATAAAGTGTAATAAAGCAAAAAAAATTCTTATTATTGGAGCTGAAACATTATCAAAAATTGTTGATTGGAGTGACAGAAGAACTTGCGTGCTTATTTGGGGATGGAGCTGGTGCAATTATATTAGGACAATCTGATGGTAAATCTGGAGTACTTTCTACAAAACTTTTCTCAGATGGTTCATGGCACGATAGTCTGTTTAGTGATGGAGGACCTTCTAAGAATCAAATGGTCGGAAAAATTCGAATGAATGGACAAGACATCTTCAAGCAAGCAGTTAACAAATTATCTGAAGCAACGCTTGAAGCTTTGAGTGAATGCAACTTGAATATTGATGACATTAATTGGTTTATACCTCATCAAGCAAATCAAAGAATAATTTCAAGTACAGCCAAGAAACTTGGTATTAATGACCAAAAAACCTATAAGCACTGTTAGACTTCACGCTAATACATCTGCAGCCTCAATACCCTTAGCATTGTCTAGTTCAATCGAAAATAATACAATTAAGAATAATGATGTTTTAGCTTTATGTGCAATTGGTGGAGGATTGACATGGGGTAGTTGTATTTTGAGATTATGATATATATAATTTGTTAATGTCCAAGAAAGTTTTGACAAAAGCAAAGGTTGTGAGTCATTTAAATGAAAATATTGGATTGTCAAAAAGAGAGTGTAAGTTTTTTTTTGAGTCATTCGTTAATATTATCTCTTCACAATTAATTAAACAAAAAGATGTAAAAATAGTTAATTTTGGAATTTTCAAAATTAAAAATAAAAAAGCAAGAATTGGAAGAAACCCGAAAACAAAAGAAGAAGTAATGATTTCTGAGAGAAATGTCATAAAGTTTAAACCTTCCAATTTTCTTATAAATTTAATAAATGTAAATACAGGAAAAAGTGACACAAAATAAAGCTCTAAAAAAAATTGGACTTATAGCTAAAGAATTGAAATTACCAATCTATGTTATACGACTCTGGGAAAAGAAAATTAATATTTTAAAGCCTATAAGGAAACCCAGAGGGACAAGATACTATTCTAGTAGTCAGACAGAAATATTAAAAGAAGTTAAATATCTTTTACAAAAAAAAAAATATTCAATTGAAGGAGTAAATCTTTATTTTAAAGAAAAGAAGCGATTTAATTATCCATCTGAAAAGAGAATAATGATTAAAGAAATAGAGGATTTGATTTTTGAGATTAAGAATATCATATCTAACGGGGCGTAGCGCAGTCTGGTTTAGCGCGTCCGTCTGGGGGGCGGGAGGTCGCTGGTTCAAATCCAGTCGCCCCGACCAAAAAATATGAATTTAAGAATAAATATTTTTTACACAACCTGTGGGTCACCCAAGCAATCTAAAAAGCTTGCTAAAGCAATGCTAAGTGACAAAATGATTGTGTGTGTGAATGTTGTTAAAAATGTTGAAAGTTATTACAGGGATAGTGGATCTTTAAAAAAATCAAATGAATCAATACTTCTAATTAAAACATTTCATACAAAAAAAAAAATCGAAAATTTAATAAAAAAAAATCATCCATATGACATTCCTTTTCTTGTTCAATTGGAGACTAAAAAAGTAAACAGTGAATATATTTTATGGGCTCGTAAAAACACATAAATATTAGTTTTGCTGTTGACACCAGATAATTTTAAGCTATTTTGCATATGGTATGTTGACCTATAGTTTAAAAAAAAAAGATATTAAAAAAAAATGGTATCTAATAGATGCTGACGGTTTGGTTCTTGGTAGATTGGCTGCAAAAATAGCTTCAATTTTAAGAGGAAAACATAAAACAATTTTTACACCACACTTGGATTGTGGTGATAACGTTATTGTTATAAATGCAAAAAAAGTTATGATGACTGGTAATAAAGTGAAAGAAAAAAAATATTATAAACACACTGGTTATCCAGGAGGTCTTAAAGAGTTATATTTTAAAGACATAATTAAAGGTGCAAAACCTGAATCAATAATAAAAAAAGCTGTTGAAAGAATGATGACCTCCAATGCACTTTCAAAGAAACAACTTTCCAATTTAAGAATTTTCAAAGATGAGCAACATAATTTAGAGGCTCAAAAACCAGAAATCTTTGATTTTGGTTCATTAAATAGAAAAAATAGAGTGAATTCGTAAGAAAAGTTTTAAAAGAAAATTTATCAAACAGATACATTGGGGTACATCCCAAAATAGTAAAAAGGGAAGCTACTTGGCAGAAAAAAAAACATCAGTATCAAGAGTGTGGTTAAACACGGGAGCAACAAAATTTCAGTAAATGGAAAGTCAAGTAAAGACTATTTTTAAAAGAATTTATAGCACAATTTGAAGAGCCACTCTTTAAGACCGACAATCTTGATAAACTAGAAGTTTTTCGACAGTTTCAATTGGTGGTTTATCTGGACAAGCTGGAGCTTTAAGACCGGAATCAGTAGAAGCTCTTGTAAACTTTGATCCCTCTTTAAGAAAAAAATTAAAAAAAGCTGGATTTTTAACCCGTGATGCCAGAAAAGTCGAAAGAAAAAAATTTGGTAAACATAAAGCTAGAAGAAGTCCACAATTTTCAAAAAGATAAGATATGTCTTTAAATGTATGTATCTTTGGTGTATCCGGTTATACGGGTTCAAAAACTTCTTTACTATTTAGATAAACATAAGCAAATTAAAATACATGGAGTTTTTGGGAATTCAACAGCTGGTATAAAATTAGGAGATTTATTTAAAAATTTAAATAAATCTGACAAAATCAAAATTTCTAATTATGAAGACTTTGATTTTAGTAAAACAGATTTAATTTTTAGCTGTTTGCCTAATGGTAAATTACAAAAAGAAATAATAAAAAATCTTAACCCTAAAATCTCTATTATAGATCTTTCTGGGATTTTGGAGCTCAAATCTAAGTTAGAAAATACCAAAAATTTTTATAACATTCCACATGGAGTCTTATTCATTGAAAAAAAAAAATTTTGCTACGGCTTGTCCTGGGATTTATAGAAGAAAAATAAACAAAAGTAATTCATTTCGAATCCAGGATGTTTATCAACATCTATTCTGATTCCCTTAATCCCTTTAATAAAAGAAAAAAATTAAAATTCACGATATTATAATTGATTCAAATCTAAGTATAAGTGGGGCAGGTAAGCAACCGAGAATCGAGAACTTTTCTCGAAATAAGTGGTAATTTTTTTCTTGGTATCGAAGTCACAAACATTATCAGAAATTGACCAAGAAATCAGACTTATTAATAAAAAGAGTATCCTTTACCTTTGTGCCTCATGTTTTACCAATAATCTCTGGGATACAGTCTCTGATTTATTTAGAAAAGAGTTTGATGAAAAGAATATTACAAAACTATAAAAAATTTCTATGTTGACGAACCTTTTATTAAAATTTATTCAGGTAATAAAATTCCTCAGGTAAAAGAAGTCCAAAATACAAATAATCTTGCAATAAATTTGTTTTCTGATTATTCAAAAAGAAAAATAGTAATTGTTAGCTGTATTGATAATCTAGTAAAAGGAGCTGCAGGACAAGCAATACAAAACATGAATATTATGTTTGATTTTGAGGAAACGGAGTCTTTAATCTAGTGAAAAAAATTTTAAAATATAAAGATAAATCTCCTAAAATTAAAGATTCGGTATTTTTAGCAGATGGTGTTATGATAATTGGAGATGTCAATATAGAAGATCAATCCAATGTTTGGTATAATACAGTAATAAGAGCAGACGTTAATTATGTTAGAATTGGAAAAAAATGTAATATTCAAGACGGAACGGTTATCCATGTCTCATCCTATGGGTTTTCAGCAAAAGGAAAAAAAGGAAGCCCAACTATCATTTCTGATAATGTTACAATAGGTCACAATGCCACTATTCATGCCTGTGAAATAGGTAAAAATGCTCTTATCGGTATGGGTTCAGTAATCTTAGATCAATCAAAAATAGAAGATTTTGCATTTATTGCAGCAGGAGCAATTGTTCCTCCAGGATCAAAAGTAGGAACTAGAGAGTTATGGGCTGGAAATCCTGCTCGATTTGTAAGAAAAATTTCAGACACAGAAGAAAGATTATTGATAAATACTCCTGATGTATATTACAATCTTAGTCAAGAATTTTTAAAAAAGTAGTTTCAGATTTCTTTTTTTTAACTATACTTCTTAAGAATAGGAAGTTAATTTGACAAATATTAAACAAAAACTATTAATTTTATTATTCTTTTTTCTTCTGAGCGGATGTATTTCCATTTCCGATATTATGGAAAAAGATGAATCTGAAGTTGAACCAATAGATGAGGTTGGTCAACTTCTCTCTGACATACAAGAAGAAGAAAATTCAACACTTTCTGAAATAAATGAGGAGCCGGCACTTGAGATATCTGAAGAAAAATTAGATCCAACTCCAACGCAGGAATATGATAGTGTTCTACTTGATCAAAGTTTGAGGAGGAGTCTTCAATAAGAGGTCGTTGAACCGGTTGCTGATGAAACTGCTGAAAATGAGAAAGTTGAAGCAGTTACTGCTTTGCAAAATTTTGAAAGTCCACTACCTAAACTTAGTATTAACGACAAAATACAGTTCAGAGTTGCGACGATAAACTTCTACAGTGGCTCAAGTCAAGTTGATGGTTCTGGTTTGAGCAAAATTAAAAGAGTTGCAAAAATAGCAAAAGAAAGAGAAGCAAAAATCAAAATAGTTGGTCATGCAAGTAAAAGAACAAGGGATATGCCTTTGGCGAAACATAAGCTTGTAAACTTTAATATTTCTGATAAAAGAGCACAATCAGTAGCTGATATTTTTATTAAGAAATATAACTTTCCAAGTAACAATATTTTTACAGAGGCAGTATCAGATACAAAACCACTTTTTAAAGAGAATATGCCTGCTGGCACAAAAGCAAATCAGAGAACCGAAATCTTTTTAATCTATTAATTAGTGTTGAATCCAAAAATAAAGATAGCAATAGCAGGCGTTGGAACTGTTGGGAAAGGTCTTATAGATTTATTATTAAAATATAAGAATAAACAAACAAAAATAGAAATTACAGCAATTGCCAGTCGAAGAAAACAAGAATTTAAAGGGGAAATTTTCAAAAACACTGTTTTTTTTAGTGACGCAAAGAAATTATTAAAATTTCATAATTATGATATATTGGTTGAGTTAATTGGCGGAGAAAAAGGAGTATCTAAAGATATAGTTTTTAATGCACTACGTGAGAAAGAAAAATGTTGTAACAGCAAATAAAGCTTTAGTATCAAAATTTTGGAATCAATTACACTCACTCATGGAAAAGAATAATTGTTCGCTTAAAATATGAAGCCGCAGTCGCTGGTGGAATCCCTATTATAAAAGTTATTGATGAGTTCTTATTGTCAAATAAAATTACAAAAATTTATGGTATACTAAATGGGACTTCAAACTATATTTTAAGTAATATGCTTTTATACAATAAAGATTTTAAAAATATACTTAGTGAAGCTCAAAAATTAGGTTATGCTGAATCAAATCCGAAATTTGATATAGACGGAACTGATACTGCCCATAAACTTTCTATACTTTCTTCATTAGCTTTTGAATGTTATAATAATGTTTCGAAGATTGATAACGAAGGCATTGAAAATGTTGATCTACAAGATCTTGAAATTGCGGATTCACTTGGTTACAAAATTAAATTACTTGGTATAACAGAATTAAAAAATAAAAATATTAAAAACTTTGTATATCCATGCCTGTTATCAAAAGACTCTTTTATTGCTAAAATAGATGGTGTTTACAACGGGATAGTTGTGGAATCTAATTTTTGTAAAAAAAGTTGTTTCGTTGGGGAAGGGGCTGGTGCGCACCCAACTGCAACATCGGTTTTGAGTGATATAATTAGTTTATCAAAAAAAAGAAAAAATCGTTTTAAGCAAAGCCCTACGTTTCCTTATCAAGAAACTAGTCTACAATCAAGATTTGGTAGTTATTATCTGAGATTCACGACATATGACAAACCTGGTGTCATTTCGGGTATAGCTAATCAATTCAAAACATTTAACATTTCAATGAAATCAATGCTTCAAAAGGAAACAAAGATCAGTAATTCAAAAGATGCAACAATTGTAATTACAACTCATAATTGTTTTGAGAATAATATGATGAAAGCTTTAAAAAAGATAAATAGACTTAATTTTATTAGAAAAAAAACAGTCTATTTTAGGATTGAAAATTTTAAATAATTGACGTAGTTTGAGGGAATTTTTTACCAATCAAAGGCTTACAATAGTTTATGAAATTGTTTGTTACGTCAAATTTTTTTAAATTATAAAATTTTGTAGGCATTATTTTTGTTTTACCTGCAATGTTAGTTAATTTATTGACAATAAATTTTACTTTATATTTTTGGGAAAAATTCTTTCTTTCTTCTATTCCTATTGAAAAAGAACCCCTATACATATTTGAAAAAGAAACAGCTTTTAAGCCTATCTCAAATGCCTCTTTTTGGTCAATTTCTGATGCTGATCCAAGAAAGCATCTTTGAGAATATCCTAGTGTATCAGCTCTTACCTAGATATTTTTAATTTATTTTTCACCTCATTCGCAAAAAGTCCCCAACATTCCTGAACCAGATAACTGATATTTCCATGATCTCATATTCATTAGAGGGTTGGGTTTTCTTTGTATAAGAATATTATTTTTGTCTTTTATGCCTTTTGAAACAGCAATAAAAACGTCCATATTTGTTAAAAACGAATTTATATTGTTGATAAATTCTTTTATACTAAATGAGAATTCTGGGATGAATATCAGATGAGGACCATCAAAGCCTTTACTTCTTAAAAGTGAAGAAGATGCTGTTAGAAAGCCAGCATGCCTTCCCATTACAACACCTATATATACACCTGGAAGAGATCTTACATCAAAATTTATTCCAGAAAATAG